>NZ_JBHSBH010000007.1:278312-290619 GCF_042650565.1 Nocardiopsis sediminis
CGAGGGCGCCCGCCATCGCCCGGGCGCCGGCCACCCCGTCCAGGGCGTTGGTGACCCGGGCGTCGGCCTCAGCCGAGCGGGCGGCCCCGGCCGGGTCCCCGCTGTGCGCGGCGCCGAAGGCGACCGCGCGCACGGCCGCGGCGTCGTCGAAGTGGTGGGGGTTGTCGTGCCCGCTGACCGGCGGCCGGGTGCCGCGCGCCAGGTGGTCCAGTGCGGTGCGCACCGAGATCCGGGCCCGGATGTCGGTGCGTTCGGCGATGTCGCCGAACGCCTCGGCCCGGTCGCGACCGATGGTGCGCGCGGTCCACGCCAACCATTCGGCGTCGTCGGAGGGGCCGAGCGCCAGCGGGGCGACGGGCTGGTTCAGCGCGAAGGGCACCGGGAGGGTGGTGACGCCGTGCTCCTCGGCGAAGAGGTCGAGTTCGCGGCCCAGCCGACGGGTCCAGGGCGCAAGCAGCCCGAACCGGTGCCGGGCGGCCGGCCACCCGGCGGCGTCACCGATGGCCAGCCCGGTGAAGGCCCCGCGGATACGGTCGCGGCGGACCTCGGGCCGCGCGGGTGCGCCGCCCGGTGCGGTCGGCCGCTCCCCTGTGTCGGGTCCGGTCATGACGCGGGCCTCCCCTTCCCCTGTGCCGCGACGAGCAGGTCGGCGGTGTCGGCGACGTGGCGGCCGGCCACAGCGGGCAGGCAGGCGCCGCGGACCGGGCCGATGGCGCGGCGCCAGCGGTCCGGGACCCCCGCGCTGCCGTGCCCGGCGCCGGCCATCGCCCCGGCGATGGCGGCGGTGGTGTCGGCGTCGCGCCCCAGGTTGGCGGCGGTGACCACGGAGTCCTCGACCGCGCCACCGCCCGCGAGGTAGGCGGCGAAGGCGAGGGCGACCGCTTCGGGCGCCAGGTCGGTCCAGGGGTAGTGGCCTTGCACGACGGCGTCGTGCAGGGCGCGGGTGAACTCCTCGCCGGGTCCGGGGTGGGCGCGGGCGACGGCGAGGGCGGCGCGCAGGTTGCGTCCGGTCCAGGAGTCGGCGGGGACGGCCGCGAGCCCCGCCGCCACGACCGTGTCCGGGCCGGCCCCGGTCATGGCGGCCGCGACGGCGGCGGCGACGGCGCGCCCGCCGAGGATGCCCTCGCCGGACTGGCTGACCGACCCGTCGATGGCCACCAGCCGGGCGGCTTCCTCGGGGTCGCCCGCGGCGAACACCCCGTAGGGTGCGGCGCGCATGGCCAGGCCGTCGGACCAGCCGTGGTGGTGGGCGCGGCCGGTCAGGGGCGGGGTCAGGCCGCGGCGCAGCGCCTGCGCGGTGCCGAGTTCGGAGAACCCGGCGCCGCGCATCGGCCCCTCGATGGTGAGGACCTGTTCGCGGTAGGCCGCCACGACGTGGTCGGCGGTGAGCGCGTGGCCGTGCTCGGCGAGCAGCAGCGCGGCGAAGACGGAGTACTCGGTGTCGTCGGTGCCCGCTGCGACCCCGTCGGGGCCGGTCTCCAGTTCGGTGAGCCTCCCCCACCGGCGGGCGATCTCGCCGGGCGCCAGGTTCTCGGCGGGCCGCCCCAGGGCGTCCCCGGCCGCCAGGCCGAGGAGGGCGCCCCGGGCGCGGTCGCGCACGCCGGCGGTGGGGACCGTGTCCGTCATCAGTTGTACCGGCTCAGCACGTCGTTGCCCTCGGTCTCCAGCCGCTCGCTGAGCTCGTCGATGTCGATCTCACCGCTGAAGTACTCCTCCAGAGCGGGCTGGGCGACGCGGTTCTTCCACTCGTCGAAGCCCTGGACGTGCAGGTAGGGGGCGACGACGAGGTCGTCGGCCGAGGCGGTGGCGACGTCCCAGTCGTTCTCCTCGGTAGTGAGCTCCGGTGCCGCGGCGGCCTCCTGGCTGGTGGGCAGCAGCCAGTCGCCGAGTGCCAGGTCGACCTGGTTCTCCGCGTTCGTGAAGAAGGAGATGAACTCGGCCGCCTCCTCGGGGTGGGCGCTGTCGGCGGCGACCGAGAGCGTCTGGGAGGCGGCGCCCTGCTCGGCGGTGTCGCCGACCAGCGGCGGGATGGTGACCCAGTCGAAGTCCTCGGGCGCCTGCTCCACGATCTGCTGGCGGGCGTAGACGCCGACCTGCACCATCGCGTACTCCTCGGCGAAGAACGCCGGCAGCGGGTCGGAGCCGGACATGCCGACCGTGCCGGGGTCGGCGGTGTGGTCGGTGTGGATCTGGTCGTGGATGCGCTCGAGCACTTCGCGCTCGGGGTCGCCCATGCGGGCGGTGGCGCGGCCCTCGTCGTCGACGTCGAAGAACGTGCCGCCGTAGTTGAGCGACAGGTTCAGCACCCGGTTGACGGGGCTGCCCAGCGGCCAGGCGACGGCGTAGGTGTCGTCGTCGGTCAAGTCCTTGCTGATCTCGGCGAACTCGTCCCAGGTCCAGGGGTCGTCGGGGGTGGGGATGCGCACGCCGGCGTCCTCCAGCAGCGCGCGGTTGGCGATGAACACCTGCGACTCCTGGAGGAAGGGCACCCCCACGATCTGGTCGCCGAAGGTGGCGGTCTCCCACGCCTCGGGGCGGATGTCGTCCTTGAGGTCGTCGGGGAGCATGCCGGTGAGGTCGGTCAGGTAGCCGCGCCCGGCGAAGCCGGCCAGCGCCGGGGAGTCGTTGTGGATGACGTCGGGCGGGTCGCCGGCCTCGAACCCGGTCGTGAGCTGGTCGTTGACGTTGTCCCAGCTGCCCTGGACGTACTCGACCTGAATATCGGGGTGGGCCTGGTTCCACTCCTCCACCAGCCGCTCGTTGGCCTCGACCGACTCCGTCTGCCAGGCCAGGCTGAGGAACTGGAGCGTGACGGGGCCATCGTCGGCGCCCGAGCCGCACGCGCTCAGCGCGAGCGTCCCGGTGAGAGCGGCCGCGGTCAGCGGCACGAAGCTGCGACGCATGGGGAACACCTCCTGTGGTGCCGGGTCCGCCGGGGTGGCGGAACCGCGTGGGCCGAAACGGCGGGTCATCCCTTCACCGCGCCGGAGACCAGGCCGCCCTGGAGGCGGCGCTGGATGAATGTGAAGAACACCAGGCTCGGGATGGTCGCCAGCAGGGATGCGGCGGCCAGGGGCCCGAGCCGGACCACGCCCTCGGGGCCGGTGAAGCGCACCAGGGCGAGCGGGAGCGTCTGCACCTGCGGGTCCTTGAGCAGGATGAGGGCGAACAGGAACTCGTTCCACGACGAGATGAACCCGAACATCAGCGCGGCCACGACCCCGGGGGCCAGCAGCGGGGCCACGACGCTGGCCAGCGTCCGCCACCGCCCGGCGCCGTCGACCGCCGCGGCCTCCTCCAGCACCGGCGGCACCCCGCGGACGTAGCCCTGGAGCATCCACAGCACGAACGGCAGGCAGAAGGTGACGTGCACGACCACGAGGCCGGTGAGCGTGTTCACCAGGCCCATCGTGCGCAGGATCATGAACACCGGGATGATGATCAGGATGAATGGGAAGACCTGGCTGACCAGCACCCACCCCAGCGCCACCGAGTTGAGCCGCGAGCGGAACCGCGCCAGCGCGTAGGAGGCGGGCAGCGCGATGAGCACCACCAGGACCGCCGAGGCGAGCGCGACCACCAGGCTGCGCTGCGCCGCGCCGATGAGGTCCTGCTCGCCGAACGCCGCGGCGAAGTTGGCGAGCGTGGGCTCCAGCGGGATCCAGGTGGGGTCCAGCCGCGCCATCTCGCGCGAGGTCTTCAGTGCGGTCGAGGCCAGCCACACCAGCGGGAACCCGAGGAACACCAGGTAGCCCGCCAGGGCGAGGTACTGGAGTGCCCGGCCCGTGGCGCGCCGGGCCCGCCGGCCCGACCACACGGTGGGTGTCGCGCTCATCGCAGCTCCTTCAGTTGGCGGCGCAGGTAGACGGCGAGCACCGCGAGGACGACGATGACGATGGCGACGCCCATGGCCGCGGCGTAGCCGAAGAAGCCGTAGCGGAACGCCTCCTCGTAGGCGTAGAGCATCGGCAGCCGGGTGCGCCCGCCCGGGCCTCCCTGGGTGAGCACCCACACCAGGGCGAACTCGTTCATGTTCCACACGAAGTTCAGCGAGGTGATGGTGGCGACCACGGGGCGCAGCTGGGGCAGGGTCACATTGCGGAAGCGCCGCCAGGCGCCCGCGCCGTCGACCTCTGCGGCCTCGTGCAGTTCGCGCGGCACACCCTGGAGCCCGGCCAGCAGCACGATGGTGGTCTGCGGCATCCCGGTCCACACGCCGACGACGATGATCGCGGGCAGCGCCACGGAGAAGTCGTTGAGCCAGTCGATGTCGCCCGAGATCAGCCCGAGGTCGCGCAGGGTGGCGTTGAGGATGCCGGCGTCGGGGTGGTACACCAGCCGCCACATCAGGCCGACGATGACCGGCGGCATCGCCCACGGCACCATCGCCAGGGTGCGGGCCAGCCAGCGCAGCCGCAGGTCTTGGTCGAGCAGGAGCGCCAGGCCCATGCCCGCGGCGAGCTGGAGGACGGTGACGCCGACCGCCCACACCAGGCCGATCTGGAACGACGCCCAGAAGTCGCCGTCGGCGAGCAGCTCGGCGAAGTTCTCCAGGCCGACGAAGCCGATGTCGACGTTGCGCCCGGAGCGGGCATCGGTGAAGGCCAGGTAGGCCCCATAGACCAGGGGCGCGACGCTGAAGAGCAGGACCGGCACCAGTGCCGGGACCATCAGCGCCAGGACCGAGCGGTCGGGCCGGGCCGCCCGCCGCCGGCGCGGGGGCGCGCCGGGTGCGGGCGGGGTGGGCTCAGCCCGCGGCGGAGCCGTCGTCGACGACACGTGCACCTCCCGTTGATGCGCGCACGATCAGGCGCGGTTCGACAGTGACGGCCCGGGGCGCGGACGGGGCGGCGCCGGTGTCGGCGCCGAGCCGGTCCAGCAGGAGCCGGGCGGCGTGGGCGCCGCGCTCGGCCGATCCCAGTGAGACGCTGGTCAGCGGCGGCCAGGACACCGCCGCCAGGTCGGTGTCGTCCATGCCCACCACCGCGACGTCGCCGGGCACGTCCAGGCCGCGGGCGCGCAGGGCGTCGAGCGCGCCCAGGGCGATGAGGTCGTTGGCGCACAGCAGGGCGTCGGGCATCGGGGCGGGGGCGTCGGCCATCCGGTGCACGGCCTCGGCGCCGGTCTCGCGGTCGAAGCGGCCCTCGTGGACGGTGCCGTCGGCGACGGCCAGCCCGGCGCGGGCGGTGCCGGAGCGGAAGGCCTCGGAGCGGGCGTGGCCGGGGACGGTGTCGGCGGGGCCGTTGATGAAGCCGATCCGGCGCCGGCCCAGGTCGGCCAGGTGGCGCAGGGCCATCTCGACGCCGCGGCGGGAGTCGGTGCGGACGTTGTCGGCGAGTCCGCTGTCGGGCAGGGAGCCGATGACGACCACCGGGGCCTCGGCGGCGCGCAGCTCGGCGAGGTGGTCGGGGGTGACGCGGATGGGGACGATGATCAGGCCGTCGGCGTAGCGCTGGCCGAGGCCGCGCAGCACCTCGATCTCCTCGGCGGCGTCGGCGCCGGTGGAGTGCAGGACCAGCCGGTAGCCGGCGGCCTTCAGCAGCGGCTGGATCTCGCGGAGCATGGCGAGGTAGACGGGGTTGCCGATGTCCTCGACGGCGAAGGCGATCTGGTGGGTGCGGGCCGACTTCAGCGACCGGGCGACGGAGTTGGGGACGTAGCCCAGGCGGTCGGCGGCGTCGAGGACGCGGCGCTCGGTCTCGGCGCGGACGGGCAGGCCGTTGAGCACGCGCGAGACCGACGCGATCGACACGCCCGCCGCCTGGGCGATCGTGGTGATCGTCGGGCTGGTGCGCGAGGCCATCCGTTCCTCCCCTGATCTGTGCGGACGCGAACTGTAAACGTTTACAGCAGGAGGCGGTGTGAATTTCTGTAAACGTTTACGGCGGATGGCTCCCCATGGAACATCCCGAGTGTGACGCACGTCAAGCCGCGTTACAGAGTCGTTGCCGAACCCGACATCCCGGACACGGGCCAGGGCTCTGCCCGTTGACACCGATCCGAGCCCGCATTTACATTTGGCAAGCGCTTTCCAAAGGCTGGGCGGGTCTCCTGCCGGTCCGGCCGGCGGCCCGGGCGGGCCACCGCGCCGCCGGCCCGAACCGGCCCCGGAGCAGGGAAGGGATGTCCACGATGAGCGAGGAACCGCTGCCCGTGGTGGTGGCCGGGGTGCACGGGCACGGCCGCACCCACCTGGCCAACGTCCGCAGGCTCGCGGCGGAGGGGCTGGTGCGCCTGGCCGGCGTCTGCGACAGCACCCCGTTACCCCCCGAGGAGCTGCGCGCCGACGGCGACGTCGGGCAGGACGCCGACCTCGGCGCTCTGCTGCGCCGCACGCCGGCGGCCGTGACGATCCTGGCCACCCCCATCCACACCCACCTGCCCCTGGCGCGCACCGCCCTCGAGCACGGCTCGCACCTGCTGCTGGAGAAGCCGCCCACGGCGACCCTCGCGGAGTTCCGCGCGCTCAGCAGCGCCGTGGAGACCGCCGGGGCGGCCTGCCAGATCGGCTTCCAGAGCCTGGGATCGACCGCGGTCGACGCCGTCCGCGATCTCATCGCCTCCGGCGCGATCGGGGAGGTCACCGGGATCGGCGGGGCCTGCACCTGGATCCGCACGTCGGCGTACTACGACCGCGCCGCCTGGGCCGGCCGGCGCCGGCTCGACGGCCGCGACGTGGTCGACGGCGCCCTCACCAACCCTTTCGCCCACGCCGTCGCCACCGCCCTGGCCGTGGCCGGCGCCGACCGAACGGCGGCGGACGGCATCGAGCTGGAGCTCTTCCACGCCCACGACATCGAGAGCGACGACACCTCCTGCGTCCGGCTCCGCGCCCCCGACTCCACCCCCATCTGCATCGCGGCGACGCTGTGCGCGCCGCAGCACCGCCTGCCGCGGCTGATCGTCCACGGCCGCGCCGGCCGGATCACCCTGTTCTACACGCGCGACGAAGTCCACCTGGAGCGCCCCGGCGTCGCCCCGGAGATCACCACGCATCCGCGCACCGACCTGCTGGAGAACCTCGTCGCCCACCTGCGCGACGGTGTCCCGCTGCTGGTGCCGGCCGGCCGCACCGAGGGGTTCATGTCGGTCCTGGAGGCGATCCGCCGGGCCCCGGCGCCGCGCCCCATCCCCGCGGCGGAGCAGACCGTGACCGCCGAGGCCGACGGCGTGCACCGCGTGATCACGGGCGTCGAAGGCCTCATCGAGGAGTGCGCGCAGCGCATCACCCTGTTCTCCGAATCCGGCGCCGCCTGGGCGGCCCAGGGCTAACTGGCCCCCGCTCGCGCGACACTCCCGCCCACCGGCCCGCCACCAACGACCCCCCGTCCCCCTCCCCCGGCCTCGCCGGGCCTGCCCGCAAGGAGCCCCCGTGCCCGACCCCCGCAGCATCGCGCTCACCTGCCGGGGCGCGGTCGTCGCCGAGTACGACAGCGGCACCGATGTGGACCCCGTCCTGTCGCCCCGCCCCCACCTGCACCCCGTGCGCACCCTCACCGGGACCGTGGTCACCGAGACCCACCCCGAGGACCACCGCCACCACCTGGGCGTGGGCGTCGCCGTGGCCGACGTCGCCGGGGTGAGCTTCTGGGGCGGGACCACGTTCGTGCGCGACCGCGGCCCGGTCCTGCTGGCCAACCACGGGCGCCAGGAGCACCGGCGGTGGCGGCGCGCCGCCCCCTCCGCGCGCACCGAGGAGCTGGCGTGGGTGGGCACCGACGGGTCGGAGCTGATCAGCGAGGTGCGCGACACCACGGCGCACGACCTGGGCGAGGGCGTGTGGGCCCTGGACCTGCGCACCCGGCTGCGCAACAGCAGCGGGCGGCGGCTGCGCCTGCACAGCCCTGCCACCAAGGGCCGCCCGGGCGCCGGGTACGGCGGGTTCTTCTGGCGCGCGCCGATCGCCGCCGAGGCGCCGCGCTGCATCGGCCCCACGGCGGAGGGCGAGAAGGCGCTGCACGGGTCCCGCTCCCCCTGGCTCGCGCTCAGCGGGCGCTCCACCGCCGGGGCGCCGTGGACGCTGGTGTTCGTGGCCGCGGGCGAGGTGCGCGACCCCTGGTTCCTGCGCGCCGGCCAGTATCCCGGCGTCGGCGCCTCCCTGGCCTGGAGCCACCCGTTGGAGGTCGGCCCGGGCGCGGTGATCGACCGCCGGGTGGTCACCGTCGTGGCCGACGGCCACCCCGACCCCGATACCCTGGCCGCCCTGGCGGCCGCCGCGCACGCCTGCTCGGCGGACGATGCGGCCGGTGCCCCCGGCGCGGGCGGGTGATGCGCCCGCCGGCGGTCGCGCCCCTGCGCCGCAGGTTCGCCTGCGCCCCGCTCGCGCGGGGTGCCCGGGCCCCTGCCCCGACCCCGGCGCGTCCCGGGGCCTGACCACACCCACCCGACCGATCACGCGATCAGCGAAGCAGACAGGACCAGCACCATGCGCACCCTCGTCACCGGCGGATCCGGCCGCCTCGGCCGCAGCGTCGTCGCGGAACTGGCGGCACGGGGACACGAGGTCACCTCCGTCGACGTCGCCCCGGGGGCGGCCCCGGGGGTGACGCCGCGCACCGCCGACCTGCTGGACGAGGCGGCGCGCGAGGCGGTGTTCACCGAGGCGCGGCCCGAGGCGGTGATCCACCTGGCGGGCGTGGCCGTGCCCTTCGGCCGCCCCGACACCGAGATCCTGTCGGTCAACACCCGGCTGGCCTGGGCCGTGCTGTCGGCGGCGGTGGCACACGGGGCGCGTTCGGCCGTGGCGGCCTCCAGCCCCACCGTGTTCGGCTACGGCCCTGAGACCTGGGCGCCCCGCTACCTCCCCCTGGACGAGGAGCACCCGGTCGCCCCGTGGCACTCCTATGGGCTGAGCAAGGCCATCATCGAGGAGACGGTGCGCACCCTGGCGCGCGCCGGCAGCGGCGGGTGCACCCTGGCCGCCGTCCGGCCGGGCTACGTGCTGGCGCCCGAGGAGTGGGCCGGCGCCACGACCCAGCAGGGGCACACGGTCGCCGAGCGCCTGGCCGACCCCGGGCTGGCCGCGGGTTCGCTGTTCAACTACATCGACGCCCGCGATGCGGCCGAGCTGTTCGCGCTGATCGCCGAGCACCCCGAGCGGGTGGCCAACGGGCAGGTCCTGCACGCGATCGCCGAGGACGCGCTCGCCGAACGCCCGCTGGCCGAGCTGCTGCCCCGCTACCACCCCGGTACCGAAGGCGCCGCCGCCGGACTCACGGGGACACAGGCGGCGTTCACCTCCGGCGCCGCGGAGCGCGCCCTGGGGTGGCGGCCCACGCGCGACTGGCGCACCGAGCTGGGGCGCGCCGACGCGCCCTGAACCGGCCCGGCCGCGATCCTGGTCCGATACCCGCCCGGCCTCCCTGACCGGGCAGGTCCGGGCGTGTCCGGTATCACGGCTGGTAACAGGTGCGCGTCGGCCGTTGGGCGGCCGGGGCGGTCCTATCATCGAACGTCGGAAAGAGTTTTCCCGGACCGGGCGGAGGAACGCCGTGACTGGCGGATACGTGACACTGGAACAGGTCGCCCGGCACGCCGGGGTGTCGCTGGCGACCGCATCGCGGGTGCTCAACGGCAGCACCCGGCAGGTCGGCAAGAAGCTGCGCGAACGGGTCACCACCAGCGCCCATGAGCTGGGCTACCTCGCCAACGCCTCAGCGCAGACGCTGGCGCGCAACACCAGCTCCCTGGTCGGGCTGATCGTGCACGACATCGCCGACCCCTACTTCTCCAGCATCGCATCGGGGGTCACCCGCGCCGCCGAGGACGAGGGGCTGATCGTGATCCTGGGGACCACCGCGCGCACGCCGCAACGGGAGCTGGAGCTGCTGGCCACGCTGCGCTCGCACCGGGCGCGCGCGGTGGTGCTGGCGGGCAGCCGCACCGTCGACGAGGAGAGCACCCGGCGGCTGGCCGACGAGATCACGATGTTCGCCGGGCGCGGCGGGCGGGTCGCCTGCGTCTCCCAGGAGGGGCTGCCGGCCGACACCGTGGTCCCCGACAACCGCAACGGCGCCGCGGAACTTGCGCGGCGGCTGATCGAGCAGGGACACCGGCGCTTCGCCATCCTCGCCGGGCCCACCGACCTGCGCACGGCCCGCGACCGGCTCGACGGGTTCCACGCGGCTCTCGCCGGAGCGGGGATCGAGCTGGCGCCGCACAACGTCGTCCACGGCGCGTTCACCCGCGACGGCGGGTACGCCTCCACTCGCCGGCTGCTGGCCGAGGGCACCGACGCCACCTGCCTGTTCGCCGTCAACGACGTCATGGCCACGGGCGCGATGGCGGCGCTGCACGACTCCGGGCTCCAGGTGCCGCGCGACCTGTCGGTGGCGGGGTTCGACGACATCCCCACGCTGCGCGACCTCACGCCCGCGCTCACCACGGTCCGGCTGCCCCTGGAGTGGATGGGCGAGGAGGCCGCCCGCCTGGCGCTGGAGGACGAGCAGCCCGATCGCCCGCGCACGGTCCCGGTGGCCGGCGAGGTCGTGATGCGCGAGAGCACGGCCCCGCCCTCGTCCCGCGCCTGAGCCGGGCCGGTGCCGCTCGGCATCAGAGGGCTCCCGAGGCACGCGCCGGAGCCGGGCGGAAACCCCCGAGCCGCGGTCGTGGGTTGGACGCCGCGTGCCGCACGGCGGAGTGGGACGGGTGCCGCAGCCGGCCGCCGAGTCGGCCGGACGCCGCGCGTTCGCCGTCGCCGCGGAGACCGGATACGGACGCGCTCCTAGAGGGCGCCGATGTGGTCGGCGAGGCGGGTCAGGGCCGCGACCTCGCCGGGCAGGCGCCGGATGCGGTCGGCGATCTCGGCGTCGAGGCGGGCCGCGTCCATCCAGCCCGAAGGGGGAAGCTCGCCGAGCGAGACGCGGACCAGCTCGGTGATGTGGCACAGCGTGAGCGCCGAGGTGCGCAGGAACCGGTCGGGGCCGAGGTCCACCGGCCGCCCGCCCGCCTCGCGGTAGGCGCGCAGGATCGCGGCGACGCGCTGGGGGTCGCTACCGCCGAAGGCCAGCGCGGCCCGGCCGGCCTCCATCGTGGCGCTCTCGTAGCAGACGCTCTCCCAGTCGACCAGCGCCGGGCCGTCGGCGGTGATGAGCACGTTGTAGGGCTCGAAGTCCCCGTGGGTGGCCACCCGGTCGTCCGCGCGCTCCCAGGCCGCCGTGAGCCGTTTCGACAGCCCGAGGACCGTGTCCATGTGGTCGCCGAGCGGGCCCGCCCACGCCCGGTCCAGGTCGGACGCCGCCGTGATCCACCCCCGCCAGGTGGCCTCGGGGTAGACCCCGAAGCAGTCCCACGCCGAGCCGAGGCCGGTTTCGGCGGGCGCAACCCCGTGCAGGGCGACCAGGGTGCGGGCGACCCAGTCCGTGAGGTCGTCGGCGGAGCCGGGGTCGCGGTGGTCGAGCCACTCGTAGGCCCGGAACACGCCCTGTTCGCCGACGCGGGCGGCGCAGCCGAACGCCGGCCGCTCGGGTTCGACCGGCCGCGCGGTCACGATGGGGGTGGCGGAGCGGACGCGGCGCTCGAAGTCCATCTTGGCGGCGACGTGACGCCACCACGGCGGGTCCTCGCCCGCCCAGAGGCGTTTGACCAGGTAAGAACCTGACTCGGTGGTGAACTTCCACCGTGCGGCACCGGGCTGGCCGACGGCGGCGGGCGCCTCGGTCAGCGCGCCGAGGCCGAACGCCCCCGCGATCGGTCCGGCGGCGACGCGGGCGTCCATGTCGGTCCCTTCGAACGGCTGCGGTGCGGTGGCCACGACGCGCGGCGCGGTCGCCGCACGGGCCCGGCCGGCAGGTCCCGGGGCCCCGCATCCGCGGTGCACGCGACCCGCGACGGTGTCGCGCCGGTACCGCCACGGAACGCGTGCCCGGCCTCCGGCCAGGCGCATTCCCGCGGCACGACCGCGCCCATCGGTCGAACATACCGGGCCGGAAGGCCGATGCCATGGAACCCGGCCCCGCCGCACCACCCGGTGTCGCCGCGCCCGGCCGGCAACCCACCGACCACACCAAGGCGACCACCTGCCGACCACGCGAAGGTGACCCCCGCGCACGCGCGGCCGCCCGGTCACGACGGCCAGGGCCGCCACGGAACGAGCTCCGGGCCACGGGCCGACGCGCTTGCCCACGGCGCATGTCCACGCGCACCGCTCGAAAACCCGGTCCGGATGGCCCAAGCCGTGGGACCGGGACACCGACCCTCCTCCCGGACCCGGTCACCCTGTCCTGTCACAGCGGATGACCGCGCGAGCGCCCCGATCAGGCGCCGGGGTGATCACTCGCGCTCGCGTCGTCTCGGCGGCCGCCCGGAC
>NZ_JBHSBH010000007.1:290625-304399 GCF_042650565.1 Nocardiopsis sediminis
CCCCCCCCGCCGATATCGGTCAGGCGAACTCCAGCCCGTGCCCCGGGCCGGTGTCGGACGTTGCCCAGCCGGCGCGGATGCGCACGCCGCTGGGGTGGGTGAGGGCGCCCAGGGCGGCGAAGGAGGCGCGGTCGATGTCCTCCACCATCGAGACCAGCGGCACGCACAGGGCGAGCTGGGTGGACAGCTCCGGCAGCAGGTGCGGGGCGACCGGGACGCTGTGCTGGGCGGCGAGGTCGGCCACACGCAGGAACGGGGTGATCCCGCCGACCCGCACGGCGTTGGGCTGGGCGATGTCGCACACCCCGGCCGCCAGCGCGGCGCGGAACTCCCCGACCGTGCGCAGGTTCTCCCCGATCGCGAACGGGATGGCGGTGGTGCGGCGCAGCCGGACGTGGGCGTCGATGTCGCCGGCGGGCAGCGGCTCCTCGATCCAGTAGGGGGCGAACTCCGCGAGCGCGCCCAGGGCGCGGATCGCCGCGGGCAGGTCCCACCGCTGGTTGGCGTCGAGCATCAGCCGCCGCGACGGTCCCAGCAGCCGCCGGACCGCCGCCACCCGCCGCACGTCGCGGGCGAGGTCGGCGGAGCCCACCTTCATCTTCACCGCGTCGTGGCCGGCGTCGAGCCAGCCGCGGACCTGCTCCAGCAGATCGTCCTCCTCGTAGTCGAGGTTGACGCCGCTGCCGTAGGAGGCCACCCGGCCGCGCCGGCGGCCGATGCGCTCGACCAGCGGGGTGCCGGCGTCACGGGATGCAAGGTCCCACAGGGCGATGTCGACGGCGGCCATCGCCATGGCCGCCAGGCCCCCCGCGCCCGCCTCGCTCAGGTGGGCGGCGAGGTCGTCCCAGCGCGGGCCGGGGTCGGGGGTGCGGCCCAGGAGCGCCACGGGGCAGTCGTCCAGCAGCAGCGCCCGGACCGCGCGGGCGCCCACGCGCGGCGTCCACGCGAAGCCGGTCCCCGTGCGGCCGTCGCCGGTGGTGATCCGGGTGACGACGATGTCGTTGTAGGCCACCCCACCGTCCCAGGGCCGGTGCAGGTGCAGCCGGCGGATCTCGGCCTCCACGCGGGCGATCGTCCCGGTGCCGGTGCCAGGGCCGGGGTGAGGTGCGGCCGGGGTGGCGGGCGCGGCAGGGGCGGCTGCGGCCGGTCCCGTGCCCGGCGCAGTGGGGTCGGTGGTGTGCGGCACGGTGCCTCAGCCCCCCTTGACCGCGGTGAGTCCCGCGTCGATGATCGCCGCGAGTTCGTCCACCTCGGCGGCCGAGGGGTCGGTGAAGGGCGGCCGGACGCCGCCGACCTCCTCGCCGCGCAGCCGTACCCCGGCCTTGACCAGGGACACCGCGTAGCCCGGCGTGCGGTCGCGCAGGGCGACCAGCGGCCGGTAGAACACGTCGAGCAGGGTCTCGGCGAGCGGGTCCCCGGCGTGGAAGGCGCGGTGGAACGCCCCGGCGACCTCCGGGACGAAGGCGAAGGCCGCCGAGGAGTACAGCGGGACACCAATGGCGGAGTAGGCGGGAACGGTGATCTCCGCGGTCGGCAGCCCGTTGAAGAACGTGAAGTCGTCGCCGCGGTCCGCCCGGACAGCGGCGACGATGCGCGCCATCCGGTCGAGGTCGCCGACACCGTCCTTGATCCCGACGACGCCCGGCAGCCCGGCCACCGAGACCGCGGTCGCCGGGCTGAGGACCATGCTGCCCCGCTGGTAGACGATCACCGGGATCGGCACCGCCGACGTCACGGCGCGCACGTAGTCGACCAGGCCGCCCTGCGGGCCGGCGACCAGGTAGGGCGGGAGCAGCAACACGGCGTCGGCGCCGAGGTCGCGGGCGGCCGCGGCCTGCTCGATGGCGGTGCCCACGCTGCCGCCCGCGCCCGCCACGACCGGCACCCGCCCGCCGGCGGCGGCGACGGCGCGGCGCACGCAGCGGGCGTGCTCGTCGTTGGAGAGGGCGTGCACCTCGCCGGTTCCGCAGGCGGCGAAGACCCCGCCGGGCCCGTGCTCGAGGCCGGCGCCGATGTGGCGGTCCAGGGCGTCCTCGTTCAGCCGCCCCTCGGCGTCGAACGGTGTGACCGGGAAGAAGAGGATTCCGTCGAGCTGCATGGGCAGGTCCTTTGGCTCGTCAGTGGGGGATGGAGACGGACGCGTTCACGCGCCGGCGAAGGTCGTGTGTCGGCCCCGGGGCTCCGGCGAGGGCCCGACCGCGCCGGGAGCCCGGTCGCGCGACGCACGGGACCGTCGCGATCGGTCGTGTCGGCGCAGCCGCCGAGTCGTACCGAACGAAGCCGGCACGGGGGCGCCGCACCCGGGCGGAGACGGCGTCCGCCCAGGGGGCCGCCCGGCAGGCCGTCACCGCGGCGACCGCTCCGCCCGTCGACGGGGACCCGGGCGTGCGCCTCCGCTGCCGCCCGTGGCCGTGCGCGATCCGCGGCCGCGGGCGGTGGGGAGGGTGCGCCGCCATGGCCGTCAGACGACGTACTGGACGTGGCGGCGGGCGAGGGTCGCGATGACCTCGTGGCCGTCGGCGTTCCAGACGTCCTCGTTGAAGATCTCGACCTCGATGTCGCCGGTGTAGCCGGCGGCGTCGGTCACGCGCCGCAGCCGGCCCACGTCGGCGTGGCCGTCGCCGACCATGCCGCGCCCCAGGAGCTGGTCGGCGGGCAGCGGGAGCACCCAGTCGCACGCCTGGAAGGAGGCGATGCGCTCCCCCGCCCGCGCGATCTGCTCCTCGACCCGCGGGTCCCACCACACGTGGTAGGCGTCCACGACGACCCCCACCTGAGCGGCGGGGAAGCGCTCGGCGACCCCCAGCGCCTGGTCCAGGGTGGACAGCACCGCCCGGTCGGCGCAGAAGATCGGGTGCAGCGGCTCCAACGCCAGTTGCACCCCCCGCTCTCCCGCATAGGGCGCGAGTTCGGCGATGCCGTCGGCGACGCGCTCGCGCGCCCCGGCGAGGTCGCGGTCGCCCCCGGGCAGCCCGCCCACCACCATGACCAGGCACGGCGCGCCCAGCTCGGCGGCCTCGTCGATCGCGCGGCGGTTGTCGTCGAGCGCCGCGGCCCGGTCGGGGCCGGTGAGGAACCCGCCCCGGCAGTAGCTGGAGACGCGCAGCCCGGAGTCGCGCACGGCCCGCGCGGCCGCGGCGAGCCCGGCCTCGGCGACGGGTTCGCGCCACAGCCCGATGGCGGGCAGCCCGGCGCGCAGGCAGCCCTCGATCGCCTGGGCGAGGCTCCAGTACTTGACGGTGGCCTGGTTGAGCGAGAGCCGTGCCAGCCGGGGGTCGCCGGGCTCGGGGGTGGCGACCGCGGCGGGCGCGCCCGTGGGCACGTCACGCAGGGCCGTGCCGGGTGCGGGGGTCACGGCCGCACCCCCGCGACGTCGAGCAGCAGGCGCATGCGCGCCACCGCGGTGGCGGGGTCGGTGAGGACCCCGGCGGCGTCGGCCAGCCGGAACGCCTCGGCGAGGTGGGGCAGGTCGCGGGCGCTCTGGAGCCCGCCGACCATCGTGAAGCCCGGCTGGTGGCCGTTGAGCCAGGCCAGGAAGGCGATGCCGGTCTTGTAGTAGTAGGTGGGCGCGGCGAAGATGTGGCGGGCCAGCGGAACCGTGGGGGCGAGCAGGTCCCGGTAGCGGGCGGTGTCGCCGGAGTCGAGCGCGTGCAGGGCCGCGGAGGCGGCGGGGGCGATGGCGGCGAACACGCCGAGCAGGGCGTCGGAGTACCCGTTGTCGTCGCCGAGGATGAGGCCGGGGTAGTCGAAGTCGTCGCCGGTGTAGAGGCGGACCCCCTCGGGGAGCAGGTCGCGCAGCCGGACCTCCAGCCCGGCGTCGAGGAGCGACACCTTGATGCCGTCGATCCGGCCGGCGTGCTCGCGGATGAGGGCCGCGACATCGGGGATGGCGTCGGCCGGGTCGTCGTGGCCCCAGTACCCGGCCAGCGCGGGGTCGAAGGCGGTGCCGAGCCAGTGCAGGACGACGGGGCCGCGCACCTGCTCCAGGAGGCGGCCGTAAACCTTGGCGTAGTCCTCGGGGCCGCGCGCGCAGGCTGCCAGCGCCCGGCTGGCCATGACCACCGGTGTGGCCCCGGCGTCCTCGACCACGGCGAGCTGCTCGCTATAGGCGGAGATAACGCTTTCCAAAGTGGCGGTGCCGGTGTCGGCGCCCAGTTGATCGGTACCGGCGCCGCACACCAGCGCGGCACCGCGGCCGGCGGCCTCGGCGCCCGAGCGGCGGATCAGCTCGGCGGTGGCCGCCCAGTCCAGGCCCATGCCGCGCTGGGCGGTGTCCATGGCGTCGGCCACCCCCAGGCCGAGGTCCCACAGGTGGTGGCGGAACGCCAGCGTCGCGTCCCAGTCGAGGCGGGCGGGGGCGCCGGCGCCGTTGCCCGCCAGCGGGTCGGCGACGACGTGGGCGGCGGCGTAGGCCACCCGGGAGCGCGGCGGCGCGACGGGCCCGGCGGAGGCGGCGGGCCGTGCGAGCAGCGTGTGCTCGGCGAGGGTGCCGCCGGGGCCGGGCAGGGCGATGGTCAGGTCGCTCATGCGAGCTCGGCCTCCTCGATCTCCACCCGGCGCCCCGAGCTCGACGACGCCAGGCCGGCCTCGGCCATTTGCAGCCCGCGGGCGCCGGAGAGCAGGTCGTAGGGGAAGGGCGTGCCGGCGTGGACGTGGGAGAGGAACAGCTCCCACTGGGCGCGGAAGCCGTTGGCGAAGTCGGCGTTGTCGGGGACGCGGTCCCACTGGCTGCGGTAGTCGCCGGCCACGGCGGTGTCGGGGTCCCAGACCGCCTTGGGGGTCAGTGCGCGGTGCTGGATCCGGCATTCGCGCAGCCCGGCGACGGCGCTGCCCTCGGTGCCGTCGACCTGGAACTCCACCAGTTCGTCGCGGTCGACCCGGACGCACCAGGAGGAGTTGATCTGGGCGACGACGCCGCCGTCGAGCTCGATGACGGCGTAGGCGGCGTCGTCGGCGGTGGCGGCGTAGGGCTCCCCCTGCTCGTCGCGCCGCTCGGGGATGTGGGTGACGGCGCGGGCCGTGACCGCGCGGACGGGCCCGAAGATGTGCTCCAGCAGGTAGTGCCAGTGGGGGAACATGTCCAGGACGATGCCGCCGCCGTCCTCGGACCGGTAGTTCCAGCTGGGGCGCTGGGCCTCCTGCCAGTCGCCTTCGAAGACCCAGTAGCCGAACTCGCCGCGGATCGACAGCACGCGGCCGAAGAACCCGCTCTCGACCAGCCGGCGCAGCTTGAGCATGCCGGGCAGGAAGAGCTTGTCCTGCACGACCCCGTTCTTCACCCCGGCGTCGCGGGCGAGTTTGGCGAGCTCCAGCGCCGCGCCGAGGGAGGTGGCGGCCGGCTTTTCGGTGTAGATGTGCTTGCCCGCGGCGATGGCGGAGCGCACCGCGTCCTCGCGGGCGCTGGTGATCTGCGCGTCGAAGTACACCTCGATGGAGTCGTCGGAGAGGACGGAGTCGAGGTCGGTGCTCCACCGCTCGATCCCGTGCCGCTCGGCGATTTCGCGCACCTTGCCCGCGGACCGGCCCACCAGGACGGGTTCGGGTACGACCCGCGTTCCGTCGGGCATGACGACCCCGCCGGCCTCTCTGATCGCAAGCACCGACCTGGTCAAATGCTGCCGATACCCCATGCGGCCGGTGACGCCGTTCATGGCGACGCCCAGCACCCGCTCGTGCATACGTCCTACCCCTCTGTTTGAGAAAGCGCTTTCCAAGGTACTTTAACCGGCCTTCCAGCGCCAGAGACGCCGAGTCCCGCCTGCGCACCCCCGGAAACCGCGGGGACCGCCCCGGCCGGAGCGCGGCGACCGGTCTTCCGGCCGGGGCGGCGGATCACCGGCCGCGCCCGATGTCGGTCTCGACGTGCGTGCACAGCCAGGCGTGCTGAGCGTAGGCGACCCGCAGCGCGAGCGCGCGGCACCGGGTGCCGCAGTCGACCACGGCACTGACCTCGGTCACCCCGGGATGCTCGGCGCGCAGCAGGGTCCGCGTGACGCGCGGCCGGTGGCCCGACGCATAGCCGCCCGCCCGGTGCAGGAGCAGCGCATAGGCCCGCCGGGAGAACAGGTGGCGCATCTGCTCCGGCGCCCGCTCCCCCGCCAGCACCTCGGCGATGAACTGGGCGAAGTGCGAGAGCTGGCGGGCCCGCGGATCACGCGGCCCGGCGCCGGGGCCCGCCGGCGACCCGGCCCCCGGGCGGCGGGCCACGGGGCGGTGGCCCGCGCCGGAGGGGGACGAGGGGCGGCCCCCGCCGCCGGGGACGGGGCGGCGGGGGCCGGAGAGCGGCCGGTGCGGGTGCGGCGGCGTGGGGGAGGACGAGGGGGTCGGGGCCATGCAGGGAGTCCCTTCGCAATGGGGACCGCGCGGTCCGCCCGGGAGCCGGGGCCCGGGAGCGGCGGCGCGGAACCGGAGATCGGTGGCGGGCGGTGCGCCCGTCACCCACCCAGAGCCGCGGCGACCGTGCAAAAGCCACCTGGAATACCGGGTTTCTCGGCCCGCGCGGCGCCTTCACCCGCTGCACCCGCCCCGGCCTGCACGCTCCTCCCCCACCGACCACCACGGCCACCCCGCGACCACCGGCCCCTCGCCCCGGGAACCCACGGGCCGCGCCATGTTCCCGAAGGGTGCACCGGGCGGCCGAAACAACGGGGCCGGCGGTTGGGCATACTGCTGCGTGTGAGGCACAGGTATCTCGACCTCCCCGCGCCGATCGGGCTCGCGCATCGGGGCGGGTGGACCGTGGGCGACGACGGCCGGCCCCTCCGCGCGCTGGAGAACACCGCGGCCGCCTTCGCGCACGCCGTCGGCCTCGGGTACCGGTACCTGGAGACCGACGTCCACGCCACGCGCGACGGCGTACTGCTCGCCTTCCACGACCCCACGCTCGACCGCGCGACCGACCGCGGCGGCGCCATCGCCGACCTGCCCTACTCCGAGGTGCGCCGCGCACGCGTCGGCAGCGTCGAGCCCGTGCCCCTGCTGGAGGACCTGCTCGGCTCCTGGCCCCAGGCGCGCTTCAACATCGACATCAAGGCCGACCGCGCCGTGGACCCCCTCGTCGCCGCGGTGCGGCGGACCAACGCCTGGGACCGGGTCTGCGTGGGCTCCTTCCACCAGCGCCGGCTCGACCGGGCACGGCGCGCCTTCGGGCGCCCCGTCGCCACCTCGTGCGGGCCCGCCGACGTGGCCCGGCTCCGGCTGGCGTCGATGTCGCCCCTGCTGCGGGCGCTCGCGCGCGCCGGCGCGGCCTGCGCGCAGATCCCCCTGCGCGTCGGCCGCGGCTTCCCGCTGCTCAGCCGCGACCTCATCGCCACCGCGCACCGCCTGGGCCTCCACGTGCACGTGTGGACGGTGAACGACCCCACGCTGATGCGCCGCCTGCTCGACGCCGGGGTCGACGGGATCGTCACCGACGACGTCGTGGCGCTGCGCGATGTCCTGCGTGAGCGCGGCGCCTGGCACAATACCGGGCACACCGCCGCGTGAGACAGGAACCCCCCATGGCCCACCCACCCGAGGCGCCCGGCGCACCCGACCAGCCCGTCCCGGGCCCCGCCGAGAGGCAGCGGGAGCGGCGCGGCTGGTACATGTACGACTGGGCGAACTCGGTGTTCATGACGTCGGTCATCACCGTGTTCCTCGGCCCCTACCTGACCACCATCGCCGAGGCGGGGGCCGGCGCCGGCGGGCGGATCAGCGTGCTGGGCTGGTCCATGGACCCCACCGCGCTCTACCCCTACGCCACGTCCCTGTCGGTCCTGCTCCAGCTGATCCTCCTGCCCGCGGTCGGCGCGATCGCCGACCACACCGGGCGCAAGCGCGAGATGCTCGGCGGCCTGGCCTACCTCGGGGCCTTCGCGACCATGGGCCTGTACTTCGTCCAGGGGACCGGCTACCTGCTGGGCGCCGGCCTGTTCGTCCTCGCCAACCTTGCGTTCGGCGCGTCGGTGGTCGTCTACAACGCATTCCTGCCCGAGATCGCCACAGCCGATGAGCGTGACGACGTCTCCTCCCGCGGCTGGGCCATGGGCTACCTGGGCGGGGCGCTGCTGCTCACCGTGCACCTGGGGCTGTACCTGTCCCACGACAGCCTGGGCCTGGAGCAGGCGCACGCGGTGCGGATCTCCATGGCCTCGGCCGGCGTGTGGTGGGCCCTGTTCACGCTGATCCCGCTGGCCCGGCTGCGCAACCGCATGCGCGGCGGCGCGGCCCCCGTTGCCTTCGGCGACGCCGCCCCGGGCGCATCGGCGACGGCCACGGTCATCGCGAGCTTCGGCCAGCTCTGGCGGACCCTGAAGAGCCTGCGCGCCTACCCCGGGACGCTGGTCTTCCTGCTCGCCTACATCCTGTTCAACGACGGCGTCCAGACGGTGATCGCGTTCTCCGCGACCTTCGCCGACCAGGCTCTGCGGCTGGACCAGGGGGTGCAGATCGGCGCCATCCTGATGGTGCAGTTCGTGGCGTTCGGGGGCGCGCTGCTGCTGGGCGCCGTCGCCCGCCGGCTGGGCACCAAGCGGACCATCCTCGGCAGCCTCGTGGTGTGGGTGATCGTCGTGGGCGTGGCGCCGCTGCTCCAGGCCGGCTCCGCGGTGCAGTTCTTCCTCCTGGCCTTCTTCATCGCCATCGTCCTGGGCGGCACCCAGGCGCTGTCGCGGTCGGTATTCTCCCACCTCATCCCGCGCGGCAAGGAGGCCGAGTACTTCGGGCTCTACGAGATCAGCGACAAGGGGTCGGCGTTCCTCGGGGCGCTGACCATCGGTGTCGCGCTGGACGCCACCGGCGGCGACTACCGGCTGGCGATCCTGACACTGACGGTGTTCTTCGTCGTCGGCTTCGTGATCCTGTTCTTCCTCAACCTCCCGGCGGCGATCCGCGCTGCGGGCAACACCCCGCCCGAGCACGTCTGATCCTGCTCCGCCGCCATTACGTGCACCAATTCCAGAAACACCGAATTTCCGTGGCGAATGCCACACCCCCGCCATTGTGCGCCATTCTCCGCGAGGGGCACCGGGGGCCAGGGAGCGTGCCGCGCGCGTCACCGGGCGGCGGCTCTCCGTGTTCCGTGACAGGGTGGCCAAGCCTGGCCAGTCATTTGACCGGCGACCCGCGGCGGGTGAGGGTGGGAGCATCCCTGCGATAGGGCCCCGGTTATCGCGCAACGCCACGGAACCGCGGCTTCGTGGCCACCTCAGCCGCACACGGCCATGAGCCCGGCAAGCATTCCGTTCCGTTCGCATGCCCGGAGATTGAGTGAACGGAATTCGTCATGCTGCGTATCCACTTCTCCCCCGGAGATTGGCCGAAAACGCGGGTCGTTTCCCGTCCCGAACCCATGTGGGAGATCGTTCTCAGCCTGTACATGCTCGCCGCTCCCTCCGACGAGCTCGTGTTCGGCCAATGGCGCCGGCGCGTCCTGTCCCGGCTCCCGCCGGAGAGCCGGGTGCTGCTCGACCTCGTGCCGGCGGTCGGGTACTCGCCCGACTTCCTCAGCCCCCTCACCGACGGCCACGGCCTCCGGGAGGGGATCGACGAGGTGCTGAGCGCCCCGCGCCGGCGCATCGGCGGCGAGCTCGGCCTCCTCTTCGGCGACGACGAGCGCCCCGCATGGACGGATGGGCTGGCGCGCAAGGAGCCGCGTGCGGTGCGGGAGCTGGGCCGCGCCCTCAACGGCTACTTCGAGACGGCGCTGCGCCCCTACTGGGGGTATGTGTCCGATGTGGCCCGCGACAGCGCGGCGGCGGTCGCCACCCGCGACGGCCCGGCCGCCCCGATCGTCCGCGCGGCGACGGCGCCTGCGTCCCGTCCGCGCCCGCGCACGGTCGAACTTCCCTTCGGATACGACCAGGACCTGCACCTGCGTGGGCGAGGCCTGCTCGTGATCCCCGCGTTCTTCTGCGCCACCCGGCCGGTCACCTTCTTCGACCCGTCGATGCCGCCGGTCCTGATGTACCCGGTCGGCCACGCCCCGGTGTCCTTCCTCGCCCACGCATCGGAAGGCCCGAAGCCCGGCGGCGACGTCCTGGCGCGGCTGCTCGGGCGCACCCGCGCCGGCGTGCTGCGCGCGCTCGGCAACGACCACACCACCGGCGAGCTCGCCCGGGTCCTCGACATCTCGATCCCCTCGGCCAGCGAGCACGCCTCGCTGCTGCGCGCCGCCGGCCTCGTGGCCAGCGAGCGCGAGGGCAACACGGTCCGCCACCGCCTCACGGAGCTGGGCCTGCACCTGCTGCACCCGGCTCCGTGAGGTTCCTCCGCGGCGGGGTCAGCGGCGCCCGCGCCCGTCCCCGGCGTCGTCGAGCGCCGGGATCCGCTCGGCGCCGCGCGCCGCGATCCGCCCCTCGACCCCCGCCCAGCGCAGCAGGGCGCCGGTCGCGACCTCCCGGTCGGCGGCCTCCAGGCCGGCGATGTCGGCGCCGTGGTTGGCCTGCGGCGCCACGAAGTGCAGCGCCTCGCGCCGGGCTCCGTCGCCCACCCGGAACGGCTCGGCGCCCCAGGGGTCCCACTCCCCGTCGACGAAGAGGATCCGCTCGGAGCGGTGGGACACCCACCGGTCGATGTCGGGCATCGCCCGCCGGTCGAACGGGGCTCCGGCGAGGTCGTCGGTCAGGTAGGAGCGGGCCGCGAACAGGCCCGGGTAGCGGAGCAGGCCGTCGAGGTGGGCGGTGGGCACGCTGGGGCTGCCGAGCTGGGTGGCCGCCTGGTAGTAGTACGGCAGGTAGGGCTCGGTGCCCTGGTCGGTGTAGAACTCGAACCCGGCGACCTCGTCGAGGAACGCCGCGATGTCGTCGTCGGAGGCTTCGGGGCCCGGCACATCGGCGCACGCCTGCGGGGCCTGGTACTGCCAGAACGCCCACGGCGTGTCCAGGACGAGCATCTCGAAGGTGCGGTCGGCGCTGCCGATGGTCGCATCGAACGTCCAGCCGTTCTCGGCGGCCAGCTCCTCGTAGCGGTCCACGAGGCTCTCCCGGCGCAGCAGCGCTTCCCGTTGGAGGGTGCGCAGGTCCTCACGGCACTGGGGGTCGTCGCCGACGCTGTCGAAGAAGTCGACGTAGGCGCTGTCCTCGCGGTCGTAGGTGTCGTTGGGGGCGACGTAGGCGACCGTTCCCTCCAGGTCATCGGGGTAGAAGCGCCGGTGGTACACCGATGTCATCCCGCCCTTGGAGGCGCCGGTGGAGATCCACGCCTCCCGGTAGATGTCGTCGAGCGCGGCGATGAGGCGGTGGTGGTCGGCCGCGGCCTGCTCGATGTCGAGGTCGTCCCAGTCGGCGGGGTCGGGGCGCGAGGGCGAGAAGAAGCGCTGCTCGGTGGAGACCTGGTTGCCGTCGATGAGGCGGGTCGGCTCGGCCCGGAACGGGGTCGTGTTCACCCCGTAGCCGCTCGTGTGCAGCACGGTGGGCCGGTCGAAGCCGCGGTGCAGCAGGGTGAGCCGCTGCTCGAAGCCGCCGTCGCGGGGGCGGTCGTGGTCGGCGGGCTGGCGGTAGCCGAGGACGAAGTGGCGGAACCCGGGCTCGGTCTCCTGCTCACTGATGATCCGCAGGCCGGGGACGGCCGCGAGCCGGTCGGCGATGTCGTCCGCGGCCGGTGCGGGCGCACCCGCGGCCGGGGCCGCGGTCAGGGCCAGCGCCGTGGCGGTGAACAGGGCGGCAGCGGCGGTGCGCCACCGGGCGGCGGGGGGTGGTGGGGGGAACACCGGGTCGACCTCCTGGGCGAGACGTCGGACGCCGGCCCGGTCGGCCGACGGACCGATCATGGGGACCGCCCCGCGCCGCGTCAAGGCCCGCACCGGGCGGCCGGCGCACGCTGCGGACGGTTGCCGCGAGTGGGAAGAGGGAAGCGTGTTCGGGGAGTTGTCACGACCGAGGACCGTGTGAGGACACGGTCCGCGGCACGCGAGGAGAGCCATGCTGTTCGGTAAGGAACACGTCGACCGCTACCAGGAGACCGACGGCGAGGAGGGCCACGACTGGCAGGGCACCACGGTCCTGTTGCTGACCACCACCGGACGCAAGTCGGGGCTGGAGCGCACCACCCCGCTGATCTACCGCACCCACGGCGACGCCTACGCGATCGTGGCCTCCAACGGCGGCGCCACCGACCACCCGCTCTGGTACAAGAACCTGGTGGCCGAGCCCGAGGTCGGCCTCCAGGTCAAGGGTGACCGGTTCAGGGCACGGGCGCGCACCGCCTCGCCGGAGGAGAAGGCACGCCTGTGGCCGGCGTTCACGGCCACCTGGCCCTCCTACGACGAGTACCAGACCAAGACCGACCGCGACATCCCCGTGGTGGTCCTGGACCGCATCGCCTGACCTCACGGCCACCGGCACCGTCCCCGTTGCGGGGGCGGTGCCGCACCGCACGGCGACAGGGGCGTCGGCGGAACGGACGGACATCGGTTTGACCTCGCCCTTGGGGCAGGGCCCAGGCTGAAGGCGAACCGATCCGCTCCACACCGAGGAGGACGATGCGCACCACCCTCACCGCCGGCGAATTCCAGCTGCTGACCGGCTTGTCCGCCAAGGCACTGCGCCTGTACGCCGAACGCGGCATCCTGCCACCGGCGTTCGTCGACGCCGGCTCGGGGTACCGCCACTATGCCCCCTCCCAGATCCAGCACGGAGCCACCATCGGGCTGCTGCGTCGCGCCCGGGTGCCACTGTCGGAGCTCGCCACGGCGTCGGAATTCCCGTTCGGACAATGGCGCGAAGCCGTCCGGGTGCGCCGGCAGTTGGAGGACTTCTACCTCGACGTCGCCGAGCGGGTCGCCGCGTTCGATCCCGCTCGGTTCACCGCCCACACCCGCCCGGCACCGGCGCTGGAGTGGATCGGCGTCATCATCGGTCTCGACATCCCCGACGCCTTCGACGAACACGCCGAGGCCTTCACCGCGCTGTCCGTCAGCACGCCCGCCGTCGACGACGCCTTCGCCGGCGCCCTCGCCGAACTGGGCGCGGAACCCGCGCCCATGTGCTGGACCGCCGTCCCCGACACCGGCACGGGCGGCCCCGGCGCCCAGATGCTGCTGGCCCGCCCGTGGGCGGGTGGCGCCGATGAGCGCACGCGCGCGCTGATCGAGCAGCGTGTGCGGAGCGGCACGGGACAGGATGTCCGCGCCGTCGCCGGAACGCTGCCGCAACGCGACGAGGTCACCTTCGCGGCCGCTCAGGGCGATGAGTTCTCACCCGTCGATGAAGCCGCCTCCGGGTTCCTGCACGTTCTCGCGTTCGAAGAGCACGCCGCACGCCACGGCCTCGCCCGGCTGGGCCGCTCGGCCCGCCAGGTCGTCCATGGACCGTCGTTGTTCTCCGGTGATGCGCAGGGCGAACCGGTCAGCGTCTTCGACGCCCGGCCGGCCGGCGTTTCGTAGCGGCCCGTGCCCCCCGGTGGTAGCGGTCGCGGACGCGTTCGCGCCTCCACCGTCACCGTCCGCACATCCTATCCGCGCCGCCCGCCCGCCGGCCGGACCGCTCCCGCGTCGGTGCCCCGGCCGCGGCCCTCATCCCAGGCCGAGACCGCGGGCGCGGGCCGCGGCCGCTGCGCGGTTGGGGGTGCCGAGTTTGGCGAGGATGTTGGAGACGTGGACGCTCGCGGTCTTCGCCGAGATGAACAGCCGTTCGGCGATCTGGGCGTTGGTCCGGCCCTGGGCCAGGAGGCGCAGTACCTCCGTCTCCCGCGGGGTCAGCCCCTCCGGGGGCGGAGGGGCCGAGCCCCCGCCCTTGCCGAGGGCCACGCCCAGTCGGCGGGCCAGGTCGGCGGTACGGCCGGACAGCGGCTGCGC
>NZ_JBHSBH010000007.1:304449-315567 GCF_042650565.1 Nocardiopsis sediminis
GCGGAGGGGGTCCAGGCGGGCGCGGTCGCGGCGGTATTCGAGCACGACGTCGGTCAGGGCGGCGGCCGCCGCGGCCCGGTCGCCCCGTCCCGCGTCGGCCTCGGCCAGCCGCAGCAGCGCGGCGGCGAGCATGCAGGGCTCCTCGGCATCGCGCCAGGCCGCCACCGCCGCCTCCCACGCCGCGCGGACCGCATCCGCCCCGCCGTCCCCCATCCCGCCGTCGTCCCCTGCATCGCCGGCCGCTCCGTCGCGGGCCAAGTGCGCCCACACCGTCGCACGCAGTGCGCTCTGCGACGGACCGGAGACCTCCATCAGCTCGCAGACCCCCGCGACGGCCACCCTCAGCCCTTCCACATCGCCGCGTCCCGCGCCGCCCCCGGGGGCCTCCCCGGCCCGCACCGCCCGGGCCGCGGCCTCCAGGACGTGCCAGGCGTAGGCGGGCCAGGTCGCGAACCGCGGGGCGCCGACCGTTGCGCTCGCGGTCGCGACGGCCGCCGCGGTGTCGCCCTCCGCCAGGCACAGCTCCAGATCCAGCAGGGCGGCCGACAGCTCGTCTTGCGTGTGGGCGTGCGGGGCGTGGCCGGGGAGGCGCTGGCGCTGCCGGTCCGCGCGCGCCGCGTCGGTGTCGCCCATGGCGAGGGCCGCCAGCCCCCGGCGCGTGTGCAGGTTGAACCGGTGCAGCGGCATCGGGCCCCAGGCCAGGGCGCGGCCCGCCGACTCGCGGCACTGCGCGAACTCCCCCAGGTGGTAGAGCGCTTCGGCGAGGTTGACCGCGACGAAGGAGCCGCATGATCCCATGGTGCCCAGGTCACGCGCGCGCTCCAGCGCGGCGCCGCCCTCCGCCACCGCCAGCGAGGAGCGGCCGCTCTCCCAGAGCACCGCGACGCGGTGGCCGGCGGCGCGGGTCTCGGTCTCGGGGTCGTCGACGCGGCGCGCCTCCGCACGGCAGGCCTCCAGCTCGCGCAGCGCCACGTCGTACCGCCCGTCCTGGGCCGCCAGACTGGCCAGGGTGATGCGTGCGTGCAGTTCGCTCAGCACGTGCGGCCACGGCTCCTGGGGGCAGCCGGCGGACCGCTCCGAGGCGGGGGCCGCCGGGGCGTCCCGCAGCGCCGCGCGGGCATCGGCCAACGCGGTCCGCGCCACATCGGCGGCCTCGGTGAAGTGGGTCCGCAGAGCGAGTTCGGCGGCGAGGGTGGCCAGCACCGACGGCCGGTGCGGGCTTCCCGGAGGCAGCACCCGCGCGGCCTCGCGGATGTCGTCCAGGGCACCGGGGTCGTTCAGGTCGCGGCGCGCCTGCCCGCGGCGGCGCAGCAGCAGTGCCCGGCGCGTCGCGGTGGGGTCGTCGCCGGTGCCGGGCAGCGCGCGCAGCCCGGCCTCGGCCAGGTCGAGGCCGCGCGCGGTCGCCCCGCCGTCGATGGCCGCCTCGGCCGCCTGCTCCACCACGTCCACCAGCTGCATCCCGACGCGCTCCGCGGCGTCGGGGACCCGGTCCCACAGGTCGATGACGCGTTCGGCCATGCGCAGCTGCTCGTCGTAGCCGTAGGTGGCACGCGCCCGTACGGCGGCCCGCCAGGCGGCGCTGAGTGCGCGCGGCTGCTCGTGGGCCTCGTGGTAGTGGTGGGCGAGTTCGGCGGCGTGGCCGAAGGCGCCGTCGGGTTCGCGCTCCAGGGCGTCGGCATAGGCGAGGTGCAGGCGGGACCGGCGGCCGGGCAGCAGCTCGGCGTGCACGGCCTCGCGGAGCAGGGCGTGGCGGAACCGGTACCCGGTGCCCTCGACCCGCAGGAGGTTGGCGTCGACCAGGGCCCGCAGCGCGGCCTCCAGGCGGTCGTCTTCCAGCCGGACGGCCTCCGCCAGCAGCCGGTGCTCGACGCGCTGCCCGCCGCGCCCGCCCACGGACGCGGCCATCGCCACGGTCCGCGCGTCCTCGCCGAGGACGCGCAGCGGGCCCAGGAGAAGTTCCCGGGGGCGTTCGGGCAGCGTGTGGCGCTCAGGTCCGGGCAGCTCCAGCAGGGATTCGACGAACAGCGGGTTGCCGGCGGTGCGCTCGTAGAGGACGGCCAGGTCCGCGGGTTCGACGTCGTGCCCGAGGATGGCGTGCGCCTGCTCGGCCACCTGCTCGCGGCTGAGCGGGCGCAGGTCCATGCGGGTGACGGCGGGCAGCCGTTCCAGTTCGGGCAGCAGCCGCCGCAGCGGGTGGTCGCGGTGCAGGTCGTCGGTGCGGTAGGCGGCGACGATCTGCACGCGGGCGGTGTCGAGGTTGCGGACGAGGAACACCAGCAGGTGGCGGGTGGCGGAGTCGGCCCAGTGCAGGTCCTCCAGGACGACGGTGAGCCCCGCGGGTTCGGCCGCTGCCGAGAGCACCCGCAGCACCTGCTCGAACAGGCGCCCGCGGGCCTCGGGGCGCTCCTCAGGTGGGACGCCCAGCTCCGGGAGCAGGCGCGCGAGTTCGCGCGGGCCGCCGGAGCCCGACAGCTCCGCGAACCGGTCGGCGCCGAGGTCGCGCCGCAGCCGGCGCAGCACGGTCACGAACGGGGCGAGGGGCAGGCCGTCGGCGCCGAGCTCCAGGCAGCCGCCCGCGACCAGAGTCCCGTTGGCGGTGCGCGCACCGAACTCCTCCAGCAGCCGGGACTTGCCGATCCCCGCCTCCCCGCCGAGCAGCAGCGTCCCGGCCACCCCGCCGCGCGCGCGGCGCGCATGCTCGTGGAGCAGACGCAGCTCCTCGCCCCGCCCCACGACGACCGGACTCACCGCGCCAAGACCCATGGCCCCAGAGTAAGACGCCATGGCGGGACGGCTCCCCGTCCGGGTTCACCGCACGGCCCCCCGACACGACCGCCCCTGTCCCCGGTGACCGGCATGAGGGTGGGCGACCGGGGGGTTCGGGCGACCCGCCGATCGGCGCGTGATGTCCGCCGGTGCTCCCCCGCTCCCCTGTTCCGGTGAATGTGCTCCGCCCCGGCGACGCCGCCGGGGCGGAGCACAGAGGGAAGGGGAGGACGCGTCCGCGGTGGCCCCACCGCACGCCGTGGCCGGTCCCCGCGTGCGCCGCGCCGCTCCCGGTCCCCCGTGGTCCGGGCCATGACGGCGGGCACGTGCCGGCAAGGCGTCGTGCACCGTGGACGCCCCGGGCCGTTGTGCGGCCGGGCGGGCCGTCCCCTTCGTCACGCAGAGCGTCAGGCCATGCGGCCGGCCACCGTCGCGCCGGATCCCCCGGACGTGGCGGCCGCACATGGTGCGACCGGCCCCCGTTCGCCCGGGGTCCCTCGCGGGTCGGGTGCTGTGCTCACCCGTCCCGCGGACGGCGCTTCGCTCGCCGAGAGCATCGGTATGCCGTTCGGGTCGCGCTTCCTGCGTTCGGTTCGACGGTAGTCGGCGCGCCCCCACGGACCCAAGCGATCGGGGGTTCCGGCATCGGTCAGTCCGGGTGCGGTCGCGCGGGAATTTTCCCGGAGGGCGGCATGCGACCCGCCCGCCTCACGCGTGCCCGGCCGCGCCGCACCCGCCCGTCCCTCGCGGTCCTCGCGTTCCCCGCGTCCGCCAGTCCTCAGCGTCTGCCGCGTCCACCGCGCGGCCGGTCAGCCCGGGCCGTCGTCGCCCCGCTTCTCCAGCAGGGCGTCGAGCGCATCGAGCGAAGGGGCGGCGGGCGCGGCGGGCGCCTGGTAGCGGGCGCCGGCGGGGCGCGGCTTGGCGGGCCGGGCCGGTCGCTCAGGGCGGACCGGCGGGGCGGGCGGCTCCTCAGGTGCGGCGGCGGGCGCCTGGTAGCGGGCGCCGGCGGGGCGCGGCTTGGCGGGCCGGGCCGGTCGCTCAGGGCGGACCGGCGGGGCGGGCGGCTCCTCAGGTGCGGCGGCGGGCGCCTGGTAGCGGGCGCCCTGCGCGCGTGGCCGGCCGCCGCCGCGGCCGAACATCCGGCGCGGCCGCCCGCGCTCGCGCTCCGGCCGCTCAGGCGCGGGTCCGGGCCCCCGTTCGCCCTCGGCGGGGAAGACCACCGGCAGCTCGGCCAGTCCGTGGACCGACAGCGACGAGCGCCAGCGCAGCTCCGCGGGCGCGGCGGCGGGCGCCATGCGCGGCAGCCGGTTGAGGAGGGTGTCGATCGCGGTGCCTGCGATCTCGCGGGCCAGGCTCTGGGCGGGGCAGCCGTGGGCGCCGGCGCCCCACATCAGGTGGGCGCGGTTGCCGGCGAGCGCCAAGGCGTCGCCGGTGTCGGCGCGTGCGGTGACAACCGGGTCGGCGTGGGCCGGGCCGAACCCGAGGACCAGCGCCTCGCCCTTGCGGATGTGCGCGCCGCCCAGTTCGACGTCGCGCACGCTGTAGCGGCCCGTGAGCATGCGCAGCGGCGGATCGACCCACATGACGTAGTCGAGGAAGTCGTCGGCGGGCAGAGAGGCGCCGCCGTAGGCCGCCGCGATCTCGGGGACGCTCAGCAGCCGGTACAGCGCGTTGCCGACGAGGTGGGTGGTGGGCTCGTGCCCGGCGGCCCACAGCAGGAGCAGCTGCTCGACGGCTTCGTCGTCGCTGAGCCCGGCGGGGTGGGCCAGCAGGCGTGAGGCGAGGTCGTCCCCGGGGTTCTCGCGCTTGCGCTCGACCAGGCCGGCGGCGTAGGTGTGCAGCCCGCGGGTGGCGGGCTCGGCCCGGGCGGGGTCGCCGCTCCAGATGTCGGCGGCGAGGCCGGCGAGCAGGCGGCCGTAGGCGTCGGGGAGCCCGAGCAGCCGGTTGAGGACGAGCGCGGGCAGCGGGGCGGCGTACTGCCCGATGAGGTCCATGCCGCCGGTGGGCAGGGCGGCGCCGATGAGGCCGCGGGCGGTGCGCTCGACCACGGGGACGACCTGCGCGGTGGAGATCTGCGCCAGGCTGTCGACGATGACGGAACGCAGCCGGCGGTGCTCGGGGCCGTCGCCGGCCAGCGCGCCGTTGCGCGGCCCGGCCGCGCCGGGGTGGCCGGAGCGCCGGCTCCAGGCGAGCGGGTCCGCGGCGAACCGGTCCTGGTCGCGCAGCACGCGCAGGTTCTCGTGGTACCCGAGCAGCAGCCATCCGGGGACACCGGGTGCGACTTCGACGGGGGCGACCGCCCCGAACCTGGCGCGCAGCTCGCGCCACAGCCCGGACTCGTCTCCTCCCTGTGCACCCGCGTAGATCTGCACCCGCCCGCCGCGCATCGGGCAGCGCCCGGCGGGTCCGGGCGGTGTGGCTGAGCCGGGGGGTCGGGGACCCGGGTCGACCATCGAAACTCCTCGGACAGATGGGGAATCCGAGGGTATGTCGTAGTTGTTTCAGGCATGAGTCAACGGCGAAAGTTCCCGGCTGCACGCGCCTCACCGCCGCGGCGCGGGCCGGTAAAGGTTGCGCAAAGGCGCAGTCGGCCCGGGGTATCGGCGCCCCGCAAGGATCCGGACGGACGCGGAAAAAAGCCCGGCGCACGCCGGCGGCACGCCGCCCCGGCACGGACGACCGGGCATTATCGCACGGTTGGATCACCGGCGTCCGGGGAATCTTTGAGACGGACCGACGCGTTACACCCACGAAGACCGCATGAGCGCCTGGAGGCACGTACACGATGGCCGAGCGAGCACTTCGCGGCACACGACTCGGGGCGACCAGCTACGAGAACGACCGCAACACCGATCTGGCACCGCGCCAAGAGGTCACCTACGACTGCCCTCGGGGCCATCGTTTCTCCGTCACCTTCGCGACCGAAGCGGAGATCCCGTCGAACTGGGAGTGCCGCTTCTGCGGCGACAACGCCCTGATGGTCGACGGCGAGAAGCCCCAGGAGAAGAAGGGCAAGCCCGCGCGCACGCACTGGGACATGCTGCTGGAGCGCCGGAGCATGGAGGACCTCGAGGAGGTCCTGGCCGAGCGCCTGGAGCTGCTCCGGTCGCGGCGGCGTGAAGAGCAGGAGCACATGGCGGCCCTGGCCCGGCAGCGCCAGAGCGCCTGATCCCGGTTGGTTCCTCGCGTGAGGGGCGGCGGCCCACAGGGCCGCCGCCCCTCACGCGTCCGCGGGCGCAGGCGGCCCGCCCGCCCGCGGCCTCCACCTGCGGGCCGGGGTGACACCCTGGGGCGGAATGGGCGAATAGCATGGGTATTCCATGGCCCACGCACCGGCAGGAGTCCGTCCGCATGACAGAGCGTAAGCCCATCGAATCGTGGCTCACCGACATGGACGGGGTGCTGATGCACGAGGGCGTCCCGGTGCCCGGGGCCGATGCGTTCATCAAGAAGCTGCGCGACTCCGGGCGGCCGTTCCTGGTGCTCACCAACAACTCGATCTACACGGCCCGGGATCTGCACGCGCGCCTGAACCGGATCGGGCTCGGGGTGCCAGTGGAGAACATCTGGACCTCCGCGCTCGCCACCGCGAAGTTCCTCGACACCCAGCACCCCGGCGGGACCGCCTACGTCATCGGCGAGGCCGGGCTGACCACGGCCCTGCACGATGCGGGCTACGTGATGACCGACGTCGACCCCGACTTCGTGATCCTGGGCGAGACCCGCACGTACTCGTTCGAAGCGCTGACGAAGGCCATCCGGCTCATCAACGACGGCTCTCGGTTCATCGCCACCAACCCCGACAACACCGGGCCCTCACCGGAGGGCGCCCTGCCCGCGACCGGGTCCGTGGCCGCGCTGATCACGAAGGCCACGGGCAAGGAGCCGTACTTCGTCGGCAAGCCGAACCCGCTGATGATGCGCACCGGGCTGAACGTCATCGGCGCGCACTCCGAGACCAGCGCCATGATCGGCGACCGCATGGACACCGACGTCCTGGCCGGGCTGGAGGCGGGGATGGAGACGTTCCTGGTCCTCACCGGGCTGACGACGCAGGCCGACATCGCCAGGTACCCCTACCGGCCGACCACGGTCGTGGACTCGATCGCCGACCTGGTCGACCTCGTCTGACCCGGGACCGGGAACCCCCGGCGCCAGCGGACGGCGCGCTGGAAGGCCGGTGCCGGCCGCGATCGGCCGGCACCGTTGCTCACCGGCGGCTGCGCGCGCCGCCGCCGGTACCCATCAGAAGTCGCCCTCGCCGCATTCCCGGAGCCAGTCGCGGCTCTGGGTGAGGTGGTCGGTGTTGTAGAAATCGACGCCCGCCTCGTGCAGGGCGTCCCAGGCCCGTTCGCGGGGTGCGTTCTCGCAGCTGTCGTAGCCGATGCAGGGGAAGAACCGCCCGTGCCCGGCCCGGTCCTTGCCGTCGGGGGTGCCCCAGAACCGGACCTTCATCCCCGAGGCGTGCGCCTGCTCGACGACCTCGTTGAGCCGCTCCTGCTCCTCGCCGCTGATGTGGCCGTCGCCGTCCTGGTCGCCGCACTTGCCCTCGCCCCATTCGCCGTTGAGCGTGCTGAAGTAGCGCGCCTCGTCGGGGTCGTAGGCGTCGCTGCCGAAACGCAGGTGCTCCGGGAGCGTGCAGTCGGGGTACTCCGGGGCGATGTCGAAGGTGGCGCCGCGGGGCGGCAGGCCGATCCGCTCCCCGTCGAGTTCCGCGTCGGCCAGCTCGGCGACCGACGAGGGGGTGTCGCCGCTGAAGACCACCTCGACGCCTTCGGGGAGGTCCTGGATCTCCCGGTAGGCGATCTGGTACGCCTCCAGCCACTTGTCGCGGTTCTTGTCCTCCTTCTCCTTGATCTCGATGACCAGGCGGAAGGGCTCGTCGCGGCCGGGGTAGATCTCGCCGCCGTTCTCCTCGGCCCGTTCGATCAGGGGGTCGATGTAGAGGTCGCGCAGCGTCTCCGAGGTCGTCTCGTCGGCGTCGTGGCGGACGGACAGCTCCTGGCGCCCCTCCATGATCCCCTCCTCGCCGAGTTCGACCGGCTTGGCGACCCACACGTCGGCCTCGACGCTGATGGCACCGTTGTCGAGCGCGTCTTGGAGCGGAGTGCCGTTTTCGTAGTCGTTGTGGGCGTGCAGGCCCTCGGTCCAGGCCGCGTCGGGGTCGGCGCAGCCGGGACGGTCCAAGGGCGGGCGCACGGGCCGCGGGTCGAGAGTCGGATCCCTATAGGCCAACGGGCCGACGTCGGCCGCCTGGCCGGCGAGCTCGCAGTCCTCGCCCCCGGTGACCCGGCAGATCGCGGCCGCGCAGAAGTCGGCGACCCGGCCGGGGACGTCGCCCACCATGACCGCGCCGAGGATGGCCGCGACGAGCAGCACGACCCCGCCGTACTCCACGTACGACGCCCCGCGCTCGCGCAGCGCCCGCCGCCGGAGCGGTCCGGGCCGGGGCGGGCGGGACGGCGCAGGCGTGGAACGGGCGCCGCGACCTCCTCCGTCCGGGGTGCGGGCACGCGGGAGGCCGTCATGACTGGGCATCGTTTCTCACAACCGAGAGGGGCCGACAGGGGTGGGGGGTCTCGGCTTCTTCGGAGATGCGCTGGTGATCGGCGGAGGAGCGGCGAGAACCCGATTGCGCGAGACGCGTTCAGGTTGGCACTGCACCGCGATTATGTCATTGGCACCCGGTCGCCGGATTCTTGACCCTGCGTGCCCGCGCCCCCCGGGGACCCATCGGGCCGGCAGAGGCCGCCGGGGGCGGACGGGCGCCGTGCGTCCCGCCGCCGCGGCACCCCCTCCGGCACCGCGCCCCCTGCGCCTCTGCTGCCCGTGCTCGTCGTGCTCTTCGCCTTCACCGCCGGTGTGTCCGCCCGCGCCGCCGTGCGCGCCTCAGACCGTCGGCTGTGCGCGGCCGTAGATGCCCCCACCGCCGCCGCCCACGGGCGTCCCGCCGCGCAGCCCGGAGGAGGGCATGCGCATGCGCCGGAGCTCCGTGCGCATGCGGGCGTCCCAGGCGTCGCGGACGGGGGGAGATTCCGCCGGGGGGCATTTCGCGACCCGGGTCTCGTCTCCGTCGGTCGCCGAGAAGATCCGGTTACCCTGTATGTCGGGTACTTCCAGTTCGACGATATCGACCCCGCGGGAGTGCGCCCAGAAGCGGAGTTCGGCGATGCTGACCTGCTGGATATTCGCGTAACTCATGGTTTCACCCACGACCTCACAGTTGCGCTCCGCGCCGCCCGGCTGAAATGCGACACGCATTCCATATCCAGGCGATACCGACAGCGCCCACTCTTCGCGACGAATGGTCGGATATTCCACGTTTTCAGCTCTAAGGTGGTCGACACCATCTGCTCCCCGGTTTCGGTGACCGTTCCCCCGCATGGGCTCCGCCGCCGCAGGGCTTTTCGGTATCAAGCCTTCCACCAGGAATTACGCAACTCCCTAGCCAGCCCTGGTCCGGCGTTTACTGTCCGCAGATGTCCTATGCGGTATCCAGCAGGTCTATTTTTGTACTCATGGCAGAGCGACCATTACCAGCGTGGTCGACGTTCGGACGCGAGGTTCGCCGGCTGCGGGCGCACGCTGGTCTCTCACTCGACCAGGTGGCCAAGCACCTGTCGATCACCCCCGGCATGCTGAGCAAGATCGAGCGCGCAACGCGTCAGGCCAAAAAGGACACGGCCGCCGAACTCGACCAATTCTTCCGCGCCGAGGGCGCAGTCTTGCGGCGTTGGGCCGAAGCAACAAACGCCACCACGGGACCCGATTGGTTCCGGCAGATCCTCAGATCGGAGGAACAGGCCACCGAAATACGAAGCTGGGGTCCGATTCTGTGCCCCGGATACCTTCAGATCCCAGAATACGCACGCGCGGTTTTCCGGGTCGGCCGCCCATTGGACCGCGCGGCCCACATCGAACGGCTCGTCGCGGGCCGGGTGGAAAGATATGAAACCCTGACCGGAGGGGAGGGACCGACACTCTGGGCGGTTCTGTGCGAGACGGTACTGACGCGCATGGTCGGCGGTACGGAAGTGATGAGGAAGCAGCTCACGCGCCTCGCGGATCTGTCAGAATCAGGCCTGGTGCGGATCCAGGTGGTCCCCGCCGACACCACCGACAGCCCCGGGAATTCCGGGCCTTTCCGCCTGCTCACGACTTCGGGTGGCGGAACGTTGCTCTATTCCGAGGGCTCCGGCGGCGGGCAGGTCATCGACGCACTGCCGGAGATCCGGCGTCACACGGCCTTGTTCGGGGAGCTCCAGGGCGTCGCCCTGCCCCCGAAGGCCTCGTACGATCTGATCAGGAAGGTTCGAGATGGATTCTGAATGGCGCACGTCCAGCCACAGCGGTGCGGCCGGAGAATGCGTTGAGGCGTGCGCCGCCGACGGCCGCGCGTTGATGCGCGACAGCAAGCACCCCGATGGGGCGCTGCTGGACTTCCCCGTCGGCGCCTGGCGCGCCCTGCTGGCTGAGGCCCACCGTCTCTGACGGAGCCCGCATGCGGCGACGCCGCGTCCCACTTCCCCTCTGGGACTCCCCCCTTGCGGCGGGCGGACCGTGGCCCCCGGACCACCCCCTGGTCCGGTCCGCGGTCCGCCGGATCCCGGCGTTCAGCGTTCCGGGCCGTCGTCGACGATGTGCCCCTGAATGACCTTGCCGTTCCCCGCCCGCCCCGGGCGGTCGCCGGGCGCCTGCCCCGGCACGTGCACACCGAGGGTCGCGAACTCGCGTTCGGCGCGTTCGCGCATCTTCTTCATCCGCCGCTCCGCCCAGCCGCTGAACGCCCAGCGCAGCAGCGGCCGAGTGAAGGGCAGCGCCATCAGGGCGCCCAGAGCCCCGGTGAGGAACCCCGGGATGATCAGCAGAATGCCGCCCACCATCAGCATCACGGTGTCGAGCACCCCCCGCTGGGGCTGCTGCCCCGTGCGCATGGCGGCGTCGGCCTCGCGGAACGCCTTGGTCCCGGCGCGGCGCACCACCAGCGTGCCTGAGGCGGTCAGCGCGAACAGCGCGACGATGGTCCAGGCGGGCCCGATCTGCTGGCCGATGAGCACCATCAGCCAGATCTCGACGAACGGCAGCGCCATCAGCGCCAGAACGATCAGCAGCGGCATGGGTCCCATCCTCGGAATCTCGTCATCCCACTGGGAAGAACGCATCAGCGCCGGTGAACGTTCCCGCCGCTTCCCAGGCCCGCGCCGCGGTTCACGCGTCCCCCGGCCCCGCGCCGGCCCCCTGGGCGTCCCGGGCGGGCGCGGCGGCGGCCGCGCGCCGGCGGCGGCCCACGACGACCGCGGCGCCGAGATCAGCTACGCCGACGGGCAGACCATCAGCGCCCGCCGGGTGGTC
>NZ_JBHSBH010000007.1:315637-340444 GCF_042650565.1 Nocardiopsis sediminis
GCGCGCCCAGCCGGGTCGCGGGGGTCAGGCCGGTCATCGCGGGCAGTTCGGCGGCGTGGACCGCGGGTTCGGCTTCGGGCGAACGGTACTGCACCGATCCGTCGGCGGCCACGACCGCGCTGACTCCGCTGGTGGCGGCGACCACGGCCGGGCGGCCGTGCTCGACCGCGCGCAGCTGCGTGATGGCCAGCTGCTGATCGGTCTGACCGGTGAAGTTGTAGTTGGCGTTGTTGGTCGGGACCACGATGATCTGGCCGCCTTCGGCCACCGACTCGCGAATCGGGGGGTCGAAGGCGATGTCGAAGCAGATGGCCGCGGCGACGGTGGTGCCGCCCAGCTCCAGCGCCCCGGGCTCGGTGCCGGGCACGCCGTCGCTGGGGATCTGGCCCAGCCGCTCGATGTAGGGGGTGAGGAGGTCGCGGTAGGGGATGTACTCCCCGAAGGGGATGAGCTGCCGTTTGGTGTAGTGGTCGCCGGGCCCGTCCTCGGGGTCCCACACGACGGAGCGGATCTCGCGCTCGGAGCCGTCGTCGCTGTAGCGGGTGATGCCGAACAGCAGGGGGGCGCCGATGTCGCGGGCGGCGTCGTCGATCATGGCGGCGGCCTGCGGGTCGGCGTAGGCGTCGATGTCGCTGGCGTTCTCGGGGAGGACCACGAGGTCGGGCTGCTCGATCTCGCCCGCCCGCACCTGGTCGGCCAGCTCGTGGACGCCGTCGACGTGGTTCTCCAGCACCTGCATGCGTTCGCCGAGGATGCTCATCTGCCCGATGCCGGGCACGTTGCCCTGCACCAGGGCGACGGTGGCGGTGTGGTCGACGGTGGGTGCGCCGATGGAGGGCACCGCGATGCCCGCGCCCAGGACGGCGGCGACGCCCGCGGCGGCGGCCCCCGCGGGCAGCAGGGCGGCGCGGGGCGCGCGGGCGATGCGCAGCACCGCCCACAGCAGCAGGCCTCCCGTGAGGGCCACCATGAAGGTCACCAGCGCCGAGGAGCCCCACGCCGCGTATCCGGAGAACGGGGTGTCGGGCTGGGCGAAGGCGAGCTTGCCCCAGGCGAAGCCGCCCCACGGGAAGCGTGCGCGCACGGCCTCCTGGAGCACCCACACCGCCGCGGTCCACACCGGCCAGCCCGGCAGCCGCATGGCGAGCGCGATCGCGATGCCCATGGGGATGAAGAAGGCGGTCTCGAGGGCGGCGATTGCCAGCCAGACGTCGGCGCCGAAGACGTCCTGCCAGCGCACCAGCGGGACCATGAGGGCGGCGCCGGCGAGCAGGCCGAGCCAGGCGGCGCGGCGGGGGCGGGTGCCCAGCAGCGCCCAGGCGAGCAGGGCGGCGCTGAGGGGGCCCAGCCACCACAGGTCGTAGGGGGGCAGGGCGAAGAGCTGGGCGGCGCCCGAGGCGGCCGCGGCGAGCGCGCGAAGCGCGATGTGGGGGCCGCCGGGGACCGGCGACGGTACCGGCGCGGACGGGCCAGTGGGTGCCGGGCCGGCGGGCACTGGGGCGGCGATGCCCTGCGCCCTCTGGGCGTCCACAGCTTTCACGCCTGGCTCGCTTTCGATCGATATGGGGGATATAGGGGGACGCGGAAAAGGCCCGAAACCACCCTTCGGACCGGATCCGTCTCGTCGGCGGCGAGCGCGGAGACCGTTGTCTACTGGATGTTCGGGCCTTCTCCGGGTCCAACCCCCCGCCCGGTCGCGGGCGCCGCTCCTTCCCCGACCTCCGGCCGCACCTGGTGCGTGGTGCGACGGCCGCTCGGGCAAGAACCGGACCGCTCAACCGGTCCGTCCAGTGCTGGACTGGTCAGTAGATTACCCAGACTCCCCGTCGAGTGCCGCAACCCCCGGGACTCGTGTCGGGACCCGTTGGCCACCACCTCGGCGCGCGCCCGCATACGCGGGCCCGGGCTCAGGGGAACCGGATATTCGCCGCCAGGCTAACGCACACGGTGGCCACATGCCAGTCAGGTCCGACCGCCCGGCCCCACACCACCTGCGGAAATCCGGTCTCGCATGGTGGATGAAACCAGATCGAAATCGTGCGAACCCTCGACAGAAAGAGCTCCATTGGTGTTCGATGAATCGAGCAGATCGATACAGTTCGATCACCACTCGGCAGAACCCGCTCGATCCGGCCCCCGGGCGAGCGCAGTGACACGGGAGCTGTTGCCCCATGGCGAAGATCGTCCTCGACGGCGTCGACAAGGTCTACTCGGGCGGTGTCAAGGCCGTCGACAACCTCAATCTGGAGATCAACGACGGCGAGTTCATGGTCCTCGTCGGCCCCTCCGGCTGCGGCAAGTCCACCGCTCTGCGGATGATCGCCGGCCTAGAGGAGATCACCGGCGGCGACCTCAAGATCGGTGAGGAGGTCGTCAACGACCGCCCCCCGAAGGACCGCGACATCGCCATGGTCTTCCAGAACTACGCGCTCTACCCGCACATGACCGTCGAGCAGAACCTCGCCTTCGGCCTCAAGCTGCGCAAGATCGCCAAGCCCGAGATCGAGAAGCGCGTCAACGACGCCGCCGCCATGCTCGGCCTGGAGCCCTACCTCAAGCGCAAGCCCGCCGCCCTGTCCGGCGGCCAGCGCCAGCGCGTCGCCATGGGCCGCGCCATCGTCCGCGAACCGCAGGCGTTCCTCATGGACGAGCCGCTGTCCAACCTCGACGCCAAGCTGCGCGTCCAGATGCGCGCCTCGCTCAACCAGCTCCACGAGCGCCTGGGCGTCACCACGGTCTACGTCACCCACGACCAGATCGAGGCCATGACCCTGGGCGACCGCGTCGCGGTGCTGCGCGACGGCCGGCTCCAGCAGGTCGACACCCCCAAGAACCTGTTCGACCACCCGGTCAACCTGTTCGTCGCCGGGTTCATCGGCTCGCCCGCCATGAACTTCATCAACGCCGAACTCCAGCAGGACGGCCAGGGCGCGGTGCTGAAGTTCGCCGACCACGCCCTGCCGGTCTCGGCCGAGGCCGTCGATGCCCGCCCCGGTCTGCGCGACCACCTGGGCAAGCAGATCATCCTGGGTATCCGCCCCTCCGACTTCGAGGACGCCGCCCTGTCCTCGCACAGCGCCGCGACCATGGAGGTCAAGGCCGACGTCACCGAGGAGCTGGGCACCGAGATCAACGTCATCTTCAGTGTCAACGCGCCCCCGGTGAAGCACGACGACGCCGCCGCGCTGGCCGCCGACGCCGCAGGCGACGGCGAGGACGCCGATGCCGCGCTCCCGCTGTCGGGCGACCGCTCGCTGTTCACCGCCCGGGTCAACCCGCGCAGCCAGGTCCGGCCCGGCGGCACCATCGAGCTCGCCGTCGACGTCACCCAGCTGCACTACTTCGACAAGGAGAGCGGCCTGGCCATCGGCCAGCAGCAGCCGGCGGCCGCCGCCTCCGCCTGACCCGGTACCCCGGCACGGCGAACGGGCCCGGCCCGCCCAACGGCGGACCGGGCCCGTTTCCGTCGTGTCACCGCACGGCCGGCGGGCGGCGCCTACTTCACCGCGCCCGCCATCACGCCCTGGACGAAGTACCGCTGGAACGCGAAGAACACCACCAGCGGCACCACCATCGACAGGAACGCGCCGGCCGAGATGACGTCGATGTTGGCGCCGAACTGCCGCATCTCGGATTGCAGCGCCTTGGTCATGGGCTGGTTGGCGGCGTCGGCGAACACCAGCGCCACCAGCAGGTCGTTCCACACCCACAGGAACTGGAAGATCGCCAGCGAGGCGATCGCGGGCCCGCCCAGCGGCAGGATCACGCGGCGGAAGATGGTGAACTCCTTGCCGCCGTCCATGCGCGCGGCCTCCAAGAGGTCGCGCGGGATGCCGGCGAAGAAGTTCCGCAGCAGGAAGATCGCGAACGGCAGCCCGTAGCCGACGTGGAAGAGCACCACCCCGGCGATCGAGCCGTAGATCCCGATCCCGCCGTACATCTGGGCCACGGGCACCAGCGCCACCTGGAGCGGCACCACCAGCAGCCCGACCACGACCAGGAACAGCCAGTCGCGCCCGGGGAACTCCAGCCACGCGAACGCGTAGGCCGCCAGCGCCGAGATGACCACGATCAGCACGGTCGCCGGCACGGTGATCAGCACCGTGTTGAAGAACGACGACACGAACCCGGCGTTGTCGAGCAGGCCGGCGTAGTTCTCCAGCGTGATCTGGGAGGGCCGGGCCAGCGCCTCCCACCACCCCGACGCCGCGTTGTCCTGCGGCGAGCGCAGGCTGGAGATGAACAGGCCCAGGGTGGGCACCAGCCAGAACAGCGCGATGAGGACCAGCACCACCTGGAGTACGCCCGACCCCAGCCGGTTGACGATCCGCGACGCCACCGACCGGTGCGGCGCCCCCTCGGCTGCATCGGCGACCGGCGCCGGGGCCTCGGCTTCACTAACGGTGGTCATTTGTTCTCCTGGCGGAACCGTCGGATCTGGAAGATCATCGCGGGAACGACCAGCACCAGCAGGAAGACCGCGAGGGCGCTGCCCAGGCCTTGGTCGTTGCCGCCGCCGAAGGAGACCCGCCACATCTCCACGGCCAGCACGTTGGCGTCGCGCTGGACCGATCCGGGGGCGATGATGAACACCAGGTCGAAGATCTTCAGGACGTAGATCATCAGGGTGATGAACACGACCATGAGCACCGGCGACAGCAGCGGGACGGTCACCCGGCGGAAGACCTGCCACTCCGTTGCGCCGTCGACCCGGGCGGCCTCCAGGGCGTCGCGCGGGATCGCCGACAGCCCGGCCGCGATGAGCACCATCGCGAACCCGGCCCACACCCACAGGTAGGCGCCGATGATGGCGGGGGTGATGAGGGTCGGGCCCAGCCACGTGACGCCGTTGTAGGGCTCGGTGAAGTTCGCCGGGGACAGCCGGAGCGTGTAGGAGCCCTCGGCCAGGCCGTCGAACGCGAACCGGCCGTCGGGGTCGGTGAGGGTCGTGCCGGCGACCTGGCCGCCGCTGATGGCCTGGACCTCCATGGCCGGCAGGCCCATCTCCGACGTGTCGATCACGCCCTCTTCGCCCCCGCCGCCGCGGGTGAAGTCCAGCCACACGGTCCCGGTGACGGCGCCGTCGGCGGGCTCGGCCGCAACGGCGCGCTCAGTGCCGCCGGGCAGATCGTCGGCCTGCACGCCCACCAGCGGGATGAGCGCGCTCTCGCCGGTGGCGACCTCTTCGCCCAGCTCGAACCCGCCGCCGTCGGCGGCGGTCACCGGGGACTCGGGCCGGGGCCGCGCATCGGGGAAGGCGGCCGACGGCGAGATCGTGTCCTGCACGGTCGTGATGACCGCGTTGGCCAGTCCGCGATCGGGGTCCTGCTCATAGACCAGGCGGAAGATCACGCCCGAGGCCAGGAACGAGATCGCCATCGGCATGAAGACGATCAGCTTGAACGCCGTGGCCCAGCGGATGCGCTCCGTGAGGACGGCGAACAGCAGCCCGGCCACCGTCACCACGATGGGCGCGACCACCACCCAGATGACGTTGTTGCGCAGCGCCACGAACGTCGAGGGGGTGGAGAACAGGTCGACGTAGTTCTGGAGGCCGACGAACTCCAGGCCGGCGGCGTCCCAGAGGCTGCGGTAGATGGAGAACAGGATCGGGTACAGCATGTACGCGCCCAGGAACAGCAGGGCGGGTAGCAGGAACACCAGCGCCAGCCACGAGGGCGGGCCGAGACGGCCCGACCCCGTGGCAGCGGCGGCGTCCCCGGGTCCGGCCGGATCGGGGGTGCCGCTGAGCGGCACCGCCTCCGGCTCACCGGTGGTCGCCATGGACATCCACTCTTCTAGGAATCCGCGTCCGATGCCGCGTTCTCCAGCTCCTCCGCTGCGGCTTCAGGGTCGGAGGAGTCGCGCAGGTAGTCCTGGAGGATCGACCACATGCCCCGGCCCTCGGTGGCACCGAACCCGCTGGGCACCTGGTCGGAGAGGTCGTAGCGCACGGAGTCGCCGGCGTCCAGGACGGTCTGGGCGAGCTGCTGGGTGAACTCGTCCTCGTAGGCGTCGGTGGTGACCGCGGAGTTGGCCGACAGGTAGCCGCCCAGTCCGGCCCAGGTGGTCTGGGCCTCGGAGGAGGCCAGGTAGGCGAGCAGCTCCTGCACGCCCTCGCCCTCGCTCATCCCGACGGCGATGTCGCCGCCGACCACCAGGGGCGGCTCGTCGCCCACCGCGGGGAAGGGGAAGGCCACGGCGTCGTCGCCGACGGTCGCGCCCGCCTCTTCGGCGCTGGCGGCGGCGAAGTCGCCCTCGAAGACCATGGCCGCGTTCTGCTGGCCGTAGACGTCGGTGACGCAGGTGGGGAAGTCGGTCTGCACCCCGCCGTCACTGCCGCCGTTGATCAGGGACTCCTCGCCCCAGACCTCGGCCAGGATCTCCAGCGTCTCGACGACGGAGTCGTCGGTCCAGGGGATCTCGTGCGCGGCCAGCTGGTCGTACTGCTCCGGGCCAGCGTGGGAGAGGTAGACGTTCTCGAACCAGTCGGTGAGGGTCCAGCCCGAGGCGCCGCACATGGCGAAGGGGGTGATGCCGGCGTCGGAGAGGGTGGTCGCCGTGGTGCCGGTCAGGTCGTCCCAGGTGGCGGGGGGCTCGACCCCGGCGTCGGAGAACGCGTCGGGGCGGTACCAGATGATCGACTTGTGGGCGGCCTTCAGCATGATGCCGTAGGCCTCGCCGTCGACCGACCCCAGGTCGCGCCAGTAGTCGGTGTAGTCCTCCTCCAGCACCGTCGCGGCGTCGCCCTCCAGGGGCACCAGCGCGCCCTGCTCGGCGTACTCGGCGACCAGGCCGGGCTGGGGCAGGATCGCGATGTCCGGCGGCTCGTTCGCCTCCAGCTTGGGGCCGAGGTAGGCGCCGGTGTCCTCGCCGGTGGACTCGTAGGAGACGGTGGCGCCGGTCTCCTGCTCGAACCCGGCCAGGACCTCTTCGAAGTTCTGCTGCTCGACACCGGTCCACTTGGCGGCGACCAGCAGTTCGACACCGCTCAGCTCGCCTCCGCCGCCGCCCGGCCCGGCACCGGGGCTGCACGCGGTGGCGAGCAGCGCTCCGGCGGCGGCGACGGCCATCGCGCCGCGCGCTCTTCGCGGGTTGTCAGGCATGGGTTCCCTCTTTCTGCTGCTGTGCGGGTGCGGGGTCCCCCCAGATCCCAGCTCCCGTGACGGGATCGAAGAAGTACAGCCGCCCGGTGTCGACCCGCACGCGGATCTGTGCGCCGATCGCGGTGCGGGACCGGGGGCTGAGGCGGGCGATGACGCCGCTGGAACGACGGCCCGAGTCGAGGTCGGTGTCGGTGCCTGCGTCGCGTGCCAGCTCCTTGGTGTCCTCGGTGACGACGGGGGCCGCGCCGAGGGTGAAGTGGACGAGCAGTTCCGAGCCGAGGGCCTCGACGAGTTCGGTGGTGGAGGTGAGGACGGCGCCGTCGGCCGCTGTGCCGAGGTCGGCGTCGTCCATGTCCTCGGGGCGGATGCCGACGGCGACGTCGCGCCCGAGGTAGTCGCGCAGGGGCGGGCGCTCCTCGAACAGGTCGGCGGGGACCGCCAGGTGCTGGTCGCCCAGGGTGAGCCGGGCGCCGGCGCCGTCGGCCTCCAGCCGCCCCTGGAGGAGGTTCATCGCGGGCGAGCCGATGAAACCCGCCACGAACAGGTTGACGGGGCGGTCGTAGAGCTCCTGCGGGGGCGCCACCTGCTGGAGCACGCCCTTCTTCATGACGGCGACCCGGTCGCCCAGGGTCATGGCCTCGACCTGGTCGTGGGTGACGTAGACGGTGGTGACGCCGAGGTCGCGCTGGATGCGGGAGATCTCGGCGCGCATCTGCACGCGGAGTTTGGCGTCGAGGTTGGACAGCGGCTCGTCCATCAGAAACGCCTGGGGGTTGCGGACGATGGCCCGCCCCATGGCGACGCGCTGGCGCTGGCCGCCGGAGAGGTTGCGCGGCTTGCGGTCGAGGTGCTCGGTCAGGCCGAGGGTCTTGGCGGCGTCCTCCACCCGGGTGCGGATCTCGGATTTGGCGACCTTGCGCAGCTGGAGGCCGAAGCCGATGTTGTCGCGCACCGACAGGTGCGGGTAGAGCGCGTAGCTCTGGAAGACCATGGCGACGTCGCGGTCGCGGGAGGGGGTGCGGTTCACCACCCGGTCGCCGATGGTCAGGGTGCCGCCGCTGATCTCCTCCAGCCCCGCGACCATGCGCAGGGCGGTCGTCTTGCCGCACCCCGAGGGGCCCACGAGGACGAGGAACTCGCCGTCGGCGATATCGAGGTCGAGTCCCTTCACCGCGCTCGTGCCATCGGGATAGGTCTTAGCGACCCCCGCCAACCGGACTCTCGCCACGATCCGCCTCCACCGGCTCCATTGCCGGGCACCCTGCCCGTTTCCACTCATAACATCTGTGGTGCACGCCACGTGGCATGCACCACTCTTCGCATGCACATTTCGTATCAGCGAATGTTGCGAGGCGACAGATACCGCGGGGTCCTGTTATGAACTCGTATCCGCTAAACGGCCTGCGACGTCGGCTTTTCCGCGGTTTGCCCGGGGTATGGTAGTGGAGCCCCAGCCGCTCTCAGGTCGCCTCTCAGGTCGCCTCTCAGGTCGCCTCCCGGTCCGCCGGAACGGCACCGCGGGCCAGGGCGCGGGCGATCACCACGCGCTGGATCTGGTTGGTGCCCTCGACGATCTGCAACACCTTCGCCTCGCGCATCAGCCGTTCGGCGGGGAAGTCGCGGGTGTAGCCGTTGCCGCCGAGGACCTGCACGGCGTCGGTGGTGACCTTCATGGCGGTGTCGGTGGCATAGAGCTTGGCCATGGCGGCCTGCGTGGCGAAGGGCCGCCCGGAGTCGCGCAGCCGCGCGGCGGAGAGATAGAGTTCGCGGGCCGCGGCCACGGCGGTGGCCATGTCGGCGAGCAGGAAGCCGATGCCCTGGAAGTCGCCGATCGGCGTGGCGAACTGCGTCCGTTCACGGGAGTAGGCAACGGCCACATCGAGCGCTGCCTGCGCAACGCCCACTGCGCACGCGGCGATCCCCAGGCGCCCGGAGTCGAGCGCGGCCAGCGCGATGGGAAAGCCCTGGTCCTCGGCCCCGATGCGCGCGCCGGCCCGCACGCCGGAGAAGCGCACGACCGCCGTGGGCGAGGCCGCCATCCCCATCTTCCGCTCGGGCGGATCGGCGCTGATCCCCTCGGCCGAGGCGGGCACGTGGAAGCAGCCGATCCCGCGGCCGCCGGAGCCGGGGCCGCCGGTGCGGGCGAAGACGGTGTAGAAGTCGGCGGCGCCGCCGTGGGTGATCCACGACTTGGCGCCGTCGATGAGGTGGCCGCTGCCATCGGGGCGGGCGGTGGTCGACAGGGCGGCGGCGTCGGAGCCCGAGTGGGCCTCGGAGAGGCAGTAGGCGCCCAGGAGCTCGCCGCCGAGCAGGGCGGGCAGGTATTCGGCTCGCTGGTCGTCGTCGCCGTAGTGCGCGAGCGGGAAGCAGGCGAGCGTGTGCACGCTCACCCCCAGCCCCACGGCCAGCCAGGCGCCGGCCAGCTCCTCGACGACCTGGAGGTAGACCTCGTAGGGCTGGCCACCGCCGCCGTGGTCGACGGGGTAGGGCAGGCCGAGCAGGCCAGAGCGCCCGAGCAGGGTGAACAGGTCGCGCGGGAAGCGGGCGGCCTCCTCGTCGGCGGCGGCGCGGGGCGCCAGCTCCTTGGCGGCGATGTCGCCGGCCAGGCCGAGCAGTTCGGCGGCTTCATCGGTGGGAAGAGTGCGCTCTACGGCCATGCCATCCCCTTCACGCCATGGACGCCGGATTTAGTAGGTCGTCCACATACATGGTGACGCACGGCACCCTACCGGACCCGCCGGACACACACCCCCACCGCCGTCCATGCCTGGGCGACACGCAGGAACCCGTGTACTCAGGTGAATCCGGCACCGCACCGGAAACACGGACCGCTCCGCCCCCACGACATCCCCGCTGCGCCTGTGGCCGCCCTGGGGACGGCCACAGGCGCGGCGGCACCGGCCGCCGGAGACGGGCGTCAGGCCACCGACGTGTAGGCGACCACGCCCCGGCGGATGAGGTCGACCGACTTGCGCGCCGTGGGGCGCACCCGGGAGTCCCCGGGTGCGGCGTCGGCGATCTGGCCGAGCATGTCGATCAGCTGCTTGGCGGTGCGCACGAAGTCGCCCGCGGGCAGCTCGGCCTCCAGCAGGATGCGGTCGAGCCGGTCGCCGCGCGCCCAGCGGTAGGCCAGCCACACGAACCCCAGATCGGGGCGGCGCAGGAAGGACACCTGGTGGTCGCGCTCCACCTCGCCCAGCTCACCCCACAGCCGCTCCATCTCCACCAGGGTGTCGCCGATCGGCCCCTCGGGCACGCGCGGGAAGGCGTCGTCGGAGCGCCGCGACTCGTACACCAGCGACGCCGCGCACGCCGCCAGCTCCACCGGCCCCAGCCCCTCCCACAGGCCGCGGCGCAGGCACTCGGCGACCAGCAGGTCCAGCTCGGAGTAGACCTTGGCGAGCCGTCGGCCCTCGTCGGTCACGGTGTCGCCGTCCAGGTACTCCAGGTCCTGGAGCACCCCGCAGACCCGGTCGAAGGTGCGCGCGATGACGTGGGAGCGCCCCTCGACCCGGCGGCGCAGCCCCTCGGTCTCCTTGGCCAGCCGGAAGTAGCGCTCGGCCCAGCGCGCGTGGTCCTCGCGGTCGGGGCAGCCGTGGCAGGGGTGGGCGCGCAGCTCGCGGCGGACACTGCGGATCTCGGGGTCCTCGCCGTCGCCGCCCCCGCCCCGGCGGTCCGAGCGCGGGGCCTCGCCGCCGGTCTCCTGCAACTTGTTGTGCAGCGACGACGCCAGGTCCCGCCGCGACTGCGCGGAACGCGCCGAGAAGTTCTTGGGGATGCGCAGCCGCCCAGCGGGCTCCACCGGCACCGGGAAGTCGGCGGCGTTGACCCGCTTGACCTGCCGCGAGGCGGTCAGCACCAGCGGCGCCGGGACGTCGCCGCGCACTCCCGGCTCCAGCACCACCGCGAACCCGGTGTGGCGCCCGGAGGGCACCCGGATGATGTCGCCGGGGCGCAGCCGCTCCAGGCTGCGCACGGCTTCGTCGCGGCGGCGCGCACTGCGCCCCTTGGACGCCTGGGCCTCCAGGTCGCTCAGCCGCCGCCGCAGCCCCGCGTACTCCATGAAGTCGCCCATGTGGCACTGGGCAGCCTCAGCGTAGCCCTCCAGGGCCTCCTCGTGCTTGCGCAGCTGGCGTACCAGCCCCACCACCGCACGGTCGGCCTGGAACTGGGCGAAGGACGACTCCAACATGTTCCGGCTGCGCTCGCGGCCCACCTGGCCCACGAGGTTGACCGCCATGTTGTAGGACGGCTGGAAGCTGGAGTTCAACGGGTAGGTCCGGGTGCTGGCCAGGCCCGCGACCGCCTGCGGGTCGGTGCCGGGCTGCCAGATCACCACCGCGTGGCCCTCGACGTCGATGCCGCGCCGCCCGGCCCGCCCCGTGAGCTGGGTGTACTCGCCCGGGGTAAGGGCGGCGTGGGTCTCGCCGTTCCACTTGTCGAGCTTCTCGATCACCACGCTGCGCGCGGGCATGTTGATGCCCAGCGCCAGGGTCTCGGTGGCGAAGACCGCGCGGATCAGCCCGCGCGAGAACAGGGTCTCGACGACCTCCTTGAACGCCGGCAGCAGCCCGGCGTGGTGGGCGGCCACGCCCCGCTCCAGGGCGCGCAGCCACTCGTGGTAGCCCAGGACGGCGAGGTCGGCCGGCGGGATGTCGGCGCACTGCCGCTCGGCGTAGGCGCGGATCTCGTCGGCCTCGGGGTCGGTGGTCAGCACCAGCCCCGCCTGCACGCACTGGCGCACGGCGTCGTCGCAGCCCGCCCGGCTGAAGATGAAGGTGATCGCGGGCAGCAGGCCCTCGCGGTCCAGCTCGTCGATGATCTGCACCCGGCTGGGCGGGGCGAACTTGGAGCGGGGGCGCGGGGCGCTGCGCGACCGGGTCTGGGGGTGGCGGCGCCGGTGCGCGAGCTGGGTGACGCGGTCGTCCTCCTGGGCCAGGCGGATCAGCCGCGGGTTGACCTGGAGCCGCTCGCCGCTGACGACCATCTCCACCGGCTTGGTGCCGTCGCGGCCCTCGCGGCGGTCGCGCTTGCGCGACCGCTTGCCGCCCCGCCCCTCGCCCTCCTCGGCGCCCTCGGCCGGCTCCTCCACGGCGACGAAGAGGTCGTGCAGCCGCTTGCCCGCCATCACGTGCTGCCACAGCGGCACCGGGCGGGTCTCGTCGACGATGACCGCGGTGTCGCCGCGGACCTGCTGCAACCAGTCGCCGAACTCCTCGGCGTTGCTGACGGTGGCCGAGAGCGCGACCATGCGCACCGACTCGGGAAGGTGGATGATCACCTCCTCCCACACCGCCCCGCGGAACCGGTCGGCGAGGTAGTGCACCTCGTCCATCACCACATAGGCCAGGCCCGCGAGGGTGTGCGAGGACGCGTACAGCATGTTCCGCAGCACCTCGGTGGTCATCACCACCACGGGCGCCTCGCCGTTGACGCTGTTGTCGCCGGTGAGCAGGCCGACCTTCTCGGCGCCGTAGCGGCGGACGAGGTCGGTGTACTTCTGGTTGGACAGCGCCTTGATGGGGGTGGTGTAAAAGCATTTGGCACCGCCGCGCAGGGCGAGGTGCACCGCGAACTCCCCCACCACGGTCTTGCCCGACCCCGTGGGGGCCGCCACCAGCACACCGTCACCCGACTCCAGCGCCTTGCAGGCGCGGATCTGGAAGGGGTCGAACTCGAAGCCGTAGAGGCCCTGGAACTCCTCGATCGTCGCGCTGGACTCGGCCTGGCGCCGGCGGAACTCGGCGTAGCGGGCGGCGTGCGTACTCATATCGAACAAGCCTAGGCCGTGATGGTGACCGGCGCGCACCCCGCGGCCGTGTCCAGGCGGGATTCACCTGCGGGCGCCGCCACCGGCGTGCGCCCGCCCCGCCGCTGCGGCGCTACTTGGCCCCGTGGCCGGGGTCGGGGTCCTCGGTGTCGGTGCCGGGCGCGGGGACCGCGGTCACCGGGACCTCGCCGCGCTGGATGGCCGCCTCCTCGGGGGTGAGGTACTCCTCGGGGATGTCGAACTCGCCGTCCTTGGCGCCGAGCACGAACGCCTCCCACTCCGCCGGGGTGAAGAAGAGGATGCCCTTCTCGGGGTTCTTGCCGTCGCGGACCGCGCGGAACCCGTCGTCGAACTTGGCGACCTCGACGATGGCGTCGGACTCCTCAGAGGACAGCGACGACCGCTTCCACACGGCGTCGGTGGTGTCGTGCCACTTCTCGTTGCCCTGCGCCTCCGGCGGCAGTTCGCGCTTGGGCTGGTCGGCGGACGGGTTCTGCACGGTCGGATGCTCCTTTGGCCATCGGTGGATACGGCGCTGCCGGGGGCGGCGGCGCCACCGCCACCCCGGGTCCGCGGACGACCTTAGCGCTTCGGAGGCAGGCCCGGGACGTCATCGTCGGCATCGGCGTCGTCGAGGGCCGACATCTCGTCGTCGTCGAGCCCGGCGTAGGGGTCTTCGCGGCCCTTGCGGCGGTCGTTGAGGTAGCAGATCAGCTCGGCGACCTCGTAGAGCAGGACCAGCGGGATGGCCAGGGCCAGCATCGAGATCGGCTCGGCCGGGGTGACCACCGCGGCGATGACGAAGATGACGAAGATGATCAGCCGCCGCCACTTGGCCAGCACCGCGTGCGAGAGCACGCCCATGAGATTCAGCAGCACCACGATCAGCGGCACCACGAACGCGACCCCGAACACCAGGATCATGGTGATCATGTAGTTCAGGTAGCTGGTGATGTCGATCATCTGGACCATGCCTTCGGTGCCGAACCCGAAGAGCACCTCCATCGCCAGGCCGGTGATGTAGTACGCCAGGCCCGCGCCGGAGAGGAACAGCGGGACCGCGGCGCCGATGAAGTAGTAGGTGTAGCGCTTCTCGCGCCCCCGCAGCGCCGGGGCGACGAACGCCCACAGCTGGTAGAGCCAGAAGGGGCTGGAGACGAGAATGCCGACGATCGCGGCGACCTTGAAGTTCAGGAAGAACGCGTCGAAGATGCCGGTGAAGATCAGCTCGCAGGAGCCGGTCTCCTGCACCTGCGGCACCTCGCAGTAGGGCCGCTGGAGGAAGTCCCACACCGGGTCGAAGACGAGGAAGCCGACCACGCATCCGGCCGCGATGAACAGCAGCGCAAAGACGACCCGGTTGCGCAGTTCGCGCAGATGGTCCATCAGCGGCATGCGGCCTTCGGGGTCCTTGGCCTCCCGCTGCCGTCGCACCTGCATCGTCCGCCTACACTCCTCGCACCCGACCCGCACCGATTCGCGGCGCCCGCCCGACGGCGGCGCCGACGTCCTGCCCGGGGCCGCACCGGGCCCCGCCGTCCCCGTTCCCAGGGACCGTGTTCAGCCGTTCAGCCGTTCAAAGCCGTCCGTGACCGGTCAGGCGGTCGGCCCGCGCCGGACGGTCTCGCCGTTCTCGTTGACGATCCGCTGGCCGGCGGGCAGCTCCGGGTAGCCGGGCTGCTGCTGGGCGTTGTACTGCGCCTGCGGGTCGTACGGCGGCTGCGGCGCCGCCTGGGGCGCGGGGGCCTGCTGCTGGGCCTGCGCCTGCTGCTGGTTGTTCTGCGCCTCCTGCTCCTCGTCGGAGAGGCCCTTGGTCTCGGCCTTCAGGATCCGGGCGCTGCGACCGATCGACCGGGCCAGGTCCGGCAGTTTCTTCGCCCCGAACAGCACGAGGGCGATGAGCAACAGGATAAGAAGCTCACGCGGTCCGAAACCCATCTTGTGCTACCTCTCTCGACGGCGCTCTGCGCCCTTGATGGTACTCCCCCGCCCGCAGGCGGTTCAGCGGGCGTCGGCGCGCCCGCGGGCCTGCGTCGCACGCAGCCTCAGGTAAGCCGGCTCGACCTCGCGCCGGGTCCGCGCGATCTGCTCCCGCAGGCGGTGGAGTTCCGTCGACATCCGGACCGCGAGCAGGATCAGAACGGCGAGTCCGACGAGGGTGACGGTGCCGAGTACGGCGATCGCGACCACATTCCCACCTTACTGCGTCGTTGTGGGACCGGAGATGGACCGAGGGTGAACGAGCAGGTCCCACGGGGTGCCCGGACGAACCGGACATCCGACCGCCATACTATGCGCCGCCCTCGTAGGCCGCCAGCGCCCGCCGGGCGTCCTCGCGCACCCGCTCGGCGATCTCCAAAGGGGCCACCACGCGGGCCCGCGGGCCCAGGCGCAGGGCCAGCCTGCGCACCCACGCCGGCGCCGGGGTGCGCAGGGTCGCGCGCAGCCGGCCGTCGGGCAGGTCGCGCACCGAGGAGCACACGTACTCCTCGGTCACCCACCGCTCGGAGGCGTCGAGCTCCAGGGTCACCCGGGCATCGTCGGCCGAGCGCTGGAGCACCCCGCCCTTGAGGTCGCGCCGCCGGGCCTGGACGGGCACCTCGGCGGCCTCGGGCAGCACGGTCAGGTCCAGGACGCGGTCGAGCCGGAACAGCCGCACGGCGCCGCGCAGCCGGCACCACCCCTCCAGGAAGGGCTGGCCGTCCTGCACGACCAGGCCCATGGGGTCGACGTCGCGCTCGGTGACCTCGTCGACGTAGCCGGACAGGTAGCGCAGGTGCACGAGCTGGCCCGAGCGCAGCGCCGCGTCGCAGCGGCGCTGCACCTCGCGCACCTCCTCGCTGAGGTCGATGCGCACCTCGACCGCGTCGGCCAGCCGGTCGACGGCCCGGCCCGCCGCCGAGCGCAGCTTCTCCCCCACCCGCTTGAGCGCGTCGCTGTCGGCCACCCCCGGCAGCCCGCCCAGCAGGTCCACGCCCACGATGAGGCTGGCGGCCTCATCGGCGGTGAGCCGCAGCGGCAGCGCCAGGGTGTCGGCGTTGCCGATGATGATCTCCCCGGTGGCCTCAGCGGCCTCCAGGTCGACGTCGATGAGGTCGCCCGGGGTGTAGCCCGGCAGCCCGCACATCCACAGCAGGCCCAGGTCCTTGAGCACCTGGCGCTCCGAGAGCCCGAAGTGCGCCGCCACCTCGGGCACCCGCACGTCGTGGCTGAGCGCGTAGGGGACGAGCATCAGCAGCCGGCGCAGCTGCTCCGACGACGCCGACGCCCGCCGCCCCTCGGCCACCGGCTCGGCGCCCTCGGCCTCCTGCGCCGCCGCCTCATCGGCGTCGGGCACCTGCCCGGCGACCGACGACAGGTGCGCGACGAGGGCCCCGCGGGCCTCCTCCGGCGCCTCGATGAGCACCCGGTCGCCGAACCGGGCGACGGCCCCCACCAGGTCGGCGACGTCGCTGTAGGGCAGGTCGACCACGTCCCAGCGGCCCCGGCCCGGCTCGAAGGAGCCGGTGGCGATCCGCAGCGCGCCCCGGCGCAGCTCGTGGGCGGAGTCGGCGCGCACCCGCAGCCGCGCCACCCGCTCGGGCTCGGCGGGCTGGGCGCGCACCACCGAGCGCACGTCCACACCCTCGGGCACCTCGAACGCCGGCCCGGCGGAGACCACCCGGACGGCGCCGACGATACGGCCCAGCCGGAACACCCGCCGGGCGCCGCGATCGCGGTCGTAGCCGGCCGCATACCAGCGGCCCTGCACGTTGACCACGCCCCAGGGCTCCAGCCGCCGCCGGCCCACCCCGGCGCCGGGCTTGCGGTAGTCGAACTCGACCGGGCGGCGGTCGCGCACCGCCTGCCACATGGGCAGGAACGCCGGCTCGTCGGTCCCCAGCACGGGGGTGATGCCGGGGGCGGCGTCGGAGTCGACCGGCACCCCGGCGGCGCGCAGCTTCATGACCGCGTTGGCCGCGGCCTCGCCCAGGGCCGCGTGCCGCCAGGCGCGGGCGGCCAGGCCCAGCACCGCGGCCTCGTCGGCCTTGAGCTCGATCTCGGGCAATTCGTAGTCGGCGCGGGAGATCCGGTAGCCCTCTTCGTCGTTCCAGAGGTCGCCGCCGCCGGTCTCGATGGGGATGCCGCTGTCGCGCAGTTCGCGCTTGTCGCGCTCGAACATGCGCTTGAACGCGGCATCACTGTCGGCCTCGTCGTAGCCGGCGACGGTCGCGCGGATCTCGCGCGCCGTGAGGAATCGGCGCGTCGCCAGAAGGCAGATCACCAGGTTGAGCTGCCGTTCGGTCTTCTTCTGCGACATGGGCCGCTTCCCTCCGCCTCTCCGCGCGCCGTCACCGCGCCTGCTTCAGGCATGACGGTACCGTGCCTCACGTGATCAGATGGCGGTCAGCACATGTGCGCGGGGTCGTCCGCGAGTGGCGGGGAGCGGCCGAGCTCGACGTGGTGGTGGCCGACCCTCCCGGCGCCCCCGGGCGCACCTGCCGGGCCCTGGCCTACACCGGCCTGGTCGGGATGCCCGCTCCGGGCGACCGGGTGCTGCTCAACACCACCGCCCTGGACATGGGGCTGGGCACCGGCGGCTACGCCATGGTGGTGGCGCTGCCCGACCGCCCGCCCGGCGACGCCGACGGCCCCGGACATCTGGTGAAGGCCCGCTACACCCCGTTGCAGGCCACCGTCCTGGGCGCCGACGAGCAGGACTCACCGCACCACGGCGTGCTGCGCGACGCCGACGACATCGGGGCCATGCCGGTGGTCGTCGCCGATCTGCACTCGGCGCTGCCCGCGGTGCTCGCCGGGATCGCCTCGGCGCGGCCCGGCACGCGCGCCGCCTACGTGATGCTCGACGGGGCGGCGCTGCCCGCGGCGTTCTCGCGCGCGGTCCCCGCGCTCACCGACGCCGGGCTCCTGGCCGCCACCATCACCACCGGCCAGGCCTTCGGCGGCGACCTGGAGGCGGTGACCGTGCACACCGGGCTGCTGGCGGCGCGGCTGGTGACCGGCGCCGACATCGCGGTGGTCACGCAGGGGCCCGGGAACCTGGGCACGGGGACGGCGTGGGGGTTCTCCGGGGTCGCGGCGGGCGAGGCGGTCAACGCCGCGGCCGTGCTGGGCGGGCGCCCGGTGGCCTGTCTACGGGTCAGCGAGGCCGACCGGCGCGAGCGCCACCGGGGCGTCTCCCACCACAGCCTGACCGCCTACGGGAAGGTGGCGCTGGCCCCGGCCGACGTGGTCGTGCCCGTGCTGCCCGGGGCGTTCGGCGAGCGCGTGCGCAAGCAGGCGGCCGCGCTGGGCGCCCGCCACCGGCTGGTCGAGGTGGACACCGACGGCCTGGAAGCGGCGCTGGCGGACCTGCCGCTGCGGCTGTCGACGATGGGCCGGCCCTTCGCCGACGACCGCGCCTACTTCCTGGCCGCGGCGGCGGCAGGGCGGCACGCCGCCGCCCTGCTGTGACCGCGGAGCCGGCCGGGGGCTACCCCGCCTCGGGCGACGGGGAGGCACCCTCCTCGGGGGCCGGCGGGGCGTCGACGGCGCCCAGGATGTCCACGACGAAGACGAGCGTGCCCTCGGGCGAACCGGACTCCGCCGCCGCGTCGCCGTAGGCGAGGTCCTCGGGGATGACCAGCATGACCCGGCTGCCGACCTTCTGTCCGACCAGGCCCTCGTCCCAGCCCTCGATGACCTGGCCGGCGCCGATGGGGAAGGTGGCGGGGGCGCCGCCACGGTCCCAGGTGGAGTCGAACACCTCGCCGTCGTTCCAGGTGACGCCGGTGTACTGGACGACGAGCTGCTGCTCGGCCTCGACCTCGGGGCCGTCGCCCTCGATGAGCTGGACGCTCTCGAGGTCGCTGGGCGGGTCGGTGTCCTCGGGGATGGAGATCGCGGGGCGGTCGTGCCCGGCATCGGGGGCCGTGGGCAGGCCGTCCTCGCCGCCGTCGGTGGTCTGCTCGCCGTCGACGATGTCGCCGCGGCCGAAGCGCTCGCGGATGTCCAGGACCGACACCGAGTCGCCGGGCGCGGGCGAGGGCTGGCCCATGGAGGCGGCCTCGGCCGGGTCCTGGGCGGGGAAGACGAACACGACCCGGCTGCCCAGGGGCTGGTCGGCGAGGCTGGCGGTGAGGTCCTCGTTCATCTGCGCGAGCTCGAGCAGGACGGGGGTGCCGGTCTCGTAGGTGGAGTTGGTCTTCTCGGCTTCGCCCTCGCCGGTCCACTGGTAGTCGACGATGTCGGCGACGATCATGTCGTCGGAGCGCACGAGGGCGCCCTCGCCGTCGCCGCCGCGGTGGACGACCCCCGAGAGCTGCTCGCCGGGCGGGGCGATGTCGGGGAACTCGACGTTGGGCTCCTCGCCCACCTCACCGGTGACAGTGGGCAGGCGCTCGTCGAGCTCCGGCTCGTCGGAGCGCATGAAGGCGGGGGTTCGCCAGTCCTCCGGGATCGCCCCGCAGCTGGTCACCGCCAGCAGAACGGCGGAGAACGGCACCGCGAGGGCGGCGGCACGACGTCGCATAGGTCACAACCTCAATATCCGGCTCAGGTCCCCGACACACTATCGAAAGGACCATCCTGCCGCTTCCGGGTGAGAACGACGTAAGAGTGCCGCGCCCTCGCGGGCGGTCACATGCCGGCGATGAGCTTCTCCACGCGCTCGTCGACCGCCTTGAAGGGGTCCTTGCACAGGACGGTGCGCTGGGCCTGGTCGTTGAGCTTGAGGTGGACCCAGTCGACGGTGAAGTCGCGGCGCTTCTCCTGGGCCTTGCGGATGAACTCGCCGCGCAGCCGGGCCCGGGTGGTCTGGGGTGGCACGGACTTGGCCTCGAAGATCTGGAGGTCGCCGACCAGCCGCTCCATCCGGCCCTTGCGCTGGAGCAGGTAGAACAGGCCGCGGTCGCGGTGGATGTCGTGGTAGGTGAGGTCGAGCTGGGCGATACGGGGCGACGACAGCGACAGCCCGTGCTTGGCGCGGTAGCGCTCCAGCAGCTTGTACTTGGCGACCCAGTCGATCTCGCCCGCCACCAGGTCGAGGTTCTGGGTCTCGACCGCCTCCAGGGTGCGCGCCCACAGCTCCAGGACGCGCTTGCCGGTGGCGTCGGTGCCGTTGCGGTCGACGTAGGACTGGACCTTCTCCAGGTACTCGCGCTGGATCTCCAGCGCGCTGGCCTCGCGCCCGTTGGCCAGCCGCACCTTGCGCCGGCCGGTCATGTCGTGGCTGACCTCGCGGATGGCGCGGATGGGGTTCTCGAGGGTGTAGTCGCGCATGACGACGCCGGTCTCGATCATCCGCAGCACGAGGTCGGTGGAGGCCAGCTTGAGCAGGGTGGTGACCTCGCTCATGTTGGAGTCGCCCACGATGACGTGCAGCCGCCGGAAGCGCTCGGCGTCGGCGTGGGGCTCGTCGCGGGTGTTGATGATGGGCCGCGAGCGCGTGGTGGCCGAGGAGACGCCCTCCCAGATGTGCTCGGCGCGCTGGCTGACGCAGAACAGGGCGCCGCGGGGGGTCTGGAGGACCTTGCCGGCGCCGCAGATGATCTGCCGCGTGACCAGGAAGGGGATCAGGATGTCGGCGAGGCGGCCGAATTCGCCGTGCCGACCCACCAGATAGTTCTCGTGGCAGCCGTAGGAGTTGCCTGCGGAGTCGGTGTTGTTCTTGAACAGGTAGATCTCGCCGGCGATGCCCTCTTCGTGCAGCCGCTGCTCGGCGTCGACCTGGAGGCCCTCCAGGATGCGCTCACCGGCCTTGTCGTGGGCGACGAGGTCGAGCAGGCTGTCGCATTCGGGGGTGGCGTACTCGGGGTGGCTGCCCACGTCGAGGTAGAGGCGGGCGCCGTTGCGCAGGAAGACGTTGCTGCTGCGCCCCCACGACACCACGCGCCGGAACAGGTAGCGGGCCACCTCATCCGGCGACAGCCTGCGCTGCCCCCGGAATGTGCAGGTGACGCCGTACTCGTTCTCCAGGCCGAAGATCCGTCGTTCCATGTGGCCTCACCCGTTCTGCGTCCATGGGTCGCGGCCGTCGGCCCACGCCGCGGCACCGCAACGACTCCACCCTATTCTTCGGCTCCGCGAGCGCATGGGAAACGCGGCGGGGCCGCCGGAACCGGCGGGGTGCGCCCCGCCTCGCCCGGCGGCCCGGGGACCGGTGTACGGCCGGGCCGCTTCAGGAATCGGCGTCGGAGTCACCGCCGTCCGTGGAGCCGTTCGCCTGCTCGACGAGACGGTTGAGCCGGTCGCCCTGGATGCGGCGGAACTTGCGGTGCTCGCCGCGGGCGCGTTCGAGGACCGCGACCTCCATGCTCGCGGCCTCCAGGTCGCGCTGCTCGCCGTTCTCGTGGGCGAGCGCGTGCATGGCGGTCGCCAGGGCGCGGTCCAGCGGGGCGTCGGCGTCGAACCGCTCTTGGAGGGCCGTCGCCACGCGGTCGGCGGAGCCGCCCATGGCGAGGAAGCCGTGCTTGTCGACGACCGAGCCGTCGAAGGTGATGCGGTAGATCTCGTCGGTCGCGGCGGTGTCGCCGACCTCGGCGACGACGACCTCGACCTCCCAGGGCTTGTTGCTCTCGCTGAACACGGTGCCCAGCGTCTGGGCGTAGAGGTTGGCGAGCATCCGGCCGTTGACGTCGCTGCGGTCGTAGGCGTAGCCGCGCACGTCGGCGAAGCGCACGCCCATGGTCCGCAGGTTGTCGAACTCGTTGTAGCGGCCGACCGCGGCGAAGGCGATGCGGTCGTAAAGTTCGCTGATCTTGTGCAGCGTGCGGGACATGTTGTCGGCGACGAACAGGATGCCGCCTTCGTACTGGAGGACGACGGCGCTGCGGCCGCGCGCGATCCCCTTGCGCGCGTAGTCCGCCTTGTCCTTCATGCTCTGTTCGGGGGACACGTAGAACGGCATCGACACCGCGGATCGTTCCTTACTGAAGTCGTCGGGCGTGGGCGTCAGTGCAGCGGTGCGGTCGGGCCGTCGGGCCGGTCGGCGCGGCCCTCGACCACGGTCCGGGCCAGCCGTTCGACGTCCTCGGCCGGCAGTCGGCGGTGGCCGTCCTCGGTGATCACATCGATGAGCGGGAAGATCTTGCGGTGCAGGTCGGGTCCGCCGGTGGCGGAGTCGTCCTCGGCGGCGTCGTAGAGGGCCTGGACGGCGACGAGCGCGGCGTCCTCCTGGGACAGGTCCTCGGTGAAGAGCTTCTTGAGCGATCCGCGGGCGTAGACCGATCCGGAGCCGATGGAGTGGAAGCGGTGCTCCTCGTAGCGCCCGCCCACGGGGTCGTAGCTGAAGATCCGGCCCAGTTCGCGTGTCTGGTCGAAGCCGACGAGCAGCGGCACCACCACGAACCCCTGGAGGGCCATGGCGAGGTTGCCGCGGATCATGGTGGCGAGCTTGTTGGCCTTGCCCTCGAGGGACAGCGGGCGCCCCTCCATCTTCTCGTAGTGCTCCAGCTCGACCTGGAACAGCTTGGCGAGCTCGATGCCGATGCCGGCGGCTCCGGCGATGGCCACGGCGGAGAACTCGTCGGTCCGGAACAGCTTGTCCATGTCGCGGTTGGCGATGACGTTGCCGGAGGTGGCGCGGCGGTCGCCCGCCAGGACGACCCCTCCGGGGTAGGTCAGCGCGACGATGGTCGTGGCCTCGGGAGTGAGGTGCGAGGAGGCGACGCCCTGCGGAATCTCCGTCCGCCCCGGCAGCAGCTCAGGGCTGACCTCGCCCAGGAACTCGCTGAAAGAGGAGGTTGCGGCATTCATGAACGCGGCGGGCAGCCGTCCACCGCCGTCGAACGCTTGGGACACGCGACTCCCTTCGGGTGGCGCCCCGCCCATCGAAGGGGGCGGGCGGGGCGCGAAAGGTTGTTCTCTTACCAGGTACCGATGACCCTACTGATCAAAGAAGACGAAGGTGTACTCACCTGGCCGGGCTCCGCTGTGAGCGAATCCCGGGAGCCCGCGCCGGGAGCGGGCCGCGCAGCGGCGCGGGGCCCCGCGGCCGGCGCCGCGCGCCGGGCCCGCCCGGCGGGCGCCTCCCCTGGGCCGGCCCCTACTCGCCGCCCTTCTGCACGAACTGGCGCACGAAGTCCTCGCTGTTGCTCTCGAGCACCTCGTCGATCTCGTCCAGGATGTCGTCGACGTCCTCGTCCAGCTTCTCGTTGCGTTCCCGCACATCGGCGCTGGCTTCGACCTCGTCGGCCTCGTCGTCGCGGCGGTTGGCCTGCTGCTGGCCTCCGGTGTCCTTCGTCGCCATGGAAGCAACCTCCTCGATCGGAGCTCTCGCCCTTATCTTGGCCCAAGCAGAGCCGCCTCAACCTTGATCGCGGCGCCTGTTGTGTGCACGTTACCCCGCAAAGGCCCCGTACACCCGTGCGAACACGGAAGACCCGGCGGCGATTCCCCCGCTGCCGCGAGGGCCGCCCGCGCGCCCGCTCCGGCGGCGCCCGGCCCCGCCGGGGCGATCACTCTGCGTAGAGAGAGCGCTCTCGTCGCCAATGTTGTGATCTGCGTCACTAGTAAAGTTTGTTTCCAGTGGTGACGGCGTCCCTGACCCGCAGCGCACCCCAACCCGCAGTGAGCGGCCCTTGACGCTCCGCCGGAGGGCCAGCCAGATTGGCCGTCCCCGGTGCGTGCAGACCACGGCGCACCCCCACCGAAAGGAGTCGCACGGCGTGATCAGCAGACGCAGCTTCATGGGCGGGCTCGGCGCCACCGCGATCGCCGGAGGTGCGGGAGCGGCCATCGCCCTCCCCCGCACCTCCACCACCGCCACCGCCGCCCCCGTATCCGGCGCGGCCGCCGCCCTGCCGGTGACCATCGTCAACAACAGCGGATCCTTCAACAACGGCGACGTCCGCGTCTACATCGTCGGCACCGACCTCGGCACCGGCCAGCAGGTGCACGTGAACGCCGACGGGGCCATGGTCCCCGTCCAGGCATCGGACAACACCGACGACGGCTACACCGACTACGCCCTGCCCCTGTCCGACTCGGGCGACACCAGCCTCACACTGCCCTCACCGATGTCGGGGCGCATCTACTTCGCCCTCGGCGACAAGCTGCGGTTCAAGGTCGTTGAGGCCGGCGACGGCAGCCCCGCCCTCGCCTACCCCGCCGGGTGGGTGGAGTCCGACCCCAACTTCGGTGTCCTGCACGACACGGTGGAGTTCACCCACCAGGACGACGGCATGTACTGCAACACCACCACGGTGGACCAGTTCAGCGTGCCGATCGCCATCCGGCTCACCGGCGAGCAGGACCAGAGCACCGGCGCCCTCGTCGAGGGCGGACGCGACGCCATCTTCGAGGCGGTCGCCGCCCTCCCCGACTACTCCCCGCTCGTGGTCGGCGACGGCACCCGGATCATCGCCCCCGGGCACGGCCTGGACCAGGGGCTGTTCTCCGACTCCTACTTCGCCGGCTACATCGACGAGGTCTGGGCGCGCTACGCCTCCACCGACCTGAGCGTCACCACCAACGAGGGCACCTTCATCGGCCGGGTCGACGGGTCGGACCAGCTCGTCTTCGACGGCGGGTTCTCCCCCATCGCCAAGCCCACCACCCGCGACGTGCTGTTCTGCGACGGCGCACTGGCCGCCCCCAACGACGGCGCCCTGGGCCCGGTGGCGGCGATCCTGGGGGCGGCGCTCAACCGCGCCACCCTGCTGGACTCCGCCGACCAGCCCACCGACGACCCCGCCGGGTTCTACACCGGCGACATCGCCAACCACTACGCCCGCGTGATGCACGAGTTCGCCGAGGACGGGCGCGCCTACGGGTTCGCGTTCGACGACGTCGGCGGGTTCGCGTCCTACATCCAGGACCACGCGCCCCAGTCGTTCACCATCACGCTGGACCCGTTCTAGCCGACGGGTCGGGCGCAGACCACCGCCCGCGCGGAAGGGGCCGCGGGGCCTTCCGCGCGGGCGGTACGCCGTTACGGCCGGCTCACCGGCG
>NZ_JBHSBH010000007.1:340470-357026 GCF_042650565.1 Nocardiopsis sediminis
ACCAGGTCGGCCGCCGTGGCCGCCCGGTCCAGCAGCGCCCCCACGTGCTCCCGGGTCCCGCGCAGCGGCTCCAGGGTGGGCACGCGCTGGAGCGAGTCGTAGCCCGGCAGGTCGAAGATCACGGAGTCCCACGAGGCGGCGGCCACCGAGTCGGCGTACTTGGCCAGGCAGCGGCCGCGGAAGTAGGCGCGGGTGTCGTGCGGCGGCTCGGTGATCGAGCGCTCCACCGCGGCGTCGTCGAGCAGCCGCTTCATCCGGCCGCGCGCCACCAGCCGGTTGTACAGGCCCTTCTCCGGGCGGACGTCGGAGTACTGGAGGTCGACCAGCTGGAGCCGGTGGTGGCCCCAGTCCAGGCCATCGCGGGAGCGGTAGCCCTCCAGGAGCTTGAGCTTGGCCACCCAGTCGAGCTCCTCGGCCAGCTGCATGGGGTCGTCGGCGAGCCGGTCGAGCGTGGACTCCCACCGGTCGAGGACGTCGGCGGTGTCGGGGTCGACGTCGGTGCCGAACCGGTCCTGGACGTACTTGCGCGCCTGCTCCAGGTACTCGCGCTGGAGCTGGAGGGCGGTCATGCGCCGGCCGTCGCGCAGCCGCGCGGTGTGGGACAGGCCGGGGTCGTGGGAGAACGCCCGCAGGTCGGCGACGGGCGTCTCCAGGGAGAGGTCGACGCTGATGAAGCCGTCCTCGATCATCGAGAGCACCAGGGCGGTGGTGCCGAGCTTGAGGTAGGTGGAGATCTCGCTCATGTTGGCGTCGCCGAGGATGACGTGCAGCCGCCGGTACTTGTCGGGGTCGGCGTGCGGCTCGTCGCGGGTGTTGATGATGGGCCGCTTGAGCGTGGTCTCCAGGCCCACCTCGACCTCGAAGAAGTCGGCGCGCTGGCTGATCTGGAACCCGGTGTCGCGGCCGTCGGCGCCGATGCCCACCCGGCCGGCCCCGCATACGACCTGGCGCGAGACGAAGAACGGGATCAGGTGCCGCACGATGTCGCCGAAGGGGGTCGAGCGGCGCATTAGGTAGTTCTCGTGGCAGCCGTAGGAGGCGCCCTTGTTGTCGGTGTTGTTCTTGTAGAGCTGGATGGGCTCCACACCGGGGATGGCGGAGGCCCGCGCCGCGGCGTCGGCCATGACGTGCTCGCCGGCCTTGTCCCACAGCACGGCGTCGAGCGGGTTGGTGACCTCAGGGGCGGAGTACTCGGGGTGGGCGTGGTCGACGTAGAGCCGGGCGCCGTTGGTCAGGATGACGTTGGCCAGCCCGAGGTCCTCGTCGGTGAGCTGGGTGGGGTCGGCGACCTCTCGGGCGAGGTCGAAGCCGCGGGCATCGCGCAGGGGGTTCTCTTCCTCGAAATCCCATCTGGCCTTGCGGGCCCGCGCGGCCGAGGCCGCCAAGTAGGAGTTGACCACCTGTGTGGAGGTCACCATCGCGTTGGCACCGGGGTTGCCGGGAACGGAGATTCCGTACTCGGTCTCGACGCCCATAATCCGCCGCACACTCATGGTGAGAGGTTATCCGTCACCACGCCGTCTTGAACGCACGGTCGCCAATTGTGGCCCAACAGCCACCGCCGGTGCGGCGTGTCGCACCCGATACGGCGCGCCGCCCGCGCTGGTCACGGGCGGGCCGGAGGGCCGTCGGCCACGGAGCCCGGCCGCCTGGTAAGAACGGCTGATATGACGAAAGTTCTGACGATCGGGCTGGACCCGAAGCAGATCGACTACAGCATGCACCCGGGTCTCGACGAGGCGACGCTGACCGCGCGGGTCGAGCAGGGGAACGCGGCGCTGCGCGCAGCGGGCATCGACGCCGAGCCGTGCCTGGTCACGGCCGACCCCGACGCCGCCGAGACGGCCCTTCGCGAACGGCTCGCCCACGGCCCCTTCGGGGTCGCGATGATCGGGGCCGGCATCCGGATGGCCCCCGAGCACACCCTCCTCTTCGAACGCCTGGTCAACGCCCTGACCGAGGCGGCTCCCGGGATCCGGCTGTGCTTCAACACCTCCCCGGAGACGACGATCGACGCCATCCGCCGATGGGCGCCCGCCGCGTCCTGACCCGCTCACACCGCGCCAACACGGAGACGGAAACGACCGCAACGAACGAGGGCCCGCCGGATACTCGGCGGGCCCCCTTCGCACTGCGCTGCTACAGGTACTGCCCGGTGTTGGCCACGGTGTCGATGGAGCGGCCGGAGTCGGCGCCCTTCTTGCCCGACACCAGGGTCCGGATGTAGACGATGCGCTCGCCCTTCTTGCCGGAGATGCGCGCCCAGTCGTCGGGGTTGGTGGTGTTGGGCAGGTCCTCGTTCTCGCTGAACTCGTCGAGGCAGGCCTGCATGAGGTGGGACACCCGGATGCCGCGGGACTTGTGGTCGATGAAGTCCTTGATGGCCATCTTCTTGGCGCGGTCCACGATGTTCTGGATCATCGCCCCGGAGTTGAAGTCCTTGAAGTACAGGACCTCCTTGTCGCCGTTGGCGTAGGTGACCTCCAGGAAGCGGTTCTCCTCGGTCTCGGCGTACATCCGCTCCACGACCCGCTGGATCATGGCGTCGACGGTCGCCCGCGCCGAGCCGCCGTGCTCGGCGAGGTCGTCGTCGTGCAGGGGGAGGTCGGCGGTGATGTACTTGGAGAAGATGTCGCGCGCCGCCTCGGCGTCGGGGCGCTCGATCTTGATCTTGACGTCCAGCCGGCCGGGGCGCAGGATCGCCGGGTCGATCATGTCCTCGCGGTTGGACGCGCCGATGACGATGACGTTCTCCAGGCCCTCGACACCGTCGATCTCGCTGAGCAGCTGGGGGACGATGGTGTTCTCGACGTCGCTGGAGACCCCGGACCCGCGGGTGCGGAAGATGGAGTCCATCTCGTCGAAGAAGACGATGACCGGGGTGCCTTCGTCGGCCTTCTCCCGTGCGCGCTGGAAGACCAGGCGGATGTGCCGCTCGGTCTCGCCGACGTACTTGTTGAGGAGTTCGGGGCCCTTGATGTTGAGGAAGAAGCTCTTGCCGACATCGTGGCCGGTCTTCTCGGCGACCTGCTTGGCCAGCGAGTTGGCGACCGCCTTGGCGATGAGGGTCTTGCCGCATCCGGGGGGACCGTAGAGGAGGATGCCCTTGGGCGGGCGCAGCCGGTGCTCGTAGAAGAGGTCCTTGTGCAGGTAGGGGAGCTCCACCGCATCGCGGATCAGCTCGATCTGCCCGCTGAGGCCGCCGATGTCGGTGTAGGCGATGTCGGGGACCTCTTCGAGGATCAGCTCCTCGACCTCGGACTTGGGGATGCGCTCGTAGACGTAGCCCGACCGCGCCTCCAGCAGCAGGGAGTCGCCCGCGCGCACGGGCTGGTCGCGCAGCGGCTCGGCGATGCGCACGATCTTCTCTTCGTCGTGGTTGGAGATCACCAGCGCGCGGTCGCCGCCCTCAAGGAACTCCTTGAGCATGACGACCTCGCCGACGGTCTCGAACGACTGCGCCTCGACGACGTTGAACGCCTCGTTGAGCATGACCTCCTGGCCGGGGCGCAGCGACTCGATGTCGACCGAGGGGCTGACGTTGACGCGCATCTTGCGCCCGTTGGTGAAGATCTCGACGGTCTCGTCGTCGCGCGCCTCCAGGAAGACACCGAATCCGGAGGGCGGCTGCGCGAGGCGGTCGACCTCCTCCTTGAGCGCCACGATCTGGTCGCGCGCTTCCTTCAGGGTCGCCACGATGCGCTCGTTCTGCCCGTTGGCCGCGGCCAGGTTGGCCTGCGCCTCGCGGAGCCGGTCTTCGAGCAGCCGCACATGGCGGGGGGAATCGGCGAGCTTGCGCCGGACTACGCTGAGTTCCTTTTCCAGATACGAGACTTGAGCGGTCAGCTCGGCAACCTCACGGTCGCGCTCGGTCTGACCCTCGTCGTCGCGATCGGCCACGTCCGCCACCTCCCTATAAGAGGACGACTACTCGGGAGCCTACCTACCCATGGACTATTCCTAACCTCCCGAGCACGGCCAGTGTCGAAGGACTCACTTTTCGATCTTGTCTATCCGCCCGCCATCCTGGTAGAAGACGGCTCCGCGTAATGAGAAAGTAACGATTTCTCACGCGCGTGTCGCGTCCTCCGGGCCGGTCTCGGAGGACGGTGCGCCGCCCTCGCGGGCCGCCGCCTCCTGGGTCTTCTTCCAGTCCTCGCCGTAGGCGCCCTTGGACGGGCGGCGGCGGCGCTCGGGGGCGTCGGCGCCGTCGGCGAGGCGGCGCGCGGTGACCAGGAACCCGGTGTGGCCGATCATGCGGTGGTCGGGGCGCACCGCCAGGCCTTCGACGTGCCAGTTGCGGACCATCGTCTCCCAGGCGCGCGGCTCGTAGAAGGAGCCGTGCTCGCGCAGTCCCTCGACGACCCGCGAGACCTGGGTGGTGGTCGCGACGTAGGTGCAGATCAGCCCGCCGGGCACCAGCGCCTTGGCGACGGCGTCGATGCACTCCCAGGGGGCGAGCATGTCGAGGATGACGCGGTCGGCGCCGGAGTCGGCGTCGTCGATGCTCTCCACGAGGTCGCCGACGGTCAGCCGCCAGGCCGGGTGCTCGCGCCCGAAGAAGCGCTCGACGTTGGCCCGGGCGATCTCGGCGAAGTCGGGGCGGCGCTCATAGGAGGAGACGCGCCCTTCCTCCCCCACCGCGCGCAGCAGCCAGCACGTCAGCGCGCCCGATCCGACGCCGGCCTCGATGACGCGCGCACCGGGGAAGATGTCGGCCTCGGCGACGATCTGCCCGGCGTCCTTGGGGTAGACGATCGTGGCCCCGCGCTTCATCGACAGCGTGTAGTCGGCCAGCAGCGGGCGCAGAGCGACGTAGGCGGTGCCCGAGGTCGCGCGCACCACGCTGCCCTCGGGTCGCCCGATGAGCTCGTCGTGGTCGAGCCGCCCGCGGTGGGTGTGGAACGCCGTGCCGGCGCGCAGGGTGATGGTGTGCATCCGGCCCTTGGGGTCGGTCAGCTGCACGATGTCGCCGTCGTCGAAGGGTCCGCGGCGGCCGTGGATGCCGGTCACTGGTGCTCGTCTCTCGGTTCTGGTTCTTGGGGTCGGGGCAGTCGCCCAGGGTATCCGTCCCGGTCGGTGGCGGCGTAATCGCGCCGGAGCGGCGAGCCGACGAGCGAGCGGAGTCGGCGCCGCCCCCGGCCGAAGGCCCGAACCTCGGGGCCGGCGGAGCCGAGCGAGAAGGCGAGCGCGACCCGAAAAGCAGGGAGAATCTGAGGTGGGGGCGGCGCGGACCGCACCTCTGGGCTTGCGAGAAGGGCGGATGGACGATGGCGGACGAGGCGCCAAAGGTCGGGCTGGGGATCGACATCGGCGGGAGCGGGATCAAGGGGGCACCGGTCGACCTCACGACCGGGGAGTTCATCGTCGACCGGCTGAAGATCGCGACGCCGCAACCCTCCACCCCCGAGGCGGTGGCGAAGGTGGTCGCGGAGATCGCCTCGGCGTTCCCCGAGCACGTCGGACCGGCCACCCCGCTGGGCGTCACCTTCCCCGCGGTCATCCGGCACGGGGTGGCGCGCAGCGCCGCCAACGTCGACCCGTCCTGGATCGGCACCGATGTCGAGACGCTGCTGGCCGAGGAGACCGGGCGGCGGGTCTACGTGGTCAACGACGCCGACGCCGCGGCCGTGGCCGAGGACCGCTACGGGGCCGCCAAGGACGCGTCGGGCGTGGTGCTGCTGACGACGCTGGGCACGGGGATCGGCACCGCGCTGCTGGTGGACGGCCGGCTGGTGCCCAACACCGAGTTCGGCCACCTGGAGATCGACGGCCACGACGCCGAGACCCGGGCCGCCTCCAGTGCAAAGGAGCGCGAGGACCTGTCGTATGAGAAATGGGCGCGCGAGCGATTGCAGCGCTACTACTCCGTGGTGGAGATGCTCCTGTCGCCCGACCTGATCGTGGTGGGCGGCGGGGTCAGCCGCAAGGCCGACAAGTTCCTGCCGCTGCTCGAGCTGACCGCCCCGATCGTGGCGGCGCAGCTGCGCAACACCGCCGGGATCGTGGGGGCCGCCGCGCTGGCGGCCGACCGGTTCGGCGGCTGAGGCTCCCGGCCCCGGCCGGGGGACGGGCGGTCAGGCGGTGGGCCGGGCGCCCGGGGACGGCAGTCCCCGGGGACGGCTCACCGGCCCCGCCGCGGGCCGAGCACCCGCACGATGCGCCGGGCGGCGTCGGCGGTCTCGCCCGCCGGGGTGAGCGGCGCTGCGTGCGGCGCCGTGGTCGTGGGGTCGTTGCTCCAGCGCAGCCACCACCACAGGCGCCCGCGGTGCGGGCGCAGGACCGCGCGCTGGATGCGGCGCGCGGGGCCGTAGGCGATCGCGTCGACGGCACCGATGGCGCCGTCCATGCGCGCCTCCAGGCCGCAGGAGCGCAGTTCAGAGGTGAGATCGGTGAGAGCGCTCAACCAGGCCGCGTCGATCGCGGAACTGTCAAGGCGGCGGCCGGATCCGGCCATGCTGGGAGTGCCGGACGGTGGGGTCTCGACGGTCATCGGTACTCCTGACTCATGCGGAGAATTCGCAGGACCACGGGGACTTTGGTCCCTTGACTGTGCATCTCGGACGGGCTGCACGGGACCGCTCATGCGCATTACGCATAGCATCATTTCTTTCACACATAGCCACTAAATCCAGGTGGTAACCCTAACCTAGGCTCATGCCCGAACGTGACGGCGCTCTGCCGCCGGAGTTTTGGTCGCGGCCCGCCATCGCGGGCGCATTGGCCACATGCGACATAGCGGCGATCGTCGAGGGGATCAGGATCGCCCGCGGATGGTCACAGGGGGAGCTCGCGCTCACGGTGGGGTACTCGCAGAGCTGGGTCTCGCGGGTGGTCAACCGGCAGCAGTCGCTCACCGTCGAGCAGGTACGCGACCTCACGGGCCGGCTCGGCATCCCGGTCCACCTCCTCCGGTTCGCGGGCCCCGCGGTTCCGGGGAAGGGGGCGGATCCCACGCGACGCAGGGAATTCGGAAAGGTCATGGCCGCAGCGGCGCTGCCGCTGCCCGCGGCACCACCGGGGGGCGACCTGGACGACACCACGGCGCCGGCCCTGCGCGCCATCACCGGCGGGCAGCGCCGGCTCGACGCGTCGTCGCCGGCGCGCGACCTCGCCCAAGGGGCGGTGGCCCATGTGGACCTTACAGCGCGCACCCTGGAGCGGGCGAGGCACACGCCGCTGGCCGCCGACATCGCTGGCGCGGCCGCCGAGGCGGCCGGCTTCGCCGCCTGGCTCCACGCCGACATGGGCGACAACGGGTCGGCGCGCGCCCACTACGGCACCGCCGTCCGGCGGGCGCGCGAAGCCGGCCACCGCCTGCTCAACGTCTACATGCTCGGCAGCCTGGCCTCCTTCGAGACCGACGCCGACGACCCCGCGCTGGGCCTGGCGCTGGCGCGCGAAGCCACGCGGCGGCTGGGCCCGGCCCCCCACCCCACGGCCGCGGCCTGGCTGGCCTGCGTGCGGGCCCTGGCCCATGCGGGCATGGGCGGCTCGGCCGCGGCGGCGGAGGAGCTGCGCTTCGCCGAGCAGCAGGTGAACCGGCCCGGCAACACCGCGCCGCCGTGGCCGTGGGTGTTCCCCTTCGACCACACCAAGGTCGCCGGGTGCCGTGCCGTGGTGGCGGTGCGGCTGCACCGCCCGGGCGAGGCGCGCGCCGCATTCGCCGTGGCGCTGGCCGGTGCCCGGCCCGGCGCCAAGCAGGGGGCGATGCTCATGGCGGAGCTGGCCACGGCCCACGCCGACTCCGGCGACATCGACGAGGCGTTCCTGCTGGCCGCCGAGGCGCTGCGCGCCGGGCGGCGGTTCGGCTCCGAGCGCGTGGTCGCCCGGGTGCGCCGGTTCCGCCGCGCCTACCAGGGGCCCGGCGCGCGGTGTATGACCGAACTGGACGAGGAACTCGCCGCCGGGGCGGTGGTGTAGCCGCCCGCACGGCGCCCGCGTCCCGGCCCCTCGCACGGGCGGAGCCCGGTCCCCGCTCCGCCGCCCCGCCCTCTTCGACCCGTCCCTCCGACGAAGGAGCACCGCCATGCCGCGCATCGCGGTCACCGGACACCGTCAGCTCCCCGCCGATGTGGAACGTGCCGTCGACACGGCCGTCCGCGCCCGCCTCGCCGCCGTGGCCGGCCCGCTCACAGGTCTGTCGTGCCTGGCCGACGGCGCCGACACCCTCTTCGCCCGGGCCGTCCTGGACGCCGGAGGGGACCTGGAGGTGGTCGTGCCCGCCGCCGGGTACCGCGATGCCCTGCCCGCCGGGCACCACGACGCCTACGACGCGCTGATGGCCGCGGCCGCCCGGATACACCGGCTGGCCCACCGCGCGTCCTCCCCCGCCGCGCACATGGACGCCGGGCGCCACCTGGTGGACCACTGCGACGAAGTGGTGGCGGTGTGGGACGGCCGGCCGGCGCGCGGCTACGGCGGCACCGCCGACATCGTGGGCTACGCGCGCTCCCGGCGGCGGCCCGTCACCGTGGTCTGGCCGGCGGGCGCCGCGCGCTGAGCGCGGGCGGCGCCGCGGCCGGGGTCAGACCCCGGCGAAGGCGGCGTTGACGTCGGCGGTGCGCAGCACCCCGAACACCGACCCGTCGGTGTCGACCACCAGGTACTCCGCCACGGGGTGGCGGCGCAGCGCGTCGAGCAGGTCCTCGCCGTCGAGGTCGGCCGAGACCACGGCCCCCGCGGTGATCGCGCGGGCCACGCTGGTGACCGGCACCCAGGGGCGCCGGTGCTCCGGGACGGCCCGGGCCGCGGGGTCGCTGACGATGGACACCGGGGTGCCCGCGGAATCGGCGATGACGACCGCCCGCGCGCCGGCCTCGCCCATGCGCCGGTCGGCCTCGGCCACAGAGGTGTCGCCCGGCACCGCGACAGCGGGGTGGGCCAGGGAGCGGGCGCGTAGCCGGGGGATGCGCTCGCGGATGCGCGCGGCGCGCAGCGCCGATCCCGCGCCCATCCACATGAACGAGCCGAGCAGCACGCCCCACAACACCGCGAACAGGCTCGGGGTCACCCCCAGCGACCAGGCGTAGGCCAGCGGCAGCAGCACCACCGCGGCGGCCAGCAGCCGGCCGCCCCACGCCGCCACGACCGTCCCCGCGCCGGGGCGGCGTGTCAGCTTCCACACCGCGGCGCGCACCAGCCGGCCGCCGTCGAGCGGCAGCCCGGGCAGCAGGTTGAACACGCCGACCACGAGGTTGGCCACCCACAGCTGCCAGATGAGCACCCCGGCGATGGTGAGCGGGTTGACGAACAGGTAGCCGATGAAGCCCAGCCCGGCCAGCACCAGGGACAGCAACGGGCCGGAGAACGCGATCCAGAACTCGCGGCCGGGTGTGGGCGCCTCGCGCTCGATCTCGGAGACCCCGCCGAGCATGTACAGGGTGATGCGGCGGACCGGGAGCCCGTACATGCGGGCGACCACCGAGTGGGCCAGTTCGTGGATCAGCACCGAGGCGTAGAGCAGGACCGCGAAGGCGAACGCGACCAGGTAGGAGACCGCGCCCAGGTGCAGGGTGCGCTCGACCACCGGCTCGTAGAGCACGGTGATGATCACCGCGATGATCAGCCACGAGGGGGTGACGTAGATGGGGATGCCGAACGGGCGCCCCATGAGCAGCCCGGGCTTGCGCCCTCCGGCGTTGGCGTCGCGCTCACGGGCGGGCTGCTGCGGGGGCGTACTGCCGTCGTCGGTCACGCTCCAAGGCTATGTCGTCGCGAAGGCGCCCGCCGCCCAGGCGTGCCGTCATAGTGTGGGCCCATGTCCTCCCCGCGCCCTGCTCCCCTGGTCCCGTCGCTGTCGCCCTCGCGGGCCTCCGACTTCCTCCAGTGCCCGCTGCTGTTCCGCTTCCGGGTGATCGACCGGCTGCCCGAGAAGCCCAGCGCCGCCGCGCTGCGCGGCACGCTCGTGCACGCCGTCCTGGAGCGCCTCTATGAGCTGCCGGCCGAGACCCGCACGCCGCGCACCGCGCTGTCGCTGCTGGAACCGCAGTGGGACCGGCTGCGCGAGCGCAGGCCCGAGACCGCCGAGCTGTTCGCCGACGAGAAGGCCCTGACCGCCTGGCTGGAGGAGGCGCGCACCCTGCTGGCGCGCTACTTCGAGCTGGAGCAGCCGCAGCGGCTGGAGCCGCGCGAGCGCGAGATGCGCCTGGAGGTGACGCTGGAATCGGGCCTGCTGCTGCGCGGCTACGTCGACCGGCTCGACGTCGCCCCCACCGGGCAGATCCGCGTCGTCGACTACAAGACCGGCAAGTCCCCCCACCCCCGCTACGAGGACAAGGCGAAGTTCCAGATCTTCTTCTACGCGGTGATGCTCTGGCGGGAGCTGGGCGAGGTGCCGACCCGCTTGCAGCTGCTCTACCTGGGCGACGGCTCGGTGCGCTGGTACGAGCCCACCGAGGCCGAGTTGAAGGCCGCCGAATCGGAGATCCTGGGGATCTGGCGCGACATCGAGGCCACCGCGCGCTCGGGCCACTGGCCGGCCAAGCGCAGCAAGCTGTGCGGCTGGTGCGAGCACCAGGCGGTCTGCCCCGAGTTCGGCGGCACCCCGCCGCCCCTGCCCCAGCGCTGACGACGGCGGGCTCCTCCTGACGGATGAGGCGAGATCCCCCCGGGGAAGGTCGGGCCCGGGACCGGGGACGATCTAGCGTTGTGGCGTGACCACCTCACCAGCGCAGCGCGCGGGCGGCCCGGCCGCGCGCGGCGGCGCAGAGGCTCCCGCGCCGCCCGTGCCCCGGCGGTTCGCCGCCGTCCCGTGGGCGTGGCTGACCGACGCCCTGATCGTGGTGGTACTGGCTGCGTACAACGCCGCTTTGGCGTCGGTGGTGGCCACGGAGGCGGGCACGGTGTTCGTCGACGCCGCGGCCGGCCAGGCCGCCGGGCTGCTGGTGGCGCTGGTGCTGGCGGCGCGCCGGTACCTGCCGTTCACCACGCTGGCGGTACTGATGGCGGCCGGCTTCGCCTTCGAGCACCTGCACGTGTTCGTGTGGGGGGTGGTCTCGGTCGGCATCGCGGTGGCCGCCTATTCGGTGGGGCGCCACCTCACCCTGGCCAGGTCGGCGGTGGGGCTGGGCGCGGCGGTGGCCCTGGACGTGGCCGCCACCCTGTTCGCCCCGGCCCCGGTCCTCGAACCCGCCGTGTTCCCCTGGATCGACCTCGTCCTGGTCCTGGGCTGGATGGCGGGGGCCTGGTGGGTCGGTCGGCTGGTGCGGATGCGCGCATTCCACATCGCCGAGCTGCGGGCCCGCGCGGAGCGGCTCGAACTGGCGCGCGACGCCTATGCCCGCGCCGCGCTGGTCGAGGAGCGCGCGCGCATCGCACGCGAACTGCACGACGTCGTCGCCCACCACGTGAGCGTGATGACGGTCCAGGCCACGGCGGGGCGCCGGGTGATCGACCGCTCGCCCGAGCGCGCCCGCCAGACGCTCGCCGAGATCGAGCAGACCGGCCGCCAGGCGCTGGCCGAGATGCGGCGGATCATCGGCGTGCTGCGCGTGCCCGAGGCGGCCGGAGCCGACCGCGGGCCGCAGCCGGGGGTGGCCGGGCTGGCCGACCTGGTGCACCAGATGGGCGAGGCCGGGGTGCGGGTGGAGCTGGAGGTGTCGGGCGAGCCGGCCGCCCTGCCCCCGGGGCTCGACCTCACCCTGTACCGGGTCGCCCAGGAATCGCTCACCAACGTCCTCAAGCACGCCGGTGAGGGGGCGCACGCGACGGTCGTGCTGGCCTTCGGCGCCCGCGACGTCGAGCTGTCCGTAGAGGACCGCGGTCCCGGCGACGGCGCCGCCGCGGGCGCCGCGGCCCCCTCCGACGAACCGGGCCACGGCCTGCTGGGGATGCGCGAACGCGTCGCCCTGTTCGGCGGCGAGCTGCACGCCGGCGCACGCGAGGGCGGCGGGTTCCGGGTCCGCGTGCGGCTCCCGCTGGAGGCCGGTACCGGCCGGTGACCCGGTCGGCGGCGCGGCCGGCCCCGGTGATCGGGAAGAATCGGGGACATGCCCATCAGTGTCCTGCTCGTCGACGACCAGCCCCTCCTGCGGACCGGGTTCCGGCTGATCCTGGAATCGGAGCCTGAGGTGTCGGTCGTCGGCGAGGCCGCCGACGGCCGCGAGGCCGTCTCCGCCGCCAAGCGGCTACTGCCCGATGTGGTGCTCATGGACATCCGCATGCCCGGCAAGGACGGCATCGACGCCACCCGCGAGATCCTCGCGTGGGCGGCCGGCACCGACCGGCAGGTGCGGGTGCTCGTGCTCACGACGTTCGACATCGACGAGTACGTGGTCGAGGCGCTGCGCGCCGGGGCCAGCGGCTTCCTGCTCAAGGACGTGCCGCCCGACGAGCTGCTGGCGGCGATCCGGGTGGTGGCCGAGGGCAACGCGATCGTCGCTCCGACGGTGACCCGGCGGCTGCTGGACCGCTTCTCCCACCAGCTCCCCTCCACCCGCGCCCGGCCCGCAGACCGGCTGGAGCAACTGACCGAGCGCGAGCGGGAGGTCCTGCGGCTGCTCGCGCGAGGGCTGTCCAACGCCGAGATCGCGCGCCGCCTGGTGGTCAGCGAGACCACGGTCAAGACCCACGTCGGCAACGTCCTGACCAAGCTGGGCCTGCGCGACCGGGTGCAGGCCGTGGTGCACGCCTACGAGGCCGGGATCGTCCGGCCGGGCGAGGGCGACGACTGACCCGGCGCGCGCCCGGGGCCGCTCCGGCGCCGCGGGCCTATTAGGGTCCGGCCAGAACCGACATCAGCGACGCGTCCGACCGGCGCGCCCGCGGGTCGCGACCCGCGCCCCGCAGGCGGGCGCGCCGCCGCCCCCGCGGGGACGCCGCAGGCGGGAAGACCCCTGACGCCGCCGCGGTCCCCGGCCGTTCGCGCGCCGCGCGAGGGCACTCGGCCGGACGTCCGCAACCGGGTCCGGAGGGCCGCATTCGGCACGCGATCGCCGCTGAACCGTGTGCTGCCCGCTTACCGACCGTAACCTTGATCAAAGGCTGTACCTGCGACGATGGTCGGTGACGGACCTCACCCGGGAGCATGTGGGGGTGCCGCCAACCGCTGGAGGATTCCCGGCGTCCCATCCGGGGCTCCGCCACCGGGCGCGACCGTGCCCCGACTCCGTGCTCCTTGTCCGAGGAGGTATCGAAAGCCGCCGATGGCCGAGAATCCGCACCAGCAGACGCCGTTGAACGAGAACAACCTGCTGAGCCGCCTCCGTGACTGGCGGGCGGCCCGTGAGTCGGAGCTGCACGCCGACGGCCTCGACGACGACCCGGTGGAGATGCCCGATCCCCGCGCGCTCGACCTGGTGCTGCGCGTGGGCGAGCTGCTGCTCGCCAGCGGCGAGGCCACCGAGGTCGTCAGCGAGGCGATGCTGAGCCTGTCCGTGGCCTTCGAACTGCCGCGCTCGGAGGTGTCGGTGACCTTCACCGCCATCACCCTGTCGACCCACCCCGGCGGGGAACACCCGCCCATCACCGGCGAGCGGGTGGTGCGGCGGCGCACCCTCGACTACTTCCGCGTCAACCAGCTGCACACCCTGGTGCAGGACGCCGCGCTGGGCATGCTGGAACTGGAGGGCGCGATCGCGCGGCTGCGCGCCATCAAGCAGGCGCGCCCGCCCTACCCCAATTGGGTGATCGTGACGGGGTTCGGGCTCATCGCCTCCAGCGCCAGCCTCATGGTCGGCGGGCAGTTACTCGTCGCCGCGGCGGCGTTCTTAGCCACCGTCCTGGGCGACCGGGCATCGGCGCTGCTCGCGCGGCGCGGGGTCGCGGAGTTCTACCAGATGGCGGCGGCCTCGATCACCGCCTCCACCATCGGGGTGGCGCTGCTGTGGACCAGCGCGCAGCTGGACCTGGGGCTGCACGCGGGCGCGATCATCACCGGCAACATCATGGCGCTACTGCCGGGGCGCCCGCTGGTGTCCAGCCTCCAGGACGGGGTCAGCGGCAGTTTCGTCTCGGCGTCGGCGCGGCTGCTGGAGACCTTCTTCACCCTGGGCGCGATCGTGTCGGGCGTCGGTGCCGTGGCGTACACGGCGGTGCGGCTGGGCGTCAACATGGAGCTGGAGAACCTGCCGTCGGCGGGGACGTCCGTGGACGTCCCGGTGCTGGTGGGCGCGGCGGGGATCGCCATGGCGTTCGCGGTGTCGCTGACGGTGCCGCCGCGCATGCTGCCCTCGATCGGCGTCCTGGGGGTGGTGATCTGGCTGATCTACGCGGGCGTGCGCATCGCCCTGGACACCCCGCCGATCATGGGCACCGTGGTGGGGGCGGTGGTCATCGGCATGGCGGGGCACTGGCTGGCCATGCGCAGCCGGCGGCCGGTCCTGCCCTACGTGATCCCCTCGATCGCCCCGCTCCTGCCGGGCAGCACCCTGTACCGGGGCCTGCTGGAGATCACCCTCGGGCATCCGGTGGAAGGCCTGCTCAGCATCGCCGAAGCGGTGGCGATCGGGCTCGCGCTGGGCGCCGGGGTCAACCTGGGCGGCGAGCTCGTGCGAGCGTTCCAGCGCGGCGGGCTCGCCGGCTCCGGCCGCCGGAGCAGACCGGCTGCACGAAGAAGCCGCGGCGCCTACTGAGGGGCTGCGGCGCATCTGCCACTGAGCCCGGCCACCGGTTCCCCCGGCCGGGCATCCGGGTCCGGCGGCCCGGCCACCCGTTCCTCCGGCCGAGAGGACGGTGCTCACCCGACGACGATGACGCCGATGGCGTGCGGGCCGTGCACGCCGGGGACCCGGACACCGTCGACGGCGGTCGTGGCGGTGGTCCCGGTGAGCCAGGTTCCGGGCCGGGCGGGGTCAAGCGCCGCCAGGGCGTCGGCCATCGCGGGCACGATCTGCCCGGCCTCGACCACGCACAGGTGGAAGCCGGGCAGCAGCGACAGCACGCGCCGGCCCTGCCCGATGCCGCCGTCGAAGACCAGGGTCCCGGAATCGGCGACGGCCACGGCGCACCGGGTCACCGCCGCGCCGGCGCTCTCGATGGTGCGGGTGGACAGCGGCGCGCGGGGCGGGTCGTCGCGCATGGCCCACACGCCGTCGAGGTCGGCCAGCCAGGGAGCTGGCAGGCCGCGCGGCACGACGACACGCCGGACCGCGCGGCCCCACAGGGCTGAGGCGATGACGCGCGGCAGGTCCTCGACCCCGGTGACGTGCTGCACACCGATCCCGTGCCCGGCGAGGCGCTCGGTGAAGAGCAGAACCGTGTCATCACCGGAGAGCTCCGGCCCGGCGCCCGGGTACGGCGGCGTGGGACCCGTGGGCGGCGGCACGGCGGCCCGCTTCGCCGGCCCCGCCGGCGCAACAACGGCCGCCCGCCGCACCCGCGCCAGGACCTCCGCGCGGGCCGGATCATCGTCAGCGGCCATCGAAGCCCCCTTCCCCGGGCCCGCTGTCGCCGGGCCGGGGTCGGTGCCGCCACCAGTCGCGGAACGCGCGGGCCGGGGGGACGCGAGCGTCGCGGGCGTCGGTCCACCTGCCCAGGAGGCCCGGCAGGCGGCGGATGCGTCCGCCGCGTGCCAGCAGGCGGGCCCAGCGGGCGATGGCGCCGCGGGCGCGGGCGTAGCGGCGTTCGTCGGAGAGCACCCATTCCGCGCTCTGCGCCGCGAGCGCCTCGGGGACCGGAACGGGGTTGGCGCGGCGCTCGTCGACGACGCGGGCGCGCAGCTCCAGCAGCACCTCGGGGATGTCCACGCCCACCGGGCACTCCGCGGCGCAGGCCCCGCACAGGGTGGAGGCGAACGGCAGCGACGCCTCGCGCGCCGAACGGGTCCCGCGCAGCTGCGGGGTCAGGGCGGCGCCGATGGGGCCGGCGTGCACCGCCCCGTAGGGCCGCGCGCCCACCCGTTCGAAGACCGGGCACACGTCCAGGCAGGCCGTGCACTGGATACAGCGCAGGGCCTGGCGCCCCACGGGGTCGGCCAGCGTCTCCGAGCGCCCGGCGTCGACCAGCACGACGTGCACGTCCTGGGGGCCGTCGCCCTCGGCCGCCCCGGTCCACGTCGACAGCACGGGCGCCATCGCGGCGCCGGTCGCCGACCGCGCCCACACGCGCGCCAGCACCGCGAGGTCGGCCCAGGACGGGACGACCTTGTCGATGCCGGCGACCGTGATGAGGGTCCGCGGCAGGACGGCGCCCATCCGGACGTTTCCCTCGCTCTCCATGGCGACGACGCTGCCGGTCTCGGCGACGAGCGCGTTGGCCCCGGTGAGCGCGGCGCCCGCTTCCAGCAGGGTTTCGCGCAGGTAGCCGCGGACCGCGGCGACCAGCGCCTCGGGCTCGGCGGGCAGGCCGGCGGGCGCGCCCGGCAGGCCGCGGGCCACGGTATCGCGTGCCCGTGCCCGGTCGTGGCGGCGCACGGCGCGCGCCTCGGCTTCGGGCGGGTCGCCGGCGAGGGAGGCGATGAGGTCGGCCACCGCGGTCTCGTGGACGGCGGCTCCGGAGCGTTCCAGGGCCGCCTCGATACGCAGCTCGCCCACGGTGGCCGAGGCGGATCGGGCGACGTCGCGCGCGCCGGAGGCCGCCACCAGCCGCGTCACGACCCGGCCCGCCTCGTCGGCGTC
>NZ_JBHSBH010000007.1:357065-399275 GCF_042650565.1 Nocardiopsis sediminis
GCCCCTCACTCCATCCGGGGTGGCCTACTCCTCCACCTTGATGTGCGAGGTGTCGCCGTGCACGCCGGCCTCCTCGGCGCGCTTCTCGAACTCGGTCAGGTGGCGTTCGAGGCCGGCCAGGGCGCGTTCGCGCACGGCGGTGGCGTGCCGGCGCAGGGCCGCCCAGTCGGGTTCCGCCGCCCGGCCGCGTGCCCGGGAGGGGCGCAGCGGCGCCGACGCGGCCGCCCGGGAGCCGCGCACACCGGTCTCGGCGAGGGTGCGGCGGGCGGTGTCGGCAAACCGGGGCGGGCCCGGCGGCCGGGCGGCCGGCCCGCGGCCCAGCAGGTACGACCACGGGTGGGCGGCCCCCGCAGGCCGGCTCACCGGTCGCCCGCGGGGTCGCCTGCGGCCAGGATCTCGGCCAGGTGCAGGGCGCGCACCCCGCCGCGCAGCCGCGACAGCGCGCCGTCGATCTGGGTGAGGCAGGCGTCGTCCAGGGCGCAGACGACGTCGGCGCCGGTCGCGCCGATGTGGCGGATCTTGTCGGCGACGATGGCCACGGAGGTGTCGGCGTTCTTCCAGGCGAACGTGGTGCCGAAGCCGCAGCACTCGTCGGCCGCGGGCAGTTCGGCGAGCTCCAGTCCGCGGACCGCCCGCAGCAGGCGCAGGGGGCGGTCGCCGACGTCCAGCGACCGCAGCGCATGGCAGGTGGGGTGGTAGGTGACGCGGTGCGGGAAGTGGGCGCCGACATCGGTCACGCCCGCGACGTCCACCAGGAACTCGCTCAGCTCCAGCACGCGGGGGGCGTCGGCGGCTCGGGGCTCACGCGCGGCCAGCCGCGGGTAGCCGGTGCGGACCATGGCGGCGCACGACGCCGAGGGGGTCACCACCAGCTCGCACCCGGAGAAGACATCGGCGAAGCGCCCCGCGAGGGAAGCGGCCTCGCGGCGGTAACCGGAGGTGTAGTGGACCTGGCCGCAGCAGGTCTGTGCAGCGGGGTAGACGACCGTGTGGCCCAGCCGCTCCAGCACCCGGACGGTGGCACGCGCGGTGGCGGGGTAGAGGGAGTCGGTGATGCAGGCGACGAACAGTCCGATGCGCAACGCTTCCTCCGCCCGCGCGGGGCCACGGAGATCACAGCGGGACACACCGGCCCCGGAGGGCCCCGGTGCCCCATTCGCCGCCATCCTAGACACCCGCCCCGCGGGCGCGCCGCCGTTCTCCACAGACACCATGGCCGCCTGTGGCCACGGCGCGTCACCGGCGGCGGCCGTGCCGCGGGCCCGGGCGTAGGCTTCTTCGCAGGCCCGGCACGCCGCACCCGCACCCGTATCCGTGTCCGCGCCCGTGGTCCGTTCGTGCCGATCGATGTTCTGGAGCGTCCATGCCCGCCCGCCCCCTCTTTCCCTCCGCCGGTTCCTGGCCTTCCGGGCCGGAGGAGGCACGGGAGGAGCAGGTGCGGCTGGCTCCGCTGGTGCGGGCCGAACCGCTCGATGCGGAGCGGGTGGGGCTGGTCGCCGGGCTGGATGTCACCTATGCCCCGGGCGAGGACCGGCTGGTCGCCGCGGCCGTGGTGCTGGATGCGGGGACGCTGGAGGTCGTGGAGTCGGCCACCGCAGTGGCGCGGCCGGCGTTCCCCTACGTTCCGGGGCTGTTCGCCTTCCGTGAGGTGCCGCCGCTGGTGGAGGCGGTCGGGAAGCTGCGGAGCGCGCCCGACGTGTTCGTCTGCGATGGATTCGGCCTGGCCCATCCGCGGCGTTTCGGGCTCGCCTGCCACCTGGGCGTGCTGCTGGACCGGCCGGCGCTGGGCGTCGGCAAGTCGCCGTTCGTGGGGACGGCGGAGCCGCCCGGTGAGCGGCGCGGGTCGTGGGCGCCGCTCGTGGACGGCGGCGAGGTGGTGGGGCGCGCGCTGCGGACCCGTGACGGGGTCAAGCCCGTGTACGTGTCGGTGGGGCACCGCACCGATCTCGACGGCGCGACGGAGCTCGTGCTGCGGCTCGCCCCGCACTACCGGCTGCCCGAGCCGATCCGGCGGGCCGACCGGCTCTCGCGCGACGTGCTAGCGGGTCTCTAGGCGGACGTGCTCGCGGACCTGTGACGGGACGTGTTCTCGGGCCTTTGATGCACGCCGGACCGCAGGAGTTGGGCCGGCGGCCGGACCCGGCCGAATTCGCGTCCGCAGTGGGCCGACACGATGACTTCACGCGTCCTACTCGAGGAAAATGTGAAACGGTGTGACCGCCGACACGCACGCACTAGAGTACGAACGGCGCCCCACGGCCGACCCGAGTACCGACGATCGAACCGGAGGCACGGCATGTGCCAGCACCAACCCCCCTGTCCGACACCCGGCGACCCTGACCGTGAGGCCGCCCGGGTCATGGCAAGCCACCCTGAGCAGGGGTGGAGCCTTTTGTGCAACGGCGTCGTGGTCTTCGACGACACCGGTGAACTCCTTCCCGACGGAGGCGTGATCGCCCCCAACCGCTTCGGCTACATCCCCACCGCGGCCTGACCGGCCCAGCGGCGCCGCGCCCCGGCCCCGCCCGCCACTTGCCCGGCCGGCGACCCCGGAACCCCGCGGCGCCGCGCTCCCCGCGCGGCCTCCGCGCAGGGGGCTCCCGGTCCGCGCACGCACCCTGCGGGCACGGCGTCACTCGACGAGGCCGTGCACCTCTCCGCGGCCGGATTCCAGCTGTCCGATCGCCGCGATGATGCACCGCGCGTTCTCCGGCTCGCCGAGCAGGTACGCGGCCTCCTTGAGCGCCGTGTATTCGGATAGGGCAACCAGCACTACGGGCTCGTGCCCGGTGCGGGTGATGACGACCTCTTCCCGGTCGTCGGCCACGGAGTCGAGGAGCTCGGCGTAGTCGGCGGCGGACTCGGTGAAGGTCACGGTTCTCATGGTGTCTCGGCTTTCACGCCCGGTGCGGACTCAGTCCGCGTCGGGCCAGTTCGCGGGGAGGATGTCGGCGTCGGATCCGGCCGCGAGGCGGAGGCGTTCGCGGAAGTCGTCGTGGAGTGAGCGGCCCCAGACGTAGTCGCTGGGGGTGCGCACGGCCTCCTCGACCGTGCGGCGCAGTGCCGATGCGTGGGACTCGTTGCCCGCCAAGGCGACCGCAAGTCCGCTGTACATCCGGTTGAGCGCGAGGAACAGCTCGCCGGTGAGCATGGGGGCGCTGTCCTGGGCCACGGCGGCCTCGACGTAGGGGTCCCACCAGGCGGTCTCGCCGGGATCGGCGGCATCGGTGCCGCCGTCCTCGGGGCCGGGGGCCAGGAAGCCGCGGCGCAGGCGGCCGCGGACCTCCTCCCCGACCGCGTCGCCGCTGTGCAGCAGCCCCTGCTCCCAGACGCGTTCGGCGGCGTCGGCGTCGCCGCGGACGGCGAGCAGGCGGGCGAGGAGCTCGATGGCGGTGGCCGCGGTCGCCGGGTCGGCGACCGGTCCCGGGTACGCGGCCCTGTCCGCACGCCCATCGGCCCCGGCCGCGCGCCCTCCAGCCCCCACCGCACGCCCTTCGGCCCCCGCCGCGGACCCTTCCGCGACCGCCGCGAAGGCCTCGATGGCGCGCTCGACGTGCACGGCGCCCAGCAGCAGGCGCAGGCCCGGGTGCTCCCCCACGGCCAGGCCCCGTTCGACCACGCGGGCGGCGTCCTCGGCGCGGCCGCGGGCCAGCAGGCGTTCGGCGAAGTCGCGGGCGGCCTCGGGGACGGTGTCGGGGTCACCCCCCGCCAGGGCGTTCTCCCAGTGGGTGTCGGCGGTCTCGGTGTCGCCGCGCGACTCGGCGATGCGGGCCAGCCCGTATTCGGCGGCGGACGCGTAGCGCTCGTTTCCGGAGCCGAGCACTCTGTGCCAAGCCGCGGCCGCCTCCTCCAGCAGCCCCTCGCCCTCGTAGGACAGCGCCAAATGGTAGGCGGCGCGCGGGGCGAACTCGGCGTGGCCGGTGTCGATGGCGGTCTGCGCGGCGGTGCGCGAGGCGCGGATCTCGCCGAGGTCGTGGCGGACCACGGCCAGGCCGAGGGCGGCCAGCGCCCGGTACCGCTGCGACCCGCCGTCGAGCACCTGTTCGTACACTTGCGCGGCGCGTTTGGAGTGGCCGGCTTCGGCAAGGTCCCGCGCCTGGTCGCACAGGTCGGCGAACGCGGATTCATCCCCTGCGGCGTCGAAGGTGGAGGTTCCGGACGTCGCGGTCATACTCGCCACTTTCCACAACGGGGGCGGTCACCCGCCGACGGCCGACGGAGCGTCCGGCGCGGGTTTTCTCCCTGGGAGGGTAGCGCCTCCGGGCCCTTCCCCAGATGTCCCCCGCCCGGGTGTCCGCGATCGCCGCGGGGCGCCCGCACAGACCGGCGCCCTCACGCCGCGCCGGCCCTTCCCCGGAGACGGGGTCCGCCGCGCCGGCCCCTCGGCCCGTTCGGGCGGGGACCGGCGCGGCGGCGGGGCTCAGACCTCGAACGCCTCGGGCGGCGGGCAGGCGCACACGAGGTTGCGGTCGCCGTAGGCCTGGTCGATGCGGCCCACCGGCGACCAGTACTTGTGCTGCCGCAGCTCCGGCAGCGGGTAGGCGCCCTCGCTGCGCGGGTAGGCGCGCTTCCAGTCGTCGGCGGTGAGCGCCTCGGCGGTGTGCGGGGCGTTCTTCAGCGGGTTGTCCTCGCGGTCGTAGCCGCCGTCGGCGACCCGGTCGATCTCGCCGCGGATCGCGATCATCGCCTCGATGAACCGGTCCAGCTCCGCCAGGTTCTCGCTCTCGGTCGGCTCCACCATGAGCGTCCCCGCGACCGGGAACGACATGGTCGGCGCGTGGAACCCGTAGTCGATGAGCCGCTTGGCGACGTCCTCGTTGGTGATGCCGGTCTTCTTGGTCAGCGCCCGCAGGTCGATGATGCACTCGTGGGCGACCAGGCCGCCCTCGCCGGTGTAGAGCACCGGGTAGTGCGGTTCCAGCCGCTTGGCGACGTAGTTGGCCACGAGCACGGCCGCCTCGGTGGCGGCGCGCAGGCCGTCGCCGCCCATCATCCGGATGTAGGCCCAGGAGATCGGCAGGATCCCCGCCGAGCCGAACGGGGCGGCCGAGACCGGCCCCACCCCGGTGTAGGGCCCGGCGTCGGGCTGGCCGGGGTGGTTGGGCAGGAACCCGGCCAGGTGCGCGCGCACCGCGACCGGGCCCACGCCCGGCCCGCCGCCGCCGTGGGGGATGCAGAAGGTCTTGTGCAGGTTGAGGTGGCTGACGTCGGCGCCGAACTCGCCCGGCTTGGCCCAGCCCAGCAGCGCGTTCAGGTTGGCGCCGTCGACGTAGACCTGGCCCCCGGCCTCGTGCACCAGGCGGCAGACCTCGGTGATGGTGTCCTCGTAGACCCCGTGGGTGGAGGGGTAGGTCACCATGATCGCGGAGACCCGGCCCTCGTGCTTGGCGATCTTGGCGCGCAGGTCGCCGAGGTCGATGTTGCCGCCGTCGTCGCAGGCCACGACCGCGACCCGCATCCCCGCCATCACCGCGCTGGCGGCGTTGGTGCCGTGCGCGGAGCTGGGGATCAGGCAGACGTCGCGCTCGATGTCGCCGCGCCTGCGGTGGTAGCCGCGGATGGCCAGCAGCCCGGCCAGCTCGCCTTGCGATCCGGCGTTGGGCTGGAGCGACACCGCGTCGTAGCCGGTGACCTCGGCGAGCCACTTCTCCAGGTCGCGCACGAGCGCGACACTGCCCGCCGCCTGGTCCAGCGGCGCCAGCGGGTGCAGCCCGGCGAACTCCGGCCAGGTGATGGACTCCATCTCCGCCGTGGCGTTGAGCTTCATGGTGCACGAGCCCAGCGGGATCATGGACCGGTCCAGCGCGAGGTCCTTGTCGGCCAGGCGGCGCATGTAGCGCAGCAGCGAGGTCTCGCTGCGGTGGGTGGTGAACACCGGGTGGTCGAGGTAGTCGACGTCGCGGCGCAGCGCATCGGGCAGCGTGGCGCCGCGCTCGGCCGCCCCCGGGCGGGTCGCGCCCTCGGTGCCGCCGAAGGCGGCCAGCACCAGCCCGATGTGGGCGGAGGTGGTGGCCTCGTCGCAGGAGATGCCGACCGTGTCGTCGTCGACCCGCAGCACGTTGACCCCGCGCCGGCGCGCCTCCCCGACGACGGAGGCCGCCCGGCCGCGCACCCGCACGCGCACCGTGTCGAAGAACTCCTCGTGCAGCACCTCCAGGCCGCGGGCGCGCAGGCCGTCGGCGAGCCGGGCGGTGTGCCCGTGTACCCGCTCGGCGATCGCGCGCAGGCCGTGCGGCCCGTGGTAGACCGCGTACATCCCGGCCATGACCGCCAGCAGCACCTGGGCGGTGCAGATGTTGCTGGTGGCCTTCTCGCGGCGGATGTGCTGTTCACGCGTCTGGAGGGCGAGCCGGTAGGCGGGCCGGCCCGCGTTGTCCACCGACACCCCCACCAGCCGGCCCGGGAGCTGGCGCTGGAGCCCTTCGCGCACCGACATGTAGCCGGCGTGGGGGCCGCCGAACCCCATGGGCACGCCGAAGCGCTGGGTGGAGCCCACGGCGATGTCGGCGCCCAGGTCGCCCGGGCTGCGCAGCAGGGTCAGGGCGAGGATGTCGGCGGCGACCACGGCCAGCGCGCCCCGCTCGTGCGCGGCCTCGATGACGGCGCGCGGGTCGCGGACGGCGCCGGTGGCCGCGGGGTACTGCACCAGGACGCCGAACGCGTCGGCGTCGGGCAGCCCGGCGGAGAGGTCGGCCACCACGATGTCGATGCCCAGCGGCTCGGCGCGGGTGCGCAGCACCGCCAGGGTCTGGGGGAAGACGTCGGAGTCGACGACGAAGGCCGCGCCCTTCCCGCGCGAGGCGCGGCGGGCCAGCGTCATGGCCTCGGCCGCGGCGGTGGCCTCGTCGAGCAGCGAGGCGCCGGCGACCGGGAGCCCGGTGAGGTCGGCGACCATCGTCTGGAAGTTCAGCAGCGCTTCGAGGCGCCCCTGGGAGATCTCGGGCTGGTAGGGCGTGTAGGCCGTGTACCAGGCGGGGTTCTCCAGGATGTTGCGCAGGATCACCGGCGGGGTGATGGTGTCGTAGTACCCCTGGCCGATCATCGAGGTGAGCACCTGGTTGCGGTCGGCCAGCGCGCGCAGTTCGGCGAGGGCGCCGGTCTCGTCGGCGGCCTCGGGCAGCCGCAGCGGGGCGGAGCCGCCGGGGGCGGAGAGGATGGACGCGGGCAGGGCCGCTGTCATCAGCTCGGCCGTGGACGCAAAGCCCACGGTCGCCAGCATCTGCTCCAGCTCCGACGGGTCGGGCCCGATGTGCCGGTCGGCGAACCTGCGCGCGGGTTCGGTTCCGGGACGTCTGGGCTGCTCCGGCATGGAGACCTCCTCGCATGGGCCGAAATTCTCGGCTGCTCTTGGTCTCCCCCTCTGTCACGCACGGTCGCGGCGCGGAAGCGACGCGCCCACCGTTCCAGAGTGGCCTTCTCCACGCGGTCCCTGGTGCCTGAGAGGTTACTGGGGAGTATTGCCCCGTCGGCGCCCCGCTAAGGGGTCTCTCCCGCGTGGTATCGGCGGCCGGTTCTGATTTTCGGTCACTGCATTGTCCACGGGCCGCCGCGCCCCGGCGTGGCCGGGGTGGGTTCCCGGCCGTGCAAGTGCGGCGTCCTCACCGAACGGTACTGGATGGATCCACCCATTCGGCGCAGAGGAGGCGCAGGTCACCCGGTCTTGCGTTCGCGGCGGCGCCGGGCGAGCTCGTCGGCGGGGTGGGAGTCGGCGGGCAGCGGCTCGGCCAGGCGCTCGCCGGGGAAATCGCTCAGCGCCCCTTCGAGTTCGCGCCACACGCGGCCCAGCGCGATACCGAACACGCCCTGGCCGCCCTGGAGGAGGTCGACCACCTCGCCCGGGGAGGTGCACTCGTAGACGCTGACGCCGTCGCTCATGAGGGTGATCTGGGCGAGGTCGGCGGTGCCGCGGCACCGGAGGTGGTCGATCGCCGTGCGGATCTGCTGGAGCGAGATCCCGGTGTCGAGCAGCCGTTTGACGACCTTGAGCACCAGGATGTCGCGGAAGCTGTACAGCGGCGCCGCACCGCTGCCGTCGTCAGGGATGACACTGGGGCGCACCAGGTTCGTGCGGGCCCAGTAGTCGAGCTGGCGGTAGGTGATTCCGGCGGCCGCACATGCCGTGGGGCCGCGATAACCGACGTCCATAGGCAGCGCCACCACGTCCTCTTCGCACAGCAGGCCCTGCTCTCCAGCTCGCCGTATAGCTGATCGCGTGAGAGCGGAGGTCTGTTGCTTGCCGCTAGTAACCGCCACGCCGAACCTCCGGCTCCTCGGCCCGCGGCGGTTTGACAGGGGGGTCGAAGGGTTGCGCCGCGGGTGCCTTCGACAATGAAGGTAAGCCGGTCGGATGGACAGCGTCAACGACACCCATCGGCGCGTCGTGGAACGTCTTCGACAGGTTTCCGGCCGCCGGGCCGCCCATCCGCAAGCCCCACGTCAGGGGCGGGTCGATCACCCTCGATTCCGGTTCTCGGACACGTCTCCCGGGCGTGTCGGCGGTCCGCGCGTGCGCGTTCCACGGTAAGCGATGACGGCGGTAGCGTCACCCGCCCGGGGGCGGGCGACGCTACCGGGGCGGGGGGCGCCGGTCAGGAGGGGCGGAACACCCCCACGGCGTCGTAGGCGTGCCAGGAGCCGTCACTCTTGGTGATGTCGAGCGTGTTCTGCCCGGCGCGGAAGAGCGCGGCGTCGAGGACCGGCTCGACGAACGACGGCACCAGCGCGGTACCGGGGACGGTGGCGTCGCCTTCGAGCGACCCGCGGGTGGCCCCGCGCCGGAAGGCGATCTCGCCCGCGGGGGCGTCGTTGACCGCCAGGCGGGCGGTGCCCGGGCGGCTCGCGTGGGTGTCGATGAGCCAGATCACCACGCCCAGGCCGGAGCCGGGCGCCTCCTCCAGGTCGAACCGCAGCCGGAAGGTGTGCTCGCGCTCGCCGCCCCACCCGTCCTCGGGCCCGGGGTGCAGGTAGCACCAGTCGGCGGCGGGGTCGCTGCTGCCATAGGTGAAGTCGACGCCGTCGGGGAAGGCGTCGCGGAACCGCGACTGCCCACGGGAGGGGGCCAGGGCCAGCTCCAGGCTCTTGGAGTCGAACTCCCCGACCGTGGCGATCGGTTCGCCGGCGACCACCAGCGATTCGGTGGAGGTGGCGCCGACCACGGCGGAGGGGCTGCTGCGCCGGCCCGAGGCGTCCACGGTGACGACCCGGTAGTAGCGCGTCTGCGCCTCGGGGCCGAGGGTGTCGTGGGTGATGCGGCCGTAGACGGTGGTGCCGATCAGGGTGTCGGGGGTGGTGGCGACGTCGCGCGTGGTCGCGGCGTGGACGGCGTAGTGGTCGACCAGCGGCTCCCAGGGGGCGTGCTCCCAGGTGACGTCGATGGCGCCGATGCGGCCGCCCGCGGCCAGACCGGTCACGGGCCGGGGGTGGGGGCTCATTGCTGTCCTCCGCTCACGGGGTTCAGGCCGGGCCGGCCGGCCTCGGTGACGAAGCGGGCGGCCGTGCTGACGGTGCCGGCGTCGTCGGCCTCGATGTGGTCGAGGACCTTGAAGTCCGAGGTGGCCTCGGTGGGGGTCAACTGCACCTGCACGTAGCCGCGCCGGGCGTTGTAGAGCCGGACGTGCGGGTTGCCCAGCCAGATGGGTTCGAGGTCGTCGGTGTCGGAGCCGTCGCCGTCGGAGGCGACGGAGGTGGCGATCAGCTCGGTGCCGATGGTGGGCGAGTCGGGGTCGGCGAAGTCCGCCTTCAGCTCGGCCGCGGCGTGGCGGTGGATGTCGCCGGTCAGGACGAGCGGGTTGGCCACGTCGTGCCCGGTGAGGGTGTCGAAGAGGCGCCGGCGGTTGGCGGTGAACCCGTCCCACTGGTCCATGCTGTATTCGACGCCGTCGCCGGTGTCGCGGTCGATCTCGGCCATGACCACCTGCTGGGCGAGCACGTTCCAGGTGGCGGCGCTGGCGCGCAGCCCGGCGTAGAGCCACTCCTCCTGCTCTGCGCCCAGGATCGTGCGCGCGGGGTCGGTGTGGTCTCCGCCCGGTACGCCGCCGTCGGCGGGGACGTCGTGGCGGTACTGGCGGGTGTCGAGCACGTTGAACTCCGCCAGGCGGCCGAACGGGGCCCGCCGGTAGAGCAGCATGTCGGGGCCCGAGGGCAGCGATCCCTCCCCCAGCGGCTGGTTCTCGTACCAGGCCCGGTAGGCGACCGCGCGGCGCCGCCGGAAGTCCTCGGGGGTGGCGCCGTACTGCGAGGCGTCGGCCGCGTAGTTGTTCTCGACCTCGTGGTCGTCGGTGGTCACCAGCCAGGGGGCGCGGGCGTGGGCGGCCTGGAGGTGGGGGTCGGACTTGGTGAGGGCGTAGCGCAGCCGGTACTGCTCCAGGGTGACGACCGCGGCGGCGTGCGCCGGGCCGAGGTCGCCGGCGCCCCCGCGCAGGAGGTTGGCGTCGGTGATGCCGTACTCGTAGATGTAGTCGCCGAGGAACAGCACCAGGTCGATGTCCTGCTCGGCGATGTCGCGGTAGGCGGAGTAGTGGCCCTGGTACCACGCCTGGCAGGAGGTCATGGCGAAGGAGAGCCGGTCGGGCGCGGAGTCGGGGGCGGGCGCGGTGCGGGTGCGGCCGGCCGGGCTGATCTCGCCGCCCGCGCGGAACCGGTAGTAGTAGTCGCGCCCGGGTTCGAGCCCGGTGACGTGGGGGTGGACGGCGTGGGCGAGTTCGGGGACGGCGACGGCCCGGCCCCGCTGGACCACTCTGCGGAAGCGGGCGTCGGTCGCCACCTCGTACTCGACGGCGAGGTCGCGGCGCGGCATGCCGCCGTGGCCGTCCTCGGCGAGGGGGTCGGGGGCCAGCCGGGTCCACAGCACGACACTGTCGTGGGTGGGGTCGCCGGAGGCCACCCCCAGCCGGTAGGGGTCGGCGGGTACCGTTCCGCCGGCGGGGGCGGCGTGCGCGGGGACACCGGTGCCCATGGTGAACGCCGCCGCACTGATTCCGGTCAGGGCGAGGAAGCCCCGGCGGTCGAGGGATGAGTTCCGGTCGGTTGTGGGCATGCTCTGCGTCCATCCACTCAGGGACATGGCACCACGATGGTGCGCCGCATCCCTGGAGTCCGGATGGCCGCGATGTGTGCCGAAGGTGGACGTTGGAGAACTTCGCCCCACGACGTCCCAGCTCAGACGGCATGTCCCGCGTCGCCGCAGATGGGACGCGCACCGCAGCTCATGGGGCTGGTGGGGCGCCGCCCGCTGCTGCGAGGTCCGCGTCGTGGGCCCGCGCTCGCGATGCGGGCACCGCCTGGCCAAGGCCTGAGGCGGGTTCACACGGGGCGACGAGGACGCGATGCCGGGGGCCGGTGACCCATTGTCACTCCGGCCGGCCGCGGGCACCCTGGGAGGGGCCCGACCACCGACCGGGCGGAGAGTGGGGAACGGCATGGTCCGACCGAGCACCACCGCGCAGCCCGTGACGGGCGACGACCTCGCACACATGCTCGCCTCCCGCCTGGAAACCGGGACGGTGACCGCCGATCCCGGCATCCTCGCCGCATACCGGACCGACCACGCCACCTTCACACCGGCGGGGGAACCCGCCGCCCTGGTCCGCGCGCGCACGACCGCCGACGTCGCGGCGACCCTGCGGCTGGCCACCGAGCTGGGCGTCCCCGTCGTCCCCCAGGGCGCCCGCACCGGCCTGACCGGCGGCGCCAACGCGGTCACCGGATGCGTCCTGCTCAGCCTGGAGAAGATGGACCGCATCATCGGCATCGACCCGGTGGAGCAGATCGGCACGGTCCAGCCCGGCGTCGTCAACGCCGCCTTCTCCCGCGCGGCGGCCGGCGAAGGGCTCTTCTACCCGCCGGACCCCGCGTCGTGGGAGTCCTCCACCCTGGGCGGCAACATCGCCACCAACGCGGGCGGGTTCTGCTGCGTGAAGTACGGGGTCACCCGCGACTACGTCCGCGGGCTGGAGGTCGTCCGCGCCGACGGCTCGGTCATGCGCACCGGACGGCGGACCGCCAAGGGCGTCGCCGGCTACGACCTCACCGGCCTGTTCGTGGGGTCGGAGGGCACCCTCGGGGTGATCACCGAGGCGATCCTGGCGCTGCGCCCCGCGACGGCCGAGCCGCTGACCGCGGTGGCGTTCTTCGCCACGGCCGTCGACGCGTGCAGGCTCATCGTGGAGCTGATGGCCGGCACGCCGCGGCTGTCGATGGTGGAGCTCATGGACGCCCCTTCCATCGAGGCGGTGCGCACGTTCCGCGACCCCGGGTTCCCGCCCGGCATCGGTGCGGCGCTGCTGGTGCAGTCGGACACCGAGGCCGCGGTCGCCGAGCTGGCGGGGTTCGCCGCGCTGTGCGCGCGCCACGGCGCGGAGGTCCTCACGGCGAGCGACCGCGAGGAGTCGCGCATGCTGCTGGAGGCGCGGCGCATGGTCGGCCCCGCGGTCGAAAGCCTCGGGACCATCCTCCCCGATGACGTGTGCGTCCCCCGGCGGGCCCTGCCCGACCTGCTCGCCGCGGTCGGCGCCATTGCCGAGCGCACCGGGCTGACCATCACCTGCGCCGGCCACGCCGGCGACGGCAACATGCACCCCACCATCATCTTCGACGCCGGCGACCCCGATCAGACCGCCCTCGCCCGGCAGGCGTTCGACGACATCATGCGGCTGGGGCTGGACCTCGGCGGCACGGTGACCGGCGAGCACGGGGTCGGCCTGCTCAAGCGCGGCTGGCTGCGCACCGAACTGGACCCGGTGGCGGCCGCCACCCACGACGCGCTCAAACGCGCCCTCGACCCTCAGGGGATCCTCAACCCCGGCAAGGTCATCGCCGCCCCCGAAGGGGGCTGACCCGGGCGGGCGCCCTCAGGACGTCGGCTCGCCCGGTGTCCCCGAGCCGCGCCAGTCCCGCAGGGCGGCGGCGAGCACCTCGCCGACGGTGATATCGGGGGCGCTCCCTGCGTAGTCGCCCCACTCCAGCTCCATCCACACCGCAAAGGGCGTCCGCGCCGCGTCCAGGGGCAGGTACGGCGCGACCGCCTCTTCGATGTCGTCGTAAGTGGGCGTGGTATCGGATGCGACGGCGTCGAGGTCCATGCCCCCAGCATGCGACGCCGCCCCGCCGACCGGCGGGATCCCTCGCCGATGGCCCCTACAGGCTGTCGATGTCGGCCAGCAGGGCCCGCCACTCCGAAGCGGGGAAGGCCAGGTGGCCGAGGTCCCTCCGCTGGGAATCCCGCACGAGCGTGGTGCGCCCCTCCGCGACCTCGACGCACTCAGAGTTCGCAAGGCTGTAGCTCGACTTATGGAACTCGCCCATTCTCAATCTCCTCCAGCATCTTCAACGACTCGTCCGGTCCCATCGACCGCGCTTGCAAGACGGATAGGACCGGGCCCCTGCCCGCTTCGGAGAGGGAGGCAGGGTCCTTGGGTCCTACAGGCTGTCGATGTCGGTGAGCAGGGCTCGCCACTCCGAGGCGGGGAATACCAAGCTTCCGCGCTCTCTGTTCTGAGTGTCCCGGATCTGAACTTGTACCCCTCTGTCGGTTCGGGCTTCCACGCAGGAGCCGCCCGCGTTGGATCTGGACGACTTGATCCACTTCTCATTCAGCACGTGATCACCTTTCTGACCAGCTCGATTGATTGAGCGGGGGAGAGAGCCCAGGCTTGCAGGAGCCCGTACACGCTCTGGATGCGCTGAGCCTCGCGAGGATCGTCGACCAATTCTCCGCCGCTCACATGTTCTGCGTGGACCAACGGAAGTCGGTCTACGAACGTGAGGAGTTCGAAGGCGCCCGTGGACGCACCGATATGCGTCGGGTAGCCGCTGGGCACGATCTGTAGACCGAGTGGCCCTGATTCTGCCAGGTCTACGAGGTGCTGAAGCTGCCGGGCGGCCGTCTCCGCATCTCCCAGACAGCCACGCACCACATGTTCAGGGAGCACAGCCGAGATGGTCAGCGTGCTGAGCGCCAGCAACCGCTCCGCTCTTGCGCTCTTGAAGGCCGTCAGATCCTGGATGTCGGTCGGGGAATCGTGTGGTCGGCCATAGGTCAAGACCGTTTGTGTGTATTCAGGTGTCTGCAACGGTCCCGGGATGAGAACCGGGTGGTGCATCCGAAGCGCACTGGCCGCGTTCTCGGCGTCTTCGACGCGCCGATACCAGTCCGGATCCGCGACCTTGCGCGAGACGTCGGACCAGCGCCTGAGGAGGGCCCCCTTTGTATTGAAGGTCCTGTCGAGTTCGGCCAGCTGATGACATTGATCCACCCTAAGAACGGGCGCCGAAGCGCCCGAATTCGTCCCTAGCTGTTCCGAATCCAGGGGCGGTGATGGCCGTGGTCTACCACGCGCGGTTCCCCGGCTGGGCCGAGCAGGTGAAGAAGGCGCGGGACTGGTGTGAGGACCTGCTGACCGTCCACTCCGCGTTCGAGATCCCCGACGACACCGTCGCCTCGGCGATCCTGCTGCTGAGTGAGGCGTCCACCAACGCAATCCGCCACACCGCCTCCGGGCGCGGCGGGCAGTTCGACGTCACCCTCATGGTCGAACACCGGACGATCACCATCGAGGTCGCCGACGAAGGCCACCCCGACCCCGGAGCGGTCCCGTTCATCCGCCCCCTTACGCCCATGGCGCAGAACGGGCGCGGCGTGACTCTGATCGACTACCTGGCCGACACCTGGGGCCCGCTCGCCCCGCCCCGCTTCGGCGTCGGGTTCACCCTCACTTGGGGCGGCCCGCTCCCACGGCGCTTCAGCCGCCGGCCCGCCACCGCCTGACTGCGCGCGGCCCTGCCCCGATCGATGAGGGGGCGGGACAGGGCCGCGCCTACGCGGTGGGCCGCTCCCGTTCGCGCGCGTGCAGGTGCACATAGAGGAGGGGCAGTGCCAGGCCCGAAGGCACCAGCACGGCCACAGGCAGCAGGGCGAAGGCGACCGCGAACGGTGTGACGTGGACCAGCGTCGCGGTGGTGTAGACGTTACCGCCGCTGAGCCACATCATGGCCGGGCCCAGGGCGTCGCCGATCGGCAGTGCCGCGTACCGGAGCAGGGCGAACACGAGCGCGACGGCCGCCGTGATCACCAGCCAGGCGCCGACCACCCTCCCCTGCGCGCCGCCCCGGGTCAGCCGCCACGAACGGCGCAGCGCGGCGCCGACCGGGGCGTCCTCGAACACCGCCGCGGAGCCCGCCAGCGAGAACCGCGCATAGAGGTAGGGGCCGACACACGCCGCCAGAAGCGGCAGCCCCAGGCCCGCCACCCAGTCCAGCGCGCTGAAGCCGGTGAAGGGGGACTGCGGCCGCTCGATGCCGGGGATCAGGCCGCCGTCGGCGAGGGAGTCGAACAGCATGACGCCCACTAGGGCGGTAACGGCGACGCACAGCAGGGTCGGCACCTGCGCCCCGAGTCCCCGGAGGAAATAGGGGCGGGCGCGCCGCCACAGCCCGGCGGCGCCGAGGCGCCCGTGGCCGCCCAGGGCATGGCGGACGGCGGCGGCGTGCGCGGTGTCCAGGAGGGCGAGGACCACGGCCAAGAGCAGGAGCAGCAGGAGCGCGACCGGGGCGCCGGCCCAGAAGAACATGACATCGGCGTCGCCCGTGTTGGAGAACCGAGGCTCCTCCCTGGACATGTTGCCCTTGACCAACTCGCGGAGGACCACGAAGCCCTCCCACGCCAGCGCGAACCCGAGCACCCCGATCACGCACACGACGCCGGCGGTCAGCGCGGACACGGCGAGGGCGAACCCGTAGAGGGGGCGCCGGAGGTGACGGGTGACCGCCACCATCCCACTCAGGAGCCCCGAAGCACCGACGACATCAGGCCCGCCGCCGACCGGTCGCGTGCCACTGCTCCGTCCGGACGCCACAGCGTCACCGCCCTCGCACATCGTTCCGCTTCCCGCCTCCTCGGGTCTAACGGCCCCCCGGACCGTACCGGTTCGGCGCCTGGGCGGCGGGATCGGGCGCACGGCAGGGCGGCCCGGTGGAGCCGGTATCGCGCTCCACCGGGCCCCGGCCGGTTCCGGTCCCGGGACGTTCCGCCGTCCGCGCCGAGGCACGGGGGCGATGACCGTGCCAGCGGGGACGCGGGGACGGGCCCGCGACCGGCGGCCGGTTCCCTGGTCAGGGCGACGCGGCCAGGCCGGTCAGTTGTGCCGACCGCTCCCACAGCAGCCTGGCCAGCCGGGGGTCGCGGGCCTGCGGGTTCTTGGGGTCCTCGCGGGTGAGCCGGTCGAAGTAGGCGCCGTTGACCGCCTGCGGGTCGGCCACCGTTGCCAGGTGCAGCAGGGGTTCGGCGCCCTGCTCGGGGCTGAGCAGCACGGCCCTGCCCAGCCGGGAGGTCATGAAGTACCGGAGCAGTGCATTGTCGCGGGTGACATCGGTGGAGACGTCCCCGGGGTGGAAGGCCGAGGTCGTGACGCCGGTGGCCGATGTGCGGCGCGCGAGCTCCGCGGTGAACAGGACCGTCGCGAGCTTGGCCGCCCCGTAGACCCGGCCGCCGCGGAAGGGGCCCCGGGTGGCATCCAGGTCGTCCAGGTCGAGGCGCCCCATGCGGTACATCCGGCTTCCGGTGTTGATCACCCGCGCGTCCGGGGCGGCGGCCAGCCGCTCCAGCAGCAGGTTCGTCAGCAGAAAGGGCGCAAGGTGGTTGACCTGGAAGGTCATCTCGTGGCCGTCGACGCTGACCGCACGCCGGGCGAGCCGGACGCCGGCGTTGTTGGCCAGGAGGTCGATCCGCTCGTAGGCGGCCAGCAGGTCGGCGGCGAGTGCGCGCACGCTCTCCAGCGACCCGTAGTCCACCAGGTGCGCCCGGCCCCCGATCCGGGCCGCGACCTCGGCCGTCTTGTCCCGGGACCGGCCGACCACCGCGACGGTGGCGCCCAGTTCGGCGAAGAGCCGCGCCGCCGCGGCGCCGATTCCGGCGCTGGCCCCCGTGACCACGACCGTCCTACCGCTGAGGTCCCGCGTCGCGCCGCTCACCGCTGCCACCGTCCGCCTGCCCTTGCGCGGGCCCGCCTCACTCCGCGCCCACCTGCCGCGGGAACCGCCCGCCCGCGGTGCCCCGGACGGTGCCGTCGGCCAGCTCCTTCACCCGGTCGGCGGGCACCGCGACACTGGGCGTCTCCACGAACCAGCGGTACAGCTCCTCCTCCTTGGTGATCCCCGCGGGCGCGTCATAGGGGAAGTAGGGCCGGGTGTAGACCGGGGTTCCGGGCTCGCTGCGCCAGCTGTCGGCGAGGGGGCCGATGTCGACCGCGTCGTAGCCGAGGGCGTCCAGCAGCCGCGCCGCCTCCGCCTTGGCGGCGGGGTCGTCACCGGCGATGGGCAGGGCGGTGCGGTCGTCGGCTCCGGCCGGGCGGGCGAGGGTGAGCAGGCTGTTGAAGTCGATGTTGTTGAACGCCTTGACGAGACGCGCGCCGGACAGGTGCCGCTGCACCAGCTCGCTGGAGGTCAGTTCGCCGGTGTCCAGTTCGGCGATGCCGCCGTCGCGCTGGGGGTAGTAGTTCATCGTGTCCAGCACGGTCTTTCCCGCGAGGTCGGCTGCGGGGAGCCGGTCGTAGGCGTGCAGCGGGATGGTCGCCACCACGAGGTCGCCGGCCTGCGCGGCTTCGGCGGGTGTGGCGGCGCGGGCGTGCTCGCCGAGTTCGGCGACGAGGTCGGCGAGGGTCTCGGGGCCGCGGGAATTGCTCAGCACGACGTCCAGGCCGGCGGCCACCGCGAGCCGGGCGAGCGTTGCGCCGATCAATCCGCTGCCGATGAGGCCGAGGGTCTGCGTCACGGTGTCACGTCTCCTGAGTGCGTGGGCGGACAGAGAACCGATATTCGACTATCGGTATCTTTCGAAGGAGACACTAGCAGGTATTGATAGCCAACTATCAACTATTGATCGCCGCCGACCCCGTGCGCGCCGGCTCACCCCGGCCGCAGCAGGTCGCGCATGAGGTCGTGCTCGAACTTGGCCAGCACTGCCTCATTGGCCTCGGCGTAGTGCGACGGCAGCGCGTGCCACAGGGTGTACTGGCCGTGCATCCCGGTCCACACCAGCACACCGAGGGTCTCGGCCTCGTCCTGGCGCTCGGGCGAGACCGCCGCCAGGTACCGGCCGACGACGCCGACCCAGATGTCGAGCAGCCGGGCGAGCGGGTCGACGTCGGCGACCCGGTGCTCCGCCGATACCTGCTGGGCGACGTTGAACATCAGCCGGTAGCGGCCGGGGTTGTCGACGGCGAACCTGCGGTAGGCCGCCGAGGTGGCCAGCAGCTGCCCCCAGTGGTCGGCACCCTCGGCCTCGGCGGCCCGGCCCGCGGCCTCCATCGCTCCGGCGAGCTGGGTGTAGGCGTCGGCGAGCACCGTCCACAGCAGGTCGGCCTTGTTCTTGAAGTGCAGGTAGATGCTGGGGGCGGCGATCCCCACCTCGCGGGCGATGCCCCGCAGCGACAGGGCGTCCTCGCTCCCGGACTCCTCCAGGATCCGGGCCGCCGTGTCCAGGATCTCCTGCCTGAGACGCTCGCCTTCGCCGAGGCGATTGGGCACGCGCCTTTCCTGGGGCCCCGAGACCACGCGGTCCTCCTCCGTCGGCCCCGCTTCCGAGAAAAGTGGGGTCTGCGTCATTGACAGGGCCCATGTTCGCAGAGTTTCGGGAGATCGCTTTCCGCAATCCACCTAACGGTGTTAGCATCTCGACCGAGCGCCTAACGGCGTTCATCGCTAACGGAGTGTCAGTGTTCTGCTACACGTAAGGACGACGTCGATGGTCACGGCCCCCGCCCCCGGCCTCCCGCTCGACCGGCCGAAGGACGCCCCCCTCGATCCCCCGCCCCTCTATGCCCTGCTGCGCACCGAGCAGCCCATCACCCGCGTCTCCATCTGGGACGGGCAGCTCACCCCGTGGCTGGTCACCCGCTGGGCCGACGCCCGCGCCGTGCTCGGCGACCGCGCGTTCAGCAGCGAGGACTCCCTGTCCGGTTTCCCCAACCTGCGCCCCGGCATGGCGCCCTCCCCGCCCGGCGCACTCCAGGCCCACGACGCCCCCGTGCACACCACGATGCGCCGCGCGCTGACCCGCGAGTTCATCGTCAAGCGGATCGACGCGCTGCGCCCGTCCATCCAGGACACCGCCGACCGGCTCATCGACGGCATGACCGCCCTCGACGCACCGGCCGACCTGGTGGAGCACCTCGCCCTGCCGCTGCCCACCGAGGTGGCCTGCGACCTGCTCGGGGTGCCCTACGAGGACCACGCGTTCTTCCAGGACAAGGCCAACACCCTCGTCGACATCGCCCACACCGCCGACCAGGTGGCCGAGGCCGAGCGGTCGATCTCCGCCTACCTGCTGGACCTGCTCCTGGAGCGCCGCCGCAGACCCCGCGGCGACCTGATGAGCCGGCTCGCCCGCAAGGTCGACGGGGAGTCCATCACCGACGACGACGCCGCCGAACTCGCCGCCTTCCTGCTCCTGGCCGGGCACGAGACCACGGCGAACATGATCGCGCTGAGCACCATCACCCTGCTCCGGCACCCCGATCAGATCCCCCGCCTGTTCATCGGCCCGGAGCAGACCGCGCTCGCGGTCGAGGAGCTGCTGCGCTTCGTCACCGTCATCCAGGCCGGGCTGCGCCGGCGCGCCCTGGAGGACGTGACCATCGGCGGCGTCACCATCCGCGCCGGCGAGGGCGTGATCGTCCCGCTGAACGTGGCCAACCGCGACCCGGAGACCTTCCCCGACCCCGACCGCCTCGACCTCGCCCGGCCCAACGCCCGCCGTCACGTCAACTTCGGCTACGGCGTCCACCAGTGCCTGGGCCAGTCGCTGGCGCGCGCCGAGCTCCAGATCGCGCTGCCCGCGCTCTTCCGGCGTCTGCCGGACCTGCGGATCACCGTTCCCATCGAGGAGCTCCCCTACAAGCAGGCGTCGATCTACGGCGTGCATCGGCTGCCGGTCGCCTGGTGACCGGCCCTGTGACGACCGGACCGAGGAGGAGGAACCACATGCGGGTGGAAGTCGACGAACACCGCTGTGTGGCGTCGGGCCAGTGCGTGCTGATCGCGCCGGAGGTGTTCGACCAGCGGGACGAGGACGGGACGGTGGTGCTGCTGGAGAGCGCCCCCGCCCCCGATCGCCGGGCCGGGGCGCGGGAGGCGGCGATGCTCTGCCCCGCCTCGGCGATCCGCGCACTCCAGGGGTGACGACGGGGGCGCGCGCCCGGGCGCGCGCCGCCGGCCGCCGCGCCACTGCGGCGGCCGGCGTCCCCGGCGCGACGGTCAGGGCGTCGTGGGCGCCGGGCCGTCGGCCGCGGCGCCGGGTGCCGCGGGCCCGGCCGGGGCGAGCACGCCCGTTGCGTGCAGCAGGGCGCGGGCGTGGGCGATGGCCTCGGGGGTGGTGTCCAGGACCCGCCCGGCCGCTTCGAGCCGGGCGATGGCCCCGAGCGCCTCCAGGGGCCGGTGGTGGCCGTCGCGGATCCCGGAAACGTAGACGGTGACGCCCCGCTTCTCCAGCCGCTCGATCACCTCGCCCAGCACCAGGGCGCCGCTGGCGTCGATGGTGGTGACCCGCGACATGCGCAGGATCACCACCGAGATGTCGGCGACCTCGGACAGTTGGAGCAGGAAGCGGTGGGCGGCGGCGAAGAACAGCGGGCCGTCGATGCGATAGGCCACGATGTGCTCGGCCAGCAGCGCCCGCTCCTCCGCACTGTGGTCATCGGGCAGGTCCGGGCGCACGTCGACCCGGTCCAGCCGGGCCTGGCGGGCCACGGCGCTCAGCGCCAGGGCGCCCGCGGCGGCCAGGCCGATGAGGACCGCGACGACGAGGTCCAGGGCGAGGGTCGCGGTCGCCGTCACGGCCAGGACGACGGCGTCGGAACGGGTGGAGCGGGCCATGGCCCGCAGCGAGCCGACCTCGACCATGCGCACGGCGGTGGCGATCAGCACCCCGGCGAGGGCGGCCAGGGGGATCGCCGACACCAGCGGGGCCGCGGCGAAGACGACGAGGGCGAGCACCGCGGCGTGGGTGAGCGCGGCCAGCCGGGAGGCCGCGCCGGTGCGGACGTTGACCGCGGTGCGCGCGATGGCCCCGGTGGCGGGCACGCCCCCGAACAAGGGGGCGGCGATGTTGGCCAGGCCCTGGCCGAACAGCTCCTTGTCGGGGTCGTGCTTGTGCCCGACGGTCATGCCGTCGGCGACCTGCGCCGACAGCAGGGACTCCAGTGCCGCCAGCGCCGCCACGGCCGCGGCGGGCGCCAGCAGGGCGGGCAGGGCGCCGGGGTCGAGGAAGCCGAGGGAGGGCGCGGGCAGGCCGGCGGGCAGGTCGCCGATGGGGGTGGCGTCGAGGTCGAGGACGTAGGCCGCGAGGGTGGCGGCGGCGATCGCGAGGATGGAGAAGGGGACGGTGGGCCGCCAGCGGGCGCCCAGCAGCATCACCGCGGCCACCCCGCCCGCCAGGGCGGGCGCGGTCCACTGGGGGGACGCCGCGAAGTCGCTGAGGGCCTGCCAGGTCACCGGCAGGATCCGCTCGCCCTCGGGGACGGCGACGCCAAGGGCGCTGGGGACCTGCTGGAGGGCGATCACGCAGGCGATGCCGAGGGTGAACCCCTCCACCACGGGGGCGGGGACGTAGCGCATGACGCCGCCGGCCCGCGCCAGGGCGAGGCCGACCAGCATCACCCCGGCCAGGAGCCCGACCGCCAGCACACCGGTGGGGCCGTGCTGGGCGGTGATGGGCACCAGGACGACGGTCATCGCGCCGGTGGGGCCGCTCACCTGGAGGTGGGAGCCGCCGAAGATCGCGGCGAGCGCACCGGCGACCACGGCGGTGGCCAGGCCCGCCTCGGCGCCGAGCCCGGAGGAGACGCCGAACCCCAGAGCGAGCGGCAGGGCGACGATGGCGACGGTGATCCCGGCGAGCAGGTCGCGGCGAGGAGCGCGGCCCATGGCGGCGAGGTCGTCGCGGCCGGGCAGCAGGGAGAGCACCCCGGGCCGGGCGCGGGGGGTGGGGGTGGTCACCGGGCGTCGACCTCGGCCTCTCTGAGCTGGGCGAGCAGCTCGTTCTGCCCGGCGAGCATCTGGGTGAGGATGCGCCGCGCGGCGCGCATGAGCTCGGCGACGTCCCCGCCGGCCAGGGCGTAGACGACGGTCGAGCCCTCGCGGGTGGCGGTGACGATGCCCGAGCGGCGCAACACCGCGAGCTGCTGGGACAGCGCCGACGGCTCGATCTCGATGTCGGCCAGCAGGTCGCGCACGGGCATCGGCCCGCCCTGGAGGAGTTCGAGCACCCGGATGCGGACCGGATGGCCGAGCATCCGGAAGAACTCCGCTTTGACCTGGTAGAGGGGGACCTGCCCGGACATCTGCCCTGCTTTCGTCGACCGTGCCCCGGGGCACGCGCCTGCCGTCCGGTGCCGACCGTGTCCCGGGGGCACGATGATCCATGATGTGAGGAATTGAAGAATTGTGCAACTCGTGGACGCCGTACCACCCCGGCTCGTAGTGAGAGTCGGCTATCAGACGCTAGTCTGAGCCCATGACCACCGACGCCTCGCGGCCGCTGAGGGCCGACGCCGCCCGCAACTCCGCGAAGATCCTGCGGGCCGCCCGGCAGGTCTACGCCGAGAACGGGCCCGACGCGATGCTCGAGGACATCGCCCGGCGGGCCGGGGTGGGCATCGCCACCCTCTACCGGCACTTCCCCAGCAAGGAGGCCCTGGTCCGCGCGGCCCTGGAGCAGAGCGTCGCCGAACGGCTCTGCCCCGCCATCGAGCAGGCCCTGGCCGGCGACGACCCCAAGCGCGGCCTGGCGGCCCTGATGGACGCCACCCTGGAGCTGGCGGCACGCGAGCGCAATACCTTGGCCGCGGCCGGCAACTCCGGCGCCCTGACCGCCGAGATCTCCGCGCCCTTCCTGGACTCCCTGGCCGAACTCACCCGGCGCGGCCAGGACGCCGGCGTCATCCGCGCCGACATCCTGGCCGAGGACATGCACAAGATCATGGGCATGCTCACCGGGCTCCTGTGGTGCACCGAACCCGAGGGCGGCGGCCGGAACCGCTACGTCGCCCTCATCATGGACGCCCTGTCCCCCGAGGGCGCCAGCCCCCTGCCGGAGATCGCCCCCGCTACCAGGTCACCGGCGGCTCATGGACGCCGTAGCTGAAAGCGTCGTCCGTGAACGGGATCCGGCCCAGGCCTGCGGCGAGCCGCCGACAGGCCTCGACCGGTCCCGGACCGCCCGGCGTCAGACGGCGGCCCAGCCGTCGTCGACCGGGAGGACGGCGCCGTTGACGAACGAGGCGGCGTCGGAGGCCAGGAAGACCGCGGCGGCGGCCTGTTCCTCCGCCGTTCCCAGCCGGCCGATGTTGGCGCCGATGAGCTGGCCCACCACCGCCGGCCCCTGCGCCTCGCTGTCGGCGTCCACGGCGATGTTGGTCGCGGTGGGGCCCGGGGCGATGGCGTTGGCGCGGATGCCCTGCTTGCGGTACATCACGGCAAGGTTCTTCACCAGGCCCACGATGCCGTGCTTGGAGGCGGTGTAGGCGGCGCCCGCCGCGCCGCCGCGCAGGCCCGCCTCGGAGGCGGTGAAGACGATCGAACCGCGCCCGGCCGCCAGCATGTGCGGCAGGGCCGCCCGGGTCAGCAGGAACGGCGCCGTCAGGTTGATGCGGATGACCCGCTCCCACTCGGCGTCGCCGGTCTCGCCGAGTGCGGACATGCGGTCCATGATCCCGGCGTTGTTGACCAGCACGTCCAGCCGGCCGAAGGCGTCGACGGCCTGCGCGACCACCGCGTCCACGACCTGCTGGTCGCTGAGGTCGCCGACGGCCGCCACCGCCGTGCCCCCGGCGGCGCCGATCTCCTTGACGGTCTCCTCGGCGCCCGCCTGGTCGAGATCGGCGGCCAGGACCCGGGCGCCCTCCTGCGCGAACCGCAGTGCGGTCGCCCGCCCGATCCCCGATGCGGCGCCGGTGACGATGACGCCCCGGCCCTCCAGACCCGTCTCACTCATGTCATGCCCCTTCGCTTTCCGTGGATTCTCCGCGCTCTGACCGCGCGTCCGTGTGCTGCACCGGCCCCGCGGTCAGCCGCCACACGCTCGCCTCGCCGTTGGCGGCGAGGAGGAGGGAGCCGTCCGGGGCGACGGCGAGGCCGGCGAACGGGCGCGGCGCGCCCCGCATACCGTGGGCGAACAGCGCGGGCTCGGTGCGGGCGGCGGTGCCGGGGGCCGCCCCGACCGGCAGGTCCTCGGCCGCCACGCGGGCCTCCCCCGTGGCCGGCGAGACCGCCCGCAGCCGCCGGTGCGCGACGTCCACCGTGAACAGCTCGCCGTTGTGGACCGCCAGCCCCTGCGGCGCACCGAGACCGTCGGCGACGACTTGCGGCGCACCGTCGGGCCCGATCCGCAGGACGGCCCCGCGCCGGTCGTCGCTCACGTGGCAGCGCCCTTCGGCATCGAAGGCCACGTCCACGGGGTGCTCCAGCCCCTCGGCGAGGAGGGTCACGCTGTCGTCCGCGCCGATGGCGACGACCCGCCCGGCGCCCGCCTCGGCGACGACGAGCGCGCCGTCGGGGCCCACCGTGATCCCGACCGGCTCGTTCAGCCCCGTCGCCCGTTCCCGGGTGGTCCCGTCGAGGGGGTCGTAGGTGTGCACGTCGCCGTACTGGGAGGTGGTGTGCACGAGGCCGGCCGCGTGGGCCACGCCGTGCACGACCGGCGCCAGCAGGGTGAGCGGGGTGACGCCGCCGTCGCCCCCGGCCGGGCGGTCGGCGGCACGCTCGCCGTCCCCGGTGGGTGCCGCGCTGGTCAGCCGGTAGTGGTCGCCCGCGTAAACCGTGCCGCCCGGGCCGGGCGCGACACCGTAGGGCCCGGTCAGGCCGCGGGGGACGATCTCGCGGGTGCGGCCGTCGGGGTGCAGTTCGGTGATGCCGCCGCCGGCGAAGCTGGAGACGAACATGCGGTTGTCGGCGTCGAACGCGGCGTTGTCCAGGCCCCCGAGGCCACTGGCCACGAGCGTGCGCGCACCGGTGCCGTGCAGGTCGATGCGGGTGACGATGCCCTCCGCCCCGCAGGACAGGACGTGCAGGACGCCGCCCTGGTCGAAGCGCACCGCCACCGGCAGGTGCACGTCCCCCGCGACCGGCTCGGGCACGCCGCCGTCGGGCGGGATGCGCCAGACCTCGCCCGTCATCATGTGCGGGTAGTAGAGGTGGCTGTCCGGGCCCAGCTGCATGGCGTTGCCCAGCGCGAGCCCGTCGGTGAGCACCACGGCCTCGCCGCCGCCGGGGAACAGCTCCACGAGGCGGCCGCCGGGCCGCATCTCGTTGACGAAGAGCCGGTCGCCCACGCAGGCGATGCCGTTGGGCACCTTCACCTCGTCCGACACCAGCGTGAACGCGCCCTCCGGGCTGCGCCGCCACACGCGGCCGGGGACCAGGTCGGCGATGTACATGGAGCCGTCCGCGCCGAAGGCGAGGTCGTCGGGCGACTGGACCGGGCCGTCCTCCGGCACGACCACCTCCACGTCGCCGGTGGCGGGGTCGACGGCGCTGATGCGCCCGGCGAGGAACTGGGCGACGTAGAGCCGCCCGTCGGGCCCGAAGGCGACGCCGTTGGAGCCCGGCAGCCGGCCGGGCGGGGTGAGGCGCTCGGCGCGCCAGCGGGTGGCGGAGCCCGTCGGGCCCGGCCGGGTGGGAGAAGAGGTGCTCATGCCTCCTCCGCCCCGACGAGCACGTCGTCCATGCCGCCATTGGCGCGCCAGCGCCGGAGCATGTCGTGGAAGGCGACCGGCCCGTCGGCGTAGCGCTCGTTGCCCTTGGCGGGCTTGCCCTCGTTGTTGTAGTACCCGGGCGTGCACTCCTCGTGGAAGGCGTACAGGTCGGGTGCGTTCTCCCGGAGTGCCGCCACCCACGCTTCCTGCGCCTCCGACGTCGGTTCGACGTAGCGGGCCCCGCGCCTGCGCGCCTCGGCGACCACCTCGGCAACGTGCCGGGCCTGCTCGTCGAGGATGTGGACGAAGTTCACGGAGGAGGCGTTCTGCAACGGGCCGAGCTGGAAGAGGTTGGGGAAGCCGTGGGTGTAGAAGCCGTGGAGCGTCTTGGGGCCCTGTGCCCAGGCCTCGAAGAGGTGGACGCCGTCCCGGCCGTAGACCGGGAGCCGCCCCGAGAGGATCCCGGAGATCCCGGTCTCGAAGCCGGTCGCGAAGATGACGCAGTCCACCTCGTACTCGGTGTCGCCGACCACGACGGCGGTCTCGGTCATCCGCTCCACGCCGTGGGTGTCGGCGGTGTCGACGAGGGTGACATTGGGCCGGTTGAAGGTCGGGAGGTAGGCGTCGCTGAACGTGGGCCGCTTGCACATGTAGCGGTACCAGGGCTTGAGCTTCTCGGCCGTCTCCGGGTCCTCGACGATCCCCTCCACGCGGGCGCGGATCTCGTTCATCTTCTGGAAGTCGGCGATCTCGTAGGCACGCTCGCGCTCCTCCGCTGGCACGTCGGCGTAGGCGTTGGAGGGGATGAGCTTCTCCTGGAGCCGGGCGCTGCCGGTCCAGGCGTCGCCCACCAGGTCCTCATCCGTACGCACACCGGTGACCACCTTGAGGAAGTTGTCCCGGCGGTGGCCGTGCCAGCCCGGCTCCAGCGACCGCGCCCACTCGGGGTCGGTGGGGCGGTTGTCGCGCACGTCGACGGAGGAGGGGGTGCGCTGGAAGACGTAGAGGTGCCCGGCGTCCTGGCCGAGGTGCGGCACGATCTGGATGGCGGTGGCCCCGGTGCCGATGACGGCGACGCGCTTGTCCGCCAGCCCGGTCAGGCCGCCGTTCGTGTCCCCGCCGGTGTAGGCGTAGTCCCAGCGGCTGGTGTGGAAGGTGTGGCCCTTGAAGGTCTCGATGCCGGGGATCCCGGGCAGCTTGGCCTGGCTGAGCGTTCCGGTGGCGACGACCACGTGGCGGGCGCGCATCAGGTCGCCGCGGTCGGTCGCGACGGTCCACTCCGACTCCGCCTCGTCCCAGCGCAGTTCGGTGGCCTGCGTCTGGAAGCAGGCGTCGTCGTAGAGGCCGAAGTGGCGCGCGATGGCCAGGGCGTGCTCGCGGATCTCCTCCCCCGGTGCGTACCGCCAGCGGGGGACGTAGCCGACCTCCTCCAGCAGCGGCATGTAGACGTGCGACTCGATGTCGCAGTGGATCCCGGGGTAGCGGTTCCAGTACCAGGTGCCGCCGAAGTCGCCGCCCTTCTCGATCACCCGGATGGACTCCACGCCCGCCTGCCGCAGCCGGGCGGCGGCGAGCAGGCCGCCGAACCCGCCGCCGACGACGGCCACCTCGACCCGGTCGTGCAGCGGGGCGCGGTCCGGGTCGGGTTCGGCGTAGGGGTCGTCGGCGTAGTAGCCGAACTCGCCGCCGACGCCGTGGTACTGGGCGTTGCCGTCGGGGCGGATCCGGCGGTCGCGTTCGGCGCGGTAGCGGGCGCGCAGGGCGTCGGGGTCGAAGCCGGGGTCCTGCGTGGGGCCGGTGGGGCGGCCGGGGGAGGCGGGCACGTGTCGCCTTCCTCTCTGTTTCCTTCGGGGCATGGCGCTGGCTGCCGCCGCCGGCTCATGGGCACCACGGCGGGCATTTGAAAATCTATCATCCAAAAAATTTGCAGCCCACGGACCCGCATTCATACCCTGCGCATCAAGTCGATCGCACTCCGTAACCGTCGGCGGGCGCAAAGCGCCACATGCGGTACGTGTGCGCCGTCAGCCCTCCCGCTGCTCCCCGCCGTCGGCGCCGGCCGGGGGCACGAGCATCCGCGTGAACGTCTCGGCGATCCCCACCATGTCCACAGTGGGGTCGTGCATCCACTGCATCTGGAGGCCCTCCAGCACCGCCACCACCGCCCGCGCCAGGTGCTCGGCCGGCTGGTCGGCCCGGAACACGCCGGCCCGCTGCCCCTCTTCGACCGCCTGGATGACCTCGGCCGCAAGGGCCCGGTAGCGGTCGGCGAAGTAGCCGTGCGCGGGGCTCTCCGGATCGGTGGCCGCCGCCGCAAGCGTGACGTGGAGCTTGGCGATCCCGGGGTGGTCGGTGACGAAGCGCGTACCGGCCACCACGGAGTCGACGATGGTCTCGCGCTCAGCGACGGCCCGGCCGAACGCCTTGCCCAGCACGTCCCGCCGCTCCAGGACGGCGAGCAGCAGGTCGTCGCGCGTGGGGAAGTAGTACGTGAGCGCCGGCTGCGTGACCCCCACCCGCTGGGCGATGTCGTGCAGCGAGGCGCGCTCCCCGTGCTCATCGACCGCCTCGTAGGCGGCCTGGAGGATCTGCTCCCGCCGTTGCGCGCTCTTACGGTAGGGTCCGCGCGGCTTCCGCTCGTTCGTCACCCGTCAGAAGGTACTGCACGGCCGTTCACCGGCGAGTCCGCGCGGGGCCTGCGCCGCGGGCCTGCATGTAGTGACCACTGAGGCCGGTTACATCCACCCCGCCGACACAAGACGACAAGGCCTCCGGTATCGGTGTGGATTGCGACGAACACGCCGACCGCCGAGATGGAGTCGAGGATGGACCAGAGGCTCTGGCAGAACGCCGCCGACCACCTGATCAGGTACGGGGCGGACTTCACCCCCCGCATCATCGAGCGCGCCGCCGGCGCGTACGTATACGACACCGATGGGAGGGCCATCCTGGACTTCACCTCCGGGCAGATGAGCGCGCTGCTCGGGCATTCGCACCCCGACATCGTCCGGACGGTCGCCGAAGCCGCGGGAACCCTCGACCACCTCTATTCCGGAATGCTGAGCCGGCCCGTGATCGAACTCGCCGGGCGGCTCGCCGGGACTCTTCCGGCACCGCTGAGCCGGATGATGCTTCTCAGCACCGGGGCGGAGTCGAACGAGGCCGCCATCAAGATGGCCAAGCTGTACACCGGCAACCATGAGATCGTCGCGTTCGATCGCTCGTGGCACGGGATGACCTCCGGCGCGGCGGCGGCCACCTTCTCGGCGGGCCGGCGCGGCTACGGGCCCCCGGTGCCGGGGAACCTCACCCTGCCCACGCCTGACGCCTACCGTTCTCCGTTCCGGCACCCGGACGGCTCCTACGACTGGGAAACCGAACTCGACTACGGGCTCCGGCTGGTCGACCAGCAGTCCTCCGGCAGCCTCGCGGCGTGCATCGTCGAGCCGATCCTGTCCTCCGGCGGCATCATCGAGCTTCCTGAGGGCTACCTCGCCCGCCTGAAGGAGTACTGCGCGGCGCGGGGGATGCTGCTGATCTTCGACGAGGCGCAGACCGGCCTCGGGCGCACCGGAACGATGTACGCGTTCGAGCGCGACGGCGTGGTCCCGGATCTGCTCACGTTGTCGAAGACCCTGGGCGCCGGACTGCCTGTTGCGGCGGTGCTGACGTCAGCGGAGATCGAGCAGGCCTGCCATGACCGCGGTTTCCTCTTCTTCACCACCCATGTCTCCGACCCGCTCGCGGCCTCCGTGGCCCTGGCCGTGCTGGACATCGTGGAGCGCGACGCCCTTGTGCAGCGGGCAACATCGCTCGGGAAGGAGCTGACAGCGCGTCTGCTGGATCTACGCGACCGTTTCGAAGCCGTCGGTGACGTGCGCGGTCGCGGCCTGCTCCAGGGGATCGAGCTGGTGACGGATAAGGAGAGCAGGTCGCCGGCCGACCGGCTCGGCCGGGCGGTGACGACCGCGTGCCTGGAGCGGGGGCTCCACGTCAATATCGTGCAGCTGCCCGGTATGGGCGGCATCTTCCGCATCGCTCCGCCACTGACGATCGAGACGGCCGACCTGCATTCCGGCGTGGACATGCTGGAGTCGGCATTGCGCAGCGTGCTGTCGTAGAGCGGGTTGGGAGCCGGGCGGGCGGCAGCGGCTCACCGGCATCCCGGCGTGTTCTCGCCGCTCTCATGGGTCCAGGGTCACTTGGCGATGAGGTTGAGCCGGGCGTTCAGCGCAGCGATCCGGTCGGCGGGCACGCTGTCGCCGGACCGTCGGATGAGCTTCTCCACGCTCATCCGGCCGACGATGGCCTGCATCGCCGGCGGGATCTCGACGCCTTTGCCTGCGTCCCCGTAGCCGGTCGAGACGGCGTCGAACAGGGAGGCGATCAATCGGGCACCGTCCTCGGTCTGCACGATGTCGTTGACGGTGTCGCGGATGGAGAAGAAACCATCGGGGGCGGGCAGATCAGCGTCCTCGAACCAATTGGCCGTGGCATCGGGCATGACGGTCGCTTCGGGCACTTCATCCACCTTGCGCAGGGTGACGGTGTCGGTGAGGTCGCCGGAACGGGCGGTGATCTCGTGCTCGCCGATCAGGGGAACCTGAAAGCGAAAGGTCCGGCGACCCTCGACGGTCGCGTGCTCCGCGCCATCGACGACCAAAGAGACGTGCTCCCGGTTGGAATAGACGATCACCTCGGTCACGTCCTCCACCCGCTCGGCCCTCCGCCGACCCGCCACGTGCACGAAGGGTTCGCTCGACCACGCTGCCTTGTACAGGTAGAACGCGTCCTTCTTCAGGGTGCGGTCAAAGGAGACCAGGCCCTTCTGGTTACGGCCGGGCGCCCCGCCCTCCAGGCGGCCGGCGGATCCGAAGTCCGCGAGGTTCCACACGTGAGTGGCCCACAGCCAGGGCCTCTGCTCGATCATCGTGAGCATGTGCTCGTGGTACAGCGCCTGGTAGCCCTCGGTGCAGTCACCCTGGGCCGGCTCGGCCGACTGGAACCGCGGGTTCGCGTCCGCCCCGTACTCGGACAGCCCGATCGCCACCTCGGGGTAGGCGGCATGGAAGTCGTCGAGCCAGGTGTCGTTGTCGCGGGTCTCGCCCACATACCAGCCGAAGTAAAGGTTGTAGGACATGACGTCCGCCACGGTGACCAGCGGATCGTCGGTCTCCAACAGGAACAGGTTCGCCATCGCGGTCAGGCGGGTGGGGTCGAGCCGGTGGGCGAGGTCGTTCAGCTCACGGTGGGCCGCCAGCACGTCCTCGCCCGCGCCGGCGAGGGTGATCTCGTTGGAGAGCCCCCAGCTGACGATGCTCGCGTGGTGCCGGTTCTGGACGATCAGCTCGGTGAGCTGGTCACGGGCGTTACCGGTCGCCCCGGGCAGGAACACCGTGATCTGCGGGATCTCCGCCCACACCACGATCCCCGCTTCGTCGCACAGGTCGTAGAACCGCTGGTCGTGCTGGTAGTGGGCGAGCCGCACCGTTGTGACACCCAGTTCCCTGAGCAGGGCGAGGTCCCTCTGCTTCATCTCCTCCGTGATCGCGTTGCCGACACCCTCGTGATCCTGGTGGCGGGACACGCCGCGCAGCGGATACTCCTCGCCGTTGAGCAGGAAGCCCCGCTGCGGATCGACCACGAACTCGCGGCAGCCGAAACGCAGCTCGACCGCGTCGAGAACGGTTTCGCCCGCGAGGAGCTCGGCACGGGCGTTGTAGAGGTGGGGGTCGCGAAGGCCGTGCCAGCGGCGCACCGGCTCGATGGGCAGGGCAGCGATCGCCTCGCCGTCGACGACAGGCACGGTCGCGGTGGCCTCGCCGTCGATGGTGAAGCGCACCGTGACGGCCGGGCCGGAGGCACCGACGGGTGTGCCCTCCTCCGACCTGGGCCCGGCGCCGGCCGCTCCGACGATGCTCGCGCTCAGCGCCACATCGGCTCGGTCCCCGTCCAGCGTCGGAGTCACTGTCAGGCCCGGGCCGCCGTGGTCGTCGAGCGCGAAGTGCGCAGACCCGACCCTGATGAGCCGAACATCGCGGTAGATGCCGCCGTAGAAGGTGAAGTCCGCCTGCTGCGGGTACACCCGCGCGTTCGCCGCGTTGTCCACGATGACCAGCAGGGTCCCCGTGCCCTCGAGGAGATGGTCGGTGAGATTCACCCGGAAGGTCGAATAGCCGCCGTCGTGCCGGGCGAGCGGTTGCCCGTCCAGGTACACCTCGGCGGTGGAGTTCACTCCGGCGAACTCCACCCAGGTCTCCGCGGCAGCGCCGTCGGACTCGACGATCCGCGCGTAGGTGGAGCGGCCGCGGCGGTACTCGCCGCCCGCCTGACCATCGACCGCGTTCCAGGAGTGCGGCAACGTGACCTGCTCGCCCGCCGCTACGACATCCTCCCAGCCTGTCGCGGGCGGGAGCTCGACAGGGGCGAACGCCCAGCCGTCCAGGATCGGCATGACCTGCCGGAGGCTGGCCAGGGGTGGTGTCATGGAAGTCTCCTCCGACGGGATGGTGTCGGCTGCGCCGGGCCCTGACACGATACGAATCGTCATCGCCAGGGTGATAGAACTGGCCGCGCAGGATCAGAATCGATCCAGCACCCGCTGTGCTGCCGGACCAAGGGGACCTGCAATGGCACTGACGTCGGATGTCACACCCGTCGCCTGCCTCGAGACGGTCCGCGCCGCGCTCGCCGAGGTGCTCGGCTGCGCCGTGGTCCTGACGGCCGATGTCCCGTCGGCCCTCGCCGGCTTCGAGACCGCACATTGCCTGGACCCGCATGTGCAGCCCGCATTCACCGCCGCCGCGCTGCGCGCGTTCACGCACGAGATGGAGCCGCAGGTCATCCACGAAGTCGTGGAGCCGCTCGGGATGGCCGTGGCCCTGGTGCGCTGGGACGAGCAGCTGCTGCTCATCGGCCCGTACACGCATGAGCCGATGCATCCGGGTGTCGCGGAGGAGGTGATGAGCCGGCTCGGCATCCCGACTGCGCATCTGCGGCTCTACAAGCTGTACCGCACCCGATATCCGATCGTGGACGCGGAGTATGTGTACCGGAGTGCCGTGGCGCTGCTGCGCGCCGCCGGAAGCGAGGATGTGCAAGGCCACCTCCAGCGGGTCAAGGCCGAGGACGGAACGATCGCGCCAGGACGAGGCGAGGCTCCGCAGTCCGCGTCCTTCACGGTGATCGAAGAGCGATACCGTCTGGAGCGGGAGTTCATGGATGGAATCGCCGACGGCTCGGTCGAGCAGGCCAGGGCCGCTCTACAGCGCCTGGCCGGCAGGCCGCAGACCCTCAACTACCTGGGCACGCCCTTTCTCGGCACGACGATCCTGCGGATCATGGCTCGGGTTGCAGCGCAGCGCGGCGGCCTCCCCCCGGTGACGATCGACGCGATCTCCCAGGAGTACGCGCAACGCCTGCACCGCATCGGCCACACCGCCGATGTACGGCGCACCGTCAACTTCACGACACAGATGGTCACCGACTTCTGCCTGCATGTTCGACGTCACCGCCAGCACAATTATTCGCCGCTCGTGCGGCGGATGACCGACGAGATCGACCTGCACCTCAGCCAGCACGTCTCCACCCCGGAGCTCGCCGCACGACTGGGGGTCTCCGCATCCACGCTCGCGCGCCGCTTCAAGGCGGAGACGGGGATGACCGTCGCCGCCTATGTCGCCCGGCAGAGAGCCGAGCGGGCGGCGCGGCTGCTCGCCACCACCTCGCAGAGCGTGCACGACATCGCCCTGTTCGTGGGGTACGACGACGCGAACTACTTCGTGAAGGTGTTTCGCGCCGCGTACGGGATGACCCCCACGGCATACCGCGCCGCCCACGCGGGATAAGGTGCGTGGCCCGCCGAACTCACGGCACGAGCGGAGTCGACGCAGCGCACCTGCCCCGCCCCGGTCATGGGACGGAAGTCGCCGGCCCGGCCGCTTCCAGCCCCGACTTCCTGTCCGCCACGCGCTTTTGCACCTCGATCATTTCGCTGCGAGTGAGCTTGTAGCCGCGCATCGCGAACAGGGTGCATACGGAGCCGAGCATCGGCAGCCCGAAGAACAGCAGCAGTGTCATCAGCAGGATCGGGGTGGACGGAGCGTCCGTGGGTTGCGGCATCACGGTGGTGAACCCGATCAGCGCCACCGCCCCAAGGGCGAGCGTGGAACCGAGCGAGGAGATGATCTGATCGATGAGGCCGTACGTCGCGCTGACGGTGGCTGGAAGATACTTGCCGGAACGGTCCAACTCGTAGTCGACGATGTCGGCCCGCATGGCGCCCGAGGCGACGGTGCCCACCATCGACGCGCCGTTCAGCAGCAGGTACAGGGCGAAGAAGGCGATCGTGAGCGGCAGGCTGCCGAGGACCGACCGCATGTCCACCACCAAGCAGAACACGGTGAGCAGCGTCGCGAAGATCAAGCCGACCCACGTCCAGGTGACCGTTGCGGCCTTCGACCCGTGCTTGCCGCTGTAGCGAGCTCCGATGATCGCGAACAGGATGCCGGGCAGTAGCGTGATCACGCCGAGCGTCGTGCCGAACTGCATGTCGCCCTGCAGGATGCCCCACATGAGGGTGCCGATCACGGCCTGCGACTTCACCACCTGAGCGATCTTGTCGGCAGCACCGCTGATCAGGTAACGCTGGAACGGGCCGTTCCTGGTCAGCAGGTCCCACATGTCGCGCATAGAGACCTCGGCCTTGATGCGCCTGTCCGAGAGGTGCGCGAAGCTCTCCGGCTTGTCGATCCTGGACACACCGATCAATGCGAGGATCTGGAACACCAAAGAGCAGGCCACGTAGGTGATCGCGGTTTCGCTGAGCATCTCCACCGTGAATTCGTTTCCGTGCCGGGGAAGGAACACCACCGCGGAGAGGATCGAGAAGATCGCAGGTACGAAATAGGCGTAAACAGTCGCCCACACCTGCACCATCGGCCGCTGACGGGGATCGTTGGTGATCACGGCACTGGACATATTCCCAGCGATGTCATTCATCGATGATCCGATGATGTACACGACATAGATCGCAATGAAGATTCCGGCACCGAGCCCGGCGTCGGCCCCCCACACGAAAAGCGCGAGGATCGCGAACGATCGGATCAGCCAGCCACCGAACATGAAGAACCGCAGCTTGCCGAACGGGAAGTTCATTCTGTCGATGACCAAGGCGAGCACGGGATCGATCAGGCCGTCGAATACGCGGGTCGCGGTGAGGATCACGCCCGCCACAGCCACCGCAATGCCGTAGCCGACGTTCTGTAGGTAGCTCATGAGGCCGACGAGAGTGTAGAAGATCATCGCCGAGCCGTTGTTCATCTGGGAGAAGGCGATCTCCCATGTGCGTGCACGGCGGTAGGTCACGCCGTCGGTCTCGCTCGCCGTCTGCTTCGATGTACGCGCCATCGCGATCACGCTCCCAGAGGGGGCAAGCCCTAGGCAGGCGGCCGACGGGGCGTTCCGCCGGTAATACCCCGAGATGACGGCAAGGTTAAGACGGGGTAAGTCCCACGGGGTAGAAACGGTACGGCGACAGTAGGCGGGAATCGGCGAGAACCGGGGATCTCCCGCGCAAGACCACCGCGGGTCAGGAATCGAGGGCCGCTCGATGCGCCGTGTAGGCGGCTGGGGTGAGGCCGACGTGGTGGTGGAAGAAGCGACCGAAGTTGGCGGTGTCGGTGAAGCCGAGGTGAGCGGCGACCGCGCGGGCGGTCCACTGGTCATGTCCGAGGAGGCGGCGCGCTTCGAGGAGGCGCCGGTCGTTGATGACCTCGCGTGTTCCCTTGCCGGTGGCGGCCCGCGCGGCGCGGCTGAGGGTGCGGACCGAGCAGCCGAGCAACCGGGCGTAGTCGTCGGCGCGGTGCAGCTCGCGGAAGTGCAGCTCCAGGGCGTCCAGGAACCGTTCGTAGACGGGGCGGCGGCCGGTGGCGGGTCCCGGGTGGATGCCCAGGGAGAGGGCGAGGCGCAGCAGCAGGGCTTCGAGGAGGCTGCGCCGCAGGGCGTGGTGGGCCGCGAGTGGGCGGCGTCCCCGTGCGCGGTGTTCGCCGAGGAGCTGGAGCGCGGTCTGCTCCAGCCAGGGGGCGTCGTCGGGGTGCGGGGTCAGGACGGCCAGTCGTCGTGGTCGGTGTGGAAGTCCTCGACGGTGGTGACCTCCAGGCCGTAGGGCGTGCCTGCCGGGGGCTGGAAACCGTACAGGGGGACGGCGTCGGCGGGCTCGGCGGGTACGGAGGAGCCGGACCGCTCGGCCGAGGTGAGGGAGATCGCCCGCCCCGGCCGCGCGGAGTGTCGCCTGTCGACCATCATGTGTCCGCAGCTTACCGTGGGGATCGGCCGTCTCCGGGGGAAGATGGCGAGTACGACGGCCAACGCCGCCTTGATCGGGTTCGCCCTGCTCCGCACAGGAGCCGATCGGGGTGGCCCGCTGGGGGCCGGATCCGTCGGCAGGTACCGCCGGCGTCGTGTGGCCGGCGCTGCTGTTCGTGCCGGGTCGCCTGTGGCCTGGATCGCCGGCCTGGGCGCCGGCACCGTTGGAGGAGCTGATCGTCGTGAATGGAAGCGCGTTGCAGAAGATCGCGGCCGGCCGCGCCGAGGAACTGCCCGGGAGCGGGCTGGAGCATCCCTTCGGCGACGACTGGGAGGTCTTCAAGGTGCGCGGCAAGGTCTTCATGCTGATCACCGAGGTTCCGGGGCGCCCGGTCGTGATCCTCAAATCGGCCCCGGCCGAGGCCCGCGCCCTGTGTGCGGAGAACGCGGACATCACCCCCGGCTACCACATGAACAAGAAACACTGGATCACGCTGGAGGGCGGGGGCGCGATCGATGAGGAGCTGGTCACCGAGCTCGTGACCGAGTCCTACCGGCTCGTGGTCGGTAACCTGCCCGGGGCGCAGCAGCCCGTCGACCCGCACACCTACGGCCGCCGCGCCTGAACCGCACCATGCCTCTCAGCGGCCACGAACTCCAGGACACCGCACGCACCACGGCCCTCGCGCTGTCGGGAACGGACCACGGCAGGCCCGCCACGGACAAAGACCACCCCATGCACACGATGCCGACCGTCGCCACCCGGGCCGGCGCCCGGTACATGGGCCCCGGGCAGGCCGAGGCATTCGGCGTTGTCGCAGAAGAGGGTCGAGGTTCTGCTGCGGAGGAAGCAGTCGACCGCGGCGTGCGGTTCCGGCGGGGCACCCCGGTCACCGACGTGCAGACAAGCCCCACAGGGGCGGTTGTGACACTCGCCTCCGGCGAGCAGATCACCACCCCGTACGTGATCGGCGCCGACGGCGCCCGATCCGTTACGGCCGGTGGAACCTCTACTGACCCCCACGCCGGGGGCACGGTGAGCCCCAGACGGTCTGCACTGCCTGGGCGACGCGCAAGGAGCGCCCCGTCCACGTCGATGCCTCACCGGAGGGGTGGCACTCCAGAGTGGCGTGCCCCCCTGACCTGCGCCAATGACCCTCAGGTGGTGCGCCCGAAGTCCTCCGGGGTGATCTGGTCGAGGAACTCGCGGAACTTCTCGACCTCGTCCTCCTGCTCGTCGGGGATGGGGACCCCGGCTTCGTCGACGACGTCGTCGTGCGCGTAGATGGGTGTCCCCGTGCGCAGGGCGAGGGCGATGGAGTCGGAGGGGCGGGCGCTGACCTCGATGCCGTTGGAGAACACCAGCTCGGCATAGAAGATGCCGTCGCTGAGCGAGGTGATGTTCACGGTGCTCAGGCTGGCGTCGAGCGCCTCGAGGACGTCGCGGAACAGATCATGGGTGAGCGGCCGCGCGGGGGCGACCCCCTGCTGGGCCAGCGCGATCGCGGTGGCCTCGACCGCACCGATCCAGATCGGCAGGTAGCGTTCGCCGTCGGACTCCTTGAGCAGGACGATCGGCTGATTCGAGGGCATCTCGACCCGGACGCCGACAACCTCCATGTGCTTCACTGCGGCTCCGTCCCACGACTCGTCGTGCCGGATGGGCACTCGCCCGGATGTGCGCGTATTAGTCCCATTCACGGTACACCGCCGAGGCGGGGTTCCGCCGGATCGGGTACCGGCGCCTTTGCGGCGCCGGGCCGAACCGGCGGCCCTGCCGAGCGATCCGCGGTCCGCGGTCCGCGCCATGGCACCACGCCCCGGACCGCGCCGCGGGTCGGCGGTCTTGCTTACAAGGCTGTCCGGTCCCGGGGGGGACGCAAACCTTCGGGCCGGCCCGGGCCGGGCGGGCCCTCAGCGGCGCGGCTTGGTGAGCAGCACCAGGCGGAACTTGCCGATCTGGACTTCGTCGCCGCCCCCGAGCTCGGCCTCGTCGATCCGCTCGCGGTTGACGTAGGTGCCGTTGAGGCTGCCGACATCGCGCACGCCGAACCCGTTGCCGCGGCGGAAGAACTCGACGTGGCGGCGGGAGACCGTGACGTCGTCGAGGAAGATGTCGCTGTTGGGGTGCCGCCCGGCGGTGGTGACGTCGCTGTCCAACAGGAACCTGCTGCCGGCGTTGGGACCGCGCTTGACGACCAGCAGCGCCGTTCCGGCCGGGAGCGCGTCGACGCTCCCGTGGTCGGCGGGCAGGTCGTCGCCGGCTTCGGCCTCGGCCTCGAGGGCCTGGATCCCGGAGATGGAGATCGTCGACGTGGTCTCGCCGACGGAATCGCCGCGCCGCTCGGAACGCGGTGCCTCCTGGCCCGCGCGGATGGGGGACCCACAGTTGGAGCAGAAACGGGCATCATCCGCAACGGCGTGACCGCACTTCGTGCAGTAAACGCTCGACATAGGTCGGCTCGGCCTCCTACCGCACGGGGCGGTGCTTGAATCGTCTGGTGGTCATGGCCCCGGATGGTCGGCTTTACCTTCCGTCCACCCACACTGCAAACGGGGCTGACGGGTGTGATGTTCCCGGCGGCCTCGTGGTTCTTACATCCTGCGTGTCATCCCCCACATCCGGCGCTTTCCACACGTTCGGGGTGATCGGTCGCGCGGGGGCCGCGCTCGCCGCCCGACCACGGCGGTGCGGGAACACTCGACTCTAAACCATAGCGACGTCCGGCAGCAGTCTCCGCCCGCGTTCAGCAGGCAGATCGGCCCCGGACACGCCGGGAGCGCCCCGCTCGGGGGCGCTCCCGGCAGCCGGGCTCAGCCCTCGGCTTGCTCGACCACCGCGGCCCATTCGTCCAGCAGCCGCTGAGCGGTGTCGGACTCGGGACCTTCGGCCCAAAGATGGGTCACGGCCTCGGAGGTGTCGGGCAGGACCAGCGCCCACGCCCCTCCCGGCTCGATGACGCGCACGCCGTCGGTGGTGTCGATCTCGCGGCCCTCCGCGGCCTCGACCACCGCCCGCATCACGCTGCCCTTGACCGCCCACGGCGTGGGCACCGAGCGGCGCAGCAGGTGCGCCTGGGGGATGCGCCGGTCGATCTCGCTGACCGACAGCCGGGTGCGCGCCACCAGGCCCAGCAGGCGCACGAAGGCCGCGATGCCGTCGCCGGTCCGGGAGAACTCCGGCAGCACGTACCCGCCGCGGCCGTCGCCGGCGAACACGATGTCCTCGGCATTGGCGGCCTTGGTGAGCTCGTCGGTGGCCGTGGGGGTCCACTGCACCTGGACGCCGTGGGCGCCCGCCACCTGCTCGGCGATGCGGGTGGTGGTGACCGGCAGCGCCACCCGGCCGCTCTTGCGCTCGGCCGCCACGAGGTCCAGTACCACCAGCAGGGCGCGCTCGTTGTCGACCACCTCGCCGTGGTCGTCGACCAGGGAGAGGCGCTCGGCCACCGGGTCGAACCGCACGCCGAAGTCGGCCCGCGAGGAGCGGACCAGCTCGCCCAGGCGCTGGAGGTCGCGCATCTGCTCGGCCAGGGTGTCGGTGGGCGAGGCCTCGTCGAGCCGGTTGTTGACCGTGAGGACATCGACCCCGATGCGGCCCAGCAGCGACGGCAGGATCAGCGACCCCGTGCCGCCCGCGCAGTCGATGACGACCTTGAGCCCCGCCTCCTCCACACCGGAGGTGTCGATGCAGCGCAGCAGCTCGTGGGAGTAGTTCTCCACGCCGCGCGAGGGGAACGACAGCTCGGCGATCTCGCCGGGGAACGCGCGCCGGTACTCGGCCCGGGAGAACACGCGCTCCAGCTTGCGCTGGCCGGCCGGGGAGAGGTCGGCGCCGCGCTCGTCGAAGAACAGGATGTCCACCGACTGCGGGGCACCGGGGGTGGTGCGCAGGCTGATCCCCCCGCTGACCCCGCTCTGGGAGGTGTGGAACCGCGCCACCGGCAGCGGCACCACCTCAAGGTCGCGGACGTCGATCGCGCTGGCGGTCAGCGCGCTGATCACCGCCCGCTTGAGCGTGCGCGCCGCCCGGGAGACGTCGCGCGAGGTGGTGACCACCGACCCCTTCTTCAGGGTGGTGGCATAGGCGCTGGCGATGCGCACCGCCAGCTCGGGGGTGATCTCGACGTTGATCAGGCCCGAGACGCCGCGCGGCCCGAACAGCGACCGCTGCCCGCGCGACTCCCAGATCACGTTGGTGTTGACGACCGCGCCGGCCTCGATGGTCTTGAAGGGGTAGACCTTGATGTCGTTGGAGAGGTAGGCGTCGGACTCGATGACGCACTCCTCGCCGACGATCGCCCCCTCCTCGACCCGGGCGCCCGACATGACGTCGGTGTTCTTGCCGATGACGCAGCCGCGCAGGTGGGTGCTGGCGCCGAGGTAGACGTTGTCGTGGACGACGCTGCGGTGCAGGAACGCCTCGGAGCGCACGACGACGTTGCTGCCGAGCACGGTGTACTCGCGCAGTTCGGCACCGGCCTCGACCTTGGCGTAGTCGCCGATGTAGAGGGGGCCCTTGAGGACGGCGTCGGGGTCGACCTCGGCGCCCTCGGCCACCCACACACCGGGCGACAGCTCGAACCCGTCGATCTCGACGTCGACCTTGCCGGAGAGCACATCGGCCTGGGCGCTGAGGTAGCTCTCGTGGGTCCCGACGTCCTCCCAGTAGCCGTCGGCGATGTAGCCGTACAGCGGGGCGCCGTCCTTGAGCAGCTTGGGGAACACGTCCCCGGACCAGTCGACGACCTCGCCCTCGGCGACCTCGTCGAGTACCTCGGGCTCCATGATGTAGATCCCGGTGTTCACGGTGTCGGAGAAGACCTGCCCCCAGGTGGGCTTCTCCAGGAAGCGCTGCACGCGCCCCTGCTCATCGACGATGATGATGCCGAACTCCAGCGGGTTGGCCACCCGCTTGAGCCCGATGGTGACCATGGCGCCGTTCTCGCGGTGGAAGCGCACCATGTCGGAGAGGTCGATGTCGGTGAGCGCGTCGCCGGAGATCACGATGAACGGCTCCCCGCGCAGGTGCTCCTCGGCGTTCTTCACGCTCCCCGCGGTACCGAGCGGCACCTCCTCGGCGACGTAGTGCAGGTTCATGCCGAGTTCTTCGCCGTCGCCGAAGTAGTTCCGGATCAGCGTGGCAAGGAACTGGACGGTCACGACGGTGTCGTCGAACCCGTGCCGCTTGAGCAGCCGGAGCACGTGTTCCATGATCGGTCGGTTGACGACGGGCAGCAGCGGCTTGGGCTGGTTGGCGGTCATCGGGCGCAGGCGGGTGCCCTCGCCGCCGGCCATCACAACGGCCTTCATCGGGGCCACCCCCAGACCCCGGTCGGTAGTCGGCGAAACGCCCTGGGGCGCGTGCTCATGGTGGGGACGTCGCTCCCTTCCTGTCGCTGGACGGTGGCCCGGAGTGACCGGATCGGGGGCCGTCCGGCGCGTTTGCCGCACGGTCGCCGTGGTCCGGACCGGGATCGCCTTTCGTGGCCGCCGGCCGCACCGCGGGCCCATGGCCCGAGCCGGAGCGGCGGTCGGCCCGACGGGCCTCGCGGATCAACCGCTGGCCCTGCACTGCATAGAGCAGGCCGGCCCACCAATAGATAGCCGTTCCCCAGATCGCGAACGCCCAACCCACAATTTGAGCGACATCACCGGCGAAACCGTCATATACCGCAATGAACAGCAACGGGAAGGAGTAGAGGAGGCACAGGGTGGCGGCCTTGCCGGCGAAGTTGACCGGCAGCGTGCCGTAGCCGTGGTGGCGCAGCACCGGAAGGGCGATCACGATGAGGACGTCGCGCAGCACCAGGATGGCCATCAGCCACCACGGCACGATGCCGCGGACCACCAGGCCCAGCAGCGCCGCGAAGATGTAGAGGCGGTCGGCCAGCGGATCGAGCAGCACACCGAGGCGGCTGGTCTGGTTCCAGGCCCGGGCGATCTTGCCGTCGAGCCAGTCGGAGATCCCCGCGAACGCGAGCACGCCCAGCGCCCACCAGTCGGCCCGCGGGCCCAGCACGAGCCACAGGAACAACGGCACACCGGCCAGCCTGAGCATGCTGAGCAGATTCGGGATCGTCCAAATGCGATCGCGCGCCGGACTCTCTTGGATCGCCACCCCACCTCCCCTGTGTCCCGGATAGCGAGCCTACCCGGCGGCGCACCGCATCATGCCGATGCCGGGGCCGCCACCAGCGCGTTGATCGGGCCCGGGGCCCCG
>NZ_JBHSBH010000007.1:399290-616199 GCF_042650565.1 Nocardiopsis sediminis
GCGCCCCCGCCCCGGCGCGGCGCAGCGGGTGTCCGTGCCGCCGCCGCGCCGGGATGACCCCTGTTCAGCGTCGATGACCCGAAGGTTAAGACGTGATTAAATCGCCGCCTCGCGGTCATCGGCGCGGGACCCGCGAATGCCACGATGACGGCGTTCACCGCAGGCCCCCGGCCCGTCGGCCGCGTTCCCGACCGGCGGCCCCGTGACCGAAAGGGGGTCGCCCGTGGCAGCACCCACGGCCGACCAGGCATCGCCCCCCACCCCCGCATGGACCCCCCGGCGCATCCTCGTATGGACCGCCGTCGCCCTCGTCGGGGCCGCATCCTGGGGCGTCATCGCGCTCTCGCGGGACGAGGAGATCTCGGCCACCTGGCTGGTCTTCGCCGCGATCGCGAGCTACGCCATCGCCTACCGGTTCTACGCCCGCTTCATCACCTACCGGGTCCTGCGGGTCGACGACACCCGCGCCACGCCCGCCGAGCGCATCAACAACGGCGCCGACTTCCACCCCACCGACCGACGGGTGCTGTTCGGCCACCACTTCGCCGCCATCGCCGGCGCCGGCCCGCTCGTGGGCCCGGTGCTGGCCGCGCAGATGGGCTACCTGCCCGGCACCGTGTGGATCATCGTCGGCGTCATCTTCGCCGGCGCGGTCCAGGACATGGTGGTGCTCTTCTTCTCCATGCGCCGCAAGGGCAAGAGCCTGGGCCAGATGGCCCGCGAGGAGATCGGCCCGGTGGGCGGCGTCGCGGCGCTGGTCGCGGTCCTGGCGATCATGATCATCCTGCTCGCGGTGCTGGCGATGGTGGTCGTCAACGCCCTGGCGGAATCGCCCTGGGGCGCGTTCTCGCTGATCATGACCATCCCCATCGCGCTGCTCATGGGCTTCTACCTGCGCTACCTGAGGCCCGGCAAGGTCATCGAGACCTCGGCCATCGGCGTGGTGCTGCTGCTCCTGGCGATCGTCGGCGGCGGCTGGGTCAACGCCCACCCCGTCCTGCACGAGATGTTCCTGTTCAGCCACAACGAGCTGACCTTCGGGCTCATCGCCTACGGGTTCATCGCCTCGGTGCTGCCGGTGTGGATGCTGCTGGCGCCGCGCGACTACCTGTCCACCTTCATGAAGGTGGGCGTGGTCGTGCTGCTGGCCCTGGCGATCATCGCCGCGCCGATCGGGGCGGCCCTGTTCGGCGACCCCGCGCTCTCGCTCCAGCTGCCCGCCGTGACCGAGTTCGCGTTCAACGGCCAGGGGCCGACCTTCGCCGGGGCGCTGTTCCCGTTCCTGTTCATCACCATCGCCTGCGGTGCGCTCTCGGGCTTCCACTCGCTGATCGCCTCGGGCACCACGCCCAAGCTGATCGAGAAGGAGTCGCAGATCCGGGTGATCGGCTACGGCAGCATGCTGACCGAGTCGTTCGTCGCGGTCATGGCGCTCATCGCCGCCTGCATCCTCGACCCCGGCCTGTACTTCGCGATGAACATGCCCGCCGGGGCGCTGGGCGAGACCGTGGAGGCCGCATCGGCCACGGTCACCCAGCTCGGCTTCACGGTGTCGCCGGAGACCCTCCAGCAGGCCGCCGACAACGTCGAGGAGAACAGCGTCCTGTCGCGCACCGGCGGCGCGCCGACGTTCGCCATGGGCGCCGCCCACATCTTCTCGGCGGTCTTCGGCGGCCAGGCGATGATGGCGTTCTGGTACCACTTCGCGATCATGTTCGAGGCGCTGTTCATCCTCACCACCGTCGACGCCGGCACCCGGGTGGGCCGCTTCATGCTCCAGGACACCCTGGGCAACGTCTACAAGCCCATGCGCGACGTGAGCTGGAAGCCCGGGCTGTGGCTGACCAGCGCGCTGGTCGTGGCCGGCTGGGGGTACTTCCTGTGGGCGGGGGTCAACGACCCGCTGGGCGGCATCAACCAGCTGTTCCCGCTGTTCGGCATCGCCAACCAGCTGCTGGCGGCGGTGGCGCTGACGGTGTGCACGACCCTGCTGATCAAGTCGGGCCGGGCGAAGTACGCCTGGGTGACGCTGGTCCCGCTGGCCTGGGACGCGGTGGTCACGCTGACCGCCAGCTACCAGAAGGTGTTCTCCACCGACCCGGCGATCGGGTTCTTCGCCCAGCGCGCCCAGTACTCCGAGGCGCTGGCCAACGGCGAGACCAGCCTCGGGGCGGCCGCGGACCCCGAGGCGATGCGCCAGGTCGTCGTCAACACGACGGTCGACGGGGTCCTGTCGGCGTTCTTCGCGCTGCTGATCATCGTCATCCTGGTCGACGCCTGCCGGGTGTGGGTCAAGGCGCTGCGCGCCCAGGGCGCGCTGCCCACCACGGAGGAGCCCTACCAGGAGTCGCGGCTATGGGCGCCGTCGGGGCTGATCCCCACCCGCGACGAGCGCCGCACCGCCCGCGCGCGCGAGCTCGCGGGCGCGGGTGACCCCGGCACCCCGGGGAACACCTGAGCCATGAGCGGTTCCACCGACGGCCGGGCCGCCCCTGAGGGGGGCGGCCCGGCCCCGCTGCGCGCGCGCATCGCCGCCGCACTGGCCGACGCCTGGCAGGTCGCCCGCGGCATCAGCGGCGAACGCGCCTACGAGATCTACCTCGCCCACCACCACCGCGAGCACCCCGGCACCCCGCCCATGACCGAACGCGCCTTCTGGCGCCACCACACCGACAAGGGCGACACCCAGCCGGGCTCGCGCTGCTGTTGAGCGGCGGGCACCCGGCCCCGCGGCGGTCAGACCTTGCGGTACTCGGGGATCCAGGCGCCGTCCTCGACGGTGTAGTCGCCGAAGAGGGCCGGGGCCTCCTTCTGGAGGACCTCGCCGATGCGGTTGAACAGCAGGCGGATCTCCTCCTCCGCACCCGGGGCGGTGCGGGCCTCCAGGGTGTGGCGGAGGGTGCGGACGTTGGCGGTCCACACCAGGCCCGTGGCCACGCCCTCGGGGGCGAAGCGGCGCATGAAGGAGGTGCGGTGCTTCTTCTCCGAGAACTTCACGCCCTGCTCGTCGAGCCCGAAGTGGTCGGCCATCCACAGCTGGAACTGCTCCATCTGCGAGAGCATCTCGGTGGCGCGCTTCATCAGCTCGGGGTCGTCCTTGGCCCACTCCGGGAACCAGAACGGCAGGTCGGTCAGGCGCACGAAGCGCAGCGACTCCTGGGAGATCGCCACCCCGGGGCGGTGCCGGATGAGCTCGTGGGTCAGCACCCGGCTGACGTTGTGCAGGACGAACCCGAAGGTGACGTGCTCCAGGACCGACCCGTGCAGGCTGGCGAGGATGTTGGTGAGGTAGGCGTCCTGGTCGGTGCGCACGCGCGTGACGTTGGGGTTGAGGCCCGGCTCCCAGGAGCGGTAGCACAGCCGCCCGGCGAACTCGGCGAGGTTCTGCGGGTCGTTCAGCGCGGAGTCCAGGTCGCCGCGGTCCAGGCGCTCCAGCCAGCTCTGCCCGCCGACATCGGCGAGATAGCGTGCGATCTCGTCGTAGTCCAGCTGCGGGCGCGCGATCAGATGGACCTCAGGCTCGACACTCTTCACCGTGGTTTCTTCCCCCCATGGCCGGGCGCACCGGTGGCGCTCCGGCGTTGACGACCGTCGACCGGCTGCGGCCGGCGCGTGTCCCTGCCAGGTCACACGCTCTCCGGCGCGTGTCCGAACCTAGCACCGACCACCGACGGGGAGGGCGGCGCGGTTGGGGGCCGCGCGACGGCCGACCCGGGGCCCCGGCTAGCCGGGGTAGTAGAGGTTGGCGGGGGCGATGGCCAGCCCGATGACCACGAGCAGGACCCCCCACAGGATCCGGCGCCGCAGGAGCGCGTAGGCCCCGGCGAGGATGAGCACGACACCGAGGACCAGGAAGAGAGCACCCATGGTGCCCCCGACTGCCCGGCGGAGCCCCCGGCTAACGCCTGCGCGGCCCAGAAATCAGTCCGCGGCGGTGGCGGGGGTCCCCTCGACCTCGGCGGCGTCCTCGACGAAGGGCAGGACCGCCTCGGCGCCGGTGGAGGGGCCGCCCTGGGGACCGCCGTGCCAGAACGGGTCGTCGTCGGCGAACCGCGACGCGAAGGCCGCGGCGTCGTCGACCGGCCGGTACCCCAGCTCGTTGGCGGCCGCGGTGAGGTCCCAGAACCGGCGGGCGTTGCCCGAGACCGCGTAGGCCACGGTGAACGTCACACCGGGGGCGGTCAGCGCGGCGCGCACGAACCCCACGCAGTCGCGCGGGCTCAGCCACGTGGCGAGGTGCCGGGTCTCGTCCGGCTCCTCCTCGAACGAGCCGATCCGCAGCGCCACCACCTCCAGGCCGAAGGTGTCGGCGTACATCTGCCCCAGCGCCTCGACCGCGACCTTGCTCACCCCGTAGAGGCCGTCGGGGCGCGGCGGCTCGTCGGCGAAGACGTGGTGGTGGATGGGGTAGGCCCCGGTGACCCGGTTGCTGGAGAACAGGACCACGCGCCCCACGCCGGCGCGCCGCGCCGCCTCCAGGACGTTGTAGGTCCCGCGGACGTTGGCGTCGAGCAGGTCGGCGAAGGGCGCCTCGTCGGCGATGCCCGCCAGGTGCACGACGGCGTCGGCCCCCTCGAACGCCTCGACGAGGGCGGGGAGGTCGGTGATGTCGGCCTCGACCGCGGTCTCGGTGTCGTCCTGGGCCTCGACGGGCGCGCGGTCGAGGAGCACGAGATGCTGGGCGTCGCCGCTCAGCCCGGCCCGCACGGTGGGCCCTATACGCCCGGCGACCCCGGTGATCACGATCCTGCCTGGTATGTCTTCCACGTGATCAAGCCTATGGGCGCCGCGGACGGTTCGTGACACGGCGCGCGCGGAGCCCCGCAGCGGGGCTCCGCGCGCCCGGCTAGCGGGCCATGCGCAGGATGCGCTCGATGATGGACTCCCCCACCGATGCGGTGAGGATGGACTCCGGGTGGAACTGCACGGCCCACCGCTTTGCGCCGGGGTCCTCGATGGCCATGACCACGGGCTCGGCGCCGCCGTCGACCACGGCGGTCACCTCGAAGCCCTTCACCCGGTCGGGGGTGGTGTAGGTCGAGTGGTAGCGGGCGCCGGTGAAGCGGCCGCCGTCGCCGAGCCCGGCCAGCAGCTCGCCCCCGGTGACCCGCACCGGCCCCGGCTTGCCGTGCACCGGTTCGGCCAGCGTGAGCAGTTCACCGCCCGCGTGCTCGACCATGGCCTGGAGGCCCAGGCACACCCCGAACACCGGCAGGCGGCGCGCGTCGAGTTCCGCCAGCAGGTCCGACATCCCGAAGTCGGCGGGCAGCCCGGGCCCCGGTGACAGGACGACGAGGTCGGGCGCCAGGGTGTCGAGCAGGGCGGGGTCGAAGCCGTGGCGGACGGTGGTGACGTCGGCGCCGTGGCGGCGCACGTAGTCGGCGAGGGTGTTGACGAAGGAGTCCTCGTGGTCGACGAGCAGCACCTTCATCCCGGTGCCCGCGCCGCGGGCCGGGCCTCCGGCACCGGCAGCGGCGGGCTCCTGCGCCTGCGGCGCGTCGTCCAGGGCGAGGGTCTCCAGCAGGGCCCGGGCCTTGAGGAAGGTCTCGCGCTCCTCGGCATCGGGGTCGGAGTCGTAGAGCAGCGTGGCCCCGACGCGGACGGCCGCCACGCCGTCGCGGATGTGCGCGGTGCGCAGGGTCAGCCCGGTGTTCATCGCGCCGTCGAAGCCGATGACGCCCACGGCGCCGCCGTACCAGCGGCGCGGGGTGGTCTCGTGCTGCTCGATGAACCGCATCGCCCAGGTCTTGGGCGCCCCGGTGACGGTGACGGCCCACATGTGGGTGAGGAACGCGTCCAGGGCGTCGAACTCGGGGCGCAGCGTGCCCTCGATGTGGTCGACCGTGTGGATGAGGCGGCTGTACATCTCGATCTGCCGTCGGCCGATCACGCGGACGCTGCCGGGTTCGCACACCCGGGACTTGTCGTTGCGGTCGACGTCGGTGCACATGGTCAGCTCCGACTCCTCCTTGGGGGAGGACAGCAGCTCGCGGATGTTCTCGGCGTCGCCGAGTGCGTCGGCGCCGCGCTTGATGGTGCCGGAGATGGGGCAGGTCTCGACGCGCTGTCCGCTGCCGGGGGCGCCGGTGACCCGGACGAACATCTCCGGTGAGGCGCCGACCAGGTACTCCCCTTCGCCCAGGTTGAAGATGAACTCATAGGGCGCGGGGTTGCGCTCGCGCAGGTTCTCGTAGAAGCGCGCGGGCGAGGGGCAGGCCCCGTAGGTGCGGTGGCCGGGGACGACCTCGAAGAGGTCGCCGCGGACGAACCGCTTCTTGGCCTCGGCGACGATCCGGGCGTAGGAGCCGGGCTCGGGCGGCGGGGGCACCTCGGCGGTGACGACGGCGGGGGTCGGCTCCCCGGTGCGCGCCAGGGCGTCGGTGGCGGCGGGTCCGGCGCCGGTGTAGGAGCCGGGGACGGTGAACTCGTAGGTGTAGCGCAGGCAGGTCTCGCGCTTGCGGTCGCGCACGATGATGGCGTCGGGCAGGTGCAGGACGAGGTCGCGGTCCTCTGCGGGGCGCTCCAGCACCTGCTCGATGGGTTCGAACTGGAAGGCGAGGTCGTAGCCGAACGCGCCGTAGAGCCCGAGGTGGGGGTCGTCGGCTGAGGCGAACAGCGCCACGACGGAGCGCAGGGCGGAGAAGACGCTGGGCCGGCGGCTGCGCTGCTCCTCGGTGAAGAACTCCCCCGGTGCGGGCTCGGGGATGGTGACCTCGACCGTGCCGTCCGCTCCCGCGACGGTCCCGTGCTCACCGAAGGCCTGTCCGATGACCGGGAGCAGGACCCGACCGCGGTCGTTGAGCGCGGTGGCGGTGATGCGCCGCCCGCGGGCGGCGATCTCGACGCAGGGGTCGATGTAGCCCAGGTGCCAGCGGCTGTAGCGGCCGGGGTACTCCATGCCGGACGACAGCACGCCGCCGCGGCGGTGGTCGAGCGCCGAGACGAGGTCGGTGAGGACTTCGGGATCGCAGTGGGCGGCGATGCGCCGGACGTCGACGCCGCCGGCGGTGCGGTAGGAGGTGGAGCTCGCGTCCAAGGCCGGTCCTTTTCACGCTGGGCTGGATGGGAGCGGCACGGCCGGACCGGGGCCGGGAACAACGAAGCGACCGCCGGTGCGGGCGGTCGCCGGTCGGGTGTTCGTGGGTACGCGAACCGGGGTGCCGCCTAGGAGCGGCGCCACCACTGATGAGGGGTTTCGAGGACCCGACGGGTTCGCATGGTCCGAAGTGTAGCGCGCGCCCGGGGCGTGATGTGCGCAAAGGCGGAATCCCGCAGCCCGGCCCGGAATAGGGGTGCACGGGCCGGCGCACGCTGGTACGCTGAACGGTCGAGCGGAAATCAAAATCAGAAAAAAGAAATCCTGATCGGATATTACCATAACAATGGATCGCCGTCAAGATGAGAACCACTGCCCACTCCGGGAGGCCCTGCTCGCCGAGCAGGAGCACCTCTCCCGTGTCTACGCGCGCCTGGACGAGCTCCGCGGCCACACCGCCGAGGCCGTGCGCGAGGTGCACGCGCGGGGCGGGGGCGGCGGCTACGCCGCGACCGTCGAGCGCGAGGTCACCGCGGGCGAGCGCACCCGCCGCCTGGCTCTGCTCTCCGGGGCGGAGGAGGGGCTGTGCTTCGGGCGCATCGACCACCGCGCCACAGCGGGCGAGCCCGGCGACACCTACCACATCGGCCGGATCGGCCTGCGCGACGGCGACCACGACCCGCTGCTGATCGACTGGCGCGCGCCCGCCGCCCGCCCCTTCTACGCCGCCACCCCCGTCTCCCCCGGCGGCATCGCCCGCCGCCGCCACCTGCACACCCGCGGGCGCACGGTGACCGGCCTGGACGACGAGGTGTTCGACCTCGACGGCCTCACCGAGACCGACCGCCGCGGGCTGGTCGGCGAAGCCGCCCTGCTGGCGTCGCTGCGGCGCGGGCGCACCGGCCGGATGCACGACATCGTGTCCACGATCCAGGCCGAACAGGACCGCGTGATCCGCTCACGGCTGCCGGGGATCCTGGTCGTCCAGGGCGGCCCGGGCACCGGCAAGACCGTGGCGGCCCTGCACCGGGCCGCCTACCTGCTCTACACCCACCGCACGGCCCTCCGGCGCCGCGGGATCCTGGTGATCGGGCCCAACGCCACGTTCCTGCGCTACATCGGGCAGGTGCTGCCCGGCCTCGGCGAGACCGATGTCGTCCTGGCCACGGTCGGCGAACTGTTCCCCGGCGTGCGGGCGACCGCCGCCGACACCCCCGCGACCGCCGCCGTCAAGGGCGGGCTGCGCATGGCCGCCCTGGTCGAGGCCGCCGTGGCCGACCGCCAGCGCCTGCCCGCCGACCTCCCGCCCGCCGACGCGGGCGCCGCGCGGCCCTGGGGCGCCGACGACAGCGGCGGGCTGCGCATCGCGACCGACGGCATGGTGCTGCGCGCCGACGCGGCCACCTGCGCGGGCATCCGCGGGCTCGCCCGGGAGCTGGGCCTGCCCCACAACGTCGCCCGCAAGCTGTTCGTCACCGAGATGCTCGGGGTCCTCGCGCTCGACCAGGCCCGGCGGCTCGACCGCCCGGCCGACGACACCGACCTGCGCCATATGAGCGAGGCGCTGTGGGCCGAACCCGAGGTGCGCGCGGGAATCGACGCGCTGTGGCCCCTGCTCACCCCGCACGACCTGGTCGGCTCCCTGCTGTCCGACCCCGCCGCCCTGCACAGGGCCGGCGGCGCCGCCGGGCTCTCCCCCGCCGAGTGCGCCGCCCTGGCGCGCCCGGCGGGGGCGGCGTGGACCGTCGAGGACGTCCCGCTCCTGGACGAGGCCGCCGAGCTCCTGGGCCGCGACGACTCCGCGGAGCGCCGCCGCGCCCGGGCGCGGGCCGCCGAGCGGGCGGCGCAGGAGCGCTACGCGCACGGCGTCCTGGAGTTCACCGGCCTGGCCGAGGACGCGATGATGGCGGCAGGCGCGCTGGCCGACCGCCACGCCGACGACGGCCCGCGGCGCACCACCGCCGAACGCGCGGCGGCCGACCGCGAGTGGGCCTACGGGCACGTCATCGTCGATGAGGCACAAGAGCTGTCCGAAATGGCGTGGCGGATGGTCATGCGCCGGATCCCCGCGCGCTCGCTGACCGTCGTGGGCGACCTCGCCCAGACCGGCAGCGCGGCCGGGGCGCGCTCCTGGGCGGCGATGCTCGGCCGCTACGCCAACGGCCGCCTCCACGAGGAACGGCTGCTGGTGAACTACCGCACGCCCGCCGCGATCATGGCGGTGGCCGCGGACGTCCTCACCGCCACCGCGCCCGGGCAGCGGGCCCCGGAATCGGTGCGCGACGACGGCGACCCGCCGCGCGCCGTGCGGATGCCCGCGGGCGCGCTGGCAACGGACCTGCCGCGGCTGGTGCGCGGCGAAGTGGAGCGGGTCGGCGGCGGGAGCGCCGAGGGGCGGGTGGCGGTCGTGGTGCCCGGTTCGCGCCACGCCGAGGTCGCGGCGCTGCTGCCGGAGGCCGCCGCCGGGGTCGGCCCGGAGGCGCTGGACGCCCCCGTCGCCGTCCTCACCCCCGGCGCGGCCAAGGGCCTGGAGTTCGACTCCGTGGTGGTGGTCGATCCGCAGGCCATCCTGGGCCGGCCGCCCCACGGCGGCGGCGACCTCTACGTGGCGCTGACCCGGGCCACCCGCCGGCTCACCGTCGTCTACGAGGGCGACCTGCCCGCGGTCCTGGCCCGGCTGAGCGCGGCGGCGGGCTGATCCTCGTGCCGGACGCGCTGCGGCGCTGGCCGGGTCCGGGCCCGATGGCCCGGGCCCGGCCGGGCGGTTCAGCCCGTGGCCCCGTCTCCGCCGGAGCCCTCGCCGGGCGGGCCGATGGTGGCCGATTCCGGGCCGAATTCGGCGGTGTAGTGGGCGTTGAGCGGTTCCCACAGGGAGCGGGTGTCGCCCGGAGGCTCGGTGCCGTCGAGATGCGCGGCGAGGAACTCCAGGCACACGTGCCAGCCGGCGGTGTCGCGGGAGACGCGGCCGATCTCGCCGAAGGTGACGGTGAAGACCAGCTCGGTGCCGTCCCCGTCGGGGCGCAGCTCGATGCCGACGACGTCCTCGCCCTGGCGGAACCCGATGGCCTTGGGCGGGTCGAAGACGAGCATCTCGCCGGTCTCCGCGTCCTCGTCCTCCCCCGGGAAGCGGAAGCGCAGCGCCGCCCCGGCGGCGCGCTCCCCTTCGATGCTCGTGGGGTACCAGGCCGCGAGGTGCCCGGGCTCGGTGACCGCGCGCCACACCTTCTCCGGCGGGTGCGCGAGCCTGCGGGCGAACCGCACCGTCCAGCGGTCGCCGGAGCGTTCGAGCGTGCCGTGGCGCATGGTGGTGCCTCCTGAAGGCGTTCGGTGTCAGTCGTCGTGGTCGGGCATGGTGTCGAGGTGCCGTTCGAGGTCGTCCAGCCGCGATTCCCAGAGCATGCGGTAGGGCGCCAGCCAGGCGTCGACGTCGCGCAGGGGCTCGGTGCGCACCCGGTACAGGCGGCGCTGGGCGTCGGAGCGGACCTGGACCAGCCCGGCGTCGCGCAGCACGCGCAGGTGCTTGGAGACCGCGGGCTGGCTGACGCCGAGTTCGGCGACGATGTCGCCGACCGGCCGCTCGGCCACGCGCAGCAGGTCCAGGATGCGCCGCCGGTTGGGTTCGGCGAGCACCTCGAACACGGCCGTCATGGGTGTAGTATTCCTTTCAATTCATATAACTGTCAAGACATACATGCTCGTCGAAGACGTGCCGCGGAGCCGGTCGCGCCACCCGGGGCGCACCGGCGTCAGTCGCCGGAGCCGGCGATGGCGCCGACCACGACGGCGGTGACCTCGCCCACCACCGTGTCGGCGTCGGCATCGGGGTGGTCCAGCCACCATTCGCCGGCCGCCTGCACCATGCCCACCACGCCGTGGGCGACGATCTGGGCCCGCAGCGGGTCGGTGATGTAGCCCTCGGCCAGCAGCGTGGCGGCCAGCTCCTCGCCCAGTCTGCGCACCATCATCCCCAGGTCCCCCCGGGTACGGGGGTCCTCCGAGGTCGCGCGGTCCATCAGGAACCGGTACAGGTTCAGGTTGCCCCGGATCATCCCGAGGTAGGCGCCCACCGTGGCGCGGGCGCGCGTCCGCAGCGGGGTGCTGCCGTGCAGCTCGGCGCCGACGCGCTCGATCAGCGGGTCGACGTGGCGCCGCGCCAGGGCGCGGTAGAGGCCGCTCTTGTCGCCGAAGTGGCGGTAGAGGATCGGCTTGCTGATGCCCGCCTCGGCGGCGATCACCGACATCGACGCGTCGGGGCCGTCGCGCTGGATCACGACGTCGGCGGCGTCGAGGATGGCGCGGCGCCGCTCGGGGCTGCGCCCGCGCGGTGCGGTCCTGCTCTGCTGTGCGGGTTCGGGGGCCACGGCGTCAAACGGTAGCGCGTAGCCCGGGGATCCGCTGGAACAGTGCGGTGACCAGGAGGCTCACCGTCAGGACGGCCGTTGCGTGCAGGCCGGCCATGGCGAGCATGCCGTGGGCGCTGCCGGGGACGCCGGTGATGTCGCGCAGCGTGTAGAGCACCACCACGTGGACGAGGAACACGCCGAAGCTGAGCGACGACAGCACCGACAGCCAGCGGGGAGTTCCCGTCCGGCCGTAGAGCCGCGTGCCGGCCGCGCGCAGCAGGACGAACGCGGCGGCCGACATCGCCAGGACCGTGGGCGAGAGGTAGTCGTAGACGTAGGCGGCGGTGCCGCCCCAGCCGCCCGCGAGCAGGGCCAGCGCCGCCGCGCCCGCACCGGTGGCGGCAACGGAGGCCGCGAACACCGCACCCGCCGTCCAGACGGCCCGCCGGGTGGGGGCGGTGCGGGTGAGCAGGTAGCCCATGAAGTAGTAGCCGATGTAGGGCAGGAAGCGGGTGGCGGCGTTGGGCTCCCCCACTCCGTCGAGGGCGGATATGGCCTGGTCGGCCATTCCGATGGCCGACATCACGGCGGCGAACCACCACAGGCTCACGGTGGTGGAGTGCTCCACCAGGACCCGCAGGAACGGGGTGAGCACGTACAGGCCGGCGAGCACGAAGAGAAAGTACAGGTGCAGGGACGGCGCCCCGGACAGGACGTCGCTGACGGCCTCCATCGGGGAGATCCCCGTGCGCCAGATCTCCCAGGCGACGTAGAGCGCGGTCCACACGGCAAGGGGCACGCCGATGCGGGAGAAGCGCTTGGTGTAGAAGCGGCGCAGCCCTTCGTCGCGCGGGCGCAGCAGCAGAGCCCCGCTGATCATCACGAAGACCGGCACGCACCAGCGCAGCATGGAGTCGACGGCGTTGGCGGTCCACCAGGCGGGGCTCGCGAACTCGGAGTGGACGGTGGTGACCACCGGGGCGAACACGTGCACGAGCACGACCGCGAGCATCGCGGCGACCCGCGCGAAGTCCAGCCACGCCGTGGGGTGGGGCGGGGCCGCGGCGGGGGAGCCGGCGGTCGGGGCATGGGCGGTCGTCGCTGCCATGGCGCGGTTCGATCCAATCGTCGGTGACCGCGGACCATCTACTGATACCAGTCCGTTATCGAACTCTCAATCCATTCCCAGATAGGACATTTTCACCCGCTGTGACGCGCGCCTTCCTCTACGCGCCGCCCGGGCGCCCGCGCACGAAGGTGTAGCCCGCTCCACTGCCCCCGGCCGCGCACAACGGCAGAATTCAGGACATGGCTTCCTCAACGACCGTCGCCGCCCCCGCCCAGCAGCGGCTCCCCACGGCGATACGCTCCACGCTGTACCTGTGCGCCTCGGGCGGCACCGCCCTGGCGACCCTGCTCGCGCCACCGCTGCTGGTCGTGTCCGTGCTGCTGGTGGCGGTCTTCGGGGCGGGGCTGCCGGTGCTGCCCCACGCCTTCGCCGCGCTGCACCGGTGGGCGGGGTTCAACCGGAAGCTCGCCGCCGACCATCTCGGCGTCCGCGTGCAGGTCCCCGACCGGCCGATGCCCGCCGGCCTCAAGGCGCAGCTGCGCCACACCTTCGGCGACCCGCTGCTCCCCCGCCGGCTCGCCTGGGTCGCCTGGCACATCGGGCCGGGCATCGTCATCGGCATGCTGGCGCTCGCCGCGCTCCTCGGGGTGCCCGGCTCGATCGCCAACGGCTCGCTGTGGTGGCTGGCCCCCGAAGGCGAGCCGGCGACCCTGATGGGCCTCCCGGTCACCGACTGGCCCACCGCCGTGCTGGCCGGCACCGCGCAGGCCGCCACGGCCGCCGCCCTCCTGCTGTGGGGGATGCCGCCCCTGGCCCGCCTGCACGCGCGGGTGACACTCGCGCTGCTGTCGCCGTCCAAGGCCGACCGGCTGGCGCAACGGGTCGAGACGCTCACCGAGACCCGCGCCGGCGCCCTGGACTCCCACGCCGCCGAGCTGCGCCGCATCGAGCGCGACCTGCACGACGGCACCCAGGCGCGGCTGGTGGCCCTGGCCATGCGGCTCGGCCTTGCCGAGCGGATCATCGGCAAGGACCCCGAGACCGCCGCCGAGCTCCTGCGCGAGGCGCAGGGCGGGGCCGAGGAGGCCATGACCGAGCTGCGCGACGTCATCCGCACCATCTACCCGCCGATCCTCGCCGACCGCGGGCTGGCCGGCGCCGCGGCGTCGCTGGCGGCCCGCAGCGTGGTCCCGGTCCGCCTCACCGTGGCCGACGACCTGGGCACCGTCCCCGCGGCGGTGGAGTCCACGGCCTACTTCGTCATCGCCGAGTCGCTGACCAACGCGGCCAAGCACGCCGCGGCCACCCAGATCCTGGTGCGCGTATCGCGTACCGCGGAACAGCTGAACGTGCAGGTCATCGACGACGGCGTGGGCGGCGTGGACGAATCCCACGGCACCGGTGTCGGGGGGATGCGCCGCCGCGTGGCGGCACTGGACGGCACGCTGACCGTCACCAGCCCCGAGGGCGGCCCCACCGGGATCGAGGTGGAGCTGCCGTGCGGGTCGTGATCGTCGAGGACAACGCGGTCCTCGCCGAGGGCCTGAACCTGCTCCTGCGGACATCGGGCTTCGAGGTGGCGGCGACGACGGGCGACGCCGCGGCGTTCCTGTCCGCGGTGGAGGAGCACCGCCCCGACGTCGCGGTGGCCGACGTGCGCCTGCCCCCGAACTTCCGCGACGAGGGCATCCAGGCGGCGCTGAAGGCCCGCACGATCGTGCCCGGCCTGCCGGTGCTGGTGTTCTCCCAGTACGTCGAGCAGGTCTACGCCCGCGACCTGCTCTCCGACGGCAAGGGCGGCGTGGGCTACCTGCTCAAGGACCGGGTGGCGCGGGTCGAGGAGTTCCTCGACGCCGTACGCCGCGTGGCCGCCGGCGGCACCGCGATCGACCCCGAGGTGGTGGCGCAGCTCCTGGTGCGCCGCGACACCCCGCTGTCACGGCTGACCGAACGCGAACGCGAGGTCCTGGAGCTGATGGCCCAGGGCCTGGGCAACTCCGAGATCGCCGGCCGGCTCTACGTCACCGAGCGGGCCGTGCACAAGCACATCGGCAACATCTTCGCCAAGCTCGGCCTCGACCCCGCCGACTCCGGCCACCGCCGCGTCCGCGCGGTCCTCGCCTACCTCCAGGGGTGAGCGGACGGGCCCGCCGGCACGCGGCGGGCCGTCCGGACCGGCGGAGATCAGCCGCAGGCGTCGTTGGTGAAGTCCACCCGGCCGCCCCCCTGGATATAGCCACCCCAGTCGACACACTGGGACGGAGCGTTGCGATACACCGGACCCGCATAGGTGGTGTAATACCCCCGGTCATCCCTCCAGGTGCTCTCCGAGCTGCGCTTGATCCACGCATTCATCAGAACGGCGCTTCCCGGGTTGTTGCGAATGACGACCACACAGTTGGTCGCATTCGACGAGTTGTAGGTGAGAAACGCGGTCCCCTCGCCCCCGACACTGGCGCTCCGGATGACCCCGTACCCCGAACCGCACTGCCCCCCGTAGGTCGCAGCGGACGCGGGCGCGGCGGTGGCCAGCATCCCCATCCCGGCCACCGCCGCGGCCGCCCCCGTGGCCGCGATCTTCTTCCAGGTCTTCACGATCATTTCCCCGTTCATTCGCGGCCGCTTCTTCGCGGCCCTCATGGAGAAATCTAAGAGGCCGACCGCACACGAAAAAGGCAAACGCCTTCTCTTTCGGCGGTGGCCGAAAAACGCGGTTCAGGGCGTTCTTGAATTGAATTCACTCCACTGGAAAAAAGGAGGGCGGGCCCCGGCCGCGCCGGAGCCCGCCCCTCGCAGCACGACGTCAATCGGCGTAGATACGCCCGACGAACGCGGCGATCTGCTCCTCGGGCAGGCGCCCGGCCAGGTCGCTCTCGCTGATCATGCCCACCAGCCTCTTGTCGCCGTCGATGACGGGCAGCCGGCGGATCTGGTGCGACTGCATCTCCTGGAGGACCTCCGACACACCGGAGTCGGTCGTCGTCCAGCGCGGGGTCCCCTTGCACAGCTCCTTGGCGGTGACCTGCGAGGGGTCACGGCCGGCGGCGATACAGGCGACCACGATGTCGCGGTCGGTGATGATGCCGCACATGCGGTCGTTGGAGTCGCTGACCGGCATCGCGCCGACGTTCATGTCCCGCATCAGCTCGGCGACTCTGTCCAGCGTCTCGGTGTCGGAGATCCATCGGACCCCTGAATGCATGAGGTCGGCCGCGGTGGTCATCGTGTTCTCCCATCGTTCAGAGGACGAGGAACCGGTTCAAGCCTCGCGGCTCCCCCCAAACCTCCGGTCGGTTACAGAACACATTCAACTACACACATGGGGTAACCTGCGGTTTCGCCACGTAAAACACATCGGACCACCGGAGGCGCAGCGCATGCGCCGCATACTCGCCGCGGGGTTCATCGCCGGGGCTGCGCTCCCGGCACGCGCCGCCGACCGCAGCCATCGTTGTGCCGCACCTCGCGGCGGACCTCGGCGACGCTCTGCTCCAGAGTTCGCAGCCGCTCCATCACCCCCGGCCGCGCCTCCACCCCGGGACGTTCCGGTTCGCCGGCCCAGTCGTCAAGGAAGCGCCCGGCCTTGCGCAGCAGCGAGACCAGGAACCCGGCTGTCCGCCACACCGGCCGGGCGAGCACCCCCACGGCGGTCACAACGGCCGCGGCCCCGATCAGCCACGGGCCGAGCCCGCCCAGGTCCAACATGGTTTCTCCTACAGATCGCAGAACGCTTCAACCGGGCTGAGCCACGTGGATTCCGGGCGCCGGCCGACCCCGGGCGGCCCGTTTCACGGGGTTCGGCATGGGCTTAAATTAGCCCACGATTAGATCACTCCGCAACATCAATGGTGCGCAATTGACCCACTTCGGACGGCCCAGCCCCGCGTCAGTGACAGAGTGCATCCATAGCGACGCACTACACACGCAACGACCAGCGCGGAATTGGCGCAGAACTGAGCCATGGGGCGTAGCATCGGCCCCATGGACCAGACCGCCCCGCACCGGTCAGCAGACGCCGCCGACAGGGTCAAGGCCACCATCGACGCCCGCGTTGCAGCCCTGCGCCTGTCCCAACGCGGATTCGCGCGCGCCGCCGGAGTCAGCTACGCGACCTTCGAGAACGTCCGCCATAGCCGGACCACGCCCCGCCCCGCCACCGAGCACAAACTGGAGCGCGTGCTGGGCTGGGCGCCGGACAGCATCCAGCGCATCCGAGAAGGCCACGAACCCGTCCTGCTCAACGAACCCGCCTCCGCCGGCACCCCAAGCCCGGCCGGCGCACCCCCGCCTCTCAACGCGCCCTCAGAGCCGGGATTCCGCGCCCTCCCCCGGTCCGATGGCTCAGGCATCACCGACTACTGGCTGACCGAGATGGTCGACGGCGATCCCGTGAGCGTTCACATCCCCGCCGGGACCGACCAATCCGAGGAGAAGGTGCGGAAGGCGTTGACGCAAGCAATACAGCACATGAAAGTCGCATGGGGATTGCGGTAGGCCAAAGAGCCAAAGGGAACCTTGCGCGCCACACGAAGCGCAAAATGTTTTGCATTCCCGTTTCGCCAGGTCAAGTCAACATTCATTGACATTCGAAAAATTTACCCTTTTCTTCGATGAAAGGGCGGGACGACCCGTTTTCCTCCTCCAGGTGGCCGTAAAGTTGATCATCACCGTGACGCCATCAGGGAGGACACGTGACACGGCCCCACATCCCCCGGGTCGGGCTCGACCCCACCATTCCCACCACCCCCGAGACGATGTACGTCGACGTCGTGGAGGGCCTGGCGTACCCCGCAGTCGTGGGTCACTACCTGGGCCACCCCACCCTCCTCGTGCGCGACGGCACCCCCGCCGACGCCTGGGGGCTGGTCGAGGAATTCTTAGCCGCCGGCTCGCTCCGCCCCGGCCACATACTCCACTGGCTGACCAACCAGCAGGTCGACCCCTACGACGTGTACGGGGCCAACGGAGGCCACGGGTGGCCGATGCACCTCTCGGCAAGCCGGGACGTGGTCCACCCCGTTCTCCGCGTCCCTGGTCAGCGCGCACGACGCCCCCGAGTCACCCTCACAGCCCCGGACCGGCATGCGCTCCAGGGAGAACGGCCGTTTCCCTTCCGAGGCACCCCATAGGCCACCGGCTGACGGAATAGGCCAAGACGATTCGATGCGGCCCACCCCGGCGTGTGGGACCGCACCCGCCGGAACGTCACCTCACCGGCAGCCCCGTCACCGCTCTGCCGATGATGAGGCGCTGGATCTCGCTGGCGCCCTCGAAGATCGTGAAGATGGTGGCGTCGCGGTGCCAGCGCTCCACCGGATAGTCGCGGGTGTAGCCGTTTCCGCCGAGGATGCGGATGGCGTTCTGGGTGACCCAGGTGGCGGTCTCGCTGGCGAAGAGTTTGCTCATCGAGCCCTCGGCCTGGGTGAAGTCCTTGTCGTGGCGGGCCATCCAGGCCGCGCGCCAGACCAGGAGGCGGGCGGCGTCGATGCGGGTGGCCATGTCGGCCAGGAGGAACGCGACCGCCTGGTTGTCGCCGATGGGGCGGCCGAACTGCTCGCGCTCGCCGGCGTAGTCGCGGGCGTACTCGAAGGCGGCGCGGGCGCAGCCGACCGCCATGGCGCCCACCGAGGGGCGCGACGCCTCGAAGGTCTTCATCGCGGCCTGGCCGCCGGAGCGTTGCCCCTCGCGGGCGCGGGCCAGGCGCTCGTCCAGTTTCTCCTTCCCGCCGAGCAGGCAGGATCCGGGCACGCGCACATCGGTGAGCACGACCTCGGCGGTGTGGGAGGCGCGGATGCCGTGCTTGGCGAACTTCTGCCCCTGGGCCAGCCCCGGCGTGCGCGGGGGCACGATGAAGGTGGCCTGGCCGCGCGCGCCCAGTTCGGGGGCGACCGCGGCGACGACCACGTGGACGTCGGCGATCCCGCCGTTGGTGACCCAGGTCTTGGCGCCGTTGAGCACCCATTCGCCGGTCGCCTCGTCGAAGACGGCGCGGGTGCGGATGGCGGCGACGTCGCTGCCGGCGTCGGGCTCCGAGGAGCAGAACGCGCCGAGGCGGACGTCGTCGGCGGTGCCGAACATCTGCGGGACCCACTCGTAGAGCTGGTCCTGTGTGCCGTTGCCGGCGACGGCGACCGCGGCCAGCCCGGTGCCGGTGAGGGCCAGCGCGATCCCGGGGTCGCCCCAGTACAGTTCCTCGAACGCCACGGGGATGCCCACGCCGGTGGGCTCCAGCCACTGGTTGGCGAAGAAGTCGAGCGAGTACAGCCCGATCCCGGCCGCCTCCTGGAGGACCGGCCAGGGGGTCTCCTCGCGCTCGTCCCATTCGGCGGCGGCGGGGCGGATCACGTCGCGCGCGAACCCGTGCGCCCAGTCGCGGACGTCGCGCAGGTCCTGGCTCAGTTCGAAGCCGAACCAGGGAGCGCCGTCTGCGGGGGTGTCGCTCATGTGTACGTCCTTGGGTGGGCCCTCTGGGAGAGGGCGGTGGGGGGCGGGCCGATGGCCCCGGGCATGGCGCAGCGCCACCCCGAGGGGTGTTACCAACGGTAACGCCGGGCGCGCGCCGGCACAACGCCACCCCGGCCGTGACAGGGCCGCCGACTACAGCTCCTCGTAGCGCTCCAGGAACGTGTACACGTCGGTCTCGTCCACCCCGGGGAACGTGCCCGACGGCAGCGCCGAGAGCACGTGGGAGTGGGCGCGCGCCGACGGCCACACCTGCCCCTCCCAGCGGGCGGCGAGGTCGGCGGGCGGACGCACGCAGCACTCACCGGTGGGGCAGTTGGACTTGGTGCGGTTGGTGGTCTCGCGCCCGCGGAACCAGCGCGACTCCTTGTAGGGCACCCCGAGGGTGACCGCGAAGTTGCGCTCGCGGCTGGGGTCGACGTGGGCCACGCACCAGTGCGTCCCGTTGGGCTTGTCGGTGTACTGGTAGTAGATCGAGTGCCGGTCCGGCGAGGCGAACACCTGCCGGCCCGACCAGTAGCGGCACATGCGCTGCCCCTCGATCGCGCCGGTGTCGTCGGTCGGGAAGATGAGGCCGTCGTTCTCGTAGGCCTTGTAGATGATCCCGGTCTCGTCGTTGCGGATGAAGTGGCAGACCAGGTCGAGGTGGCGGTAGGCGAGGTTGGTGAACCGGTGGGCGGCCATCTCGTAGGACACCGAGTAGACGTCGCGCAGGTCCTCCACCGACAGCTCGCGCGCCTTCTTGGCCTCCTGGAGGTAGGGCGCGGCGGTGTTCTCGGGGATGAGGACGGCGGCGGCGAAGTAGTTGGCCTCGACCCGCTGGCGCAGGAAGTCGGCGAAGTCGCGCGGCTGGCTGTGGCCGAGGACGAAGTGGCCCAGCGTCTGGAGCAGGATGGTGCGCGGGCTGTGCATGCCCAGCGATTCGCGCTTGAGGAAGAGCCGCCGGTTGCGGGTGTCGGTGACCGACCGGACCGAGCGGGGCAGGTCCTGCACGTAGCGCAGGGTGAACCCGTGGTGGGTGACGATCGCCAGGATCTGGCCCTGCGACAGCGCGCCCCCGCTGTAGCCGACCGCGTCCAGGGTCTCCTGGGCGGCCTGCTCGATGCCCTCGAAGTAGTTGCCGCGCTCGCGCATCTGCCGGCGCAGGTCGGCGTTGGCCCGGCGGGCCTCCTCGGGCGTGGCCGTGGGCTTGACGCTGCGCCGCTTGAGCTCGTCGTAGAGTCCGACGATGTGCTCCAGCACGTCGTTGGGGACCCGCTTGCCCACCTTGAGGCGCGACAGGTTGAGCGACTGGTACACGGGGTCGCGCTGCGCCTCCTCGACCGCGATCTCCAGCTGCGCGCGGCGGCTGGGCGGCTGGCGGGAGAGTAACTCCTCGACCGAGACCCCCAGCGCCTGGGCGAGCGCGGTGAGCAGGGACAGCTTGGGCTCGCGCTTGCCGTTCTCCAGCAGGGACAGCTGGGACGGTGCCCGGCCCACGCGCTCCCCCAGATCGGAGAGGGTCATGCCGCGCGTGCGGCGCAGGTGCCGCAGCCGCTGGCCGAAGGTCACGAGGTCGAGGTCGCCCGGCAAAGAGGGTATTTCTTCAGTCCCAAAGTACGCCATCCGTTCATAGTACGGAAAGAATGTCCGATCTTCACGTGATCTGGCCTCGAAAAACGCTGGAACTTTGCGAAGAATCGTACTCACCGGCGGGGAACCCCTCCGGACGGCGCCGCCCCAGACGCCGGCCGCGGGGTCTCCAGCCGGGTGACCTTCCAGGGGACGAGCACGAAGGCGGTACGGATCATGAGCACCACCGGGCAGCGGCACGACGCCGCCGAGGCCTTGCGCAGGGAATGGGAGACCGACCCCCGCTGGGCGGACATCACCCGCACCTACTCCGCCGAGGACGTCGTGCGGCTGCGCGGATCGGTCACCGAGGAGCACACGCTGGCCCGCCTCGGCGCCACCCGCCTGTGGGACCTCCTGCACAGCGAGGACTACGTCAACACCCTGGGCGCCCTCACCGGCAACCAGGCCGTCCAGCAGGTCCGCGCCGGGCTGAAGGCGATCTACCTGTCCGGCTGGCAGGTCGCCGCCGACGCCAACCAGGCCGGCCAGACCTATCCCGACCAGAGCCTCTACCCCGCCGACTCGGTGCCCCGGGTCGTCCGCCGCATCAACAACGCCCTCCTGCGCGCCGACCAGATCACCTGGTCCGAGGGCGACGACGACGCCCCGCACTGGCTGGCGCCGATCGTCGCCGACGCCGAGGCCGGCTTCGGCGGCGTGCTCAACGCCTTCGAGCTGATGAAGAGCATGATCGCGGCGGGCGCGGCCGGCGTGCACTGGGAGGACCAGCTCGCCTCCGAGAAGAAGTGCGGCCACTTGGGCGGCAAGGTGCTCATCCCCACCGGCCAGCACATCCGGACGCTGAACGCCGCCCGCCTGGCCGCCGACACCGCGGGCGTCCCCAGCCTGGTGATCGCCCGGACCGACGCCCAGTCGGCGACCTTGATCACCAGCGACGTCGATGAGCGCGACCGCCCCTTCATCACCGGGGAGCGCACCGCCGAGGGCTTCCACCGCGTGCGCAACGGCCTGGAGGCCGGAGTCGCGCGCGGCCTGGCCTACGCCCCCTACTCCGACCTGCTGTGGATGGAGACCTCGACGCCCGACCTGGAGGTCGCCCGGCAGTTCGCCGAGCGGATCAAGGCCGAGTACCCCGACCAGATGCTGGCCTACAACTGCTCGCCCTCCTTCAACTGGCGGCGGCACCTGGACGACGCCACCATCGCCAAGTTCCAGCGCGAACTGGGCCACATGGGCTACAAGTTCCAGTTCATCACGCTGGCCGGGTTCCACTCCCTCAACCACTCCATGTTCCACCTGGCCAAGGGGTACGCCGAGACCGGCATGAGCGCCTACGTCGAGTTGCAGGAGGCGGAGTTCGGCGACGAGGGCCGCGGCTACACCGCGACCCGGCACCAGCGCGAGGTCGGCACCGGCTACTTCGACAAGGTGAGCACGGCGATCACCCCCGACGCCTCCACCACCGCCCTCACCGGCTCCACGGAAGAGGACCAGTTCTCAGCGGCTCACTGACCTGGTTCCTCCCTCCCCAGCGGTAGCCCGCCCCGCTTTCGTGGCTGGGGCGGAGCGGGCCACCGCCCGCCGCCGGCCTCGCGGCCCCGTGTCACCCGCGAGGCCGGCGGCGCCATTTGTCATCTGCTCGATCGGGTTTCCCGCTCAGCCTGCGGGGGCGCGGCGGCGGCTTCCCGCTCGGCCCCGGAGCGCACCTCACGGCACCGGCTAGCATGATCTGCACCATGGCCGAACGCACCTCCGAACCCGCATCCGCCGCCTCCGGCGACGGCGAGCGCCCGGCCAGGGCGCCGTCCGCGCATCCGGCGCCCGCCCCGCTCACCCCGCAGCTGCTGCGCGGGGAGATCCTGGTCGTGCTGGCGCTGTCCCTGGGCGCCGCGGCGGTGTCCGCGATGATCTCCTTCATCGGGTCGATGACCGCGCCCCAGTCGCTGGCCGAGCAGACCGCGAGCCTGGTCGGATCGCAGGCCGACGCCCAGCGCCCGTGGCTGGACCTGTCGCGCCAGGTGTACTCGCTGGTGTTCGCCATGGCGCCGGTCGCGCTGGTGGTCCACCTGCTGCACCGCACCGGCCAGTCGGCCACCACCATCGGCTTCGACGTGCGCCGCCCCGGGCGCGACCTGGCGGGCGGGGCGGCGCTGGCCGCCCTGATCGGCGGCGGCGGGCTGGTCGTCTACCTGGTCTCCTGGCAGCTGGGCCTCACGGTGACCGTGGCCCCCAGCGCGCTCAACGACCACTGGTGGCAGGTCCCGGTGCTCGTCCTCCAGGCCGTCAAGAACGGCGTGCTGGAGGAGGTCATCGTGGTCGGCTACCTGCTGCTGCGCCTGGAGCGCCTGGGCTGGTCGCCGGTGGCTGCGGTGCTCGCCAGTTCGGTGCTGCGCGCCTTCTACCACCTCTACCAGGGCATCGGGATGTTCTTCGGCAACCTGGTGATGGGGGTGGTGTTCTGCTGGTTCTACCGGCGCTATGGCCGGGTCATGCCCCTGGTGGTCGCGCACGCGCTGATCGACATCGTGGCGTTCGCGGGGTCGGTCTACCTCATCGGGCGGGTCGACTGGCTTCCGGGCTGACGGCGCCGGCGGCGGCGCCGGGGCCGAGCTCGTCCTCCAGGTGGCCGGGTCTGCCCAGTCTCAGCCCGGCGGCCAGGTTCAGCACGACCAGCGCCAGGAACAGGGCGAGCGGGGCGTGCCAGCCGCCGGTGACCTCGCGCAGCAGGCCGAACAGGAACGGCCCCAGCCCGCCCATCAGGTAGCCGATGCTCTGGCTGGTCGCCGACATCGCGGCGGTCCCGGCCGCGGTGCGCGTGCGCACCGCGAAGAAGGTCAGCGCCAGGGTGAAGGTCGCCATGCCCACCCCGATGAAGGTGGTCCACAGCCACACGCCCTGGATCGGCGCCACCCACAGGCCCGCGACGCCGATGACGTAGGAGCCGAAGAACATGACCACGAAGCCGCGGTGGTCGCGGGTGCGCGCCATGAGCCCCGGCAGGACCATCGAGAGCGGGATGGACAGCCCGGTGAGGTAGGAGAGGGCGAGGCCGGCGGTCGCCGCGCTCATGCCGCTGTCGCGCAGCATTTCCGCGTACCAGCCGAAGAGGATGTAGGCGATGGTGCACTGGGTTCCGAAGAAGAGCACGCTCCAGCGGCCGGTGGCGGTGCGCAGGACCTGCCCCAGTCCCAGGGCGCGGGCGGAGCCGGACCGCTGCGGCCCGTGCCGCAGGACCAGCAGCCACGGGACCGCGGCGACCAGGGCGAAGAGGGCGTAGACGCCCAGGGCGACCCGCCAGTCGCCGCCGGCCTGCTCGATGGGGACCGTCCCGGCGGCGGCCAGGGTGCTGCCCAGCGCGAGGAAGGTGGTGTACACCGTGGTCAGGGCGCCGACCCGATCGGGGAAGTGCTGCTTGACCAGGGTCGGCAGCAGGACGTTGCCAATGGCGCCGCCCGCGAGCGCGATCGTGCTCAGGGCGAGGAACAGCCACGGGTCGTCGGCGAGCGGCCGGGTGCCCACGCCCACCGCGATCGCCAGCAGTGCCGCGGCCAGCATCGGGTGCTCGCCGAAGCGGCGGGCGAGCGCGGGGGTGAGCGCACCGAAAACCGCGAAGCACAGGACGGGCAGGGTGGTCAGCACGCCGGCGAGCGCGGCGGACATGTGCAGCCCCGCGGTGACCTCGCCGAGCACGGGGCCGACGCTGGTGATCGCGGTCCGCAGGTTCAGCGCGGCCAGGGCGACGCCCGCGATCAGCAGCCAGACGACGCGGCGCGGGCGGCGCGCACCGGTTTCCTGCATCTGAGCGGAGCCCTTCACACCCGACGATGTGACGCTTGCCACACTGCCCTCGCATTCATAGGATGACCGGATCTACATCATGAGCGTAACGCATTCGGCGGCGTGGGCCATTCCGCGTGCGTGACTGGTCTAAGCTCCGGCTTTAACCGAACGCATCGCCGCCCGGCCCGACCCGCGGCCGACACCGTAGGAGGTAACCGCGTGCCCCTCGCCTCGACGCGTCGCACCGGCCTGGTCGACCAGGTCATCAGCCAGTTACGCGCACAGATCGACTCCGGCGAGTGGGGTGTCGGCGACCGCATCCCCACCGAGTCGGAGCTCTCCGACCAACTGGAGGTCGGGCGCAACACCGTGCGCGAGGCCGTGCGGGCGCTCGCCCACGCCGGCCTGCTGGAGATCCGGCAGGGCGCGGGCACCTTCGTCCGCGCCTCCAGCGAGCTCGGCGGCGCCCTGCGCCGGCGGCTGGAACGTTCGCGCCTCCGGGAGAACCTGGAGGTCCGGCGCGCACTGGAGATGGAGGCCGCCCGCCTGGCCGCGCTCCGCCACACCGAGGACGACATCACGCGCATCGACCAGGCCACGGCGCAGCGCGACACGGCCTGGCAGCAGCGCGACATGTCGGCCTTCGTGGAGGCCGACTTCGCGCTCCACCGCGCCATCGTCAACGCGACGCACAACCCCCTCCTGGTCGAGCTCTACGACGACATCGCCCAGGTGGTCTACGAGAGCATCGCGCACACGGCCTACGGCCAGCAGCCCTCGGGGGACCTGCTCGACCACAGCCGGCTGACCGACGCCATCCGCAGCTCCGACCCCGACGGCGCCCTGCGCGAAGCCGCCTGCTACCTCGACGAACTGCTGTCCCTGGCCGGGGACTGAACCAGCAGGCTGCTCCCGGCCCGCCACATGACGTCGAGCAGCTCGGCGCGGGGCGGGTCGGCGTCGCCGCCGCTCAGCGCCTCGGCCATGAGCTCGCGGAACGCGCCCAGGAGCGCCGCCGCGGCGAAGCCGGGGCGCACGGCGGCGTCGAGCTCGCCTTCGCGCTGCCCTTTGGCGATGCTGCGGGCGGCGATGCCGATCTGGCGCGCCAGGCGCTCGGCGTCGACCTGCGCCGCGGCGGGCTCGCGCAGGCGGCGGCCGACGATCACCCGGCCCAGCGGGTCGTCGCAGAGGAAGTCGATCTCGCGGCGCATACGGTCGCGCTCGCGCCGGGTCCAGCTCCCCGGCCCGCTCATCCGGGTGGCGAAGACCTCGGCGTCGTAGGAGTCGTAGAACTCGTTCACCACCGCGGCGACCAGGCCGTTCTTGTTGCCGAAGTAGCGGTAGAGCAGGCCGGCCGACACCTCGGCCCGGCGCGCGACCTCGGCCACCTCCAGGCTGCCGCCGCCCGACAGGATCACCGTGCGCGCCTCGGTCAGTAATCGCGTCCGGGTCGCGCGCCCGCGCGCCGACAGCCCGTCCGCCGTCGTGGCCGAGCGCTCCGGGGTCTCGCTCATGGCACCTCGTCCCTGTCGCCGCCGTGCTTGGGGCAAAGTCTGCCCGGCGTGGCGGCGCCGCGCCGCACGGTAGCCGGATGCGGCCATCTGTTCTGCGCGATCGCGTCCTCGCTTCCCGGTCCGGCGGCGCGCCCGGCTGTGGTAGCGTCCTCACTCCGGCGTCCCGGACCTGTGCCGCAGGGCCGTGCCTTCTGGTCCCCTTTTCATGCGAGGAGCACACGGCACGGTGCGGGTCTATCTCGCGGTGTTCGCCTGCGGGCTGCGCCGCTACTCCGGTTATCGCGCCGCCACGGCGGCCGGCGTCTTCACCAACAGCGTCTTCGGCCTCATCAACGCCTCGGTCCTGCTGGCGGTCTTCTCCGCCCAGCCGCAGATCAACGGCTACGACGCGGCCGACGCCGTCACCCACGTCTACCTCACCCAGGCGCTCATAGGGCCGGTCGCGATGATGGGCCCGGAGCTGGACCTGGCCCCGCGGATCCGCACCGGCGAGATCGCCGTCGACCTGCTGCGCCCCGCCCACCTGACCCCGTGGTGGCTGGCCCACGACCTCGGCCGGGCCGCGTTCAACGTGGTGTTCCGCGGGGTGCCGACCTTCGCTATGGGGCTGCTGGTCTTCCCCCTCGCCCTGCCCGGCGACCCCCTGCGCTGGGCCGCCGGCGCGGTGTCCGTGGTGCTGGCGGTGCTCACCGGCTTCGGGCTGCGCTACCTCTACGCGCTGGCCGCGTTCTGGCTCATGGACGGCCGCGGCATCACCGCGGTGGCGGTCGTGCTCGGCGGGTTCGGCTCGGGCATGCTGCTGCCCCTGGTGCTCTACCCCGAGCCGCTGGCGTCGCTGCTGCGGGCGCTGCCCTGGTCGGCGCTGGTCCAGGTCCCTGTGGAGATCGTGCTCGGCAAGGACACGCTGCCCGGCGGCGACGCCCTGGGCGGGCTGGCCTTCCAGGCGGCGTGGGCGGTGGGCCTGCTGGCCCTGTCGGTGCTGCTGACCGAGCGCGCCACCCGGCGGGTGGTGGTCCAGGGTGGCTGAGTCCGTGGTGGCCCCCCGGCCGGGCACGGCCGAAGGGCTGCGCTCCTACGTCCGGCTGGCCTGGACCTGGTGCCGCGCGCTGGCGCAGTACCCGGTGTCGCTGGCGCTGCTCACCGCCGCCCAGGCGGCGGCAATGGCCGCGGAGCTGTCGGCGGTGATGTTCGCCTTCGGCCACGCCGGGCGGCTGGCGGGGTTCGGCGTGGCCGAGGCGGTCCTCGTCTACGGGCTCGCAGCGCTGGCCTTCTCCCTCGCCGACTTCCTGCTGGGATCGGTGGAGCGGCTGGGCGAGCACATCCGCAAGGGCTCGTTCGACGCGATGCTCATCCGGCCGGTGTCCCCCCTCATCCAGCTCGCCACCGACGAGTTCTCCCCGCGCCGCCTGGGCAAGGTGGTGCCCAGCGCGGCGGCCCTGTGCTGGGCCCTGACCGCCCTCGACATCGACTGGACGGTGCAGCGCGTCCTGATGCTGCCGGTGCTGATCGCCTCCGCCACGGTGATCTGCTGCTCGATCTGGGTGACCGGCGCATGCATACAGTTCTTCATCATCGACGCGCGCCAGGTCGCCAATTCGGTCACCTACGGCGGGCAGGCGCTGACCGAGTACCCCCTCGCCGTCTACGGGCGCGCCGTCGCCACCGCCGCGACCTTCACCGTCCCCCTGGCCTTCGTGAGCTGGCAGCCCGCCCTGTTCCTCCTCGGCCTGCCCGACCCCCTCGGGCTACCCGCGTGGCTGCGCTACGCCCCGCCCGCGGTGGCCGTCCTGATGTGGGCCGCCGCCGCGGCGGTGTGGCGGACCGGCCTGCGCCACTACCGATCCACCGGGAGCTGACATGACCACCGCCATCGAGGCCGACGGCCTCGGCAAGGACTTCGTCCTCTCCGAGGGCCCGCTGCTGCGCCGCACCCGGCGCACGGTCAGCGCCGTCCGCGACATCGCCTTCACCGTGCAGGAGGGCGAGATGACCGGCGTCCTCGGGCCCAACGGCGCCGGGAAGTCCACGACCATGAAGATGCTCATCGGCATCCTCACGCCCTCGCGCGGGCGGGTGCGGGTGACCGGGCTGGAGCCGTCGCGGTACCGCACCCGCCTGGCGCGCCGGATCGGGGTGGTCTTCGGGCAGCGCACCACGCTGTGGTGGGACCTGCCGCTGCGCGACAGCCTGGCCCTGACCCGGCACCTGTACCGGGTCCCGGCCGCCGGCCACGCCCGGCGGCTGGCCGAGCTGACCGAGCTGCTGGACCTGGGGCCGTTCCTGCGCACGCCGGTGCGCCAGCTGAGCCTGGGCCAGCGGATGCGCGGGGACCTCGCGGCCGCGCTGCTGCACGATCCGCGGCTGCTCGTGCTCGACGAGCCCACCATCGGGCTCGACGTCGTGAGCAAGTCGGCGATCCGCGGGTTCCTGCTCCGGCTCAACGCCGAGCGGGGCACCACCATCCTGCTCACCACGCACGACCTGGGCGACCTGGAGCGGCTGTGCCGGCGCGTACTGGTGATCGACCACGGGCGCCTGGCGTTCGACGGCGATCTGGAGGCGCTGCGCGCCACGGCCCCCTCGCCCCGCACCCTGGTGGTGGACCTGGCAGCCCCGATGCCGCCGATCGAGGTGGCCGGCGCGCGGTGCGCCCGCGTCGAGGGGCCGCGCCAGTGGCTGGAGCTGAGCGCCAACCCGGCGGCGGTGATCGCCGAGGTGGCCCGCTCCCATGAGATCCGGGACCTCACCCTGCGCGAACCCGGCATCGAGGACGTGGTGGCGCGCCTGTACGGCGGCGGTTCCACCGCCTGAGGCACCGCGCCCGGCCCCTACCCGGCGCGCTCCGCCGAACGGTCGGCGCCGACCCCCGCTCCCTGCCAGCCGGCGACCCGGGTGGGGTCGAGGTTGAGCAGGTCGAGGGTGCTCTTGCCGGAGATGAGGGCGTCGAGCAGCCGCCGGTCGTGGGAGGCCGATTCCACGGCGTCGGCGACGATCCCGGCGACCCGGCCGCGGGGCAGGCACACCACGCCGTCGTCGTCGGCGACCAGCCAGTCGCCGCGCCGCACGGGGGTGGGGCCGCGGTCGCCGGTCAGGTGGACCTCGCGGCCGACCGCTCCCCCGGCGTCGTGCCCGGGTTCGCGGACGGCGACCCCGGCGCTGAAGACGGGCAGCCCGGTGCGGGCGATGGCGCCGATGTCGCGCACGCACCCGTCGAGGACGATCCCGGCGATGTCGCGCATCCGGGCGGCGACGGCGAGGATCTCGTCGAGGTAGCCGTACTCGGCCTCACCTGCGACGTCGACCACCAGCGCGCCGCCGCTGGGCGCCTGGGCGACGGCCACGTGGATGGCGAGGTTGTCGCCGGGTGCGCAGCGCACCGGCAGGGCGGTGGCGGCGAAGGACGCGCCGGGCCAGACCGGGAACAGGTGCGATCCCAGGGGAAGGCCGCCGTTCCTGGCCAGCACCGCTGTCCCCACCGCTGTCAACGTCTCCGCAAGCGCCACGTCAGCCTCCCATTACCAGCGCGCCTCGCGGGTCGCCGCGTCCACTGCGGCGCCGCGCGGAGGGGGATCGGCCGGCGGCGGCGGGGTGGGGAGAGCCGAGGGGGTCTCCATGCGACCCGGCACCTCACATACTCATGGGTAACTTCAGGGTGACGCAAGACATACCGCAGGAAAAGACCGAAATGCTACCGGCGGTTACAGATTCCCGCCGGGCTCCGCCGCCGCGGCCACGGCGTCCAGGGCCGCGCGCGCCGCACCGGCGTCGTGCACCCGGAACACCGCCGCACCCTCCCAGGCCGCCACCGCCAGCACCGCCAGGGTCCCGGAGAGGCGCCCGCCCACGGGCGCGTCCAGGGTCTCGCCGATGAAGTCCTTGTTGGAGACCGCCACCAGCACCGGCCACCCGGTGGCCGCCAGCTCCCCGATCCGGCGGCTCAGCTCCAGGGAGTGGTAGGTGTTCTTGCCGAAGTCGTGGGTGGGGTCGATGAGCACCCGGTCGGGGCGCACCCCCAGCGCGACGGCGCGCTCGGCCAGCGCGGTCACGGTCGCCAGCACGTCGGCGACCACGTCGTCATAGGCCACCCGGTGGGGGTCGGTGCGCGGTGCCAGGCCGCCGCTGTGCGAGCACACCAGCCCGGTGTCGAACTCCGCGGCCACCCGCGCGAGATCGGGGTCGGCGCCCGCCCAGGTGTCGTTGATGAGGTCGGCGCCGGCCTCGGCGCACTCCCGGGCGACCTCCGAGCGCCAGGTGTCCACCGAGATCACCACGCCGGGGTGGCGCGCCCGCAGTTCGGCGACGAAGGGGACGGTGCGCCGGATCTCCTCGGCGGCCGGCACGTGCTCGCCGTAACCCGCCTTGACCCCGCCCACGTCGATGATGTCGGCCCCGCGCAGCACGGCGGCGTCGGCGGCCTCCAGGGCGGCGCCGAAGGCGTAGGTGGCTCCGCGGTCGTAAAAGGAGTCGGGGGTCCGGTTGATGACCGCCATGACACCGTGGCGCCCGCTCCCGAATCGGTGTCCGCGCAGCCGCAGTACCCCGCCCGCCGCCATCGTCGGCTCCCCCCGCTGTCGCGCGCCACGCGGCGGTCCGCCGCGCCCCGTCCCGGGGGCGCGGCGGGCGCGGCTACCGGTCGGCCGCGACCGGGCCGCCGTCGCCGCGGTGGCGCTCCTTGGTCACCGTCAGATGCTCCCATGTCTCGACGTAGGTGACGTCGGGCCCCGACCGCAGCGCCTCCAGCGTGTCGACCAGGGTGGGCCGGTCGGGCGCGGTGGCGCTGCCGATGATGTCGTAGCGCCCGAAGCCCGTGGCCAGGAACGAGACCCCCGACAGGGTCCCCAGGCGCAGGGCCAGCGCGGCGGCGTCCCCGCGGCACCGGATGCCGAACCCGATCTGCTCGTTGGCCCCCACGACCGAGGGTTCGATGAGCGCGGTGACGTGCACCACGCCGGCATCGATCAGCCGCACGACCCGCGACCGCGCCGCCGCCTGCGAGAGCCCCACCTGGCGGGCGAGCTCGGCGTAGGAGGCGCGCCCCTCCCGCTGGAGGTGGCGCACCAGCCGCCAGTCCAGCGGGTCGATCGGGATGTCGCGCAGCGGGCGCACGCTGGTGTAGGCGTCCTTGACGATGGCGCCGGCCCGGATGACCTCGGCGCCGTTGACACCGGGCAGGGTGCGCAGCCCGGCGAGCTCCGCGGCCAGGGCGTCGTCGTCGCGCACCCGCAGGTGGGCGACCACCGGGAAGCGCCCCGCCGTCTGCGCCGCGAACGTGACGGCGTCGCGGGCGCCCAGCCGCTCCAGCACCGGGCGCACGGGCCCGGTGACGCGCAGCGAGACGTGCCCGAACACCTCCATCCCCAGGACGCCGGCGTGCAGGACCCCCACGATCCTGATGGCGCCCCCCCGCACGAGCCTGCGGACGCGGGCCCGCACCGCCGTCCGGGACAGGCCCACGCCATCGGCGAGCGCCTGGTATGTCGCTCTTCCGTCCCCCTGAAGCGCTCTCATGAGCGCAGCATCGACCGCATCGAGCACGATGTACTGCCTTTCGTTCCCATGACGGCGCCCTTTCCCCCCGGACGCCGCCCCCTCCTGCGGCCAGATCATGGCAGTTGCGGCGTCGGTTAACTACTGATCACGAAAGAAACAAGGCCGACTTTGGCCCTTGATGCACAGAGAACCGGACATGCGGCCACTCTGAGCAACAAAGCAGACACATTTCGTGCATGAACCGGATGCCGCTCTGATCTCGATAACTCCGACAAAGCGAGACACTGTTCGTCGGCATGAACGGCGCCCAATGCGGTAGAGATTACGACAAGCCGTCCCTAGCACGCTTCATGTGACCAACCACCTCAAACCGGGCGCCGTCGGGGGACGGGTGGCTAGAAGGGATCCCCATGGCAGACGGGCAGGAACCGCGCAGGGCGACGTATCCCAAGAACACGGGACGCGCCCTGCTGTGGACGATCGGCTCGGCGGTGCTCCCCGGCATCGCCCACCTGCGCATGCGCCGGTGGTGGGCCGGAGGCATCATCCTGGCCGTGTCCGTGCTGCTGCTCGCCACCGGGATCGCCGGCGCGCTCATCCTCGGCTCCGACATGCTGCGCAGCGCCGCCTACATCGTGCAGGGGCGCTGGCTGCTCACCGCCTCGGCGGTCGCGTTCGCGCTGACCGTGCTGTGGATGACGGTGGTCGTGCACTCCTGGGCCATCACCCGCCCGCCCGCCGCCGGCCGCCTCGCCCGCTTCTCCGCGGGCACCGTCGTGCTGGTGATGTGCGTGGCCATGGCGGTCCCGGCAGCGGCGGTGATCCGGACCTCCTACACCGCCTACGACACCCTGTCCTCGGTGTTCAACTCCGCGCTCGGCGGGGAGCCGCACGACGCGGCCGACCCGTGGGCCGGCCGCGACCGCGTGAACGTGCTGCTGCTGGGCGGCGACTCCGGGAGCAACCGCTACGGCATGCGCACCGACTCCATGATGGTCGCCAGCATCGACGTGGAACACGGCGACGTCGTGCTCATCGGCCTGCCCCGCAACCTGGAGAACGCCCCGTTCCCCGAAGGCAGCGCCCTCGCCGAGCAGTACCCCGCCCCCACGGGCTTCACCGACCTGCTCAACGAGGTCTACCAGACGGTCGCCGAAGACCCCGGCCGGCTCGCGATCGACCCCGACGCCACCGACCCCGCGGCCGACACCCTCAAGTCGGTCATCGGCGGCGCCACCGGCGTCGAACTGGACTACTACGCCCTGGTCGACATGGAGGGCTTCGAGGGCCTGATCGACGCCATCGGCGGCATCGACGTGCACATCGAGGACCCCATCCCCTACGGCCAGGAGGGCGGCGTCCTGGAGGCCGGCGACCAGCACCTCAACGGCAACGAGGCCCTCTGGTACGGGCGCAGCCGCGTCAACAGCGACGACTACGCCCGCATGGGCCGCCAGGGCTGCCTGATCAAGTACGTGGCCGAGCAGGCCGACCCCATGTCGGTACTGACCGGTTTCCAGGACCTGGCCGGCGCCACCGAGCGCACGCTGCGCACCGACATCCCGCAGTCCAAGCTGCCCGCCTTCATCGAACTGGCCGACCTGGTCGGCGATGAGGGCGAGATGCGCACGCTCCAGCTCTCACCGCCCCAGATCGACACCGCCTACCCCGACTGGGAGGAGATCAAGGGGCTGATCGCCGCGGCCGTCCAGGAGCAGGAGGACGCGCAGGAGACCGCCCCCAAGGACGGCCTGGCCGTCGAGCCCTCGCCCAGCCCGGGGCAGCAGCCGCAGCCCGGGGGCCTCGCCGCCGGCGACGACGTCGCCGACTCCACCGAGTGGCAGGAGTACACCGGCCTGCCGGACCCCTCGCCCACCACCGAGGGGCGCCAGGTCGGCAGCGACGCCGGCTCGCTCGACGCCCTCTGCCCCTGACCCGCACCCGGCCGGCCGGGGCCCGTCCCCGGCCGGCCGGGACCCGGACGCGGGTGCGGGTGTCCGCGCAGGGCCGTAAGGTGTGGTTTCCGTACGGACCCACCCGATACCCCCTGCCGAGGAGCCATGTACCTGCGATCCCCCCTGAAGGCGGCGGCGCCCGCGCTCGCCTTGGTCCTCCTGCTGGCCGGCTGCTCGGGCGGCGGAGACGGCGGCAACGGCGGCGGCGACGAGGACGGCGCCTCCCCCGGGACCTCCGCCGAGACCACCGACGTCGTCGCCGAGACGACCTGGCCCTACCAGCGACGCGGCGGCGAGGCCGAGGCGGAGATCCACGCCCTCCAGGTGCGCGGCAGGCTCATGCAGCTCACCATCACCGTCACGGCCGGCGACTTCGGCGACGAAGCGACCCAGAGCCTCTACGACCTCTGGGGCACCTTCGGGGCGGTCCCCTACCTGGTCGACAACGCCAACCTCACCCGGCACAACGTGGTCTACGACTCCGGCACCACGCTCCAGGGCCCCAATGTCGTCGACACCAGGCTCACGCCCGGCGAGCCCCGCGACCTCAGCTACACCTTCGCGGCGCCGCCCGAGGACGTCGAGACCATGGACCTCTACATCGGCGAGCTCCCGCCCATCACCGACGTCCCGGTGCAGCGGTGAACGGCAGCGGGCGCCGCGCGCTCGCGCTGGCCGGGCTGCTCGCCCTGTCGCCGGCCCTCCTGGGCGCGGGCGAGGGCCAGCAGGACCAGCAGCCGCAGGGCGAGGTCTCCACCACCGAGCGCGCCGAATCCATCGTGGACCTCGACGTCGACGGCGCCACCACGACCCTCGACCTCGAAGGGTCGATGGAGCCGCTGGAGCAGGACAAGACCGAGGGGACGACCACCACGGTGACCGTCGCCACCGATGTGCTCTTCGAGTTCGACTCCGCCGACCTCAGCGGCGACGCGCAGGGGAACCTGGACGACATCGCCGGGCGGCTCGAGGGGGTCTCGGGCACCGTCGAGGTGATCGGGCACTCCGACGGCCTCGGGGAGGACGACTACAACCAGGAGCTGTCCGAGCAGCGCGCCGAGGCGGTGCGCGGCGCGCTGGAGGAGATCCTCGGCGGCGACGCCCCCGAATTCGAGGCCAGCGGGCGCGGATCGGACGAGCCCGTCGCCGAGGAGACCGACAGCGAAGGCAACGACCTGCCGTCGGGCCGCGCCGAGAACCGCCGGGTGGAGATCGTCTACGAAGAGGGGTAGCCGCGGCCCGGCCGGTACCCGCCCGGAGGGCACGTCACGGCCCGGGCCCTCCTGCGGCTCCCCCCGCGCCCCGCGTTTCCCGTCACGGCGCGAAGCGCCCGTAGCCCCCGCGGTGGTACAGCAGCGGGCGCGCGCCGTCGGCGGCGGTCTCGGCGGCGGCCACCCGGCCGACCACCAGCCAGTGGTCGCCCACGGCCATCAGGTCGTGGCGCAGGCACAGGATGTGCCCCGACGCGCCCTCGATCAGCGGTAGCCCCTCGGGGCCGCGCCGCCACCGCGTGGGCGCGGCGAACCGGTCGGCGCCCCGGGTGGCGAACCGCGCGGCGATGTCGCGCTGGTCCTCGGCGAGGATGTTGACCGCGAAGGCGGCGGAGTCGCGGATGCCGGGCCAGGTGCCCGATCCGGAGTCGATGTAGAACGACACCAGCGGGGGATCCAGGCTGACGCTGGTGAAGGAGGTCGCGGTCACCCCGGCCGGGCCCGACGGCGCGGCGGCGGTCACCACCACGACACCCGCGGCGTGCCCGCCCAGCGCTCGCCGGAACCGGTCGGCCCCGACCCCGGCGTCGCGCGGCAGCCGCTCCGAAGCGCCCTCCGCTGGATCGGCCGCGCCCTCCGTGGTCGTCGCAGATGTCCGCACGCACGCCTCCATTCGCCCCTGAGGACCGTCCGCCGCCGGCCGGTCCCGGCGGCGGTCTCCGTCAGGGACAGCCGGTGCCGTGCGGACGCTATTCCCCGCCGCGGACGGGCGCGCCCGTCCCTGCGGCGCGATGCTCGTCACAGCATGGCCGGGTCCGGCCACCCGTCATCACGCCCGTTGCCGCTCCCGTCGCCGTGTGTGACCGTTGCGGTGGCGCGCCGCAGCGCCGGAGGAGGCAGCCCTTGAGCGCCGGCCAGATGTGGGTCCTCATCGGGCTGGGCGTCTTCCATGGTGCAAACCCGGGGATGGGATGGCTGCTGGCGGTCGCCCGCGGGCTCCAGGGCGGCGGGCGCGGCGCACTGCTGCGCTGCTTGCCCGTTCTGGCGGCCGGGCACGCCGCGTCGGTGGCGGCCGTCGCGGTGACCGTCACCGCGACCGGGTCCCTGGTGGCCTCGCGCTGGTTCCCTGCCGCCGGAGGGGCGTGCGTGGCCGCAGCGGGCGCGGCCCTCCTGCTGTCGCGCCACCGCCCCCGGCCGCCCGACGCCGGGATGCCGCTGTGGCGCCTGGGCGCGTGGTCGTTCGTCATGGCGTCGCTGCACGGGGCCGGGCTGATGCTGCTGCCGGTGCTGGCGGGCGACCTGTCCGCGCCGCACGGCGTGGCCGCCGGCGGATCGGGGCACGCACACGGCCCGCCCGCGCCGCCATCGGAGACCGCCCCTCCCCCGGAGACAGCGGCGGCCGGCTTCTCCGGGCCCGCCGACATCACCCTGCTCGGCGTGGCCGCCGCCGGCGTGCACACCGCGGCGATGTTCGCCGCCGCGGGGGTCCTCGCGCTGCTCGCCTACGACTTCCTCGGCGTGCACGCGCTGCGCCGGGGCTGGGTCGGGCTGGACCGCGTCTGGCCGCTCGCCCTCATCGCGGGCGGCCTGTTCACTGTCTGGGCGGCGATGACGGCCTGACCGGCCGGCGGGATACCCGGCCATGAGCGCGCCTGTGGGGCGCCGTCGACGGCGCCCCACAGGACGGGCGGGATGCAGCGCCCGCTCAGCCGGCGAACCCGGCGGTGATGGAGGTGAACTCCCACTCCTGCTGGTCGATACCGCCGCAGGAGTCGGTGGGGGTGGCGCAGGGGCGGTCGCGGTTGACCGACCAGAAGGTGAACCGCGACATGCCGTTGGCCTGCGCGAAGTCGCGCATCTGGGTGAAGGCCTCGGCGGTGACGGTCTCCTGCTGGTCGGTGATGCCGTTCATGCTGCTGATGCCCTGCATGGCGTAGGCCTCCTCGGCGGAGATCCCGTAGGCCGTGGAGATGACCTGGTTGAGCCCCTCCGACGCCTGCTGGGTGGCCCCGGCCATGTCGGAGCCGCCGCCGAAGTTGAACGGCATGATGGTCCAGTTGTCCACGCCCGCGTCGGTCTCGGCGGCGCGCGTGATCAGCCGCTCGCCCCAGGAGTTGGGCCCCTCGACCGTGGTGCCCAGGGTCATGGCCACGTGCAGGTCGGGCTTGGCGTCCTTGAGGATGCGGACCGCGCCCAGGACGCGGTCCTGGGTGACCTCGTTCTCGATCTCGGTGGACTCGATGTCGATGTCGATGGCCGCCAGGTCGTAGGCGTCGACCACCTCCTGGTAGGCCGCGGCCAGCGACTCGGAGTCCTGGCAGGCCTCGCCGAGCTTGTTGCCGCTCCAGCCGCCGATGGAGGGGATCACGTCGCCGCCGGCGGCGCGGATCGCGGCGATGTTGTCGGCGTCGGCGCCGTCGAGGGGCCGGGTGCCGTCCCAGGCGGGCGAGCACCCGCCGTCGGAGAGGATGAAGGACAGGGTGAACCACTGCACCCCGGTCTGCTGCATGAGCTGGGCGGCGTCGGGCGGGTTGCCCCAGCCGTAGTAGAGGTAGGGCGCGGCCCCCATGGCGGCGGGGTCGGCGGTGCTGTTGTTGGCGACGATCGGGGCGGGCTCCTCGGCCTCGGCCGAGAGGGCGCCCGGGGCGGCCCAGAGCCCTGCGGGCAGCAGGGCGGCGGCGGCCAGCGCGGTGATCGTGCGAATTCTCATCGGTGGGTCTCCACGTTCGTGAGCGGGATGGAGAGCAAGGGGACAGGTGCACCTTTGAGTGAGCGGCCGCGGCGAAACCGGATCCGGGTTAATTGGAAACAATGTTTCGCATTGGCGTGGTGGTGACGGTAGCCCCCGACCGGCCCCGGGGTCAACCCGTTGTCACCGAATAGGCCGGAGGATGCCCGGCCTTCAGGTCAGGGAGGAATCCGGCTTCCCGCCCGCCGGAACCGGCGCAGGCGCGCACCCGGTGGTAGGTGGTCTTGAACAGGCGTAAAGCCCTGCGGGCCCTGGGGTCTGTGGGGCATCATGGCGCCGTGACGACACCAGTGGCGAACGAGGATGCCGGGTACGCCCGGTACACCTTCCGGCTGCGTGTGTCGTCGACCGCCCGTACCGCCCTTCTGGGCGAGTGGGCGCGGTGCCGGTGGATCTGGAATGAGTGCGTGGCGAAGTCCAAGCAGGTCCACGCACACAACACCGCCAACCCCGATGACAAGCTGACGTGTGGCCCGGCCCAACTCGACCGGATGCTGACCGTGGCCCGCGCGCATTCCGCGTGGCTACGCGACGGCTCCTCCGTGCCGCAGCAGCAGGTCATCCGGGACTTTGCGAAGTCCCGCGCCAAGGCCCAGAAGGACATCAAGAACCGGCTTTCGGTGCGGCAGCGGGCCGGGATGCCGAGGTGGAAGAAGAAGCGCACGGCCCGGCCGAGCCTGAACTACACCAAGCGCGGCTTCCGACTCAGGGACGGTCGCCTGCACCTCGCCGGCCGGATCGCGCTGACCGTGGTGTGGTCGCGCGACCTGCCCGCCGATCCCTCCTCAGTACGCGTGTACCGCGACAGCCTCGGCCACTGGTACGCCTCGTTCGTCGCACCCGCCCAGGACGCCCCCCTGCCCCCGACCGGGCGGGTGGTCGGCGTCGGCTGGGGCGTCACCGAGACTGCGACCACCACCTCCGGTGCCCACGATCTCCCCCATCCCCGGCACGGAAAACTAGCGCAGGCGAAGCTGAGCCGGTACGACCGGATGATGGCCCGGCGCGAGCCGCCGAAGGGGCAGGCCGGTTCGAACGGTTACCAGAAGGCCAAGCGGCTGCGGGCCAAACAGTATAAGAAGGTCGCCCGGCAGCGTGAGGACACCGCCCGCAGGTGGGCCAAGCGCGTGGTCCGCGACCACGACGCCATTGCCGTGGAGGACTTCAAACCTAAGTTCCTCGCGAAGACCACCATGGCCGCCAAGGCCGCGGATGCCGCCATCGGCGCCGCCAAACGGGCCCTGATCGACATGGCCCGCAAACACGGACGCGACGTCCGTCTGGTACACCCCGCATACACCACGATGGACTGCGCGCAGTGCGGAGCGAGAGCCAAGCACGCACTGCCGCTGGGTGAGCGCATCTACACCTGCACCCGCTGCGGAGCCGCGTCCCCACGGGACAAGAACTCCGCCCGCGTGATGCTCGTCAGGGCTGGTCTGTACCCTGCCGGTGCTGAGGGCGTGAGACCTTCCGGACCGCCGGTCCAGAGGGCGGCCTGAGCCGGAAATCCCCGCTCAACCCTGAAGGAGGGCGTTCCCTCCCTTCAGGGAGGGGAGCAGTCAACGGGTTTCCGCTCCGGGTGAGCGGGCCGGGGCACCCGGGCGGTGCGGCTAGAGTCCGGACCTATGAGCGCGAGAACCGGTCGTACACGCGGGTTGCTGGTGACGCTGGCGGTCCTGGCCGTCCTCGCCGCAGGGGCCTACCTGGCGATCCCCCGGGTCCTGGACCGGGTGGGCATGAACCTCGACGCCACGGCGCTGCCGTGGGGGCCGCCGTGCTCCGTGCAGACCGGCACCGGCGACGACGGCGCATCGGTGGGGCTGTCCATTGCGGACGCACAGCGGGCGACGACGGCCGTCGCCCTCGAAGCCCTCGGCGGCGAGGCCCCCGACACCACCGGGATCGACCCGGCCGTCCTGGACCGGCTGCGCGAAGGGCCGCCCGGCGACGCCGGCCCCAGCCTCACCTGCCGCGCCGCCGCCACCGACGGCCTCGACGCCGAAGAGCTCACCCCCTCGGGCCTGACCCCGCGCGCCGAGACCGTGCGCACCGCCATGGCCGAGGTCTTCGGCGAGCAGAGCCTCGGCGGGTTCGAGCCCGGCGGCGTCGACGCGGGCCACGGCACCGACTCCGCGCACTACGACGGCCGCGCGATCGACGTCTTCTACCGCCCCGTCACCGAGGAGAACCGCCGCGAGGGCTGGCTCCTGGCCCACTGGCTGGTCGCCCACGCCGAAGAGCTCGCCATCGCCAACGTCATCTTCGACGACCGCATCTGGAACATGCGCGGCTCCGCCGGCGGCTGGTGGCCCTACCAGTCGCCCGACCCCGACAACGAGATCCTGCGCCACCTGGACCACGTCCACGTCGACGTCCAGCGCGGCGGCGCCTGACCCCGGCCGGGTGCGGCGCCCCTGAGGCCGGCGGCCCCGGCGCCCCTCCCGGCGTCCGCCGCGTCGCCCACCTCCCGCGACGGAACGGCTAGGTTGGGGAACCGTGCCTGATATCGATGCTGATTTCCTCGCCCTGCCGCTGCGCGGGCTGGCCGACGCCGCGCTGCAACGCGCCCGCGACCTCGGCGCCGAGCACGCCGACTTCCGGCTGGAACGCGTCCGCGGCCAGCGCCTGTCCCTCGTCGACGGCTCCGTCGAGTCCGCCTCCGACACCGACACCCTCGGGTTCGCGGTGCGGGTGGTCCACAACGGCGTCTGGGGGTTCGCCGCCGGGACCGACCTCACCCCCGATGCCGCCGCCGAGGTCGCCGGCCGGGCGGTGGACGTCGCGACCGTGGCCGCGGCCGTCACCACCGAGCGCGTCGAGCTCGCCCCCGAGCCGGCCCACCCCGACCGCACCTGGGTGTCGGCCTACGAGGTGGACCCCTTCGAGGTCACCGACCGCGAGAAGACCGCGCAGCTGGCCGGCTGGTCCCGGCGCATGCTGGAGGACTCCCGGGTCGACCACGTCGACGCCACCCTGTGGCTGGCCAAGGAGCAGAAGTTCTACGCCGACACCGCCGGGACGACCACCACCCAGCAGCGGGTGCGCATCGCCCCGTCCGTCGAGGTCATGGCCACCCGCGACGGCCGCCTCGACAGCATGCGCACCCTCACGCCCCCGGCCGGGCGCGGATGGGAGCACATGCAGGTCCTCGAACCCGAGCTCGACGACCTGCCGGCGCTGCTCGCCGAGAAGCTGGCCGCGCCCAGCGTCGAGCCGGGCCGCTACGACCTCGTGATCGACCCGTCCAACCTGTGGCTGTCCATCCACGAGTCGATCGGCCACGCCACCGAACTCGACCGCGTCCTGGGCTACGAGGCCGCCTACGCCGGCACCTCCTTCGCCACCACCGACGGTCTCGGGTCGCTCCAATACGGCTCGCCCATCATGAACGTCACCGGCGACCGCACGGTCGAGAACGGGCTCGCCACCATCGGCTTCGACGACGAAGGCGTGGCGACGTCCTCCTTCGACATCGTCCGCGACGGCGTGCTCGTGGGCTACCAGCGCGACCGCCGCATCTCGCAGCTCCAGGGCCACGGCCCCTCCAACGGGTGCGCCTTCGCCGACTCGCCGGCGACCATGCCGATCCAGCGCATGGCCAACGTGTCGCTGGCCCCCGACCCCGACGGCCCCTCCACCGAGGAGCTGATCTCCCGGGTCGAGAACGGGATCCACATCGTCGGCGACCGCAGCTGGTCGATCGACATGCAGCGCTACAACTTCCAGTTCACCGGGCAGCGCTTCTATCGGATCCAGGACGGGCGCATCACCGGGATGCTGCGCGACGTCGCCTACCAGGCCACCACCACCGACTTCTGGCGGTCGATGGCGGCGGTGGGCGGCCCGCAGACCTACGTGCTCGGCGGCACGTTCATGTGCGGCAAGGGCCAGCCCGGCCAGGTGGCGGCGGTCAGCCACGGCTGCCCCAGCGCGCTGTTCACCGGCGTGCGGATCCTCAACACGGTTCAGGAGGCCGGAAAATGAGCCAGTCGTCCCCTCAGGCGGTCGTCGAGCGGGCGCTGGAGCTGTCGCGCGCCGACGCCTGCATGGTGCTGGTGGAGGAGACGAGCTCGGCCAACCTGCGCTGGGCCGGCAACTCCCTGACCACCAACGGGGTCACCCGCGGCCGCACCGTCACGGTGATCGCGATCACCGGCCAGGGCGACGCGGTCTCCGTCGGCGTCCGGGCGCGCAGCGGGCTGCGCGACGACGAGCTCCCCGATCTGGTGGCCGCCGCCGAGGCGGCCAGTGCCGAGGCCGCGCCCATGGCCGACGCCCGCCCGCTCGCCGGGCCGGCCGAGGCCGGCACGGGCGGCGACTGGGACGCCCCGGCCGCCGCCACCGACATCGCGGTGTTCGCCGGCTTCGCCCCGGGCCTGGGCCGGGCCTTCTCGGCGTCGGCCGCAGCGGGCCGCACCCTCTACGGCTACGCCGAGCACGACGTCACCTCCACGTTCTTCGGCAGCTCCACGGGCGTGCGGCTGCGCCACGACCAGCCCACGGGCACCGTCGAGCTGAACGCGAAGTCCCCGGTGTCGGACAACGGCGGCCATTCGGCGTGGGTCGGCCGGGCCACCCGGGACTTCACCGACATCGACGTGGGGGCGCTCCAGGCCGAGCTGGACCGGCGGATGGGGTGGGCCGCGCGCCGGGTGGACCTGCCCGCGGGGCGCTACGAGACACTCCTGCCGCCGACCGCGGTCGCCGACATGCTCGTCAACATGTACTGGAACATGGGCGCCGACGACGCCGCCGAGGGCCGCACGGTCTTTTCCGGGGCCGGCGGCGGCACCCGGCTGGGCGAGCGGCTGGCGGGGCTGCCGCTGACCCTCTACAGCGACCCGGGCGAACCGGGACTGGAGTGCGAGCCGTTCGTGCTCACCGACGGCCCGGGGCGCGACGTCACCGCCTTCGACAACGGCCTGCCCCTGCGGCGCACCGAATGGCTGTCCGGCGGCGAGCTGGCGGCCCTGGCGCAGACCCGCGCCTCGGCGGAGCGGACCGGGCTGCCCGTGACCGGGCGGATCTCCAACCTGGTCCTGGAGCAGAGCGGGGCGAGTGCCACGCTGGACGACATGGTGGCGCGCACCGAGCGCGGGCTGCTGGTGACCTGCCTGTGGTACATCCGGCAGGTGGACCCGCAGTCGCTGCTGCTGACGGGCCTGACGCGCGACGGCGTGTACCTCGTGGAGGACGGCCGCATCACCGGGGCGGTGAACAACTTCCGGTTCAACGAGTCGCCGGTGTCGCTGCTGGAGCGCGCCACCGAGGCGGGGGCCGCCGTCCCGGCGCTCTCGCGCGAGCTGGGCGACTACTTCCCGCGGACCGCCATGGCGCCGCTGCGCATCCCGGACTTCAACATGTCCACGGTCAGCCAGGCCTCCTGACACGCGCCGTGCGGGGACCGGTCCGCGGACCGGTCCCCGCACCGATGGGGCTGGAGTGGCGCATGGGTCACGGCTCCTCCAACCGGAACCCGACTTTGAGGCCGACCTGGAAGTGGGCTATCCCACCCTTGTCCAGTTGGCCGCGGACCTCGGTGACCTCGAACCAGTCGAGGCCGCGCAGGGTGGCCGAGGCCCGTTCGATGCCGTTGCGGACGGCCTGCTCGATGCCGTCGGGCGACGAGCCGACGATCTCGGTGACGCGGTAGGTGTGTTCGGGCATGGTGCGATCCCCCTTCCCGGGTATGTGCGGGGCCACTTCCCGCGCCGGGGCGCACCAACCGCCGCAGGGCCCGCGTCGGGCGGTGAGAGGGGGCGTGCGGCGGTCCGGCGCTTTGCGGGTGCGTGGGACGATACGGGTGGGAGAAGAGGCGGGCAGCGCCGGTTTTCTGGGATTTCAGGACCATTGACCCCGCTTACGTGCCCACTCTCCCGAGATCGCGTCGTAACAGACTCTTGACGTACCCGGGGGAGGGTCGGTGTACATTGGGATTCAGCGCTTCGGTCCCCCGTCGAAGCGCTGGGCCGGTGTTTCGAGCCCCCGTCGAAACACCGTGCGCGACGCCGGGTGGTTTGCCCCCGTAGCCACCCGGCGTCGCTTTTTTCTCAGCCCCCCACCGCCCGCGGTCTCCCAGGGTGGCGGGCGCGCCCGGCGATCTCGAAGGCGATCATTGCGAAACACCGAATCCGGGGCACAATCCGGCGGCGAATCCGTTCACTGCTCCCGCAAGGGCTGCCGGGCACCCGCGAAATGGGTGCTCGTTTGGAACAACCCCAAGATCCATACGCCCGATCGCCGCAAGACGTGGGTCGCGTGTGATGACCACCGCGGTTATCTCACCCAATTCCTGGACGCCCGGGGTTTTCTCCGCGAGACCGTGCCGTTCGCGGAATTCGACGGCTGAGCAAATCGATTTCCCTCTCCCCGGGCGGTTCGGCGCCGCCTCCGCTCACCCGCCGGCCCGCCATTGCGCCTGCCGGGCCCGGTCGAGGTCATCGGGGGTATCGCAGTCGAAGACCGAGGGGTCGCCCGCAGCGGCCGGGACCCGTACCGGGTCCAGCGGGCCCAGCAGCCCCCGCAGCGACGCCCCGGAGTACACCGCCAGCGCCGCGCGGACCGCCTCAGTGTCCCACACGCCCAGCAGCCACTGCTCGCGGCCGCCGGCGTCGACCAGGACGGCCCCGGCCCGGCCCTGGGCCGCTGCGCGCAGCCGCTCCGGCAGCGCGCCGTCCAGAAACGGCAGGTCGCCGGCGAGCAGCGCGAACCACGGGGTGCGGACCTCGGCGAGCCCCGCCCGCAGCGCCGGCACCGGCCCGCCCCCGGGCGGGTCCTCGCGCACGTAGCGCGCCCGCGGCCGGTCGCGCTCCGGACCCACCACGATGGTCCGCCCGCCCGCCCAAACCGCGGCCGCCACCCGCTCCAGCAGCGTCGCCCCGCCGACCTCCAGCCCGGGCTTGTCCACGCCGCCCATGCGCCGCGCCGCCCCGCCGGCCAGGATCACCGCATCCAGCACCTGCTGCTCCATCGCCGCCTCCCGTTCCCCCTCAGGATGGCACCCCCTGCGGCCCCTCCCCCGCCCCGGCCGCCCCGTAGGCGGCCAGCGTCTCCCGGGCCACGCGCAGCAGCTCGGCACGGGCCTCAAGCGGGTCGAGGATCCACAGATCGGTGCCGAACTGGAGGAGGTGGCGGACCGCGGCCGGTTCGGGGTAGACGAGCTCGGCCTGCGCCCATTCCCCGCCCTCTGAGACCGGCCCGGACACGAACGGGCCGGCGACGCGCAGGAACAGGTCCAGCCGGGCGCGCCGCACCCGCACCCGGATCCGCGTCGGCGCCGGCCCCGGCCGGTTCTCGACCTGCTCCCGCAGCAGGGCCCATACGTCGGCGAGTTCGACGCCGTCGCGGCGCACCGCCGGGGTGCCGGTGGTGGTGGCCGCCGCCACCCGGTCGGCGCGGAACAGCCGCGGCCTGCCGCGGTGGTCGGCCACCAGGTACCAGACGCCGGCCTTGGCCACCAGGCCGTAGGGGTCGACGGTGTAGGCGCGCTCCCGGTCGGCCCCGCTGTGGCGGTAGCGGATGCGCAGCCGGCGGTCGCTCAGGACCGCGGTGTAGAGGGCGTCGACGTCGACGTCGGGCATCGGCGGGGCCATCCAGCGGCCGGGGTCCACCAGGATGCGCCGGCTGGTCAGCTCCGCGGCCGGCCGGTGGGCCTCGGGCAGCGCCGCCATGACCTTGCGCAGCGCCGACCCGAAGGCGCCGTCGAGCCCCAGGGCGGCGTGGGTGCCCTGCGCGGCCAGGACGAACAGCGCCCGCGCCTCGTCGGTGGTCAGCCCGGTGACATCGGTGCGGAAGCCGGGCACCAGGGCGATACCGCCGTGCCGCCCGCGCTCGGTGTAGACCGGCACGCCCGCGGCCGACAGCGATTCGACGTCGCGGTGGATGGTCCGGACCGACACCTCCAGGCGCTCGGCCAGCTCGGCCGCCCGGACGCGCCCGCGCGTCTGGAGCAGCAGCAGGATCGACAGCAACCGGTCGGATTTCACCCGTCCATGATCGCTCGAAAACATGACGGCCGGTGTCCTGTTTTCGCGGAAACGTGCAGCCCACGGCGCGACCGGGCCTCGCCCGCAGCACCAACCCGGCATCCCACGTTGGGGCTGCGGGGGCCAGTGCGCCGTCCCTGTACGAGCAGTCGAGCGAAGGACCGTATATGAGCGACGACCACCCGGCCCCCGTGCCCGGCCACGCGCTGCGCCCGGAGGACGACGGATACGACGACGCGTGCTCGGGGTACCAGATCGCATTCCGGCACCGGCCGGAGCTGGCCGTGGCGGCCACCGGCCCCGAGGACATGCGCGCGGCGGTGGAATACGCCACCGCCAACGGGCTCCCCGTCGGCGTCCAGGCCACCGGGCACGGCTCCCCCGGCCCCCTGGAGGGCGGCGTGCTCATCTCCACGCGCCGGATGGACGGCGTGCGGATCGACCCCGGCGCCCGCTCCGCGTGGGTGGCGGCGGGGGCCCGATGGCAGCAGGTCATCGACGCCGCGGCGGCGCACGGGCTGGCCCCGCTGAGCGGGTCGTTCCCGCACGTGGGGGCGGTCGGCTACACCCTGGGCGGCGGGATGGGGCTCTTGGGCCGCCGCTACGGCTACGCCGCCGACCACGTCCGGCGCATCGACATCGTGACCGCCGACGCCCGGCTGCGCAGCGTCACCGCCCACAGCGACCCCGATCTGTTCTGGGCGCTGCGCGGCGGCGGGCGCGGCTTCGGGGTGGTCACCGGCATGGAGATCGGCCTGGTCCCCCTCACCCGGATCTACGGCGGCGCCCTGAGCTTCACCGGCGACGTCATGGACGACGCCCTGGAGGCCTACGCCGCGTGGACGGCCACCGTCCCCGACGAGCTGACATCGTCGCTGAGCATGGTGGCGCTGCCGGACCTGCCCGTGGTCCCGCCCCCGATGCGGGGCCGCCACGTGGCCACCGTCGCCGTCTCCTACATCGGCGACGCCGGCGAGGGCGAGCGCCTCGTCGCCCCGCTGCGCGCCGCGGGCCCCCGCCTCAGGGACACCCTGCGGGACATGCCGTTCACCGAATCGGGCGACATCCACGCCGAACCCGAGCAGCCGCACGCCTACGCCGGCGACAACGCCCTGCTCGACGGCGTGGACGGGGCGGAGCTGAGCGCCATCCGCCGCCTGTCCGGGCCCGAGGCGCCGCTCATGTGCGTGGTGGGGCTGCGCCACCTCGGCGGCGCCTTCGCCCGCCCGCCGGAGGCCGCCAACGCGGTGCCGCACCGGTCCGCACAATTCGGCCTGGGGGTCCTCTCCCCCGTCGACGGGGCGGACCCGGCAACCGTCCGCGGCCTGCACGGCCGCGTGCTCGCGACCGTGGCCGGCCGGACCGTGGGCCGGTCGGTGAACTTCGCCTTCGGCGCGGGCCGGGCCGCCGACCCCACCGGCCTCCACCCGGCCGGCGACCTGTCCCGCCTCACCGGGCTCCGGGAGCGCCTGGACCCCCGCGGCGTCTTCGCCCACGCCCGGCCGGGCACGCGGCCCGGGCCGGGCGGAGCGGGGGTCAGCCCTTGACGCAGACCACCTGGCGCAGGTGCGCGACGACCTCGACGAGGTCGGTCTGGGCCTCGATCACCTCGGAGAGGTCCTTGTAGGCCGCCGGGATCTCGTCGAGCACCCCGGTGTCCTTGCGGCACTCCACGCCCCTGGTCTGCTCGATCAGGTCGGCCTCGGTGAAGGTCTTCTTGGCCTTGTTCCGGCTCATCCGCCGTCCCGCGCCGTGCGAGGCGGAGTTGAACGAGGCCGGGTTGCCCAGCCCGCGCACGATGTAGGTGCCCGTGGCCATGGACCCCGGGATGATCCCGAGGTCGCCGGTGCCGGCGCGGATGGCCCCCTTGCGGGTGACCAGGACGTCGACGCCGTCGTAGGTCTCCTCGGCCACGTAGTTGTGGTGGCAGGAGATGAACTCCTTGACCAGCATCTGCGGGAACGTCCGCCGCAGCGCACCGCAGGCCAGGCCCATCATGATGTCGCGGTTGCGGCGGGCGTAGTCCTGCGCCCAGAACAGGTCGCGCCGGTAGGCGTCCATCTCCGGGGTGCCGGTGACGAACACGGCGAGGTCGGGGTCGGGCAGGTCCTTGTTGTGCGGGAGCCGGCGGGCCTGCTCGATGTGGTGCTCGGCGAGCTCCTTGCCGATGTTGCGCGACCCGGAGTGCAGCACGATCCACACCGCGCCGGCGTCGTCGAGGCAGACCTCCAGGAAGTGGTTGCCGCCTCCCAGGGTGCCGATCTGGTTGGCCGCCCGCTGGCGCCGGTGGTGGACGGGCCGGGCGAGGTCGTCGAACCCGGCCCAGAACCGGTCCCAGTCGGCGGTCTTGAGCCCGTGGACGCGCCGCGGGTCGACCGGCGTCTTGTGGGCGTGCCAGCCCACGGGGACCGCGTCCTCCAGGTCCGCCCGGACGGGGCCCAGGTCGTCGGGCAGGTCCTCGGCGGTGAGCGAGGTGCGCACCGCGGTCATCCCGCAGCCGATGTCCACGCCCACGGCGGCCGGGGAGACGGCGTCGCGCATGGCGATCACCGATCCCACGGTGGCGCCCTTGCCGTAGTGGACGTCGGGCATCACCGCCAGGCCGTGCACCCACGGCAGCCGCGTGACGTTGCGCAGCTGGTCCATGGCCGCCTGCTCGACGCTTTCGGGGTCGGCCCACATGCGGATGGGGACGCGCGCCCCTGGGGTCTCCGTGTACGGCATCAGGGCTACCTCCCTTTCCAGTGGGGTGGGACGGACGTGCGCGACGGCCCTGGCGATCGCGCCCCCTTATGAGGCCAGAACCCGCACCCCCGTGGCAACACCTTTTCGGCGCGTGTCGGGGCCGCCCGCCGCCGGATGGGCCGCCGCGGCGGGGTGCGGGTGCACGCATTGTCAAGGACCCGTGCATCGGGTGTGAATGACACCGCACCCCGGGCATGGCAGCGTGGTCCGCACGTGCCGGCCCCGCGCCGGCGCGGCACGTGTCGTGCGGGTCCGGACCGGAGGACGGACGGCCCGGGCCCGCATTTTCCGCCCCGTGGCTCAGCCGCCGATGGCCGACATCGGGCGCGAGGGCTGGAGGAACGCGGGGTCGTTGATGCCGTGGCCGGGGAGCTTGGCGGCGACGGCGGCGCGCCAGCGGGCGGCGATGTCGTCGTCGGTCGCCCCGCCGCGCAGCAGCGGGCGCAGGTCGGACTCCTCGCGGGCGAACAGGCAGTTGCGGATCTGGCCGTCGGCGGTGAGCCGCACGCGGTCGCAGGCGCCGCAGAACGGGCGGGTGACCGATCCGATGACGCCGACGGTGGCCGGGCCGCCGTCGACGCGGAACCGCTCGGCCGGGGCGCTGCCCCGGGTCGCCGCGTCGGTCTCGGCCAGGTCGAACTCCGCGGAGAGCCGGTCGAGGATCTCGTCGGCGGTGACCATGTCGTCGCGGCGCCAGCCGTGCTGGGCGTCCAGCGGCATCTGCTCGATGAAGCGGAGCTCGTAGCCGTGGTCCAGGCAGTAGCGCAGCAGGTCGGGGGCCTCGGCGTCGTTGATGCCGCGCATGAGGACCGCGTTGACCTTGACGGGGGTCAGCCCGGCCGCCGCGGCGGCGGCCATGCCCGCCAGGACGTCGTCGAGGCGCCGGCGCCGGGCCAGCTTCTCGAAGACGTCGTGGCGCAGGGTGTCGAGGGAGACGTTGACCCGGTCGAGCCCGGCGTCGGCGAGGGCGGGCGCCACCCGGGCCAGACCGATGCCGTTGGTGGTGAGGGCGGTCTGGGGGCGGGGGTCGAGTTCGGTGGCGGCGGCGATGAGGCCGGGCAGGCCGCGGCGCAGCAGGGGCTCGCCCCCGGTGAAGCGGATCTCGGTGATGCCGAGCATGGTCACGCCGATGCGCAGCAGCCGGGCGACCTCGTCGTCGGTGAGGACGTCGTCCTTGGGCAGCCAGTCCAGGCCCTCGGGCGGCATGCAGTAGGTGCACCGGAGGTTGCACCGGTCGGTGAGCGAGACTCGCAGGTCGGTGGCTGTCCTGCCGTAGGAGTCGGTCAGCACGGGCGTCGCCTCCCAGGTGGTTGCGCGCAGCCGGGCTGCGGCGGGTACGGATCCGTCAGGCGGTATCGGCGGTGACGCCACTTATGTCCTTCCCGCCCGAGCAACAGCCTAAAAGACACCGGCGTCCGGTTCCGCGGCCGGTACCGGCCTCGCCCGCCTCGGCCATAGTCTGCCCCGTGACACCGTCGACGAAGGGAGCCCCTGTGTCGGGCACGGCCGGAACGGACATCACGGTGAGCACACGGCAATGGCGGCTGCCCGGCGGACCGGGCGGCAGCGGGCACCTGGCGGCGCGGGCCTGGGCCGCGCAGGGCGCGGATCCCACCTGGCTGGCCGTCCTGGTGCACGGCTACGGCGAGCACATCGGGCGCTACGACCACGTCGCCGAGCACCTGTGCGCCGCGGGGGCGGCCGTCTACGGCCTCGACCACCGGGGCCACGGCGCCTCCTCGGGCGAGCGCGTGCTCGTGGAGGACTTCGCCGGCGTGGTCGAGGACGTGCACCGGGTCGTCGCCCAGGCTCGCACCGCCTACCGCACACTGCCGCTGGTGGTGATCGGCCACTCCATGGGCGGGATGATCGCCGCCCGCTACGCCCAGGAGCACACCGACGGCATCGCCGGCCTGGTGCTCTCGGGGCCCGTCCTGGGCCGCTGGCGCACCGTCGACCGGCTGCTGGCCCTGGAGACCATCCCCGACCTGCCCATCGACACCGCCACTCTCTCGCGCGACCCCGCCGTGGGCGCCGCCTACGCCGCCGACGACCTCGTCTGGCACGGCCCCTTCAAGCGCGCCACCCTGCGCGCGATCAACACCGAGCTGGCCCGCATCACCGCCGCCGAGCGCACCGCGCTGCCCCTGCTGTGGCTGCACGGCTCCGACGACCGCCTGGTGCCCATCGCCGACACCCGCGTGGGGATCGACGCCTTCGCCGGCGACGACACCGCCGTGCGGATCTTCCCCGGCGCGCGCCACGAGGTCTTCAACGAGACCAACCGCTCCGACGTGCTCGACGAGGTCGTGCGGTTCGCGGCCCGGTGCGCCGCCCGGGCTTGAGCGCCGGGCGGCGCACCCGCGGGCGGCCTCAGACCCGGTAGAGGCCGTCGATGGCGTCGGCGTACTTGTCCTGGATCACCCGCCGCTTCAGCTTGAGCGAGGGGGTGAGCTCGGCGCCCTCGACGGTCCACTCCACCGGCAGCAACCGCCACTTCTTCACCTGCTGCACGCGGGCCAGGTGGGCGTTGGCGGCGGCGACCGCGGCGCCCACCTCGGCCACGACCACCGGGTGGCGCGCCAGATCGGCGATGTCGCGGCTGTCGACCCCGTGGGCGGCGGCCCACCCCGGGGCGACCTCGGCGTCCAGCGTCAGCAGCGCCACCGGGTAGGGGCGGCGGTCGCCGTAGGCCAGCGCCTGCCCGATGAGGGGGTGCTCCTTGAGGCGGCTCTCGATGGAGGCGGGCGCGATGTTCTCGCCGCCGGCCGTGATGATCAGCTCCTTCTTGCGGTCGACGACGTAGACGAACCCGTCGCCGTCGATGCGCCCGATGTCGCCGGTGTGCAGCCACCCCTCGGCGTCGATCAGCGCCGCCGTGTCCGCGGGCCGGTTCAGGTAGCCGGCGACGTTGATGGGCCCGCGCACCAGGATCTCGCCGTCGCCGGTGACGGCCACCTCCATGCCGTCGGAGGGCAGGCCGACGCTGCCGAGCCGGTAGGCGTCGGCCCGGTTGCAGGTGACGGCGCCGCAGTTCTCGGTCATCCCGTAGACGTCGCGGATCAGGATGCCCAGCCCGGCGAAGAACTGCACGGTCTCCTCGGGCATGGGCGCGGCGGCCGACACGCAGTACTCGACCCGGTCCAGCCCGATGAGCGCCCGCAGGGGGCGCAGGACGCGCGCGTCGGCGTCGGCGAAGCGCCGCTCCAACCCGGGGTCGCGGGTCCGGCCGTACTGGCCGTCGGCGATGTAGGCGCGGGCGGTTTCGGCGGCGGCCTCGATGGCGCCGCGCCGCTCCCCGGGTGAGGCGGCCAGCGCGGCGGTCATCCCGGCCTGGAGCTTCTCCCACACGCGCGGCACCCCGAACAGCCCGTTGGGCCGGACCCGGCGCAGGTAGGCGCCGAGTTCGCCGATGTCGGGGCAGAAGTGGATGTGGCCGGCCACCGCGACCGGCAGGTACACGCTGAGGACCCGTTCGGCGATGTGGGCGAGCGGCAGGTAGGACAGCGTGGCGCCGCCGTGCGGCAGCCGGTTGGCGCGCTGGGTGATGGTGACCTGGAAGAGGATCTGGCGGTGGGTCTCGAGCACGCCCTTGGGCTCGCCGGTGGTGCCCGAGGTGTAGAGGAGGGTGGCGCTGTCCTCGGGGGTCACGGCGGCTGCGCGATCCTCGGCCGCGCCGGGGTCGGCGGCCAGGGCCCGCCGTCCCGCCGCGGTGAAGTCGGCCCAGGAGACGAAGCGGGGGCCGTCGCCGCCGGCGGCGTCCTCGGGGACCGCCGAGGCGTCCATCAGCACCACGGTGCGCAGCGAGCGCACCCGCGCCAGGGCCGGGCGCCAGCGGTCGAGCTCCGCGGCGCCCTGGAGGATCGCGACCCGCGCCGAGCAGTCGGCGGCCACGTAGGCGACCTGCTCGGGGGCGAAGGTGGCGTAGACGGTGAGGGGGACCGCCCCGGCGTGGACGGCGCCGATGTCGGCGATCAGGTGCTCGGGCCGGTTGGGCATCATGAGCGCGACCACGTCGCCGCGCCCGGTGCCCTCGGCCGCCAGGGCGGCGGCGACCTCCAGGGCCGCCGCCCGGTACTGCGCCCAGGTGCGGGTGGACCAGCGGCCGTCCCCGCCGGAGGGGCCGGGGACCCACTCCGAGAGGGCGGGCCTGCCGCCGTCGCGCTCGGCCGCCCGGCGGAACCAGTCCACCAGGGTCAGACCCTCGATCTCCGCTTCCACACCCTGCCGTGCCCGAATGATCTCGTTGTGTTCCATGAGACCGCTCCCGCCCATCCGATGTGTGCCGGGTCACTCCGCGGCACCATCGGACCACGGCCGACGGGGCCCGGCAAGGCACCCGGCACAACGGCCCACGGGACCATTTCGGCGAATGCGACCATCTTCGCTTTTCATCCGGCGGAGGACATCGGCGCAGCGTTATACGTACAGGTCATGGCGGACCGAAACCGGGCGCGCAATGGTCTCGGAATAGGCCTCGGCGAGTCGGTCCACGGCATCATTCAATACGTCCGGCGGCTGCGTGTACGCGAATCTCATGAATTGCTCCAATGTCCCCTCGGCGCCGAATACGGGGCCGGGCGCGACGTGCACGCCGTGGCGCTCGGCGGCCTCGCCCAGCACGGAGGCCACGGGCCGCGGGAGCTGCGCCCACAGCACCAGCCCCCCGCTGGGGGTGGTGAACCGCCAGTCGGGCAGCCGGTCGCGCAGCGCGGCCGCCAGCGCGTCGCGGTTGGCCCGCAGCCGGCGGATGCGCTCGGCGCGGATCCGCATGATGTCGGCGAGCAGGTGGGTGGCGGTGAGCTGGTCGACGGCGGAGCTGGACAGGTCGAAGCGCTGGCGCACCGCCATCAGCCGCGCGGCAACGGGCGGCGTGGTGCGCACCCAGCCGATCCGCAGCCCGCCCCAGAACAGCTTGGCCACCGATCCGACCGTGAAGACCCGGCCGTCGGTGTCGTGCGCGGCCATGGGCATCGGCTGGTCGCCGGAGTCGATGGCCAGCTCCACGACGCTCTCGTCGACGATCAGGGAGGTGCCCGACCGCCGCGCCTCGGCCACCACCGCCGCGCGCTCGTCGTCGTCCATGAGCGCGCCCGTGGGGTTCTGGAAGTCGGGGATCAGATAGGCCAGGCCCGGCTTCCACTGCCGGAACGCGTCGAGCACGTACTCCATGTCCCAGCCCTGCGCGGTCACCCCCATGGTGCGCACCCGCGCGCCCCGGCGGCGGGCGCTGTCGAGCGCGTGCGGGTAGGTCGGGGTCTCCACCAGCAGGGAGTCGCCCGGCTCCACCAGCAGGTCCATGAGCAGCGCGACGCCGTGCTGGGCCCCGTTGGTGACCAGGATCTGCTCGGGCGTGGTGGGCAGGCCCCGCTCCACGTAGCGGCGCGCGATGGCGTGGCGCAGCTCCGGGAGCCCGTAGGGGGTGTAGCCGAGCCCGCCGACGTGCGCGGCGAGCTGCTCGACGGCCAGGCGCGCCGCGTCCTGGAACCCCTCGATCGCCGGCGGCGCGGCGGCCCCCAGATCGATGCGCTCGGAGTCGGGGATCAGCGGGGTCCCCACGCCGCCCCCGGCGCCGGGCAGCACCGTCCAGCTGCCCGACCCCTGCCGGCTGTCGAGGAAGCCGTTCTCGCGCAGCCACGTGTAGGCGGCGGTGATGGTGTTGCGGCTCACCCCCAGGGCGGCGGCGAGGTCGCGCTCGGCCGGCAGGCGGGTATAGGTGGGCACCCGGCCGTCCAGGATGAGCCCGCTGATGGCCCGGCCCGCCGCGAGGTAGTAGGGCCGCTCGGTCACGCTGGTGCCGATCAGCCGGGCCAGGAGGTGGCCGTTGATCCGCCGTTCGCCCACTGCCATGGTGCCACTTTCTCGAATTGGCTCTACAATTCGGCCATTTACGAGGCCAATACTACTCACATGGCCCAGCCAATCCCACCGTCCTGCGACGACTCCGCCCCCGCCCCCCTGCCCGTCCGAATCGGGCGGCGCGTCTTCATCACCCCGTTCCTGCCGCGCCCGCGCCTGCGCCGCCTCGTCCGGCTCTACGCCGGCCTCTACCTCTACGGCCTCTCCGGCGCCCTGCTGATCGCCGCGGACCTGGGCGCCATGCCCTGGGACGTGCTGCACCAGGGCCTGGCGCTGCACACCGGGCTGTCCGTCGGCACCTGTAGCGTCCTCGTCGGCGCGCTGCTCATGCTCGCCTGGATCCCGCTGCGCCAGCGCCCCGGCCTGGGCACCCTGAGCAACGTCGTGGTGGTGGGGCTGTCGGTGGACGCGAGCCTGTGGTGGCTGCCGGACGTCGGCCACCTGGCCGCCCGGTCGGCCTACCTGGTGCTGGGCATCGTCGCCTGCGCCGTCGCAACGGGCTGCTATATCGGTGCGCGCCTGGGCCCGGGCCCCCGCGACGGCCTCATGACCGGCCTCGCCGCCCGCGGGTGGTCCGTGCGCCTGGCGCGCACCTGCATCGAGGTCGCGGTCGTGGCCACCGGGGTCCTGCTCGGGGGCACCCTGGGCGTGGGCACCCTGCTGTTCGCCGTCGCCATCGGCCCCCTGGCACAGGTGTTCCTCCCCCTGCTCGACATCAAGCCGCCCGCCGGCCGCGGCTGACCACCGTCGGCCACCCCGCCTGGTGTCCGGGTTCGGCCTCCCGGGGGCGGGTCGCGCGGCGCGCCGCGCGCGGCGCCCCTCCCGCCGCTCGCGCACCATTACGACGTCATAACGGATCTCCGGCCGCCGCGACCCGCCCCGCCTGCCCGAGCCGCCCCGGGCCGGTCGCCGCGGTCCAGCCCCACGAAAGTTACATGTCCCGCTACGCAGTTTTCCGTACGGCCCCACCAGGCACGCCGCCGAAACCTGTAGCGTGACGGCAGCACCACGGAAACCGCGCCCGACACGATCCCGCACCCGCGACACCGCACCGCCGCCGCGACTAACGTGGCGGGATCCGGGCACACGTTCCCCGTGGCGCTCACGCATGGCCGAACGGCCATCAGGAGTTGGATACGGTACGTCGGCGAGGCGTGATCTTGGTGACTGAGGGGGTGAGCCGCGTGTCCGGCTGGATTGAGGATTACGCGCTGATCGGCGACATGCAGACCGCTGCACTGGTAGGGCGCGACGGCTCCATCGACTGGCTGTGTCTGCCCCACTTCGACTCCCCCGCCTGCTTCACCGCCCTCCTGGGCGACGAGCAGAACGGGAACTGGTGGATCCGGCCCGCCAGCGGCGAGCCGCGCGCCACCCGGCGCCGCTACCGCCACGAGACCCTCATCCTCGAAACCGAGTGGGACACCCCCGAAGGCAGCGTCCGGGTCATCGACTTCATGCCGCCGCGCGGCGGCGCCCCCCACCTGGTGCGCATCGTCGAGGGCCTGCGCGGCACCGTCCGCATGAGCACCGCCCTGCGGCTGCGCTTCGACTACGGCAACGTCGTCCCCTGGATCCACCGCAGCGGCACCGAGCTCGTCGCCGTCGCCGGCCCCGACTCCGTCTGGCTCAGCTCCCCCGTCCCCCTCGAAGGCCACAACTTCGCCCACGACGCCACGTTCACCGTGAGCGAGGGCCAGCGCGTCCCCTTCGTCATGACCTGGCACCCCTCCCCCGTCGAGGAGTCCGACCACCTCGACGCCGAGAAGGCCCTCTCGCGCACCGAGCGCTTCTGGAACGGCTGGGTCGCCCAGTGCACCTACGAGGGCGACTACCGCGACGCCGTGGTGCGCTCCCTCATCACCCTCAAGGCGCTCACCTACCGCCCCAGCGGCGGCATCGTGGCCGCCCCCACCACCTCGCTGCCCGAGGAGATCGGCGGCGTCCGCAACTGGGACTACCGCTACTGCTGGCTGCGCGACGCCACCATCACCCTCGAGGCGCTGATCCGCAGCGGCTACACCGACGAAGCCCAGGCGTGGCGCGAGTGGCTCGTGCGCGCGGTGGCCGGCGAGCCCCAGCACATGCAGATCATGTACGGCGTGCGCGGCGAGCGCCGCCTCGCCGAATGGGAGGCCGACTGGCTCCCCGGCTACGAGAACTCCCGCCCGGTGCGCATCGGCAACGCGGCCGTGGGCCAGTACCAGCTCGACGTCTACGGCGAGGTCATGGACGTGCTGCACCTGGCGCGCCGTAGCGGCCTCCAGAGCGGCGAGCACGTCTGGGGCCTCCAGCGCTCCCTCGTGAACTACCTGGAATGGTGCTGGGACGAGCCCGACGAGGGCCTGTGGGAGGTCCGCGGCCCCCGCCAGCACTTCGTCCACTCCAAGGTCATGGCCTGGGTCGCCGCCGACCGGGCGGTCCGCATGATCGAGGAGTTCGGCAAGGAGGGGCCGATCGAGCGCTGGAAGGCGCTGCGCGACACCATCCACGCCGAGGTCTGCGAATACGGCTTCGACGCCCGCCGCAACACCTTCACCCAGTACTACGGCAGCCAGGAGCTCGACGCCGCGCTGCTGCTCATCCCCGAGGTCGGGTTCCTGCCCTACGACGACCCCCGGGTCGTGGGCACCATCGAGGCCATCCGCGACGACCTGATGGTCGACGGCTTCGTGATGCGCTACCGCACCGACCGCGACGAGGTCGCCGACAAGCTCCCCGGCGACGAGGGCGCGTTCCTGGCGTGCAGCTTCTGGATGGCCAACGCGCTGCTGTCGATCGGCCGCGAGAAGGAGGCCCGCGACCTCTTCGACCGGCTCCTGGCGCTGCGCAACGACGTCGGGCTGCTCGCCGAGGAGTGGGACTCCAAGCACGGCCGCCAGGTGGGCAACTTCCCCCAGGCGTTCAGCCACGTCCCCCTCGTCACCACGGCCCTCAACCTCTCGCGACACGACGGCCACCGCAGGAGTGAGAACTAACCTCGGAGCCAGGGCCCTGCCGTGATAGGACTGCGCCATGCAGGATCTCTCGGGGCAGGGCTGGCAGCAACTCCTGGCGCTCTTCATCGCGCTCCTGTTGTGTTCGCTGATCGGGCTGGAGCGCCAGCTGAGACAGAAGAGCGCCGGGCTGCGCACCCACACCCTCGTGGGGCTCGGCGCGGCGCTGTTCATGGTCATCAGCAAGTTCGGCTTCGGTGACGTCGTGGGCGGCGCCGTCACCCTCGACCCCTCGCGGGTGGCCGCCCAGATCGTCTCCGGCGTCGGCTTCATCGGGGCCGGGCTGATCTTCGTCCGCCAGGACATCGTCCGCGGGCTCACCACGGCCGCCACCATCTGGCTGGCCGCCGCCGTCGGCACCGCGGCAGGCGCGGGCCTGTGGCTGCTGGCCACGGCCGTGACCGCCGCCCACTTCCTGGTCGCCTACTGCTACCCGTGGCTCGTCCGCCGCATCACCGACTCCCCGCCGGCCACCCTGGTGCTCGACATTCGCTACGCCGACGGCCGCGGGGTCCTGCGCACCATCATGGCCGAGGCCACCGAGCGCCGCTTCGCCGTGCAGCGCGTCGACACCCGCCGCACGGGCGGCACGGGCGCCGACGCCTTCGTCGACATGGAGCTGGGGCTGCGCGGCGAGGGCGACCCCATCGCCCTGGCGGTGGCGCTGTCGGAGACCGACGGCGTGCTGTCGGTGGTCCAGTCCGACACCCGCGAGGACGCGTGAGGCCCTCGGGTCAGCGCGCGACCACCGGCTCGGCCCACACCGCGGTGGCGCCCGACGGGCAGCCGCCGCCGGTGACCAGCTGGAGCCGCAGCACCCCGGTCACATCCACCTCCAGCTCGGCGTCCTCCCCCAGCCCCAGGGTCTTGTTCTCCAGCTGCTCGCCGTCGCCGATCACGGTGAACTCGGCCTCCTCGTCGGCGGGCGACTCGTCGCTGAGCCCGACCACCGCGGAGAACTCCTCGTAGCCGCGGCCCAGGTTGTACTCGGCGAGTACATCACTGCAATAGTCCTCGACCGTCAGCGCCTCGTCGTAGTCCTCGGCGTTGACGGTGGCCAGGGTGCTCGTGTAGATCGAGTCGTTGACCGGCTGCTCCGAGGCCAGGTGCAGTTCGTCGGGGTCCTCCCGCTGCCCGGCCGGAGGCGCCGTGGGGGAGGCCGCCGACGGGGACGGCTCGGGCTCGCCCACGGGCTGTTCCCCGCCGGCGGCAGAGGGCTCCTGCTCAGGCACTGGCCCCGCCTGGAGGCCGGTACCCGGCCCGGCGAGCATCCCGAGCCGGTCCAGCGCGGCATAGGTGCCGCCGGCCCCCAAGAGAAGGAAGACCACCGCGACCACCGCCATCCCGGCCAGGAGCCGGCCCCGCCGCCGCTTCCGGGGGCCGGGCGCCGACGCCGCCCCGGCCGCCCCGGGCGGCGGGAACGGACCGGTGGGCGGCGCACCGGATGCGGCCGCGGAGGCGGTGGGGGTGCTCCAGTCCGGCTGCGGCGACGGCGCGCCGCGCAGGCCGCCTACCGGCCGGTGGGAGGCGGGTGGCGGCGGAGGGGGCCCGGCGGGGCCGGCCGCGGGCCGGGGAGCGGCTGACGGGCCGCGGTGCGGTCCGGAGGCGGGCGGCGGTCCCTGGAAGGCCCCGCCCTGGGGCGGCGCGGTGCCCGGCCCGGGCGGCCGCCCACCGGCCGGGGCCCCGATGTCAGGAAGGGTCGGCGAGGTGGCCGAGGGGAGGGTGGGGCCGGTGGTGGGGATGGGGGACGTGGGACCGGTGTCCCCCGCCGACGCCGGCGGCGGAGGTACGGCTCCCTGTGCCCCCGCTGCGGCCGCTCCCGCCGCGGCGGCGCCGGCCGCCCCGCCCGCAACAGCGGCCCCGGGGCCGGTCGCCGGCATGCTCCATGGCGCCGACGTGCTCAGCGACCGCAGCGCCCGGATCCATTCCACGGCGCCGGGGCGGTCGCCGGGCTCGGCGGAGAACATCGCCAGAATCCGGTCGCGTTCCCGCGTGGCCGCCGCCACGATGGGCAGCGCGGCGAAGCGCTCGCGCAGCTGCTCCGACGCCGGGGGCGGCTCCTCCCCGGTCAGCGCGTAGTAGACGATGGCGCCGAAGGCGTAGCGGTCGGTGGCGGCGGTGTACTCGCCCGTGAAGATCTCCGGGGCGGCGTAGCCGGGGGTGAACCACGGCTTGGCCGTGATGTGCCGGGCGGCGATGCGGCTCAGCCCGAAGTCGACCAGGGTCGCCTGCCCCTCGCCACTGATCATGACGTTGCCGGGCGACAGGTCGCCGTGCACCACCACGCGCTTGGAGGGGGTGGCCCGGCCGGAGTGCAGCAGGTCCAGCACTTCGGCGACCTGCTCCAGGTGGCGCAGGATCTCGCGCTGCCCGCGCGGGCCGTCGGCGGTGTGCTCGGCCCGCCAGTCGCGCAGGTCCACGCCGTCGACGTGGTTCATCACCAGGTACAGGCACCGGTCGGCGGCTCCGGGCGCGCCGCCCTCGGGGTGCTCGGGGGCGCCCTCGAAGTGCTCGCGCACCCCCACCACGCCCAGCCGGTTGATGAACCGCAGCAGCTCGGCCTGCTCGTTCCACCGGCGGCTCAGCTCGGCGAACTGCTCCTCGTTGGCGACGGCGTCGGCGTTGAGGACCTTCACCACGACCGGCTCCGTCTGGCCCGCGAGGGTGACCTCGGCCAGGTACAGGGTGGCCTCTCCGCCGCGCCCCACCGACCGGACCAGCCGGTACTTGTCCGGCTGCGAATCCGGACCGACGAACAACGCAGAACTCACGGGAGCCCTCATTTCCGTTCGGGGAGATGGCGGGAACCGCCCGGGCGGGCGTGACGGCCAGCGTAACGGCCCGCGGAGGCCGCGAGGGTGCGCCGCGCGTCGCGACTGGGACGTGCCCGCGGCCGTCAGCTCAGCTTGGGGTCGCCCCAGACCGCCGCGGTCCCGCCCGAGGGGCAGGACCCGCCCCAGTCGACGGTGAGGCGCAGCCGCATGACGCCCTGGACGGAGACGTCGACATCGGCGGTGTCGCCGGCCGCGACGGTCTCGGAGAACAGGCGCTCGCCGTCGCCGGCCACCGTGAACGTGGCGCTGCCCGACCCGCCGGTCAGGCCAACGGTCGACCGCAGGTTGGCCGAGCCGCGCGCGAGGTTGTACTCGGCGGTCGGCTTGGCGCACTCGCCGCTCACCTTCAGCGACTCGGCGTAGGTGACGTCGCCCAGGGTCGCCGATCCGGCCTCGTAGCCGGCGGCGGGGACGATCTGGGCCGCGCCGGTCAGCGGTTCGCCGGGGGTGTCGTTGACGGTCTGCCCGGCCTCGCCGCCGTCGTCCTCGGCGGTCTCCGCGTGCTGGGCGGGGTCGTCCTTGCCCTCGCCGGTCTCGTCGGACCCACCGCCCCCTTCGGGCACCGAGGGGTCGGCCTCGGCTCCGGGCTCGGGGTCGCCGGGGCCTGCCGCGACATCGGACCCGCCGCCGGACAACACGAAGGCGGCCGCCCCGCCCGCGGTCACGATGACCACCGCGGCCGCGGCGGCCACGATCAGCGCCGTGCGCCGCTTGCGCGGGGTGCGCGCCGGGGCGACCACCCCGGCGTCGGCCGCGGGCACCGTGGAGGGTCCCTGCGGCGCCATGGGCGCCTGTCCCGCCGAAGCGTGGCCCGCCGGCACGTGCCCGGCCGAAGCGTGGCCGCCCGGCACGGTGGGCACGCCCGGCCCGGCGCTGGGCTCGCCCACGGGCCCGCTCATGGGCTCCGTGGCCCCCTGGCCGGATCCGGACAGACCCACCGGGCCGACCGAGGGGAAGCCGCCGCTGGCCGGGTTGGCCACCGGCATGCTCCACTGCACCGAGGTGCCGAGGGACCGCAGCGTGCGGATCCACTCAAGGGACATCGGGCGCCCGGCGGGGTCGGCGGAGAACATCGCCATGACCGCCCCCAGCTGCTGGGGCCCGGCCCCGGCCAGGAGCGGCAGGCCCGCGTAGGCCGCGCGCAGCTGCTCGGGGCTGGGCGGCGGCTCCTCCCCGGTCAGCGCGAAGAACACGATGGCCCCGAACGCGTAGCGGTCGGTGGCCGCGGTGTACTCACCCGTGAAGACCTCGGGCGCCGCGTAGCCGGGGGTGAACCACGGCTTGGCGGTCATGTGGCGGGTGGCGATCCGGCTCAGCCCGAAGTCGACCAGGGTGGCCTGTCCCTCGGAACTGATCATGATGTTGCCCGGCGACAGGTCGCCGTGCACCACCACCCGCCGCGACGGGGTCGCGCGGCCGGAGTGCAGGAGGTCCAGGATCTCGGCGACCTGCTCCAGATAGCCCAGCACCTCGCGCTGCGCCCGCGGGCCGTCGATGGGGTGCTCGTCGCGCCAGTCGCGCAGGTCGAGACCCTCGACGTAGTTCATCACCAGGTACAGGCAACGCTCGCCACCGCGGCCGGCGCCGCCGCGCGGGTGCTCGGGGGCGCCCTCGAAGTGCTCGCGCACCCCCACCACGCCGAGCCGGTTGATGAACCGCAGCAGCTCGGCCTGCTCGTTCCACCGGTGGCTCAGCTCGGCGAACTGCTCCGGGGTTCCCGCGACATCGGAGTTGAGGACCTTCACCACAACGGGCTCGGTCTGCCCGGCGAGCGTGACCTCGGCCAGGTACAGCGTCGCCTCCCCGCCGTGCCCCACCGACCGGACCAGCCGGTACTTGTCGGGCTGGGTGTCGGGGCCGACGAACAGCTGAGAACTCACGAGAAACACTCATTCCACAGGGGACACGGGTGGTACCGAGCAGGAGTAGGACTAAAGGGTAACGGCAGCCACAATGCGCCCTCACCGGGCGCTCCGGGGGGTGCCGGACGGAGGGCGCCCAGGACGTCCGCACACCCGGTACGCTGCGAATTCGAGGAAACGGAAGGCAGGGGCGGAGCGCTGGTGGAACGCGTGCTGGACGGCCGGTACCGGCTGGTGGAGCGGCTGGGCGCCGGCGGCATGGGCGAGGTGTGGCGGTCCGTCGACGACCGGCTCGACCGGCCGGTAGCGGTCAAGCTGATCCGCCCCGAGCACGTCGGCTCCACCGAGATCGTGGCACGCTTCCAGCGCGAGGCCCGGCTCACCGCGCGGCTCGCCGGCCACCCCAACGTCGTGATCCTGCATGACGTCGGCGAGCACGAGGACTCCGTCTATGCGGTCATGGAGCTCGTGCGCGGGCGGACGTTCTCCGCGATCGTGCGCACCACCGGCCCGCCGCCGGTCGCCCAGGCCGCCGACTGGATCGCCCAGGCGGCATCGGGGCTGGCCGCCGCGCACGGCGCGGGCATCGTGCACCGCGACGTCAAGCCGGGCAACCTCATGGTGGTCGACGACGGCACCGTCAAGGTGCTCGACTTCGGGATCGCCGGGTTCACCGACGCCGCCGCCCAGAGCCGGCGGCTCACCCGCACCGGCGCCATCTTCGGCACCCCGCTCTACATGTCGCCGGAGCAGATCCGCGGCGAGACGGTCACCGCAGCGGGCGACCTGTACTCCCTCGGCACGATCCTCTACCAGCTGCTGACCGGGGTGGCCCCGTTCAAGGACCCCGACCCGATGCGGGTGATCCGCATGCACCTGGTGGAGGCGCCGCGCCCGCCCGCGGAGCTGCGCAGTGGGATCCCCGCCGACCTCGCCGCGCTGGCCACGGCCATGCTGGAGAAGACACCGGACCGGCGCCCCTCCGGCGACGAGGTCCGGGCCCGCCTGGAGCCGTTCCTGATGGGCGGCTCCTCCCGCCCCCACCACCGCGTGACCGGCCCCGACGCGCTGCTGTCGGGGCCCAACGCCCGGATATCGGGCCCGCGCCCCGCAGGTGCGGCGCCCGCGCCCCCCGAACCCGCCGCGCGCCCCGCCGCCGGGCCCGCGAGCACCGGGGCGGCGGTCCCGCCCGCCACTCCCCCGGCCCCCGCGCCCGCCTACGCCCGGCCGCCGTCGTCGGGCCCGGCGCCATCGTCCGTCGGAGCCGCCCGCCGGGCGCTGGAACAGCGCCTGGAGGCCGCCGAGGAACGGGCGCGGGCGGGGCTCGTCGCCGACGCCGCGAGCGAACTCCACGCCCTGGTGCCCGACCTGATCCACGCCTACGGCGCCGACCACCCCGAGACCCTCCGGGCACGCCGCCGCGCCGCCTACCTCACCGGCAAGGGCGGCGACCCGGGACGGTCGGTCGCCCTGTTCACCGGCCTGCTCGCCGACCTCGACCGGGTCTACGGCAGGCGCCACCCCGAGACCCTGACCGCCCGCTACTACCTGGCCACCAACTCCGGGCGGGCCGGCGACCACGCCACCGCGGCGCGCGTGCACGAGGAGCTGCTCCCCGACCTGTCGGCCGTGCACGGGCCCGACTCCGAGCGGGTCCTGACCACCCGCCTCTACCTCGCGTTCGACGTCGGCGAGACCGGCGACCGGCACCGCGCCGTCGCGCTGCTGCACACGCTCGTCCCCGACCTGGCCCGGGCACTGGGCGCCGACCACGCCACCACGCTGCGCGCCCGCCACTACCTGGCGGCCTACATCGGCTACGCGGGCGACCCCGCCGAAGCGGTGCGCCACTACGACGCGCTCCTGCGCGACCACCACCGGGTCTTCGGCGCGCAGCACGCCGAGACCGCCCGCGCCGCCGAGCGCCTCGCCCACTGGCGGCGGCGCGCGGCCGGGCGCTGACGGGGCGCGAGCGGGCAGGCACACGGGCGCGTGGAGGCGACACGGGCGATCCGGCCGGCCGAATAGCACGATCCCCTGCGCGATAGGGCTTTTCGTGTCACCGACCCCCGCTATCGTTCGGGGCATGTCAGGACGACCTTTGAACGAGATCATGGACGAAGGCTGGGCCAAGGCCCTGGAGCCGGTGGCCGACCGCATCACGGCCATGGGCGACTTCCTCCGCGAGGAGGTCGCCGCCGGGCGCACCTACCTCCCCGCCGGCGAGAACGTGCTCCGCGCGTTCCAGCAGCCCTTCGACGACGTACGGGTGCTGCTCGTGGGGCAGGACCCCTACCCCACGCCCGGGCACGCCGTGGGGCTCAGCTTCTCGGTGGCCCCCGACGTCAAGCTGCCCGGCAGCCTGCGCAACATCTACCAGGAGTACACCGAGGACCTGGGCCTGCCGAAGCCCTCCAACGGCGACCTCACCCCCTGGACCCAGCGCGGCGTGCTGCTGCTCAACCGCGTCCTCACCGTGGCGCCCCGCTCGCCGGGTTCGCACCGCGGCAAGGGCTGGGAGGAGATCACCGAGCAGGCCATCCGCGCACTCGCCGCCCGCGGCACCCCCATGGTCGCGATCCTCTGGGGCCGCGACGCCCGCAACACGCGCCCGCTGATGCCCGGGGTGCCCTGCGTGGAGTCCACCCACCCCAGCCCGATGTCGGCGCACAACGGCTTCTTCGGCTCACGGCCCTTCAGCCGCGCCAACGCCCTCCTGGAGGAACTGGGCGCCCAGCCGGTCGACTGGCGGCTTCCGTAAGAGCCCTGGCGGGAGGCCGGACGGCGCCGGAGGCTCCAGGGGAGGCACAGCGGCGCTGTCGCCCGACCTGGAGCCGTGCTCTACCCTGTTGCACGCGTTCTCCCTCCTTTCAACTACACAGGGATTCTCAATGGTGGACCGAACCGTGCAACCAGGGCAGCGGATCGGCGGAAGATACGAGTTCATTGAGCGGATCGGCAGCGGCGGGTTCGGGACCGTATGGAAGGCACGCGACCACAGACTCCAGGCCGACGTGGCCGTCAAGGGGCTGTCGTTGCCGACGTCCGCCTCGCCCTCCGAGTGGGAGGAACGGCTCGCACGATCGGAACGCGAGGTCCGCAACGCCGCCAGGCTGCGCGATCACCCCAACATCGTGAGCGTGCACGACGTCGTCGTCGAGGACGACATCCCCTGGATCGTCATGCAGCTCGTCGTCGGACGTTCCCTGAGCGAACGCCTGAAGTCGTCCGGCCCGCTGTCGGTACCCGAGGCCACCGACATCGCCAGGGCCATGCTGAAGGCGCTCCACGCCGCCCACGGGGCGGGGATCGTGCACCGCGACATCAAGCCGGCCAACGTCATGCTCGCCGACAACGGCGAGATCCTGCTCACCGACTTCGGCATCGCCACCCACGAGGAGGACGCCAAGCTCACCATCACGGGAGGCGTGGTGGGCTCGGTCGCCTACATGGCGCCGGAACGCATCCGCGGCGACAAGAGCCAGGCGCCCAGCGACCTCTTCTCCCTCGGTGCCACGCTGCACGAGACCCTTGAGGGCACGGGGCCCTTCGCCCGCGACTCGACGCCCGCGGTGATGCACGCGGTGGTCTACGAGGAAGCCCCGCAACCGCAGCGCGCGGGGTCGCTGACGCCCCTCATCACCCGGCTGATGGCCAAGGCACCCGAGGAACGCCCAACGGTCGCCGAGGCGCTCGCCCTGCTCGACGCGCCTCCACCGGTGGCCGTGCCCCAGCGGGTCCCCACCGGGCCGACCGCGGCCGCCACCGGGATATCCGCGATCCCGACCCCGCCCGGGGTGATGCCCACGCAGACGCCCCCGGGCGTCGTCCCGGCGCCGCAGCCGGTACCAGGGCCGATGCCGGGCCCCCAAACGTGGACGCCACCACCGGGGGCGACCCCGCCGGGGGTGACGCCGCCGGGGGCGATGGCGCCGGGGGCGGCACCAGGCCTGAGCTCGAAAGGGAAGTTGCTGATCTGGATCGCGGGCACCGCGGTCCTCGTCATCGTCATCGCCGTTTTCGGCGTGAGCCTGGCACTCCACGCCGACCAGCAGGCGAGTGAGGAGGTGGGGGAGGGCGAGGGGCCCGGGACGCAGGCTGCGTTGTTCGAGAACGGTTCACCGGTCACGATCGAGGACGAGGCGACGGTCGAGTCGACAATCGATGTGGCGGACGTCGAAGGGAACGCCCCGACCTCGCTGGGCGTCACCGTGGACCTCACCCACACGGCCCTCTCGGATCTGAACATCCAGCTGATCGCCCCCGACGGCACCGCCTTCGAGCTGGAACCCTACGGCGAGCCGCACGACTACACCATCGACGCCTCGTCGGCCGGCGCCGCGGGCACCTGGACGCTCCGCATCGAAGACACGACGGCGCAGGACACGGGCACCCTCAACTCCTGGGCGCTGGAGTTCGCGCAGGGCGGGTCGGACGCGGTGGGTGGGTCGGCTGCACCCGGTGATGGGGCGTTCGAGAACAGTTCACCGGTCGCGATCGAGGACATGTCCACTGCGGAGTCGACGATCGAGGTGACGGGCGTCGAAGGGACCGCTCCGGCCACGTTGGGCGTGACCGTGGACCTGGAGCACACGTACCTCTCGGATCTGACGCTCCAGTTGATCGCTCCCGACGGCACCTCCTTCGATCTGGAAGGAGAAACCGTCAACGGAACGAATGAGTACACCGTGGACGCGTCAGCGGTCGAGGCCGCAGGCGTATGGACCCTCCGCATCGAGGACCAGACGGCGCAGGACTCGGGCACCCTCAATTCCTGGAGTCTGCGCTTCTGACGCCACTGCCCCGTCCCCGGAACCCCCGCACGGACACCGGAAAGGCCGCCCCCCATGGCGAAACCCCCCACCTATGCCGATGCCCTCAAGATCCTCGGCAAGGACGACTCCACTCTGCTCGACCTGGCGGAGAAACTGGTCGACGGCGGGCTGGGGGCGCTGGGAGTTCCGGATCTCTTCGGGATCCGAACGGAACTCGTGTCCAAGGGGCGGGAGGCGCTGACCAAGCTCCGGGAACGGATCTCGGGGGTGAGCCGCTGGGATCGAACCCAGCGGATCGACGCGGCACACCATGTACTCATCGTGACCGCCTATATCGAGGCGACCACAGAGTTCCTGGAGAATAAGGAAACCAGGAATCTACTCATCGCCGATGGGGTCGACCCTGATGAGCTGCACGCGGCACTGATCGTTGAAGCACCCACTCTGCAAGTCCACACCGCCCTTGTCGGATCGCCGACTCACTTCCACGGAGATCCATTCTTTTTAGCATATGGCCGACCGGGAAAGATGTTCTTTCGCATCCCGGACCTACCACTTTCCTTTCTAGGTCGCGGACCCGTCGGAATAGAATGGGATCAGATAAATCGGACCCTGTCCGATATCGCCAGACGTCGATACGAGGAATCGTATCTTCGACTGGCCGCCGAAGTTCCTGAATTCGGGGTCTGGGCGGATTTCCACCTACACGGGGAGACCCAGGCGCGGCTGGACACCGTGAGCGCCGGACTGGACCGGCTGAACCTCCTGCTGGAAAACGTGTCGACCGGACGCCCGATCGAGCGGCGCCGACGCGAACTGGCCGCCACCTACACGTCCGTTCTCAGCCGTCCACTCCTGCGTTCGACCGACGCCCCGACCAGTTTCACGCTGCCAACCCTGGAGCATGCCTATCTTGCGCCGCGGGGCACTGTCACAACCGCAGCCCCCGGCGCCCGGCCTTCCGAGGACGCATGGTGGGCAGAGCTCCCCACCACGGATGACCTCCAGCCTGTGCTGGCCTATCTCCTCACCCGCATCGAAGCCACCGAAGCTCCACTCGTGATCCTGGGCCACCCCGGGGCCGGCAAGTCGAAGCTCACCGAGATGCTGGCCGCACGGCTGCCGAAGAGCGACTTCGTCCCGCTGCGCATCGAACTCCGCACGGTGCCCCCCAATGCGCCCATCCACACCCAGATCGATGAAGGGCTGGCCGCGACACTCCACACCCGTACATCCTGGCGGGAACTCGTGGAATCCGCTGACGGCGCGATCCCCCTGGTCATCCTCGACGGTTTCGATGAACTGCTCCAGGCCACCGGGGTGAACCGCTCGGACTACCTGGAGCAGGTGCAGCGCTTCCAGGAGCAGCAGCGCGCCATGGGCGAGCCGGTGATCGTCATCGTCACCAGCCGGACGGTGGTCGCCGATCGGATGCGGTTCTCCGTGGGAACACCCATTATCCGTCTGGAACCCTTCAGCGAGGCGCAGATCGGCCAGATGATCGACATCTGGAACGAGGCCAACGCCACCTCCCTCGCCGCCGCCGGACTGACCCCTCCCACCCTCGCGTCCGTGCTGCCCTACCGCGAGCTGGCCGAACAGCCGCTGCTCCTGCTCATGCTGCTCATCTACGACGCCGACGGCAATGCGCTCCAGGCGTCGGGCACGCGCTTCTCCCGCGCCGAGCTGTACGAAGAGCTGCTGACGATGTTCGCCCGGCGCGAGGTCAACAAGCACGCGGCGAACCTGCCGGACCGCGACCGCGAGCGACGGATCTCGGAGGAGCTGAACCGGCTGGAGATCGTGGCCATGGCGATGTTCGCGCGGGGGCGGCAGACGGTGACGGCCGCCGAATTGGGGAGCGATCTCGCCGTGCTCCTCCCCGACGCCGCCATTCACCCCGGCGACACCGCGGGACTGCACGGGGCGGTCAGCGACGCCGACCAGGTGCTCGGACGGTTCTTCTTCGTCCATGAATCACGGGCCCAGGTGCAGGCCGGAACGGCGAGCGTGTACGAGTTCCTGCACGCCACGTTCGGCGAATACCTGGTGGCGCGCATGATCACCAGCGCCTTGGACGATCTGGCCGAGGACCGCCGCAGAAGCGCCCGGCGCCGCTACTCCGCCCACCTTGACGACGGACTCTTCTACGCACTCACCTCGTTCGCGGCGCTGGGTGGTCGATCCGCAGTGGTCGAATTCGCCGGTGACCTGCTCTCCCAGCGGCTGGACGGGCGGCCCGAGGACCGCGCCGAATTTCTCGAACTGCTGATCGAGCTGTTCCGCGACGCGCCCTTCCCGCCGGCCAACCGTTCCTTCGCGGATTACGCTCCTCAGCGCCTGCCCATCACCCAACGCCAAGGCGCCTACATGGCCAATGTCGCCGTGCTGCTCACCCTGGTCGCCGAGGATGGGATCGACCTCGCGGAATTGTTCCCAGACGCAGAGGAACCTTGGCAGGAATGGCGAGCGCTCGCCGGCCTTTGGCGAGCGCTTCCCGATTCCCAATGGCACGGAACCCTGGACTCCGTCCGGATCCGGCACATCGGTTTCACCCACGGTGACAGATCTCAAACCGTGCTGGAACGCGAGGCCGGTGAGCCGGTGAACGTCGGTGAATGCATCGGCTTCGAGCTTCGATCGAGCGGAGACGACCGGCTCGACGTCGAAAATCCGTACGCGGTGACCATTGAGTTCGGCTCCGTGACGTCCAAGCTGCTGCGCTCGGTCGCACTGCGCGCCAATGGCACTGCGGCCCGGATGACACTGATGCTCTTGCCCTACCTGCGCCACGCAAGCGTGGATCTGGGCACGTGGTATGCCATGGACCGACGCGATTCGCTCAATGGGACCCCGCGACTATGGGCCGAGGCACACGACCTGTTGGTGCTGCGGCTGGCTCCCATAGGTGATGCCAGGGATCCCTTGAATTCCGGAAACGGCGAAGAACGCCTGTCAAGATTTGAACGCCTTCTCAGCACACGTTTCCTGGGTCGTCTGGAGTTGCTGGTCCTCCGACAAGCCGCCGAGGATCTCGACCTCAGCATAGGAACGCGCTACCACGCCGATTTGCTCACTGTCGTCTTGGACTACCTGAACAGGGTCGGTGAAATCGTCGCCGGACGGCCGTTGTCCCGCGGGAGGATCGAACCCGTACTCGACCGCCTGCGGACCCACCTGGGCACTCCCGGACCGCCCGATCTGCCCTTCCTTCATGACAAACTCAACCGATTGATGGACGAGCACGCACAAGCACGGAAAGGGACGCAGCCTTCTCTCCCCTCCGAGGATGACGTCGATCCCACTCACGATGACACGCGGATCATCTGGAATGGGAGGGGGCAGCGCGAAGCCCACGCCGAGGCGCGGCGGGACGACCATCCTGAACCGCTTCCCGACCCGTACGGCCCCGTGCAGATCCAACGGAGTGCCGGTTGGTCGCCCAGACGGCCGAAGCACCGTCAGAGCGGCGGCGGGGGCAACGACCAGAACAGCGGCCCGGCAGGCTCCGCCTGACGCCCCTCCGCCGCCCCTTCACCCCGCCCGGTGGCGCTCCAAGACCTCCCGCACCAGCCCCGGCACGACCTCACCGATCGGATCACGCAGGACCGCGACCGCGGCAGGGTCATACGGCGTCGGTTCGGCGTTGACGATGATCAGGGGAACCCCGTTCCTGTCGGCGATCTCGCACAGCCCCGCCACCGGGTTCACCATCAGCGACGTCCCGATGGCGACGAACACCCCGGCGTCCGCCGTGGCGTCGACCGCCGCCTGGATGACGTCAGGATCGAGACGCTGACCGAACGAAATCGTGGCCGACTTCTGGATGCCCCCGCACACCAGGCACCGGGGGTCGGACTCGTCGTCCAGCCGGGCCAGCACCTCCGGCATCGGGGTCCGTTCGCCGCACTCCATGCAGACGACCCAGTGCACCGTCCCGTGGACCTCGATGACGCGGGCGGGGTCGGTCCCGGCCGCCTGGTGGAGGCCGTCGATGTTCTGCGTGACGACGGCGAGCAGCCGCCCGGCGCGGTCGAGGTCGGTCAGGGCCGCGTGGGCGGCGTTGGGCTCGGCCGTCCAGACGGCGTGGGACCGGCGCACCCGCCACACCTCGCGGCGGACATCCGCATCGGACATGTAGGTGTTCAGGTCCGACAGCGCCTCCGCACCGGGGTTCTTCGTCCAGACCCCCTGCGGTCCGCGGTAGTCGGGGATGCCGGAATCCGTGGAAATGCCCGCACCGGTGAGGACCGTCACGCGGTCGGCGGCGGCCATGATCTCAACGGCTCGGGCGCGGGCGGATTCGGCGTTCATCAGGGGTCCTCGGTGTCGTAGGAGACGGGAACAGACGTGAATTCGGTCATTCTGGCAGCGGCACCACGGGAACGCACCGCCTTTTACCTCGCCTTCCCCCACCATGATCAGAGCCGTTCACGGCGGGGTATTGCTCCCCGTGCACCTCACCGCCCGCTGACGGACGGGCCTAAAGTCCCGTTCGTACCGGGTCCGTTTCAGCGAGCATCGACAGGGACAAAACGACGGAAGTACCGCTTCACGGTACTCTCACGTCACAACTGGCATACGGGAGGGACATTGGGCGCTCGGGAGGCGGAAGGACCCACCGGGGCGCGGCGCAGGGGCGCCGTCGTGCCGTACGTGCGGCGGGGCACCGGATGGGGCAATGTCCGGCGAAGAGTGCAAAAATCATCCCAGACATGAAACAACCGCCCTACATCCTCCTCGTGAACGGGACGAAGGTCGACCGGCCCGTCTTCGTTCTCGGCGCCCCCCACTCAGGTGTCGACCTGATCGCCCGCGCGCTGGGGCGCGCCCCCGGGTTCTACCTCGGATCCGGTGATCCCGGCGTCCTCAGCGCCGTCTACGCCGTCGCCCGCCGACCCTCGATCGCCGAGGAGCGCGCATCGGGGACGGCCACCCTGCTGCGCGACGCGTTCGCCGAGGCGTGGCAGCTCACCCCACTCACCTGCCCACGATGCCCGGGCGAGCCCGTCAGCGCCCGCGAGGCGGGCGAGCCCTGCCGGCACGCCCGGGAGGCCACGCGCTTCGGCGATGCCAGCCCGGACCTGCTCTACAGCGCGACCGCGCTGCGGGCGGCCTTCGAGGACGCCCTCTTCGTCCAGGTGATCCGGGACGGGCGGGACGTCGCCGCCGCGATGCTCGCCGACGAGCGCTCCCTGGCCTGGTTCCGGCCGGGTATCGCCAACATCGGCGAGGAGCTGCCCAACCCGTTCTTCGGGATCGAGTCCGAGCACGAGCGCAGCGAGTACCCGGAGCTCTCTACAGCGGCCAAGTGTGCGCTGCGCTGGCGCGGGGCGGTCCGGCTGTCGGCGCGCCTGCGCGGCGACCTGGGCGCCGACAGGCTCATGACCCTGCGCTACGAGGACCTGTTCGGCAACGAGGTCGAGACGGCGGAGCAGCTGCGCGAGTTCACCGGGGCGCGCGTCTCGGCCGTGGAGCTGGTCAGCACCGAGGCCACGGGCATCGGCACGTGGCGCAAGCGCCTGACCTCCGACCAGCACCGCGACGTGCGCTCGGTCGCCGAGACGGAGCTGACCCGCCTCGGGTACACCTAGCGGCCGGGACAGAGTCAGGGGTGGCTTGGTGGTGTGAACTCCGCATCTCCAATAGCGACCAGGCCGGTCAGGTAGGCCCGCACCCCTCGCGGGCTCAGTGGAGTCGGGGCGTGCGAGCCGGCCATGTCGATGGCCGGCTCGTTGGCGTGCAGCACCTCAGCGGGGCGAGAATGCCTGGATGCGAGCGTTTACGATCACCACGAGCGACGCGGAGCTGGCCGATCTGCGCGACCGGCTTTCGCGTACCCGGTTCCGCAACGACCTACCCGGCGAGGGGTGGGACTGGGGGACGCCACAACCCTGGCTACGGCGGCTCGTCGAGCACTGGCTGCATCGCTATAACTGGCGGCGCACCGAGGCCGAACTGAATGCCCTGCCCCAGATCGTCGGCGACTTCGCCGGGCTGCGGGTACACGCCTTTGTCGTGCGTTCGCGGCACCCGGACGCCACACCCCTGTTGTTGTGCCATGGCTGGCCGGGCTCGGTGGTCGAATTCCTGGACTGTGTGCCCGCGCTGGTCGACCCGACCGCACACGGCGGACGGGCCGAGGACGCCTTCCACGTGGTGTTGCCCTCGATGCCCGGATTCGCGCTGTCCGGGCCGACCACAGCTCCCGGCGCCGACGTTCCCGCCATCGCCGATTCCTTCGCCGCCCTGATGGAGGAGCTCGGTCACCCCCGGTTCCTGGCCCAGGGCGGGGACTGGGGGGCCTTCGTCACCCGCCAGCTGGGTCTGAGATACCCCGGCCGGCTGCTGGGGGCGCACATCAACTTCCCTTGGGCGGTGGCCCCACCCGGCCTCGACGATCCTCTGGCCGAGGCGACGCCGGCCGAGCGCGAGGCGCTGGAGCGCACTACCCGGATATACGGGACCGACAACGGCTACTACGTTCAACAGGCCACCCGCCCGCACAGTCTCGGCCCGGCGCTGGAGGACTCCCCGGCGGGGCTGGCGGCCTGGCTGCTGGAGAAGTTCCACACCTGGTCCGACACCCGCGAGGGCCTGCCGTTCACGCTCGACCGGCTACTGGACAACACCATGCTGTACTGGCTCACCGGCACCGCCACCTCCGCCGCCCGGCAGTACGCGGAGTCGGAAGCGTACGGCTCCGATCCCGAGGTGTGGGGCCACAAGGTGGAGGTGCCCACCGGCATCGCGCTCTATCCGAGGGAGAAGACCCGATCTCCCCGCCGATGGAGTGAACGCCAGTGGAACCTGGTGCACTGGGCGGAGCAGCCGCGCGGCGGTCATTTCGCCGCTTTCGAGCAGCCCGGTCTGTTCACCTCCGACCTGCGGGACTTCACCCGAAAGCTCCGGGCACGGTGACGCTGCCACGGGCCGCCGTCCGGCGCCCCGCCCGGATCGCACCGGACCCGCGCGTCAGAACTCGCGGTAGGGGAGGTACTTGCCGTCGAGGGTGATGACGACGCGGTCGCCCTCTTCGGCATGCACCCGCTCGAAGTCCATCCGGAAGTCGATGGCGCTCATGATGCCGTCGCCGAACTCCTCGCGGATCAGCTCGCTGATCGTCCCGCCGTAGACCTGGACGATCTCCTCCAGCCGCGCCACGATCGGCTCGCTGGGGTCGACCACCGCCTCGCCGCGGACCGGCGGCAGCCGCAGCGCGTCGACGACCACCTGGTCCAAGCCGAGGAGCTTGCCCGCCGCGCGCGCCTGGTCCTCGCTGAGGGGGTGCTGCCCGAGCAGCGCGGCCGTGGTCCACACCTTGGAGCGGCCCACCTCGGCGGCGATGTCCTCCCAGGTGAGGTTCTTGTTGCGCTTGGCGTCGAGCACGGCCTCGGCCGCCTCCGCCCGGCCGAGGGGCTGGATCGGAGTGAAGGACATTCCGCACCTCCGGGGAGATTCGTGGAATCCGGGCGGGCCCGGCTGCCCCTCGACCCTAGGAACGGGACACGCCCCGGCGCCAGTGCCGGGCGCGGATTCTCCTCTCGGCCGATCCCCGTCAGCCGGTCCCCTCCTCGGCGACCGGTACCGCCGCCCCGTCGTCGGCCGCCGAGGCGAAGACGGCCTCCAGCACCCGCACCGTCCGGAGCGAGTCCGACAGCGGGATCGGCGCCGGAGTGCCCGCGCGCGCGGCGTCGGTGAGCGCCAGCACCTGGAGGCGGTAGTGGTCGGCGGCCGGCACGCTCTCCTCGCGGGTCCCCGCGTAGCCGAGGACGGTGAGGGTGCCGTCCTCGTCCGCTCCCGCCCAGGCGTTGCGGATGGTGATCGAGCCGTGCGTCCCCTGGAGCTCCATCCAGGACCGGGGGCCGTAGTCCATGGAGTGGTCGAGGACGGCGCTGCGCCCCTCCCCGAAGTCGAGCAGCACCGTCCCGCTGGTGTCGACGTCGGCGCCGGGCCGGCGCGACAGGACGGCGCGGACCGCTCGCGGGGCCCGGCCGAAGTGGAGCATCGCGGCGTCGACCGCGTAGCAGCCCACGTCCCAGGTGGCGCCGCCGCCCAGGCCGGGGGCGAGCCGGATGTCGCCGGGGGCGGCGCCCATGAGGAACGCGAAGGAGGCCCGGACCACCCGCAGATCGCCGATCTCCCCCGAGGCGAGCAGGTCGGCGGCGCGCCGCTGCTGCGGGTGGAAGCGGTACATGAACGCCTCCATCACGGTGCGCCGCGCGGCGTCGGCGGCCTCCTGTACCCGAACGGCGTCGGCCTCGGACAGGGCCATGGGCTTCTCGACCAGCACGTGCTTCCCGGCGTCGAGGGCGCGCAGGGTCCAGCCGACGTGCTCGCTGTTGGGCAGGGCGATGTAGACGGCCTCGATCGCCGGGTCGGCGAGCAGGGCGCCGTAATCGTGGTGGGCGCGTGCGCCGTAGGCGGCGGCGACCTCCGTCGTGCGTGCGGCGCTCTGCGGGCGGCCGGCGACGGCGGCGAGCGTGGTGGGGCCTCCGGCGGCGATGGCGGGCATCACCCGGCGACTGATGGCGGCGGAGGCGCCGAGGACGCCCCAGCGCATGGGATCGCTCCCAGGGCGTCCGGATTCGGGTGTCGTCACGCGTGTCCTCCCGGGGGTGCGGCGCGCCGGGTGGAGGGCCCCGTCCCGGCGGCCCGATGCTACCCCGGCCTGCCCGCCGGGCGGCCGGGGCGGCCGGGGCGGCCGTGCCCGCTGAGGCAGGGGGCAGGGGCAGGGGGCGTCACCGACCCCGGGGCGGCGACGGCCCCCGGAACCGCCCGCGTAGGATGGCGGCCATGGGAGAACTCACCGTCGTCAGCCTCATCATGCTCATCGCGATCATGGCGATCCCCGTGTCCATGCTCGCCGGCGGCGTCGTCTACGTCGTGCGCCTGGCCCGCAAGGGCACGGAGGCCACGCTCACCGGCGCTCTCAAGCGCCGCGAGCTCGCCTGAGCGCCCCAGAACACTGAGCGGGGCCGGACGTCCGACACAGGGCGTCCGGCCCCGCCGCGCACAGGGCATCCGAGGCCACCGGCGGATCCGGCCGGACCGGCGGAATCAGCGGAACGGGCGGGATCAGCCCGACCAGCCCGACCGGCGCGATCAGTCGCCGACGAAGTCGAAGGCGTCGGGATCGGGGCCGAAGCGCTGGTCGGCGTTGAGGGCGGAGATCGCGTCGATGTCCCCGTCGGAGAGCTCGAAGTCGAACACCTCGCAGTTGGCCCGGATCCGGTCCGCCGTCGCCGACTTCGGGATGGCGATCGTCCCGATCTGGAGATGCCAGCGGATGATCACCTGGGCCGGGGTCTTGCCGTGCGCCTCCGCCAGCTTGCAGATGGCCGGGTCCGTCAGCAGGTTCCCCTGGCCCAGCGGGCTCCAGGCCTCGGTGGCGATCCCGTGCCGGGCGTGGAAGCGGCGCAGCCGCTCCTGGGTGAGCCGGGGGTGCAGCTCGATCTGGTTCACCATGGGGACGATCCCGCCCTCGTCCATGATCCGCTGCAAGTGCTCGATCTGGAAGTTGGACACCCCGATCGCCCGCACCCGCCCCTCGGCATAGAGGTGTTCCAGCGCCTTCCACGTGCCCACGAAGGTGTCGCGAGCGGGCAGCGGCCAGTGGATCAGGTAGAGGTCGAGCCACTCCAGGTCGAGGCGGTGCAGGCTCTCGTCGAAGGCGCGCAGGGTCGCGTCGTAGCCGTGGTCGGCGTTGGCCACCTTGGAGGTGATGAAGAGCCGCTCGCGGTCCAGCCCCGATTGGCGGACGGCCGCTCCCACACCGCCCTCGTTGCCGTAGGCGGCCGCCGTGTCGATGCTGCGGTATCCCGCGCCGATGGCGGTCCCGACGACGTCGACGGTGTCGGCGGCGTCGATCCCCGCCGAACCGAAGCCGAGCTGCGGAATGCGCACCCCGTTGTTCAGGGTGACCTCGGGAACCGTGAACATGTGCTTCCCCCCATTGCGAACACTCGTGGGGCCGCCGCGGCGGCCGCGCGCCGGAGGTCCCCACTCCGGCGGCTCCTGCGCTGTGCGCAACAGCGCCTTTCCCCATCATCACCCGCAGGTGGCCGCCGTCCTCGGCACAACGGCGGTGGGCCGCCCACGGACATGGCAAAATCCGCCCGGGCCGCCCGGCCGCCCGGGTCACGGTGGGGGTGCCCGCGCCTCAGCGGTCGAGCCGGTAGACGATGCCCAGGACCACCCGGTCGCCGGGGTCGCAGTCCGGGACGATGTCGTGCAGCTCCTCGCCGCTGCCGTGGCGGATGACGTAGGGCAGGCCCGGCCACCGCTCCTCGATCTCGGTGGCGACCGCCGTGCGCGCGGCGGCGTCGGCGACCTCGCGCTGGTCGTCGGTGTCGGCCTCGCCCGGCGCGATCCGGCGGGCGGTGAAGCCGACGGCGTGCGCCTGCTCGGGGACCATCCGGGGACGGCGGTCGAGCGCGGCCAGACGCGTGCGGGTGTGGTCTTCGCGGCTCTCGGTCATGGCCGCCCGCTACCCCGGCGCGGGGCAACATCACGGCCCGATGTGCGGCCGGGTGGCGGGGCGGGAGCGCCGATTCCGGTGACCCGACCCGGTCACCTCCGCACGTCGCGGTGGATCTTCCGGGGTCGGCGGGCGCACTATCGACAGTGGCGGGGACGGGGCGCTCGTGGTCCCGTACGGAAGACGGGGGACGCTGTGATGGACGCATACGACACCGGCCATGCCGGCGGGGATCTGGGGCGGCGCGCGGCCCACCGGCGCAAGGGGCTCGGGCTGACCCGCGAGGAGGTGGCCCTGCGCGCCGGGATGGCGCCGGGCTACGTCGCCTACCTGGAGGAGCACCCGCCCGTCCTGACCCGGTGGGCGCTGCACCGGCTTGCGCGGGCGCTCCAGACCACCGAGGACGCGCTGCTGGGCGCAGAGCCGGAGGGCGCGCCCGGGCTCCCGGGCGCGCCGGTGCCCGACCCGGAGCTGCGGGAGCTGGACGCTGAGGAGTGCGCCCGCCTCCTGGAGCCCGGCGGGGTGGGGCGGGTCGCGTTCCTGGTGGAGGATGAGCGGGCGCCGGTGGTCCTGCCGGTGAACTACCTGGTGTCGGCCGGGACGATCGTCTTCCGGACCGACCCCGAGGGTGTGATCGCCCGCCACGCCCTCGGCGACGTGGGGTTCCAGGTCGACCGGTTCGACGGCGCCATGAGCGAAGGCTGGACCGTCCTGGCCGCCGGCCCCGCCCACCGGGTGGAGGAACCGTCGGAACTGAGCGCGCTCCGCGCCCTCACCCCCATCCGCCCCTGGGCGGGAGGCGACCGCGACGCCTGCGTCCGCATCGCCCCGACCCGCCTCACCGGCCACCGCCTCCGCCCACGGGAGGCATGAGAACGAGCAAGGACGGCGGCAGACCGGTGGTCACGCGGCCTGGGCGGCGACCAGGGCTTCTCTGTACTCTTCGGTCCACTCTGCGCCGCGCTGTTCCGGGGGGAGTCCGTCGAGGCCGGTCCGGAGGTGGTCGGCGGCGTCGGCGTGATCGCCCAATGACGCGTGGACCATGCCGATGTTCAGCGAGAAGAAGGCGGGCGAGTACCAGTACACGACGTCCGGCGGCTCCCCGGCCGTCGCCGCCCGGTGCGCCGCTTCGTCCAGCAACCGTCGCGCGGCGTCCGCCCGGCCCAGGCCGGCATAGCCCTGCGCCGCCTGGAAGGTATCGAAGACCTGCTGGGTCTCGTGGGCCCCGGGGCTGTGCCGCGCGGCTTGGGAGGCGCGGACCACACCCCCGAAATGCCGCTGCTGGCGCGCGACATATCCGCGGAAGGAGACGGCGACCGCCGCGATGACGGGGGCATCGGCCTCATCCGCCATCTCCTCGGCCAGAGCGAGCATCGACAGCGCTTCCCGGTCGCGGCGGACGGCGGCCAGCATCCATCCCGCATGCTGGTGCATCTCGGCCACCACCGCCAGCAGGGAGGCGCGGTGCGGTCCGTGTGCATCACGGACGAACCCCGTGACGGTGGACAGCTGCGCCAGGCTCCCCGGCAGCATGACGGACGCCCCCACGGCATCCTCCAGCCGCCGTTGCGCGGCCAGGACATTCGCCAACGCCTGCACCGTCCCGGAGTCGAGCCGAGACGGAAGCGCGAAGCTGCGCGCGACCCTCTCGCGGTCGTCCGGCGTGAGGGTGGACGCCAAAGCCGCGAGTGCGCCATCGGCCCCGACAAGGGTGTCGATGGCCTTGGCCATCTCCGGTGACGGCGGTCGTTTTCCCGAAAACACGCGGGACAGATGTCCCGAGTCGAAATTGATGGCCCGAGCGGCACCGCGGAGCGACAACCCCTGCTCCTTCAACGCCGCCCGCGCCCTGGTGGCGAAATCGGACATTGCAGACCTCCGAATGTTGCCGGACCCGCTGCCGCAAGCATAGGCAGCGCTCAACATCTGGCGGATGGATTTCCACAGCAGAACGCTGAGGACCTGGAGGTGAATTCGCCGGCCGCATTGCAGGTGCGGCCATCGACCAGCGAAGGAACGCGATGACGACGACCACTCTACCGAAGCGCCCGAGCCGGGTCCGCCCGTATCGGGTGAAATGGGAACTGCGCTTCTACGAGGAACGGCTCGTGCGCGCCGCCGCATTCATCAGGAGGACGCGGACGGCCCTCGCCGCCCTCAGGGCGGAGCGCGTTCGGTGATCAGCAACGTCCGGCAGATCAGCATGCCGGAACTCCGGTCGTGGGCGCGGGAACGCAATGTGGAGATCCGCGAGCATGCATCGCGGGACCTGTGCGGGAACAGGATTTTCAGCGCGGATAACGGCGACGAGGTCCGGGTGGCGAAAGTGCCGCCGGACGAATCCCCGGAGATCCGCGCCATGTGGAATGCACGGGCGCAGCGGGAGTTACAGCAGATGTCCTGGCCGGCGCTCACCAGGTACCTGATGGAGTGCCCCGTGTTCGGCTACGCCGGCCCGCAGGCCTGAGCCGGGAGGCGCGGCCCGGAGACGGTATCCCTCCGGGACCGCGCGGCTCGCCCCAGGGCCCTCAGACCACCAGCAGCGTCTTGCCGACAACCTCTCGGGACTCGACCGCCGCGTGGGCCTCGGCGGCCTTGTCCAGGGGGAAGGTGGCGCCGATGACCGGGCGCAGGTGGCCTTTCGCGGCCTCGGTGAAGGCGCGTTCCATCAGGCGCCGACCCTCAGCGGGGCCGAAGGAGGCGTCCTGGATGCCCAGCATCGTGATGCCGCGGCGCTCGGCCTCCGCCGGGTCGACCGTGGCGGCCTGGCCCGATGCCAGGCCGTGGGCGGAGAACACGCCGCCGTCGGCGGTGGCGGCGAAGGCGGCGCCGCCCAGCTCGCCGCCTGCTCCGTCGTAGACGATGTCCAGCCCGGCCCCGCCGGTGGCCGCGCGGACGCGGTCGATCCAGCCGGGCCCGGAGTAGTCCACCGCCTCGGCCGCGCCCAGCTCGCGGGCCAGGTCGAGCTTGCGCTCGCCGCGGGCGGCGGCGATCACGCGGCCGCCCGCGGCGCCCGCGAGCTGGTCGAGCGCGATGCCGAGCCCGCCCGCCGCCGCGATGACCAGGACGTTGTCGCCCGCCGACGCCGGGGCCCGGTCGAAGACCCCCATCGCCGTGCGCCCGTCGTGGGTCAGCGCGGCGGCCACGGCCGGCTCCAGCTCATCGGGGACCGCGGCCAGCCCCTCCACCGGCGCGAGGGCCTGCTCGGCGTAGCCGCTGAACCCGATCGTGGAGGCCGCCACCCGGCGCCCCACCCACGCGGGGTCGACGCCGCCGCCGACGGAGCGGACCCGGCCGACGACGCCCGCACCGGGGATGTAGGGCGGCGTCAGCGGGAAGTACTCGCCGCCCCAGCCCTGGCGCAGCTTGACGTCCAGGAACAGCACGTCGGCGACCTCCGTGGCGATCACCACCTGCCCGTCCCCGGCGACCGGGTCGGCGACCTCGCCCACCGCCAGCACCTCGGGCTCTCCGAACCGCGCCACCTCGACCGCACGCATCTGCGCCACTCCCCCGTCGATCCGACCGCTTTCGGCCGTCCCCGGCCGGCGGGCACACCGGTCGCGGCCCGCCCGGCCAGTCTCGAACTTCAACCGGAGTTGATGTCAAGCCGCGCCCGGGACCGCGCCCAGGACGGCGGAATACAAGGCGACCACCTCCGGGCGGACGGGCTCCTCGTCGATCAGCCGCGCCATGGCCGCCAGGAGCTGGTCGTCGTCCAGGTCCTCCCACGCGATCGGTTCGTCGTGCATACCCGGCCGACTATCCGGCGCCCCCGCGTCCATGCGCGGCCCGCCGCGCCGGCCGGGGCCTGGTCCACCACACCGGGGCTCAGCCCACCGGGCCGGGGCTCAGTCGACGGGGACGGGCCCCAGGTCGGCGGCCGGCACGAAGTCCCACCCGCTGCGCGCCGACGACTCCAGTTCCAGCACCACCAGCCGGTTGGACCCGGCCCGGACCACGGGGGCGGGGACGTAGAGGGTCCGCTGCGGGCCGCGGCGCCAGTACCGGCCGAGGTTGACCCCGTTGACCCACACCTGCCCCTTCCCCCACCCCGAGGTGTCCAGGTGCAGGTCGGCCGCCTCCTCCAGGTCGAAGGTGCCCTCGTGGAACCCCGCCCGGGGCAGCGGCGCCCGCGCCGGGCCGAACTCGACGCCGGACAGGTCGTCGAGCGGCAGCCGCACGACCTCCCACCCCCGCAGGGGCGCCCCGTCGAGCAGGACCGGCCCGATGAGCCCCTTGGGCTCCCCGATGCGCGCCCCGTAGTTCACCCGCCCCTGGTCCTCCACCAGGATCTCCAGGACGGCGCCGGGGCGCGGCGCGGCCACGGCCAGGGTCGTGTCGTGGAAGTCGCGGTTGAGCACGCCCGCCGCCGCGCCGTCGACGAACACCTGGGCGCGGTCGCGCACCTCCCCGACCGACAGCACCGCCTCCCCCTCGGCCGCCAGCCGGGTCCGGTAGAGCAGGAACCCCTGGTAGTGGCCGAGGTCGTCCATGGTCGGGGCGTCCTGGTGCCGCTCCGCCGCACCCAGGCGGCCCAGCGCCGCCAGCAGCGGGGCCGACCCCGACACCGGCACATGCAGCCGCGGCGCCGGGGGCGCCGGCTCGGGGGTCTCGGCGGGGACCTTGGCGTAGCGGGCGATCACGTCGCGGAACGCCGCGTACTTCGCGGTCGGCTCGCCCCACTCCGACAGCGGCGCGTCGTAGTCGTAGGAGGTGACCGTCGGCTCGTAGACGCCCTTGTCGTTGGCGCCGTTGGTGAAGCCCGCGTTGGTGCCGCCGTGGAACATGTAGAGGTTCACCGAGGCGCCGGCCGCCAGCAGCTCGTCGAGGGCGCGCGCCGCCTCCTCGACCGGGGTGGTGTGGTGGGGGCCGCCCCAGCGGTCGAACCACCCGTCCCAGAACTCCATGCACATCAGCGGGCCCGTGGGCTGGTGCCGGCGCAGGACCGCCAGCCGCTCGGCGGCGCGCGAGCCGAAGTTGGCGGTGCGCAGCAGGCCGGGCACCCCGCCCCGGGCGAGCATGGTGTCGTCGGCCTGGTCGCTGGTGAACAGCGGGACCTCGATCCCACCCTGCCGCAGCGCGTCGGCCAGGGTGCGCAGGTAGCCGGTGTCGTCGCCGTAGGCGCCGTACTCGTTCTCCACCTGCACCGCCAGCACCGGGCCGCCGCGGGTGACCTGGAGCGGGGCCAGGAGCGGCAGCAGGTGGCCGAAGTAGTCGCCGACGGCGGCGAGGTAGTTGGGCTCGCTGCTGCGCGGGCGCACGTCCGGGTCGCCCGTCAGCCACGCCGGCAGGCCGCCGTTGCTCCACTCCGCGCAGATGTAGGGCCCGGGCCGGACGATGGCGTGCAGCCCCTCCTCCGCCGCCAGGCGCAGGAACCGGGGCAGGTCCAGTTGCCCGTCGGTGTGGAACTCGCCGCGCCGGGGGGCGTGGGCGTTCCAGGCTACGTAGGTCTCGATGGTGTTCAGGCCCATGAGGCGGGCCTTGCGCAGCCGGTCGGCCCACTGGTCGGGGTGGACCCGGAAGTAGTGCAGGGTGCCCGAGATGATCTGAAGGGGCTCGCCGTCGAGCAGGAAGTCCCGTTCTCCGATCGCGAACGTCGGCATGTGCGTCTCCACGCGTGTGTCGGGCCCGGTGCAGAGGCGGGCCGGGGCGGTCGTGCGCAGCGGTGGGGCGGGCCGGGGCCCGCCCCACCGGGTCGGCGGCCGGAGCCGCCGGGGCCGGTCCGGGGACCGCGGTCAGTCCGCTCCGGCCAGGTCCCACACCTGGTTGGCGCCGGTGGTTGGCCGCCACACCCCCACCGGGGCGCCCTCGTCGCGGGAATCGCCGAGCACGTCGAGGAGCAGCCCGTTGCCGGCGTTGACGACCGTGACCTCCCCCTGCCCCGTGGTGGAGACCATCCACCGCTGATCGGCCCCGGATCCGGGCGGCGCGAGGGCGAGTTCGCCGCCATCGGCGCTGAGCACGGTGCCGGTGGCGGCGTTGGCGATGGTGTACTGCGTGCGGCTGTCCCACCCGTCGCCCGCCGGCTGGAAGGTCCAGTGTCCGGCGTCGCCATCGGGGGTGCCGGTCTGGACGACGGTGCCGTCCTCCGCGGCGGCCAGGTCCAGCCCGCTGGCGGAGCCGGTCAGGCCGTACTCGCTGCCGGGGCGGATGAGCGCCTGCCCGGGGTCGACCCCCTCCGCTCCGTCGATGACGAAGGTGGTGACCGATCCGGCCTCCACCGTGGCGCGCAGGTGGTCGCCGTCCACGGCGATGGGGGCGCCCTCCTCCAGGTTCCGGCTCGCGGAGGTGGTGTGCGGGGTGGCGGTGGCGCCGCCGGCGACCGAGGCGAACCCGCCGAGGTCCACGTCGATGTCGCGCGCCGCGCCGGAGGGGTTGGTGTGCACCACGACGACGCGGCCGGGCGCGCGCCCGGTGGCGGCGACGGTATCGGGGTCGTCGTCGGCGATGACGTGCGCGCCGGGCTCGATGAACCGCGAGTAGTTGCCCATGGCGTAGTACTTCTTGTTCATCCGGATGGGCTCGGTGGCGGCGTCCTCGGGGGTGAAGTCGACCTGGATCAGCCCCCAGTTCATGTTCTCCCGGTCGGGGCGCATGTTCTCGTAGTCCTCGATGGCCTGCCACAGCACCCACGCGCCCGGCTCCAGCTGCGTGAGGTCATCGGTGATCCGCTCCGACAGCGCCAGGCCGGGCTCGATCGCGTCGAAGTCCTGCGGGATGCCGCTGGGGCCGAGGTCGACCTCCGACATCCACAGCGGGGTGTCGGACCCCTTGGCGATGTCGCGCGGCCCGGCGCGGCCGTCGGTGCCGTAGGTGTGCACGTTGAGGCGCCCGATGTCGGCGCGCGTCTGCGCGCCGTAGCTCTCCCAGTTGGTCCGGAAGAGGGTCGGGTTGGTCTCGTCCATGGCGGCGATCGGGGTGTCCAGCCCCCGCCGGTCGAGTTCGGCGCGGGCCGCCGAGACGATGCGGGCCTGGGAGGCGGGGTCCCAGTGGGAGCCCTCCTGGCGCCCGCCGGCCTCCCAGTAGTCGGTGTTGGGCTCGTTCACCGGCGACAGCGACGCGAAGTCGATGCCGGTGTCGCCCTCGATGTGCTCGACGGTGCCGGCCAGGTAGGCGGCGAACTCCTCGTACTGGTCGGGGCGGAGGTTGTCGCGTGCGGGGTCGGTGTTGCCGGAGGTCAGCCCGCTCTCGGTCATGAAGTAGGGCGGGGAGTTGGAGAACGCCTCGAAGGTGTCGGCGCCCCGCTGGCGCGCCGCCTCCAGCCACCACAGCTGGGCGGCGTCGGCGTCGTGGTCCCAGTGCTCGGGGTCGGCGGGGTCCCACCATCCGGCGGGCTCCTGCCAGTCCTCGTCGGGATCGTCGGGCGGGCCGAACTCGTCGGGGCGGTGCCAGTGGCCGGGCACGGCGCCGCCGGCGCGCATGTAGGGCTCGGTCTCGGGGGAGTCGCCGCCGCCGATGTTGTAGCGGGCGATGGTGAAGCGCAGGCCGTCCTCGCCGAAGAGGGCGTCGGCGAGCGCGGCGCGCTGCTCCTCGGGCCAGTGCCCGGTGACGTTGGCGAACCAGATGAGGGCGGTGCCCCAGCCCTCGAATTCGGGCTGCTGGTAACTCGGGTCCAGGCGGATCGCGGTGGCGGCGGAGGTATCGGCGGCGCCGGGGGCATCGGCGGCGGCCGTTCCGGCGGTGGTCAGGGCGAGGACGGTGCTCATGGCGGCGGCCAGGGTCGCAGCGGGCCGGTGCGGGCGGGGTGCGCGGTAGGCGGGCCGGGGGGCGGAATCGGTGCGGGGGGAACGGCCGGATCCGGGCATGGTGCCTCCGACGGTGGGTCGAGGGGGATGGGGGTCAGGGCGTCTCCACCGTGAAGCCCTGTTCGGCCGCGTAGTCGCCGATCTGCTCCTGCCAGGCGGTGAGGCCGTCGGCGACGGGGGCCGCCTCGGTGATGCTCTGCCCGGCGGTGTCGATGAAGACGCTGTTGGCGTAGACCTGGACGGGCAGGTACTGCCACCCGGGCGCCACGTTCTCCGAGGACTCCACCAGGACCTCGTTGATCCGCTGGCCGCCGAAGAACTCGTGCTCGGCCTCCAGGTACTCCGGGTCGCCGAGGAGGTCGGCGGTGGCCGGGAACAGCCCGGTCTCGTTGAGCACCCGCACCGCCTCGGGGTCGGTGTTGAGCCACTGGGCGAAGCCGATGGCGGCCAGGCGGTTCTCCGACTGCGCCATCACGGCGGTGGAGGACCCGCCGTTCTCCGCGGTGACGGGGTCGCCCTCCTCCCACGCGGGCAGCGGGGCGACCCGCCAGTCCCCCGCGGCGTCCTCGGGCATGGTGGTGGCCATGGCCCCGGGCGCCCAGGCGCCGGCGATCCAGGTGGCGTAGCGGCCCGTGGCCATCCCGCGCCACCACTCCTCGGTCCACATCGGGGTGGGCTCGACCAGCCCGTCCTCCAGCAGGGCGGTCCAGGTATCGGAGAAGCGCTGGGCGCCTTCGTCGCCGAGGTCCAGCGAGACGGTCTCGGCGCCGTCCATGGCGAAGGGGCGCGAGCCCGCCTGCCACAGCAGCGAGTCGACCATGCCGGCGTCGCCGGGGTCGATGGCGGTGAAGTAGGAGTCGGGGTTCTCCTCCTGGAACCGCTCGGCGGCGTCGGCGAACTCCGCCCAGGTCCCGGGCGGGTCGATTCCCGCCTCCTCCAGCAGATCGTGGTTGTAGAAGAGCGCCAGGGGCCCGGTGTCCTGGGGGACCCCGAAGGTGCCCTCGCCCACCTGCACCTGCTCCCAGGCCGAGGCGGTGAACTCCTCCTCGTAGTCTGCGAAGCCGTAGGCGCCGAGCTCGACCACCGATTCGGTCAGGGCGAACTGGGGCAGGGCGAAGTATTCGATCTGGGCGACGTCGGGGCCGCCGCTGCCAGCGCGGATGGTGTTCTGGAGGTTGGTGTACTGCTCCGCGGACTGGCCGGAGTCGACGACCTCCACGGTGATGGCGGGGTACTCCTCCTCGAACACCTCCACCGCCTGGTCGATCTCGGGCGCCCACGACCAGAAGGTGAGGGTGGTCTCCTCCTGGAGGGCCGCCTCGATGTCGGACTGGTCGCCGCTCTGCTCCGCGCCGCCGCCGGCGCCGCCGCAGGCGGTCAGCGTGAGCAGGGCGGCCGCGGCTGCCGCGGCCGGGGTCGCGCGGCGGGGGTGCCGCGCGGACGGGGTGGTCGAACGCATGGGCGTGGTCTCTCTGTGCGGTGACGGGGGGTGGCGGGGGTGCGGTGGAGAGGGGAGGTGCAGGGTGGGCGGGTGGTGGGGTCACTGCTTGACGCTGCCGGCGGCCAGGCCCGACTGCCAGTAGCGCTGGAGGAAGAAGAACGCGATGACCAGCGGCACGATCGCCACGAGGGAGCCGGTGATCACGATGTTGTAGACGGCCTGGCCACCCGAGCTGGAGCCGATCTGGCTGTTCCACTGGTTCAGGCCCACGGTCAGCGGGTACCACTGCGGATCGTTGAGCACGATCAGCGGCAGGAAGTAGTTGTTCCAGGTGGCCACCAGCGCGAACAGCAGCACCGTGACCATCCCGGGGGCCATCAGCCGCAGCGCCACGGTCCAGAAGATGCGCAGCTCGCCGGCGCCGTCGATCCGGGCGGCCTCCAGCAGGGAGTCGGGCACCGCGTCGGCGGCGAAGATCCGCATCAGGTAGAGGCCGAACGGGCTGACCAGGGCGGGGATGATCACCGCGAAGGGCGTGTTCACCAGGCCGAGCTGGCTGAACAGCAGGAACGTGGGCACCGCCAGCGCGGTCAGCGGCACCGCGACCCCGCTGATCACCACGGCGATCATCAGCCGCTTGCCGGGGAAGTCGAACTTGGCCAGCGCGTAGCCGCCCATGGCCGCCAGGATCGTGGCGCCCGCGGCGCCCACCCCGGCGTAGAGGACGGTGTTGGCCAGCCAGCGGGCGTAGACGCCGTCCTGGTAGGTGAAGACCTGCACGAGGTTGTCGGCCAGCGCGAAGTCGTCGCCGAACCACAGCCCCGGGCTGGAGTAGAGCGTGGCGTTGGACTTGGTGGCGTTGATGACCAGCCACAGCAGCGGCACCGCCGCGTAGGCCAGCATCACCAGCATGAGCACGGTGAGCGGCACCGAGGAGCGGCGGCGCGGGCCGCCGCGGCCCGCCGGCCGGCGCCGGGGGCGCGGGGGCCGGGCGGCCGGGGCGGGCGCCCCGCTGCGGGTCTCGGACGTGCGGACTCCGGTGGTCGTCATCGGCGCTGCCCCCTGGCGGTGAGGACCTGGGCGACGTAGGCGACCACGATCGTGGCCAGGCCCAGCACGATCGCCACCGCGGCCGAGTAGTTGAACTGCTGGCCGTTGAACGCGAGGTTGTAGGCGTACATGTTGGGCGTGTAGTAGGTGGAGATCGACGACGTCAGCGACTTCAGCACGTTGGGCTCGTTGAACAGCTGGAAGCTGCCGATGATGGAGAACAGCAGCGCCACCCCCAGCGCGCCGCGCAGCGCGGGCACCTTGATCGCGACCGCCTTGCGGAGCTCGCCGGCGCCGTCGATGTCGGCGGCCTCGTAGATCTCGGCGGGGACCCCGCGCAGGGCCGTGTAGAGGATCAGCATGTTGTAGCCGACGAACTCCCAGGTGACCACGTTGCCGATCGACGCGAGCAGCCAGCCCCCGCTGAGCAGGTCGGGGATCGGCAGCCCGAGCCCGTCGCGGACGTCGGCGGCCAGGCCGAACTCGTCGCCGTAGATGAAGCCCCACATCAGCGACGCCACCACCGCCGGCACCGCGTAGGGGACGAAGATGCCCACGCGGAAGACCTTGGCGAAGCGCAGCATCCCGCTGTCGAGCGCGAGCGCTGCCACCAGCGCCAGGCCCAGCATCACCGGCACCTGGACGATGAGGAACAGCCCCACCCGGCGCATCCCGCTCAGCAGCCGGTCGTCGGTGAGGGCGGCGGTGAAGTTCTCCAGGCCGACGAACACCGTCCCGCCGACGATGCGCTCCTGGAAGAGGCTGAGGTAGAAGGCGTAGACCAGCGGCGCCACGATGGCGACCGTGAACGCGACCATGAACGGGGCGGCGAAGCCCAGGCCCGCCCAGCGCGTGCGGCTCGTTGAGGAAGCGCTTACCACTGCGCCTCGGCGCCGCCGGGGACGCCGCCCGCCTGCACCGAGGGGGTCGCCGGTCGCGGGGGAAACCGTCACCGCTGCGCCTCCGTCCCGGCCGCGCCGCCGAGCAGCGCCTCCACCCCCGACTCCAGGGCGAACGTCGCCGCCCCCAGGCTCACCCCGTTGCCCTCCACCGCGCACATGCGCAGCCGGGCCGCCTCCAGCGACCGGGTCAGCGCCTGCCGCTTCATCTCGGCCTCGGCCGCCACTCGCAGCCGCTCCCCCAGCCCGGTGCCGACCCAGCCGCCCAGGACGATCAGCTCCGGGTTCACGATGTTGACGAGGTTGGCCAGCCCGGCGCCCAGGTAGCGCCCGGTCCCGGCGATCGCCTCCAGGGCGGCCGGGTCGTCGGCGGCCGCCGCTGCGGCGAGGGCGGCGATCCCCGGCTCCTGCCCCGGCGGGACGTCGCCGCCCGAGCGGCGCCACCGCTCCAGGATCGCGGGGGCGCCCACGAACGCCTCGACGCAGCCGGCCCCGCCGCACCGGCACGGGGGGCCGTCGATGTCCAGCGTGGAGTGGCCCCACTCGCCCGCGCTGTTGGTGACGCCGCGGTGCAGGGCGCCGCCGATGGCGATGCCCACGCCCACCCCGGTGCCCAGGTTGACCACGACCAGGTCGCCGGTCTCCCGGCCGCCGCCCGACCACAGCTCGGCGGTGGTGATCGCCTTCAGCGGGTTGTCGAGGACCAGCGGCAGCCGCAGGTCGCGTTCGAGCGCGTCGCGGAGGGGGACGTCGTGCCAGTTCCAGTTGGGGGCGAAGACCGAGGTGCCGCCCTCGGGGTCGACCTGGCCGGGCACGCTGACGCCGACCCCCAGGACGGCCGCGCGGTCGGCGCCGATGGCCTCGCCGGCGGCGCGCACGATGAGCGCCACCACGTCGCCGACGCGGTTGACCGCGGGGTCGAGGGACAGGCGCACCGAGCGCAGCCGCTCCAGGGCGACGTCGTAGAGGTCGGCGCGCACATAGGTCTCGGCCACATCGACGCCGACGACGAGCCCGCGCCCGGGGTCCGGCGCCAGCCGCGCGGCGGGCCGGCCGCCCCGGCTGCGCTCGCGCGCGGTCTCGCGCAGGACGCCGGCCGCCAGGAGCTCCTTGACGATGCTGGCCACGGTGGCGAAGCTCAGCCCGGTCGCGGCCGCCAGCTCGGTCCGGCTGGAGGTGGAGCGGGCGTGGACGTGGCGCAGGACCTCGAAGAGGTTCTCGCGCCGCATCCCGGCCGCACCGCCTGGGTGCGCCATGCGGATCCTCTCTGCCGAGTGACGTGAACCACATTTGCATTTATTACAACCGTTGTAAATACCCCTCAAATAAGAGAATCCGGCCCGGCGCCCGCACACCCCGGCGCATGGCAGGCACGGGCCCGGGGTAGCTGCGGCGGTGTCCAGGAGGGAGACCGAATGGAGATCGGCTACAAGCTCTTCGCCGAGGCCCACCCGCCCCAGGAACTGGTCCGCCAGGCGGTGCGCGCCGAGGCGGCCGGGTTCGACTTCGTCGAGATCAGCGACCACTACCACCCGTGGCTGGAGAGCCACGGCCACTCCCCCTTCGCCTGGTCGGTCCTGGCCGCCATCGCCGCCGCCACCGACCGCATCCGGCTCGTGACCGGGGTGACCTGCCCGTTCATCCGCTACCACCCGGCGATCATCGCCCAGGCGGCGGCGACCACCGCCCTGCTCTCCGACGGCAGGTTCACGCTGGGCGTGGGATCCGGAGAGCGCCTCAACGAGCACGTGGTCGGCCGCGGCTGGCCCGCCATCGCCGGGCGGCAGGCCATGCTCCGCGAGTCCCTGGAGATCATCCGGCTGCTATGGCTGGGCGGGTACCGCTCCTACACGGGCACGCACCTGGTGCTGGAGGACGCCCGCGTGTTCGACCTGCCCGACACGCCGCCCCCGATCGCGGTGGCCGCCGGCGGCCCGGGCTCCGCGCGCCTGGCGGCCGACCTCGGCGACGCGCTGTTCACCACCGAGCCCGACGCCGGCCTCGTCGCCGCCTACACCGAAGCCGGAGGCGACGGGCCCCGCTACGCCGAAGTCCCCATGGCGTGGGCGCCCGACGACGACACCGCGCTCGCCTCGGCCCACGAGAAGTTCCGGTTCGGGCTGACCGGCTGGAAGGTGCAGTCGGAGCTGCCCAACCCGGCCAACTTCGAGGCCGCCACCGCCCTCATCTCCCCCGAGCACATGAAGGACACCTTCGGCCACGGCCCCGGAGCCGCCGGCCACCTCGCCGTCGCGCAGAAGTTCGTCGACGCCGGGTTCGACCACCTCGCCCTGATCGACGCCGGGCCCGATACCGACGGCTTCTTCGACTTCTACGCCGCCGAGCTGGCCGGACCGCTCCGCCACATGCGCGCCGATTCCTGACGCGCGGCAGGCGGTCGGCAGGCGGTCAGCGAGGGAAGGGTCCCGGGCCGGGCCACGGTCCGGCCCCGGGGCCCGCGTTCTTCTCCCGCAAGCGGTCGAGGCGGCGGCGGTCGCGCTTGGTGGGCCGGCCCGCGCCCCGCTCGCGCACGGCCGTGCGCACCAGCGCCTCCGGCGCGGGCGGCGGGGTGGTCTCGGTGTAGCAGCGCACGGCCAGGGGCGCCCCGACGCGCTTCTCGATCACGTGGGCGACGTGCACCGTGCGGGTGACGCCGTTGGCGCGCAGCCGGACCTCGTCGCCCACCGACACCGGCGTCGCGGCCTTCGCCGGCCGGTCGTTGACCCGCACGTGGCCGCCGCGGCACGCCTGGGCGGCGTCGGCGCGCGTCTTGGTCAGGCGCACGGCCCACAGCCACTTGTCGGCCCGGGTGGTGTCGGGTCCGGCCGGCAACGGGCGGACGGGGGCCGCTGCGGCCGGGGCGGGGTCGGGGTCCCCGGCCTGCGGCCGGGCGGCGTCGTCTGCCGGGTCGTGCACGCTGGAGTCCTGTCCGTCGCTCACGCGGGCTCCCCCGTGCGGGAGCCCCCTCACGGTGCACTGTAATGGCCGTCCGACCACCCCTGCCGGGACCGCGCCACGACGGCTACGGGACGAGGTCCACCTCCGTCCGCGCCGTCACGCCGTTGACCTCGACGGACAGCATGATCTCGCCTTCGCGCAGCGCGGCGAGCTCGCCGGTCGCGGGGTCGAACACGGCCAGCGCCCGCCGGGGGCGGTCGCCGTCGACCGGGCCGATGTGCACCCCCTCGCCGCCGGACCAGTCGGCGCCGACGGGGTAGGCCACCCGGACCGTGCGGTCGGCCTGGGTGAGCTCCGCGCCGATGCCGGCCGTCTCGCCCACCGCCAGCCGCTCCGGCGCGGACACGCTCAGGTCGTCGACGTGCGGCCGGATCTGCGCGGAGATCCAGTCGGGCCCGCCCGCATAGGGGTGTGCGGCGGCGCGGCGCTGCTCGTGCCCGGGGATCCGGTCCACGCCGAGCAGGGTCCACCCGCTGAACCCGCCCTCGTCGGTGCCGCCGCCGGGAGGCTTGGCCGCGTTGCCGTTGACCAGGTAGGGCACGCCGTCGACGCTGGACGCGTTGAAGGCGCCGACGTGGCCGCCGATGAACACCGCGCCCTTCCCCGTGTCGTGCTGGAAGTCCGCCAGCCAGCCCTCGATCAGCGCCGCCTCGTTGCGGTCGGCCAGCTGGCTGTTCTGTGCCGGGAGGGGGTCGCGCGGCGGGTGGTGGGCGACGACCGCGACGGAGTCGACGGCGGGGTCATCGCGCGCGTCGGCCAGCCGGTCGCGCAGGTAGGGGATCTGGCCCGCGGATCCGGCCCGGAGGGTACCCATGGAGCTGTCGAGGGTGATGAAGCGCGTCCCCTCGTGGTCGAACGTCGTGACGGGGTCGCCGAAGTGCTCGGTGAAGCCGTCGATGGAGGCGCCCATCACCTCGTGGTTGCCGGGGACGTAGTGGACGGGCAGCTCGCCCTCCAGTTCCTCGTCGAGGATCCGGCGGGCAAGTTCGAAGTCGGCATCAGAGGCCTCGTCGACGAAGTCGCCGGCGATGACCAGGAAGTCGGGCCGGGCTGCGCGGATCTCCCTCAGGGTGCGCCGGGCGCCCGCCACCAGCGCGGAGTCGGGGTCGGCGGCCACGAACTGGGCGTCGGACATGACCGCGAAGCGCCAGTCGGCGCCGCCGACGTCGCCGCCCGTGGCCACCAGGTCATCGCGGACCTGCGGGCCGGGCGGCACGTCGAGCGCGGGCGCCGCCTGGAGGTAGAGGTCGTCGAGGACGACCTCGCCGGTGTAGGAGCGGTCGGCGGAAGTCTCGATGGTGTAGAAGCGGCTGACCGTGACGGGCTGCGGCAGCGCGTCGGGAACGGGGATCTCGATCTCCCGCCAGCCCGACCAGTCGATGTGGGGGCCGTAGACGGAGTGGGCGCGGCCGGTGGCGTCGACCACGGTGAACGCGGTCCACTCGCCCCGGCCGGCGCCGTAGACCGAGATGCCCACCGCGCGGGTGCGCCCCGGCACCCCCAGCGGGGCGGGCGGGTAGGCGTAGGCGGTGCGGGTGCCGGTGGAGAGCGAGAAGTCGTAGGACAAGCGCAGGCCGGCACCGTTGCGGCCGTCGGCGGGGGCCACGGCGGCGGTGCCGCGGGCGGAGTCGGCGCGCCACTCGGCGGCGTCGTCGAACGCGGCGGCCTCGTGGCGGTCGACACCGACGCTCACCCCGATCGGGGCGGTCAGGTCGCCGACCCGGGCGGTGACCACCGCCGCGCCCGCGTCCGCGCGGGCGGTGGCGGTGAAGCGGCCGTCGTCGCCGGGGGCGATGTCCAGCAGCGCGGTGTCGTAGTCCAGCTCCACGTCGGCGGGTTCGATGGGGGCCGAGTTGCCGTGCTCGTCATAGCCCACGATGCCGAAGGTGCCCGTCGCACCCTCGCCGGTGAGGTTGACGTCGCGGGTGTCGGCGGCCAGGCGGACGGCCTCGCCCAGGACGTGGAGGTCGATGTCCCCGGTGGCCCGGCCCGATCGGGCGGTGACGGTCGCCGTGCCCGGGCGGCCCGCGCGGAAGACGCCGTCGTCGACCTCCCCGCGCGACGCGCTCCAGCGCGGCCGGGGCGGATCGGCGACGGGCCCCAGCGCCTCGTCGTGGGCGGTGGCGGTCAGCACACGCGTCAACCCGGAGAAGACGCGGTCGGGGCGCCCGCCGGGGACGGGCGACGCGGTGGGCGCCGTGGCCGGGTCGATGGCCGTGGCCACCCGGAAGGCGTGCGCCCGGCCGCTGGACTCGGGCGCGTAGACCGCCAGCCCGTTGGGGACGGGGCGCTCCTCGCCGTCGTTGGGCACGTTGCGCACCTGCACCGACGATGCGCCGGGCGGGCGCGCCACGAGCGTCGAGGAGCCCCCGCCGTCCAGTTCCAGGCCGATGTCGGCGCCCTCGGCCACCAGGCGCTCGCCCATCTCGGGCAGGGTCGCGGCCCGGCTACCGGCCCCGGCGCCGTCGGCGGTGACGATGATGACGCGGCGGCCGTCGGCCGAGAAGCCGATCGCGGTGCGGGCGGCGCGCGAGGCGGACTCGACCTCCTGCACGGCGCCGGAGGCGACGAGCAGGTGGCGCCCGCCGACGGCCGTCCGCACCCCGTCGCCGTCCTCTGCGGCCGCGGAGAACGCGACGCCGACGGGGTCGCCCTCGGCCAGCCCGGCCAGCGTGGCGGCGCCGTCCTCCCGGCCCAGCAGGACGGTCGCGTCGGCGGGGATGTCCCCCTCCCCCGCGGTGTCCGAGACCGACGCCACCCGGCCGTCGACCACCAGCACCTCGGTGACGTAATCGGCGCCGCGGACCGCGCGGGTGCGCGGGTAATCGCCCCACAGGGCGGTGTAGCCGCCGATCTCACCGGTGCCCAAGGCGGCGGAGTTGAGGGCGTCGAGGGCGACCTCGCCCGAGGGGAGCTCCGCGGTCCCCTCGAACAGCAGGTCCTGGATCCGGCCGATCCCCGAGGCGTCGAAGGTGGCCGACAGCTCCCACCCCTCCTGCGGGGACACGACGACCTCGCCGTCGCGGACGCCGCCGCCGAGGGGGGCGCCGGAGTTGTTGATGTCGAAGTAGCCGCCGTTGACGGCGGCGACGGCCCCGGCGGCGTCGGCCATCTCCGAGACGGGCGCGGTCGCGGCCACATGGCCGGCGTCGAGGTAGCCGATGCGGGCGCCCTCGTCGAGGTCGATGGAGAGGACGTTGGACCGCTGCCAGCCCTGGGCGTCGACGGTGCGCACCGTGCCGACGTCGACCCCGGGGGCTACCTGTTCGCTGGACTCCGTGACGGTGACCGGATCGGCCGCGGCGTCGCCGGCGGCCGGTGCGTCGGTGCCGGGGAGGGGCGCCGACAGCGGCGCGTGGGACGACGCGTCCAGCGCCCCTGCAGCGACGTCGGCGGCGGGGTCGTACGGCGCACCGGGCGGACGCGGATCGGCGGACGCGGCGGTGTGCGGGCCGAGGGCGAGCAGCGGGACGAGGAGGCAGATGGCGAATCGATGGACGGCGCGGAAGGGCGGCTGGGGGGACAGGGCTGCCTCCTGGGAAGTGAAGGGGGACGGGCCATGACCGCACGGCCCGAATTCACCTCGACTGCCGGATCCCCCACATTGTCGCCCACGGCCGTCCGCCGGCACAGGAAACAATGGGCGACATCCCACCGACGCCCAGCGCACAGGCACGGCACCTCAGGCCCTTCGGAACGGGAACCCCCTGGCCCACCGGCCGCCCACCCGGGCGTGTCGGTGCGAGGGAGGTGGGCCCACCGGGCACGTCAGCGGCAACCGCATCCGCCGAAAGGCGGCGCGACACGCCGACGCGGACCGGCGCCTGCCACCCTCTTCACTCGCCCGCGCGCAGCCGACTCCCCCGGCGGCGCACGGTCACATTCCCCCCGCAGGTCACGGGTAAACACACCTTTCCCCGCACATGGCCACGGCATGTCCCTGCGACGCGATAGACATGAGTGCGTAGGCGCCCCGTGCCGCGAGCCGTGCGCCGCCCTTCCCGGAGTCCGATCGAGAGGTCACCCGTGTCCGCATGCGTCACCCTGGCCCATGTCGCCTTGCTCGTCATGGACGCCCCCGCCGACACCGTGATCGCGGTGTCGGCAGCGGGCAACGCCCGAGTGTGCCGCCGCGGCGAACTCAACGACGGGGAACGCGAGATCTACTCCCGCCAGCAACTCCTGGCCGACGGCATCGGCCCCCACCTCCCCGACGTCGAGGCCTTGATCGACCGCCTTACGGCCCACCTTCCCGAACCCCACCTGGTCGGGTGAGACAGGGTCTGCGCGCCGGCCTTTTCCAGTACAAATAGGTTAATCCATTTCAAAACAATTGAACCCGACTGACTTTGTTGATATATTACACTCCCCTCCAGTTCATTTTAATTAACGGAAAATATTCTCCATGCGCAAATCATCGATCGCATTTCTCGCTTTGACGACCACCCTCTCGATCATCGCATTTTCCAATCATGATTTTCTCGATCCGATGTACGACAATATAATTAAGATATGCGCATTCATATCGACAATAGCATCCGTTTTCACTATATTCGAAGAGAGGATAAAGAATTCCAGAAAGAGTCATCAATATTCCGGAGATTCTACATCCGAGCAAGTCACCGATGCACTGGAATACATACGCCATCGCGCCATGGCGCGCATCCAGACAGAGGCTGAAATATTAAAAATCGATAAGCGCAGCATCATTGCAGTCCCATGGGTAATCAGTGGGGACTACATGGATCCCACTTTAAGTGGGATCAAACCCCTCAGTGCAACTACGGCAGATCCGGATAAGTTTATCGAATTCCTCTTCGACGAGGCACCATTCAATCGGATGATCATCACTGGCATTCCAGGCATCGGAAAGAGCACCCTCGCCACTCGCATCGTCCTCACGGCACTCCATTCCAAAGATGCGGGCACGGATAGGCCACTTCTAATTCCTATGAATGCATCCACTTGGAATATAAATTCACGCGAATCACTTGAGGATTGGATTGTTCGCCAATTAAATGACGAGCATGTCAACCTAAGGTCAAGTCCAGAAAAATACGGACCAAATCCGGCAGATCAAATTGTCAAGAAACGGGGCGTCATTCCGGTCATTGATGGCTTGGACGAACTCAGTGACTTACACAGATATCGGGCTTTGAAAATTCTCAGCGGCATTCCGGAATTCCCCTTTGTCCTAATGTTGCGCCCTGAAAAATTCGATGACTCGATTCGTCGGATCGGTGACGGCGTCACTAACGCCGTGGTAATGCACGCGAGCCCCCTAGGACACCAGGAGATCGTGAGAAGCGTGCGGATAATACAACCTCCGCCTTCGATCAGAAATCCAGGATGGGATCCTTTCATCGAAGAGCTCGAGACAAATCCCTCTGGGATCCTTTCATCTTCGCTTGACACTCCATTTAAAATATGGCTACTCCGAGAAAACTATGGTGGAAACAGGAATCCTGCCGGACTTCTGAAATTCTCCTCTGAGCAGGAGATCGCAGATCATCTATATGCCAACATCTTGCACTCAATGATGAGCAGGGATGGGTCTCCGCGAAGAAAGTACCCAGATCCAGCGCAGGCAACGAAATATCTTGCCTACCTCGCTCATAGAATGGAGATCAATCATCTATCCAGTCTTCCCTGGTGGAAGCTGTACAAGATCTCCGGAGTGGGGCAATCGAAGCTATCGCTTGCCATAACAAGTGGCATAGGAGGCTGGCTTCTCTTTATTGCATTCACTGCTCTATTGTCATCATCCATGAGGTCGCTACAAGATTCAGAGATGATGCGGGTCGGCATCGTCATAGGAGGAATATTTTTCTCCCTGTCGATTTTTACGCAACACATGAATCAAGTATCAGCATCGCCAATGAGTCGAAAGGGATTTGATTATCGAAAGCTACTTCACCTCACCGACTTTAATTCCTATTCGTATGCCATCCTCATATCAGCCGCTGCTTTCGCAGGAGGATACCTTTTCCTCTTCCACCCTGTATTCGCCGTCGGTAATCCACCGGCTCTAGCCTTGCCACTATCCATCTTTCTCTGGGCTCTCGGCGGAGCGATATTGATCTTCGTATTCCTCCGACTCGGCCTAAAGGAAGCCGAAGAACAAGACCTGTACTCTCCTTGGTCGGTACTTCACGGCGATCGCCAGGCCCTCCTTCGAGCACCTCTTTTCACGGGACTGGTCCTGGCGATCGGAATGTTTATCGCAAGTAACACCTTTTTCTGGTTCACGATTCCGCGAATGATCGAATCAAATACGGTAAATTTCGAATATTCGACACTGGACATCATTGTTTTCACCCTCATTTCGATTGCTCTTTCAGTCGGCTGCTTCCTCAGCGTCCTCACTTTCGCCATCCTACCCATCGCAGGTTACAGCGCATGGTACATATACCAAGTACTGAGCGTGTCACTATTCACTCGAAGGAGGCTTCCACTTCAATTAATGTCATTTTTCGAAGAAATGAGGAACATTGGGATTATTCGCACATCGGGCGCCGAGATTGAATTTAGACATAAGGATCTACAGGAGAATTTTGCTCGACGCTTCAACTCAATTGAAACCAATTCAACTTTTCGACCGAGCTATCAGTCAACCCTTATTGTTTCGCAAATTTTGGCAACTATTCCAATCATCTGCACCATCAGCTTGTTCTTGTAGTTGGCTGCGCATTCTGAACTCATCCATAGGTGATACCTCAGCCATCGTCACCTCTTAGATCGCGTAAGTGAAGGACCGCACCGTAATGATGAGGGCTACGTGTCAGAAAAACCGCGGATCGCATACGAATGGTGCACCTTACCCCCTCAGGCTTCGCCACCGAGAACTAGGGCTTCGATATGCGTCACCCTGGCCCATGTCGCCTTGCTCGTCGTGGATGCCCGAGTGTGCCGCCGCGGCGAATTCAACGACGGGGAACGCGAGATCTACTCCCGCCAGCAACTCCTGGCCGACGGCATCGGCCCCTCCCTCCCCGACGTCGAGGCCTTGATCGACCGCCTCACCGCCCACCTTCCCGAACCCCACCTGGTCGGGTGAGCCGGTGACCTTCCATCTAGGGGCGATGTTGTCCTCACGAACCTGGGGCGAACCGTTCTTCGACGAGACCCTCGACATCGGCGGCCCAGTCCGCAAGGAGGAGATCCGTCAAGCGGTCACGGAAACGGTCACCAGGAAGCACGGTACGACCGGGCACGCCACGCGAGCGGCGTACCCGGCGGCGCCCGGTCATCCCGGCGACCCGGCGGTCCAATAGCCCAAGTCGTTCTGCTCGGGCGCCCGCCGCAGCGCGTCCGGTGAACCCAGCATGCCGGAGGGCAGGTAGCCGGAGCGGACACCCAGCTCCCACCCGTGCGCCTGGACCGCGAGGCCGGCCAGGGTGATGGCGCCGAGGGGGAGCAGGGTCCTGGGCGCGGGATCGGGGTCGGATCCGGCGTTCTCCCGGTGCTCGATGAGGCGGGCCGCGAGGGCCTGCTCAAAGGCGTTCTGGTCGTCGTCGAGGAGCACACGGAGCAGGTGCCGGTCCGGTGTCAGGGTGCCGGCCGCGTCCAGCCGCCGGGCCGCCTCGGCGTGCTCGTCGGCGTCCGGCTTGCGCAAGGTCACCGTGGGCCAGTCGCGGGGCAGGTGCCCGCGCTCCGGGGTCAGATACCCGCACAGTGCGTCCATCGCCGCGAGGTCCACCGGATCCGACACCGAGTCGTGCTTCGAATACGGCACCCCGTCGCGGATCGCGGGCGCGTTTTCATCCCGCAGACTCACACCGATCGCCCGCCGCCACTCCCACACCAGACCGCTGGACACGCACATCTCGAACGTCTCGATCCATGTCGCGGCCGTGGGAGCCTCGTCGATCACATCGACGAACGCCTTGTCATCGCTGCTGATCCGCTCACGGACGAGCGCGAAGACGATCTCCTGATCGCCGTTGGGCCAGCAACCGAGGTCCAGCAACCCCCGGGAGCACTCCGCCGCCGTACGCAGGACCGTACGCGAAGCGCTGTCCAGCGCAGGCTCCTCGGGAGCGCGCGCGGCGACGTGGTCGAGCAGCTCATCGCGCATCCCCCGCAGCTTCTTCAGCCGGAAACTGTCGTACTGCATCCCATGCCACCACCCGAAGGCCCGCCCTTCGACATCGTCGAGCGCCAGCGCCATGCGCTCTGCACTGACCTGGTGGCACGTCACTTCTTGCATGGACACGGCCCTCTCATCGTCTCCGACCCGACCCGACCCACCCCCGGCCCGGCACGGCGCCGGATGTCCTCGGCCAGGGTGGACGTCGCGCTCTGCTACGCGGATTCCCCGCGCTCCGCGGCGCGGGTCCACACCGTACCCGGCCGGTCGGACGGCACGCCCCCGCTACGTCACCGGCTCCGTCCAAGCCGAACGGAAGTGGACGTCGCGCCCCTGGCCAAGGACGTTCGCGGTCCCCATCGCCCCTCACACGGACAAGAGAGATCAAGAGAAGAGAACAGCGTGGAGCCCCCCTCAAGCGCGATCCTTCCATCTCCCCTGAAACGGGCACGCCTCTGCCTGTTCATCACGGCAGGGCTAGCGGTGGCGCTGCTCGCGGCCGGCCTGGTGATCGGGCTCGACGCCAGAGGCGCCGGAGAGCTCACCGGGCAGCTGCTGCCCGCACTCCTGGCGCTGCCCTGCGCCCTGCGGCTGCGGAAGGGGCGGCGGCCGCTGTTCTGGACGATCGTCATCCTCCAAGCCCTGGCCATCCTCCCCGCGCTCATCGGCCTCGTCGGCGGCGACCTGCGCGGACTCACCCGGCTGATCCTGCCGGTCCTCACCCTCATCTTCGTCACCCGGCCCGCCTCACGGGACCACTTCACGCGCTGACCCCCCGAATATCCGAGGAGCGCCAACATGCTGCGCCGGATCCACGATCCCGAACGCGGTGCGGGCTTCACCGAGTACGCCGCGGTCATTCTGCTCGTCGCCGCGATCACCGCGGGCGTCGTCGGAATGGGCATCCCCGGCCGCGTCGCCGACCTGATCGGCGGCGGGGTCGACGGGGTGGAATCGGCCCCCGACGGACAGGGCGACGACGGCGCCGATGGCGGCGCGGCCCAGGGCACCGGCCTGCCCGGTGCCGACGGCGAGCCGGAACCGCCCGGGTGGCAGGACGCCGCCCCGGCCGTCGACACCACCCAGCCCGCAGCGGACAGCGGGGACTCCGGTATCCGCACGGTCGGGTTCTTGGACGATCCGCTCGGCTCCCTGGGCGACACCGCCTCCGAATTCGGCGGCGGCCTCATCGAGGGCGGCCTGGGCATGGCCGAGGGCATCTGGGAGATGAGCCCGCCCAACACCGCCTGGAACTTCATCACCGACCCCTCCGGGACCTTCGGCGAACGCGTCGACGTGGTAGAAGGCGCTTTCGACGACCCCCTGGGCCTGTTCATCAGCCCTGAGACCCGGGAGTCCTGGGGCGATGGGCACTACGCCGAAGCCTTCGGCTTCGGCTTCGGCGTGTGGGACGCCGCAGGGCTTTTCCTCCGCGGCAGAACGCCCCCGAGAACCCCCGACGGGATCGGACCACGGCGGTAGCGAAGGTCAGAGAGACGGCGACGGCAACCGGGAAGACGACCGCGATGGCGAAGGGGCCGGCTGCCTCGCCTCCAGCTTCGTCCCCGGCACCCGGTCATGCTCGCCGACAGCTCCACGCCCGCGATCGAGGACGTCGAGGTCGGCGACGAGGTCCTGGCCTTCGACCCCCTGACCGGCGAGGAGGGCCCCCGCGAGGTCACCCGCCTCATCTCCAGCGCCGGTGGCAAGACCCTCGTCACGCTCACCGTCGACTCGGGCGACGGCGACACCGACACGCTCACCGCCACCGATGCCCACCCCTTCTGGGTCCCCGAGCGGGCCGAGTGGGTCGATGCCGTCGACCTGGAGCCGGGCACATGGCTGCGCACCTCGGCCGGAACCTGGGCCCAGGTCACCGCCGCCGAGACCCGCACCGTCGACGACCAGCGCGTCCACAACCTCACCGTCGCCGACCTGCACACCTACTATGTCGGTGACGGCGCCGGATCACTGCTCGTCCACAACCAGGACGGGTGCCGCAACGGCAGGGTGACCTTCCGCGCCAACGAACTCGCGGCCGAGTCCTACGAATACCGCGCGGGCCGCCACCCCGACAACGACGCCCCCCTCGCCCCCATCAGGTACGTCTCCACGTTCGAGTACACCGACGCCAATGGCCAGACGCAGACGATCACCCGGGCCAACGACCTCGGCGGCCGGCACGCCGAAGAGATCATCATGGATGAACTCGCCGAATTGGGTATCCCCGACGACAACGTGACCGGGATCTACTCCGAACGTGTCCCGTGCAGCACGAGCGGACACGAGTGCGGCATCCAGATCGGCCGCTACTCCAACGCCGACATATCCTTCACCCTCGACGGGTCCAGGGATCAAAACGCTCAGGAGATCGCCCGATACATGGCCGAGAACGGGGATCGGTGACGCAATGACCGACCGGCACGACGACACGCACGTCCGAGCCGACCGCACCCTGCACGAGGCCTATGCCCTGCCGTTGGATGAGATCGTCGACACCCGGGCCGCTGCTCCACTGAACGCGTCCATCGACGCCTGGGATGTCCCCGCCGAGGACCGCGCGGCCCTGCGGCGCTGGGGGCTGCCGGCGCAGATCAAGGAGCGGTTCTTCGAGAACGCGCCGCAGCACGGCGCCGCGCCGGAACTGTCCCGTCCGGGCCGGAACCTCTACCGGCTCGGACGGTTCAATCGGCTCACCATCGGTGTCGAAGAGGGGACGGGAAAGGTGACCGCCCTTCCCCGCGACGCCGCCGCGCCGGACATCGGGTTCAACCGCTCGCTCACGCGTTACATCGAATGCGCCTGGCGCTGGCACGCGGCGCTCCCCGTCTTGATCGAACTCGCCAATTGGGCGTGGGAGCCCGACCAGCTCGACTTCTACGAGAGGCAGCGCCAGGCCGTCAGGCGACACATCGCCGCCATCGACCCCGACGCCGCGAGCGATGCTTCCTCACTCTGGCAGGCGATCATCGATATCTGAGCGACCCACCACCGGACGCTGCGTCCGCTACAGCAGCAGGTCAGATGACGCTGCGGATCGCCGCCTCGAAGCCTTCCACGTGTCCCGCGGCGAGGGCGGCGGCCTTCTCGCCGTCGCCGTCGATGACGGCGCGCAGCAGGGGCCCGTGCTCGTGCACGTGGCCCGCCAGGCCCGGCAGCCGGTCGAGGAAGAGGCACCAGATCCGTGTGGCCAGGTTGTCGTACCTGATCAGGGTGTCTTCCAGGTAGGGGTTCCCGGTCGCGGCGTAGATGGCGCGGTGCACGGCCATGTCGAGCCGGATCAGGTCCGTGCCGCCGCCGGGTGCGTCCGCCAGCCGGGCCAGCAACCGTTCGAGGTCACCGCGGTCGGCCTCACCGGCGCGTTGGGCGGCCAGGCTCGCGGCGAGCGGCTCGAGCCGCTGGCGGACTTCCGAGATGTGCCCGAGGTCGGCGATCTGCACCTCGGTGGCGAAGGTCCCGCGCCGGGGGTAGGCGACGATGAGCCGCTCGTGCTCCAGCCGCTTGAGGGCCTCGCGGACCGGGGTGCGCCCGAAGCCGAGCTCGGCGGCGATCGCCTCGTCGTTGATGGGCTCCCCGGGGCGGATCCGGAGGGTCACCAGCCGGTCCGAGATGGAGCGATATGCCTGATCGGACAGGGATCCACCACCGTGACCTGCGATGTCCGACGCGGTCACTCGAAGCCCTCCCTTGACGCGAGCCGATGCGTGCTCTTAGCGTAGCGCAATGGGAGATTGATATATCAGTCGTCTTTCAGTCGCTCCTCAGTTGCTCCTCAGTTGCCAGGGAGTCCCATGACCGCCCACACCCCCGGCCGGCGAGCCGCCCCCTCCTCGACTCTCAGCACCCACCTCGTCGACTTCGACCCGGAGATCGCCACGGCGATCGACGCCGAGCTGGCCCGGCAGCGCGGAACCCTGGAGATGATCGCGAGCGAGAACTTCGCGCCGCTCGCGGTCATGCAGGCCCAGGGCTCGGTGCTGACCAACAAGTACGCCGAGGGCTACCCGGGCCGCCGCTACTACGGCGGCTGCGAGCACGTCGACACCGCCGAACAGATCGCGATCGACCGCGTCAAGCAGCTGTTCGGAGCCGAGGCCGCCAACGTGCAGCCCCACTCCGGCGCGCAGGCCAACGCGGCCGTCATGGCCGCCCTCCTCCAGCCCGGCGACACCATCCTGGGCTTGGACCTGGCGCACGGCGGCCACCTCACCCACGGCATGCGGATCAACTTCTCCGGGCGCCTCTACAAGGTGGCGGCCTACCAGGTCAGCGAGCACGATCACCGCATCGACATGGAGCAGGTCCGCACGCTCGCCCACGAGCACCGGCCGAAGCTGATCGTGGCCGGCTGGTCGGCCTACCCCCGCCACCTCGACTTCGGGGAGTTCCGCCGTATCGCCGACGAGGTCGGCGCCCACCTCATGGTCGACATGGCGCACTTCGCGGGCCTGGTCGCCGCCGGCCTGCATCCTTCGCCGATACCCCACGCGCATGTGGTGACCACCACCACCCACAAGACGCTCGGCGGTCCGCGCGGCGGTGTCATCCTGTCCACCGCCGGACTCGCCAAGAAGATCAACTCCGCGGTCTTCCCCGGCCAGCAGGGCGGCCCCCTCGAACACGTCATCGCGGCCAAGGCCGTGGCCTTCAAGATGGCCGCCCAGCCGGAGTTCGCCGACCGTCAGCGCCGCACACTGGAGGGGGCGGCGATCCTGGGCGAGCGGCTGCTGGCCGAGGACACACGGGCGGCGGGAGTCAGCGTGCTGACCGGCGGCACGGACGTGCACCTGGTCCTGGTGGACCTGCGCCATTCCGAACTCGACGGCCGGCAGGCCGAGGACCGGCTGCACCGGATCGGCATCACCGTCAACCGCAACGCCGTCCCCTTCGACCCGCGCCCGCCGATGGTCAGCTCAGGCGTCCGCATCGGCACCCCGGCCCTGGCCGCCCGCGGCTTCGGTGCGCAGGAGTTCACGGAGGTCGCCGACATCATCGCCACGGCCCTCCTGCCCGGCTTCGACGACCGGGCCGCCGCCGCACTGCGCGGACGCGTCCGGGTCCTGACCGACCGCTTCCCGCTGTACGCCGCCGATCCGCAGCGCGCGGTCCAGGAGGCCGCCCCGTGACGCACCCGCACGCCGACGCTCCCGCCGCACCCGGCGACGCCCTGCCCGACCACCCCGGCTTCCTGTGGCGCAACCCCGACCCCAAGCCGTCCTACGACGTCGTCATCGTCGGCGGCGGCGGGCACGGCCTGGCCACCGCCTACTACCTGGCCAAGAACCACGGCATCACCAACATCGCCGTCGTGGAGAAGGGCTGGCTCGCGGGCGGCAACATGGCCCGCAACACCGCCATCATCCGCTCCAACTACCTCTGGGACGAGAGTTCCGGCATCTACGAGCACTCGCTGAAGCTGTGGGAGACCCTCGAAGAGGACCTCGACTACCCCATCCTGTTCAGCCAGCGCGGCGTGCTCAATCTCGCCCACAGCCTTCAGGACATCCGCGACGGCAAGCGCCGGGTCGGCGCCAACCGGCTCAACGGCATCGACGCCGAGTGGCTGGAGCCGGACGAGGTCGCCAAGGTCTGTCCCATCGTCGACATCTCGCCGGACGTGCGCTACCCGGTGCTCGGCGCCACCTACCAGCCGCGCGCGGGCATCGCCAAGCACGACTACGTGGCGTGGGGCTTCGCCCGCAGGGCCGACGCCTACGGCATCGACCTGATCCAGGACTGCGAAGTCACCGGTCTCGACATCCAGGGCGGACGCGTGCGAGGTGTCCGGACCACGCGCGGCCGCATAGCCGCCGGAAAGGTCGCGCTCGCGGGCGCAGGGCACTCCTCCGTGCTGGCCGCCATGGCCGGCCTGCGGCTGCCCCTGCAAAGCCACCCGCTACAGGCGCTCGTCTCGGAGCTGCTCGAACCGGTGCACCCGACCGTCGTGATGTCCAACGCCGTGCACGTGTACGTCTCCCAGGCCCACAAGGGCGAACTCGTCATGGGCGCCGGCATCGACGCCTACAACGGCTACGGGCAGCGCGGCTCGTTCCACATCCTGGAGCGCCAGATGGCCGCCGCGCTGGAGCTCTTCCCCGTCTTCGCGCGCGCCCACATGCTGCGCACGTGGGCCGGCATCGTCGATGTCACCCCGGACGCCTCCCCCATCGTCGGCCTGACCCCCGTAGAGGGCCTCTACCTCAACTGCGGCTGGGGCACCGGCGGCTTCAAGGCCACACCGGGCGTCGGCTGGTGCTACGCGCACACCATCGCCACCGGCGAACCGCACCCCTACAACGCGCCCTTCACCCTCTCCCGCTTCACCACCGGCGCCCTGGTCGACGAACACGGCGCAGCGGCCGTCGCCCACTGACCACCGCCTCAGCCGAGGAGTTCCACATGCAGCTCATAGCCTGCCCCTGGTGCGGTGAGCGCGAGGAAATCGAGTTCCACTACGGCGGCCAGGCGCACATCGCCTACCCCGACGACCCCTACGCGCTCGACGACGAGCAGTGGGCGCAGTACGTCTTCTTCCGCGACAACCCCCAGGGCCCCTTCGCCGAGCGGTGGGTCCACTCCGCCGGCTGCCGGCGCTGGTTCAACGCCCTGCGCGACACCGTCACCCACGAGTTCCTCGCGATCTACGGCGTCGGTGCCGAGCGCCCCCTCACCACCGGTACCGCACCCGCCGAGCAGCGGAAGAGTCAGGAGGCCGGCCGATGAACAGCCCGTTGCGCGCCCCCGGCCGCGGCCACATCGACCGCGACACCACGCTCTCCTTCACCTTCGACGGCACCGCCTACACCGGGCACCCCGGCGACACCCTCGCCTCGGCGCTGCTGGCCAACGGGGTGCACCACGTGGCCGGCAGCATCACCTACCGACGGCCGCGCGGCGTCCTGGCCGCCGGAGCCGAAGAGCCCAACGCGCTCGTGCAGATCGAAGCCCCCTTCCCCGAGCCCATGCTCACGGCCACCACCGTGGAGCTGCACGACGGACTCGTCGCACGGGGCCTGTCGGGCCACGGCCGCCTCAGCGGCCGGCCGGACACGGCCCGCTACGACACCATGCACGCCCACTGCGACCTGCTGGTCGTCGGCGCGGGCCCGGCGGGACTGGCCGCCACGCTGACGGCTGCCCGCTCCGGCGCCCGCGTGATCCTCGTCGACGAACTCCCGCAACCCGGCGGGTCGCTGCTCGGCGGCCGGGAACCGCTCGACGGGCGCCCCGCGACCGAGTGGGCCGGCGAGGTCGTCGCCGAACTCGGCACCTGCGCCGACGCGCGGGTACTGCACCGCACCACCGCCTTCGGCCACTACGACGACGGGCTCGTCCTGGCCCTCGAGAAGCGCACGGACCACCTCGGGGCCGCGGCACCCGCCCACGTTTCGCGGCACCGGGTCTGGCGCATCCGCGCCAGGCAGGTCGTCTACGCCACCGGCGCCTACGAGCGCCCGATCGCCTTCGACGACAACGACCGCCCCGGGATCATGCTGGCCGGCGCGGCCCGCACCTACCTCAACCGCTTCGGCGTGCTTCCCGGACGGCGGGCCGTCGTGTTCACCACCAACGACAGCGCCTATCCCGCGGCGTGTGAACTCGCCGATGCAGGCGTAGGGATCGCGGCGGTGGTCGACGCCCGCGAGGAGGGGCCGCCGGAGTACTGGCGCAGCGCCTGCGACGAACGCGGCATCGCCGTGCACGCGGGCCACGTCGTCACCGGGACCGGCGGCACCGAACGCGTCACCCGCGCCCACGTCGCCCCCTTCAGCCGGGGACGCCTCGGCGAGGGGCAGGGCATCGACTGCGATCTGCTCCTGGTCTCCGGCGGGTGGAACCCCGCGGTGGCCCTGTTCAGCCAGGCCGGCGGCACCCTGCGCTACGACGCCGCGACCGCGGCCTTCGTGCCCGCGCACGCGCCGGACGGCGTCCGCACGGCGGGGGCGGCCGGCGCAACGTTCACCCTGGCCGGCTGTCTCGCCGACGGCGCGGACGCCGCCCGGCGGGCCCTGTCGGACCTCGGCCGGACCGGCCGGACGATCTCCCTGCCGGCCGCCGGCCCGCTCCCGGACGGAGCGCCCACCCGGGCGCTCTGGCGGGTGCCGAGCCCGCAGGACGGTCCGGACGGCTCGAGCCAGTTCGTCGACCTCCAGCGCGACGCCCTCGTCTCCGACGTGCTGCGCGCGACCGGGGCGGGCCTGCGGTCGGTGGAGCACGTCAAGCGCTACACCACGATCGGCACCGCCCACGACCAGGGCCGCACATCGGGCGTGCTGACCTCGGGAATCGTCGCCGAGGCGCTCGGGGTGGACATGGCCGACCTCGGCACCACCCGCTACCGTCCGCCCGCCGTCCCCGTGTCCTTCGCCGCCCTCGCGGGCCGCAACCGCGGGGCACTCTTCGACCCGGTCCGCGTGACCGCGCTGCACCCCTGGCACATCGAGCACGGCGCCCTGTTCGAGGACGTCGGCCAGTGGAAGCGCCCCTGGTACTACCCCAAGGCGGGCGAGACCATGGAGGAGGCCGTGCTGCGCGAGTGCCGGGCCGCCCGCACCGGCGTCGCGATGATGGACGGCTCGACCCTGGGCAAGATCAACGTGCAGGGCCCGGACTCCGGCGTTCTGCTGGACCGGCTCTACACGAACATGATGAGCACCCTCAAGGTGGGCCGGATCCGCTACGGCGTGATGTGCGGCGTCGACGGCATGGCCCTCGACGACGGCACCGTGATCCGCGTGGACGAGCGGGAGTTCCTGCTCACCACGACCACCGGCAACGCGGCCAAGGTCCTGGAATGGATGGAGGAGTGGCTACAGACGGAGTGGCCCGGCCTGCGCGTGCACCTCACCTCCATCACCGAGCACTGGGTGACGATCCCCCTGGTCGGTCCCCGCTCCCGCGACGTGCTGGCCCTGGTGGCTCCGGGCCTGGACGCCGGCAACGATGCGTTCCCTTTCATGTCCTGGCGGGACGCCACCGTCGCCGGGGCACCGGCGCGCGTCTGCCGCATCAGCTTCTCCGGTGAACTCGCCTACGAGATCAACGTGCCCGCCTGGTACGGCATCGCCGTGTGGGAGGCCCTGTACGCGGCGGGACAGGCGTTCGGCATCACCCCCTACGGCACCGAGGCGATGCATGTGCTGCGTGCAGAGAAGGCCTACCCGATCATCGGGCAGGACACCGACGGCACCGTCACGCCGCAGGACCTGGGCATGTCGTGGGTCGTGTCCAAGAAGAAGGCGGACTTCGTCGGCAAGCGGTCGTTCGGCCGTGCGGAGAACCGGCGCGGCGACCGCAAGCAGCTGGTGGGCCTGCTGCCGTCCGACGAGCGGGTCCTGCTGCCCGAAGGCGCCCAGGTCATCGCCACCAGTAGCGTTCCGGAGCCTCCGGTGCCCATGCTGGGGCACGTCACCTCCAGCTACCGCAGCGACGCCCTCCAGCGGACGTTCGCTCTGGCCCTGGTGCGCTCGGGAGCCGAGCGCATCGGTGAGACCCTCTACGTCCCTCTGGGCGGCCGGGCCGTCCCCGTGACCGTGACCGACCCCGTGCTCTTCGACAAGGAGGGAACTCGCCGTGACGGTTGAGACGCCCACCCGCTTCAGCCCCCTGTCCGATCGGCGGGACGACTTCGCGCAGCTGCCGGCCGGGCTGACGGTGCGGGAACTGCCCTTCCTGACCCAGCTCACCTTGCGTACGGAGCCCGGTGGGCCTGCGGCCGCGTCCGTCGAGGCCTGCCTGGGCATCACGCTGCCGGGCCCCGTGCGGGCCGAGTCGTCGGGCGACGTCGAGGCGCTGTGGATGGGCCCGGACGAATGGCTGCTGGTGGCTCCTGAAGGCGGGCGGCACGACCTGCTCACGCGGCTGCGGTCGGCCATCGGTGACGAGGACTTCGCCACCGTCACCGACGTTTCGGCACAGCGCACCACGCTGGACCTGTCGGGGCACCTCGTCCGCACGGTACTGACCCAGGGCTGCGCCATCGACCTGGACCCCCGGGCGACGCCCGCCGGCTCCTGCCCGACCACGCTGCTGGGGCAGGCCCCGGTCACTCTCGTTGTGCGAGAAGACGGAGCATCCGCCGTCCGGCTGCTGGTCCGCGCATCGTTCGCGTCCTACGTGGCCGACTGGCTGCTCGACGCCTGCACGGAATACCGGGGCGGCACCGGATGAGCACCAGGGCCCCGTTAGGGCCCCTTGAACGACCGAAGGGGTGTCACCCATCGGGTGACACCCCTTCTGACCTGCGTCGGGACGGCGGGATTTGAACCCACGACCCCCTGACCCCCAGGTTGGTAGAAGAATGACTTCTGACCTGGGGCAACACGAAAATTGGGAACAGTCTCTGGACACGAACGGACGCCACAGCCCCAGGTAGATCGGCTGCTGGACGCCACGATTTCCCAGTTTTTCCCACTGCTCTGACCAAGCGAGACGGCCCCGGCCGGTGCTGCAATCACCGAGCCGGGGCCTGCCCCACTCACCGCCTGGTCGAGCAGAAGTTGAGCTGCAATGAACGTATCCTCGGGGGCCGCCGGCCTCCTCCTGTCGATCCCCTCCGCCGTACTGACGTTCGTCCCCTTCCTGACGTCATGCCGTCTTCATCGTGGCGCACCGCAGGGGATGGTCCCGCCGGGACCCTTCGGGGTTCTGGGCCGGCCAGCACGCGCAGACCGTCGCGCACTGGCGGGCGAACTCCGACGCTCAGCGGCGCCCCCGGTGAAGCGCTTCGGCGCAGCGGTGAGCCTCGGCCTGGCGGGTGTGGCTGCGGGGCTCGACGCTCCCGGGATCCTGCTGCCCGTCGCCCTCGTGGTCATTCTGGTCGGCGCCACCACTGCCGCGCTGGTGCTGGCGCGCATCCCCGACCGTGAAAGTCCCCGACGACCGCGCCGCTCTTGCCAGCGGGGCCGACGGTGTCGGCCTGGTCGCCGAGCGTCGGGCGATCGTTGCTGAGGCCCGGTCTGGGTGTCTCGGTCGGGCTGTGGCCGGGGGTACCCGTGGAGAACGCCTCTGAGCGCGGCCAGGACGCCACGTTCCACCCACGTCAAGGAATTACCCATCTGTGATCACCTGACCGATCCTCGCCCGCGTCGGTGACGCCCCGAGGAGTAGCGAGCTTCGGCCCGTCGGGCGATGTCTGGATGACCAGTCGGCGGGTCGCCCTGTGAAGGGATGACGATGATGAATTACCTGTTCGATGAGGCCCGTGGCCGCGTGTTTACGGGGCTGGCCGATGCGCTGGACGCCGCCCCCTGGTACGCGTGGCCGACCGCGGTCATGGCCGCGGTCATGACCGCCCTCGGTTGCGCTGGACTCGCGGTCGTCGTCCTGCGCCATCTCTGGCGCGGTATCGGGACGGCGGCCGAGGCTGCGCGGGCGGCGGTTACGGCGGCGGCGCACGGCGACCAGGCCGCGCGCCGCCGGGTTCGCGCTGTCCTCAACGGTATGAGCCTGACGACCGCACTGTCGGTGTCGCTGACGGTCGCCTCGGGGTTCGGTGCGCTGGGGATCGCGCGTGTCCTGGAGACCTCTGCTCAGATCCCGGCGCCGTTCTCGTGGTTCGGGTTCGCGGTGTTCCAAGCGTTGGCGATCATCCTGATGGCGATCATCAACGAGCGCGCGGAGAAGGGCCTGCCCGCGCGCGGGATCACCGCGGGTTTCTGGGCTCTGGTGGCGACCGAGGCCGTGTTGAACACGACGCACTCCGACAATCTCGTCGGTCGGTTGGTGTTCGCGGCGATGACCGTGATCGCGGCGCTGGGCTATCAGTTGCGGATGTCGCACAAGCGGCGGGGGCGCGAGGAGGAGCTGCGGCGGGCGGAGGGCCGGTGGGCCGACCGTCGTCTGGCCGCGATCCGGTGGCTGCGTCCGGTGGAGCGGGTGCAGGTGATGTTCGAGCTTGCGGGTGACGAGAACCTGGGGGCCGAGGTTGCGACGGCTCGTGTTCGCGAGCGCGCCGAGCGGCGCCGTGCGGAGCGGGCGATCGGGCGGGTGTGCACGGCGGTGTGGCGGCTGCGGCGCGACACGATCCAGGCGCGTGGGTGGTGGGCCAGGTGGGTGTTCCGGTGGGCGTTCGAGCGGCGTGCGGCGGTGTCGGAGGCGCGTGCGCAGGCGGCGATCGATGCGGCGGGGCTCGCTGTGTCGCCGGCTCGGGTTGCGCGGGTGCTGGCGCGGTTGCAGTGGATGGATAAGGCCGGTGGGCTTGCGCGGATGCCGCGCTATGACCTGGTGTCGGCGCGTGGGGCCATGGCGGATCTGATCACCGAGGATCGGCTTGCACGGTGTGCGTCTCGGTCGGTGGAGGTGCCGGAGCGCGAGCGGGGGCTCCCGTGGACGGAGGACGATCCCACGTGGGAAGAGCTGCTCGCCGACGGGCGGAGTGATCGTCCGGAGTCGGGGTCGCGGGATGACGCTGAGTGGGGCGCTGCGGAGCGGGACCGGGTCGAGAGTGCGTTTCTTCCTTTCGCTCCGGTGAGCGCGCTGGACGATGCGAGCGCTCCCCCGCACGATCCGGAGACCGCTCGCACGCTCGTGGACGAAGAACCCGTTGGGGGAAACGCGCCCATCCCGAGCGCTCCAGATGAGCGTCCCGCTCGGGAGAGCGGCGCCGACGCGGAGTCTGTGCCGGGGGTGGTGAGTGCTCCCGATGCGGTGGGCGCTCACGAGGGCGGCAATGCGGAGGCGCGCGCCGCTCCGGCCGATGGTGAGCGTTCGGGTACGGGTGGTGTGAGCGAGCGGGGCGAGGAGGGCAACGCCCAGGAGGGCGGCCACCTCGACGTGGGCGCCGTTGAGCGCTTCCTCGCCGATCAGGCGCTCGCGGGCTCTGACCAAGGCGTGAGCGATGAGGGAGCGGTCAGCGGGGAGCAGGTGAGCGCCCTGGTGGAGACAGCGGACGCCGGCGCTCGTTCGATCCCTCCCGATGAGCGGCGCGCGGTGGCTGAGCGGTTGTGGCTCGCCGATCATTCGTGGTCCGGGGCAGCGCTCGCCCGCAAGGTCGGCGCGGGGCAATCGACGGGGAGCCGGTGGCGGCGCGAATTCGAGCGCGAGCATGGCGTGGCCCCCACCGCTCCCGCCGTGCCGGCCCCCGCTGACAAGCGCACCGCCGAGCAGGAGCCGGAGCAGGCACCCGCTCCCTTTGAGATCCCCGCCACCGACGGCGTCGGTGTGTGGCGAGTGAAGTTGCGAACCTCGGGCACCTACGAAGGGGACCTCCACGGGCCACGATGAACACGGCCCAGACGGTGACCCGGACGTTGCGATCCTCGGCCACCCGCGAGTGTGACCGCCACATCGGCTGCGTCGTCACCGCGGCGTCGCTGGCCGGGTTGCGATCCTCGGCCACCCGCGAGGGTGACCGCCACCTTCTTGGCCGCCCGTCGTCCGGCGGCGTCGGGGTCGTTGCGATCCTCGGCCACCTGGGAGGGTGACCGCCACGTTCGTCAGCGCGGTCGTCCAAGCGCTCACCGAGTTCGTTGCGATCCTCGGCCACCCGCGAGGGAGACCGCCACCTGCCCGAAGACCGCATGACCGCGTACATGTGGCCGTTGCGATCCTCGGTCACCCGCGAGGATGACCGCCACAGGAAGCGCCGCACTCCGGCGGCGCCGGCGCGGTGGTTGCGATCCTCGGTCACCTGCGAGGGTGACCGCCACGGTCCCGCCGACGGCGATCAGCCCGAAGACGAGCACGCAGCGATCCTCGGTCACCCCGGAGGGTGACCGCCACCACCCGTACCCCGACCCAGGTCTGCTCGGTGACGGCGTGTTGCGATCCTCGGCCCCCCGAAGGGTGACCGCCACGGGGTGATCCCCACAGGTCGGCCGGGGCCGCGTTCGTTGCGATCCTCGGCCACCCGCAAGGGTGACCGCCACCTCGGCAAGACCATTGCAGCCCTGCACGAGGCGAGGTTGCGATCCTCGGCCACCCGCGAGGGTGACCGCCACTTCGGATCGGGCCTTTTGCGTGCCCGTGCCCGGCGGTTGCGATCCTCGGCCACCCGCGAGGGTGACCGCCACGACTCGGTGATGCGCACGAAGCGCTCGGACTCGATGTTGCGATCCTCGGCCACCCGCGAGGGTGACCGCCACAAGGTCGGCGGGGACGCCCGCGGGGTGGCCGTGGCCGTTGCGATCCTCGGCCACCCGCGAGGGTGACCGCCACCGCGCACTCTTCGCCCGGTGGTCCGCCGCACTGGAGTTGCGATCCTCGGCCACCCGCGAGGGTGACCGCCACGGTGGGCCTTCCAATCCGCAGGGTCGCCGGGGTTGTAGTTGCGATCCTCGGCCACCCGCGAGGGTGACCGCCACCCCGATGTCAGGGTCCATAGGCCCACCATCAGCATGTTGCGATCCTCGGCCACCCGCGAGGGTGACCGCCACCTGGTGCTCGTCGCCGGTGGGCGCCGGTACGGGCGGTTGCGATCCTCGGCCACCCGCGAGGGTGACCGCCACCTCTACCGACGAGTCCTCAGCCTGAACCGGGATGAGTTGCGATCCTCGGCCACCCGCGAGGGTGACCGCCACCCGCCTGCTAGCCTCCAACGAAATGCCCCTCCGAAGTTGCGATCCTCGGCCACCCGCGAGGGTGACCGCCACGCCGCAGGAACAGGGCAAACGCCCGAACATCCCGCAGCGATCGGGAAGCCGTAACCGGACACGACATCCCACAAGGGCTCTAACCTCGTTGGGTAGGCCCCAGGGATTTCATGAGCACCGGAGGTTCCCAACTACAGCACCAGAGCCCCATCATGAGGCAGCGGCCGGGCCGCACCGAGCGTGGTCACGGCTTTGAAGGAGCCCTGGTGCATCCGATAGATGCGAATACTGTCCTCGGTGTCGCTGATGATCCGCAACAACGCATCGTTGAGCCGGAGCACATCGGCATCGGTGCAGACAACCTCGAACACCGACTTCTGCACGCGTAGCCCATACCCCTCGCATACCTTGGCCACCCGACGCAGGCGCTGCGCGCCTTCAGGTGTGGTCGTCGCGACGTCGTAGGTCACCAACAGCTCCATTCACACCGTCCAGGGGAGGTAGCCGGGCAGGTCGCCGCGCAGCCGGCGGGCCATGAGCCGCGCCTGCACCGACGGAAGCAATGGCAGGGGGATGCGGCGGCCGAGGACGCGGTGGTTGTGTTCCTTCTGCCGGTGCAGCTGCCACTGGGTGAGGACTTCTTTTCGCCCCTCCTCGGTGAGCTGGACCGCTCCGCCCTCCAGCTTTTCGAAATGCCTGGGCCCGATCTGTCGGCGGTTGACGAGTGTCAGCGCCAACCGGTCGGCGATCACGGGGCGGAATTCCTCCATCATGTCCAGGGCGAGCGCCGGTTTTCCCGGCCTGATGCCGTGCAGGAACCCGACGTAGGGGTCCAGGCCGACCTGTTCGCATGCCCCTTGGACCATGGACCGCACCATCCCGTAGAGGAAGGACAGCAGGGCGTTGACCGGATCGGTGGGCGGGCGCCTCACCCGACCCGGGAAGACGAGCCCGGTGTCGGCGCGAACCAGTATGGCCAGTGCTTCGAAATATGCCCGGGCCGCCGCACCCTCGACGCCCAAGAGGGTATCGATGTCGGGAGCGGCACTTGCTGCGGTCAGGGACGCCTCCAGATCTACGGCCAGAGTACGCAGATCGTTCTTGCGCTGTCCGGTGACGTCCCTGGCGCCTTTGAGGATGACCTGGCGCGAGTTCTGGACCTTGCCTGCCACGCAGGCGCGCGCGATCTCCAGGCGCGCCGCGCGGTCGGTGTGAGTGAGGTGCTGGGCGTGGCGTAACAGGACGTTGCCGCGCACCGGGCCGTCCAGGCGACCGCGGTAGCGCCCGCCCAGGCTCATCCACACGATGGGGCGCCCATCGTCGGCGCAGCGGCTCAGAAGCTGCGAGCTGACTTGGATGTTGCCCATCACCACGATGGATTCCAGTCGCAGGAGCGGGAGGGTGCGGCGCGGTCCTCCCTCGGGCAAGGCCACGCGGACCGTGTCGCCGTCCAGATGGAGCGAGGCACCGGGTGTTTGGACGTAGAGGGTGTTGAGGAGTTCAGTCATCCCATTCCCTCTCGGGGCCGGGGGTGTAGAGCTGTGCGAGGAGCCGGTCGAACCGTGTACGTCCGGCCAGGACCTTGGGCATGCAGCCGGTGTTCATCGAGCACCGGCGGCAGCGGGAGTCGGCGGCCGGCGCAGGGAGGGCGGCAGTCTCCATGATGTGGCGCACCCGCAGGGCGGTGCCCCGCACGCGCTCGCGTAACGGCTCGTCGACGCTGACGCTGTGGCGGCGTCGGTCGGCCATCGAGTAGACCGCCGCCGTGGTGATGGAGACCCCCATTCGCTCTTCCAGGCACATGGCCTGGGCGGCGACTTGGACGTCCGCGGGCCCGCCGGGCTTGTAGTTGCCCGACTTGTGCTCGATGGGCAGGACGGCGCCGTCGGGACGGATCTCCACCACGTCGCAGACGCCGGTCAGGCCGAGTTCGACGTGCCAGACGGGAAGGGCCCGAAGCGTGCGCACCTGGGGGCGGGTTTCGTGCCCGGGGTCGTGGACGCGGCGGTGCGCCAGTGTCCCGCGCACGGTGGCCACGTCGTCGGCGAAGGCGTCTTCGAGCAGGATCAGTCCCGCTTGTCGGGGGCAGTAGTCGTAGTGTTCCAGTGCCGACAGCGGCACGGGGAGAGGCTGGTTGTCGGGCATGACGTCCTCAGCCCACCAGCGGGGTCAGGGTGATTCCGGGGGGCAGGTCGGCGTCGTCGACGTCGACCTTGTAGTCGGTGAACGTACGGACGCGTCCGGAGTAGGCGTCGACCTGTGTCGCGGTGATGCGGTCGAAGAGGGTGTGGGCGGGTGCCTTGCCGAAGGCGTCGTCGTGGGTGAACACGTAGAGGCCGCGCAGTGCCATTTCACCGCGGGCGGCGGCGCGGTCGTGTTCGAACATGGCGGTCATGGCGCGCCAGAGGGCGTCGAGGTCGGCGGTGGTGGCGCCGGTGCGTTGGGCCAGTGGGGCGCTGAAGTGACCGAATCCTTGGTAGAGGCCGTAGGAGACGGTGTGCTTGGTGCCCAGTTCGGTGGTTTCGCCACGTTCGATGTGGTCGGTTTTGGTCTGGGTGACGCGGGTGATGCCGTGGGCGTGGTCGGCGATGGGGTGCAGTGAGCGGGAGAAGGTGAGCTGCACGGGGCCTTGGACGCGGCCGGCGGGTTTGTCGCCGGTGCTCATTACGGCGCCGAACATGCGCACGTCGAAGAAGGTCTGGCACATCCATGCCTGTGCGCGGCGCTGGTTGTCCGGTGCGTTCTTCTTGTTCTTCTTGTCGCCTTGGAGGTCGAGGGCGGTGTAGGCGCGTTCGTGCTGGGAGTTCAGTGAGACGCCTTCCTCGACGTAGATGTCGTAGCCGGGCTCTCCGTGCTTGAACAGGGGGATGGTGTTGCGGATCTTGCGTTTGATGGCGACGTCGGTGACGAGTCCTTGGCCGGTTTCGGGGTCGCTGCGGGGGGCGCCGCCGGCGTCGGGGTCGCCGTTGGGGTTGCCGTCGCGGACGTCGAAGAGGTAGACGAAGTCGTGTTTGCGTGCCGGGTTGAGGTGGGCGGTCGTGGTGGTGGTCATTGGGTCTCCCTTTTTCAGCTGTCGGTGGTGGTGCGGTCGCGGCGCTGCTTCATGTCGTGGGAGTGCTGCTGGTAGTAGCCGAGGCTGAACAGCGCCTGGCCCTGGTGGTCGAGGATGTCGGGCAGGGGTTCGTGCAGGAGGTCGTGCAGGGTGCACAGCTGGGTGAAGAATGCGCCTGCGGCGGCGTTGTCGCTGCCGTGCTTGCTGGTGCGCAGGCGGCGCAGGTGTCCTTGGGCTTTGCCCAGGAGGGGCTCCATGCGGGCCCGGGGCCGTCCTTTGGCCGAGCCCAGGAGTTTGTCGGCGATGGTGGTGTTGGGGCCCTCGCCTGTTTCCCTGTCGCGTAGCGCGCGGTGTTGCAGTGATTCGAGTACGGCGAACATCCGGCCGGCCACGTAGGCCGGGTCGGTCTGGTCGGGGTCGAGCACGGGTGGGACCTGCCTTCCGGTGGAGCTGTTGATGCGGTTGAGCATGAGGCGGAGCAGCGCGGCGCGGGGGTGGTCGATGCGGCCGTCGGCGCCGATGCGGTGGTTGAGGTGGTGGAGGAGGTGGCGCCGGGGGCGGCGGCCGTGCAGTGCTGCGGTCATCAGGTCGCGTTCGGCGTGGTCGGGTTGGCTTCCGGAGATGTAGCGCCACCCGTTGTCGGTGTCGTGGCCGCGTCCCAGGCTGTGCGCCATCATCCACAGCGGGGCTTTGGAGGGTGCGTCGGAGCGCCAGTCGGCGATCTCGTGGTCGCTGAACCACGCGGTGATGTGCTCCAACGCTGCGGTGAGGGGGGTATCGATCCAGTCGCGGATGATCACGCGGCTCTCGTTGGCGGAGAGGGTGAGGGCGTAGAAGGCGTTGGGGTCGATGGCCGTGGTGGCGTATCCGCTGCGGGCTTTGTGGAGTTCGGTGAAGATGGCGGCGACGTCGCTGGGCCGGGCTTCGCGCACCGACCGCAGCGGGTTGATGCTGGCCGGTTTCTTCATCCACCACACGGTGACGGCGTCGGCGCTGCGGTGGCGGTGGTTGTCGTCGGCGAGCAGCGCGTTGAGTACGGCGGCGGCCTGGCCCCCGCACCTGAGGCACAGCGGGATGTCGGCGAGCTGGGTGCGGCCGCCGCGGCCTTGTGCGGGGGTGTTGACGGAGAGCAGCTGGGCGTCGCGGGTGCTGCCGGCCGCGGCTGGGATCGCGCCGGATTTGATCGGTTCGGGCAGTGAGTCCAGGAGGGGTGCTTGCTGTGCGCAGGAGAGGCAGATGCCGGTGTTTCCGGGGGCGCTCTTTCGGGCGGTGACGGTGCGCTGCCAGCATTCCTGGGCGGTGGTGCCCAGGTGGGGCCAGTCCTGGCCGGCGATGCGCACGGCGATGGGGTCGGTGGGTTTGGCGTGTGGGGGGATGACGGCGTTGAGGTGGTCGCCGCGGCCGAAGAACGCCAGGACGGGGCCGGTGGCGGGGTCGCCGGGCTCGGTGTCGGCCCAGGTGTTGAGGAGGTCGAGGTAGGTGTCGTTGCGGCGGTTGGCCTCGTTCTCATCCTTGGGGGAGTCGCCGGCGGGCATCGCCAGGACGTATTGGAGCTTGTCGACCAGCAGCAGCGGCGGGGGTTTGTTCCCGGACCGGTAGACGTAGGGGGCCGGGATGCGGATGCCGTGGGTGTGGTCGGCGTCGGCGAGGTCGGTGATCACCGCGCGCCCTTGCGCGTCGCGGTCGAGCGCGTGGCCGTGGGCATCGATGGTGATGGCCCAGCGCAGGGTGCGGATGCGGTAGTTGGGCGGGGGCAGGCCGGGCACGTGGCGGGCGTGGTCGGCCAGGGCTTTCAGCAGCATCGGTTCACCCCCGTCCGCCGGTGCGCCCGGCAGTGGTTCCGGGTAGCTCGGCGCCCTGGGGCGGCACGTGCAGGATGCCGTGGTCCAGGCTGGCGTGGAACCAGCGGTAGGTCTCGCGGGGACCGGTGTAGTCGATGCTGTGCAGCATGACGCCCAGGTCCTCGCTGGTGGTGATCGTGGGGCGGTCGGTGGGTTTGGTGAAGGAGGCGGAGAACTCCCGGACGCCGAGGAAGGGCTGGGAGAAGCAGGCCCCGCGTTCGACGCGGCGGCGGAACTGGTCGCGGTATTTGGCTGGGGGGCCGTCGGCGTGGTCTCGCACGTCGATGTGGGCGTAGATGCGGTAGGCGACGTCGCGTAGCCCGACCATGTTGCGCTGGTCGCGGTCGTGGGCTGCGTCGTAGCGCAGGCTGGGGTCGGCCATGGCGCGGCGGACCCAGTCGGCGGAGGTGGTGGAGGCGACCTCGTTGCGGCGCACCGAGAACCATTCGATCGGGCGGAGTACCTCGATGCGCTCGAGGCGGTACTGAAATTCCGGTTTCCAGAAGATCGCCTCCAGCAGCCCTTTGGCCGCGGAGGGGGTCATCACCGGGTAGCTGAAGCGCTCGGTCTTGAACTCCGGTCGGGTGAAGCAGGCGTAGGGGCCGTTCACCTCGACCGCAAGGGGCGGGTGGGCCGGCCGGTTCGTGGGGGTCAAAAGACGTACTCCTTGCTGTCGGAGATCTCGATCCCGCGGAGCGGGTGGTAGTCGCCGAGCCATTCGACGAGGTCGCCGATCACGGGTGCGACCAGCGTGGCCGCCGGACCTGTGAGGAGGTGGCGGGGCAGGGCCGCGACGTAGGGGCGCAGTTCGCGCAGGAGCCCGCCCGCCGCGACGCCGCTGCGCAGCAGCGTCAGGATGTGGCGGATGCGTTCGGCTTGCGCGGGGTAGTGGTCGGTCACCACGACGGGCACGGTGTACTCGTCGATCATGCGGAAGAGGCGGTCGACCTTGGGGAAGTCCATGGCGGCCCGGGCGTCCTGGATCTCCTGCCCGTCGGGTTCGACGTTGGTGAGGGCGAATCGCTCCTCGTAGTAGGCGTCGAGCGCGTCGAGGTCGTCCGGTTGGGCCTTGCCGGGGCCGAAGTACATCCGGGTCACACCCAGGGCTGCGCCGTAGACGACGTCGCCGCCGGCGCCCCTCTTCTCCGGGTCGTCAGGATCGGTAAGGTCAAAAACGACCACGCGGCCTGTGTCCCGGTGCCCGGAGCGGTTGCACCGTCCCGCCGCCTGCTGCATGGCCTCGGCGGTGGCGAACGCCCGGAAAACGTGGGGAAAGTCCAGGTCCACCCCGGCTTCGACCAGTTGTGTGGAGATGACGGCGACGTCGTGGTCGCCGTCGTTGAGGGCGCGGATGCGGGCCACGGTCTCCTTGCGGTGGCGGGCGATCATCCGCGTGGACAAGTGCAGCACCGGCCCGCGTCCCTCGGGGCGTTCGTGCTCCACGAGCCGGTGCAGTTGACTGGTGTGGGCGGTGGTGTTGCAGATCGCAAGTACCGATCGGTGTCCGGCGACCCTCTGGGCGACCTCGCCCAACGTGGGGGCAGGGTCGGTCCACCACTCATAGGCGACGCGGGACAGGCTCTGGTAGAGCGGGGCCGGTTCGGCGATCACGTCGCGCGCCGGGACGTGCTTGAGCGGGCTGAGACCGAAGAACGCCGGCTGGGTGGCCGAGGCCAGCAGGACGGTGACGCCGAAGTGGTCGGTGAGGGTGCGCAGCACCGACAGGATCGGGACGAGGAGCCGGTCGGGCAGGGATTGGACCTCGTCCAGGACGAGCACCGAACCCGCCAGCCGGTGCAGGCGCCGCATCGCCGCGGGACGGCGATCGAAGAGCGACTCGAACAGGCGCACGGTGGTGGTGACGACGAACGGGGCGTCCCAGTTCTCCGCGGCCAGCCGCGCCCACCGGTCCCCCGCCGCAGCATCGTCCAAATCCACCCCGCTGTGGTGCTCCAGGACCACGGGCCCCTCGCCGGGGAGTTCCAGGAGGTCGCGGTACTCCTGGGCGTTCTGCTCGGTGATGGACATGAAGGGCACCGCCACCACCACGCGCCGCAGACCGTGGACCTGGGCGTGGTGGAGCCCGAAACCGCCTGCCGCGAAGGTCTTCCCCGAACCGGTGGGGGCCGGCAATCGATAGATGCCCTGAGGGCCCGCCGCTGCGGCGATCGCCTGTTCGTAGACGCGGCTGCGAATCGCGTCCACCGGCGAGGGCATGCGGCCCTTCAGCTTGGCCCGGCGCCGTTCCTCATACCGGTTCGCCAGATCCTTTGCCTGGAGGCCGTGCTCCGCGCGGGGGTGCCCGTGGAAGTGCTCCTCGGTGTCGAGGAAGTCGGCGTCGACCACGGCGCTGTAGACCATGCGGACGAACAGATCGACCACGAGCGGGTCCACGGTGGCCACGTGCTCCAGCCATGTCGGCAGCCCCGGCCCCTTGAGGATCTCGGGAACGTCGCGGGCGACCCGGTCGATGGCCTCCTGCACCGACACCGCGCCCTCGGCATCAGCCCAGATGAGCGCGTTCCTCAAGTCCGAATCCGACGGCAGGCCACCGTGGTGGCCGAGCGCGACCCCGCTGAGCGGCCCCAGGCCGACGTGGTCGGCGAGCCACGCTCCTGCATGTTTGTGAGGCACCCCCACTCTGCCGCCGGTGCGCTCCGCGCGCATGAGTCCGTTCTGCCACTCGCACGTCGCCTTGCCCACGTCATGGGTCACCCCCAGGTAGCCGGCGACCTCCCCGGCCCCGAATACCTCCGCATGGCCACGCGCCCGCCGTTGGGTTCCCCGGAGATGATCCTCCAGGGCATGACGATTTCCATCGTCGTTCGCACTGTGTCCCCATACATCCATGAATACGACCCACTGTCCCGAAAATGATGATCCCGCAGACAGCTCAGAAAGGTACAGCAGTCCTACGACAGATCAGGGAGACTTCACCAGAACTCCGAAAGAGCAACACGTCCGATCAGGAAGAACTTCGCAAACAACACTTGGAGATAAAAACAGGACTTCTCGAACGGAAACGCACTGATACTCGGACGCTACGCATACGACAGATACCGCCGCAGCGGACGCAAGGGATGACGAGGACCACCCCTTATCCCGGCCTCCCCGAACCACCCGAAGAACTGGACGGCGCGACACGGGCGATCTGGGATGAAGACGTCGCCGAACTCGACGCCATCCGACCGCCACCAGCTTCACGCCTACGTCGATGCCGTCCGCCTCCACGCCCAGGCGCCGGTCCTGGTGCAGCGCGCTGGGCAGCTGATCAAGGACGGGGACGGCGGCCTGCGGACTAACCCGGACGTGCGCATCCAGCGAGAATCCAGCCGAACCATACTGTTTCTGGCCAGGGAATTCGGCCTCATGCCGGCGGCTCGGGTAGGGCTCGCGAACGAGACCGTCTACCATAACCATGCTGCCCGGCTACTCGGGTGATCTCTGTTCACCTAGGCCCAAATAAACTTGTTCTTAGTTTAAAAGCGCGAAGTTTTTCTTTTTTAAAACCTGCGGAGCTGGTGAGATCAAGACTCAGGAGGAAGAGCGAAACGGCTGCGGCGGCCGACAGCAAAATCATCCCCGCTTGGCGAAGGGTGGGCGTGCCGGAAATCCCCGCGAGGGACCCCGCCGTCGGACCGAGCCCGCACATGATCGCAGCGGCGACAACACGCACTGTCCTGCGTGTATCCCTGTCACCGCCGGTTCGATTCACACGGAGCAGAGTACTGCATCGTCTGCTCTGCTGGACAAGCCATGACGGCAGTTAGACAGGGACGGCGCCCTCCGAGCGAACCTGGCTGTACGCGTCCAGCAAGAAGCCAGCCGGGACCATGCTGCTGCTCGCGCGCGAGTTTCGAGTTGACGTCCGACCGAGGATTCCAAGACCACGAGAGCCGCTTGTTGGACTAGGTCTTTCTACTGAAACAATTCCGCAATTCCGCAGTGAAAGCGTATTTTGCCTCAGTGATCCCAGAGTCGTCCGCGAGCCCTCCGGTGGTGGCCGGAGGGCTTAAACGTACAGGAGGGGGATTTTACGAATTCATTGTGCCATTCATGTCAAACCGGCGGGCGGCGTATCCTCGGGCGGGCGCGTTTCCGGCGGGCGGGGTCATTTTTCTCGGGGAGTTCGGCGAGGTCGAAGGTTCGGATTCCGCGCCGCTGCCAGCGGGTTGCATGGCCTTCTGCGTGCTACCGGTAGAGGGTGCGAATGGGGCGGCCGGTCCATGCTGCGGCGGCGTGTACGTCCACGAGGCGAGGTGTCACGGGTCCACGATACCGATCCTCCTCGGCGTCGAGCTCAGGGCTGAGCCCGGTCGCTACAGGGTGCCGATGATGTCCAGTGCGGAGCGGGTGGCTTGGAACGTCCCATTCGCTAAATCGAGGAATCCTTGAACCCGGGCGACGAGCTGACGCCCTTTGGGGGATTCAACGTCGGATTCCTTTTCGATATCGGATGCGTAGTGATTCGCGCGTTCTGCCTCTGCTGCGGATGACGCCATTCGGGCGTCGGCGCGCAATGCCTCTGCCAGTTGCAAAGCCATTGACCGGCCGTCAGTATACTGATTCCCTCGAACGCTAGAATTATCCCCTTGGGCCGCCTGCACATTGGTGGAGTTAATGATATTCTGATGATAGTATGACGATTTTGGATTCAATTCTCGCTCAAGCATGATCCATCCTCTTTCCGTCAGGGATACGATCGTTGTGTCTTCATACCCAAATTGAATTATCCCATAGTTGTACAGATTTGATAGGATGATCCACAATGCGCGAGGATGCAATTGGGTGCCGCGATATGCCCATCCTTTCAGGGAAATGAGATCTCCTCGATTTCCACTCGCTCGGAAAATGTCCGCCAGCAGCTCTTGTTGTACGCGCCCGCGCCCAAGGTGGTCCAGCTGCATTTGTGCTCTCTTGTTGGCACCCAATATTTCGTGGGGTCGAATGTCCGCAAACATACTGACACCAATCGCAACAATGACGGTCAGCCAGTAGATTGCCAATCCGAGTCCGCTGCCGTCATCCTCGATGAACCATGCGCTGATCAGTAACAACGGGACGCTCACCACCACTATGGCGAGTATAAGGACGATAAATACGTTCCGCTTATCCTCTCCGTTTGTCATTTTGCGCAGCATGGTCAGCGTGATCATTGCAATCACCATGGTGATCCAGTATCGATGAGGCAAGGCTATGAAGGAAGACGTGCTCATCCGGAGTGAAGCTGCCGCCAGCAAGCCAAATAAAATTATCCATTTATCCCAGGCTGATACCCTTGGTCGATTTGCGCTCACATTGCCCGCCTCGTTCCGATGAATTTGGTCAATTCATACCGATAATCTCTAGTATGGACCTCGTCGCTTGATATGAACCATTTGCCAGGTCGAGGAAACCTTGGATCTGGGCAACAAGCTGTTGTCCCTGTGCGGATTTCACGGTTCCTGCGGATTCGATCTCGCGAGCGTAGTGGTTTGCGCGGTCCTCCTCGGCCGGGGAGGTCGTCACGCCGGCATCAGCACGCAACGCCTCAGCCAGTTGCATCGCTAGGGACTGACCCTCGGAATGCTGATCCCCGAGAATTCTGGAGTTCTCCCCCTGGGCTGCCTGTACGTTGGTCGAGTTGACGATATTCTGATAGTAGTTAGACGACCTCGGATTTAGACGCCGCTCGCTCTCAATCCACCCTCTTTCCGTCAGCACGACAATCGATCTAGCACCCGCGTACGAAATGAGACCTTCGTGATACAGATCCGAAAGAAGTATTCCGATCGTTCGGCTATGTGCACGGATTCCATTGTATGTCCACCCACTCGTATGAATGCGCTCGCCGCGAAATCTGCTCAGCCTGCATATGAACGCCAGTAAGTCCCACTTGGCTTCGTTGCGACCGAATTCGTGAAGTTGGCGTAGTGCCACTCCGTGTTCTAACCCTGACGGAGTCGACTCGACAGTCCGTACGCCAAATGCGCAAGAATAGAGCGCGAACACCACTCCCAGCCAATAGATCACCCATGCGATTTCGACTAAGCCATGCGTCACTACGTATATTTCAACCAGAGATAACGGGATTCCCCACGCGATAAAAAAGACTACGATCGCAATGAATACACTGCGCCGATCCTCGCCATTGCGTTTCCCGTGCAGCGAGAAAAGCGTAACCACTGAGATAGTCAGCGTGGCCCCATATCGATATGGCCAAGGTTCGGGCATGATTCCCTGCATGCTGGATACCATACTCAGCAGGAAAGACGCGCAGCCAAGGAGCGCAAAGGAAATGATCCAGATTTTCTCTGCGGTGGTCCATGTTTCATTTGCGTTCACCCTTGCCTCCCCGCCATCCCGGAAGGAATTGATTCTAACAATCTGATTGGTGGCGCGAAAGTGGTTTCGACGTCCGCATGATTGTGATCATGGGTTGGTTTGTCGGGGCGGTCGGATGGCGATGGTCAGGCTGGCGAACTCGTCGAGAGTGATCGTTCCTGCGTGGGGTCCGCCGTGCTCGAACTCGGGGATGATCGGCCCGTCAACGTCGCCGCGGTTGACGGTACCGGTGACCCACCGGTAGCGGAGGTACAGGTATTCGCCGGTGTCAGTCCAAGCGTCCCATTTGGGATGGGGCATGCGGAGCAAGTTTCCACGGCCCGGACGACCGTGATCGTGGCGTCCATTCCTGTCGGTAGTCGGGTTGGTCTGCGTAGACGGCGGCGAGGAAGCGCAGCACGCGGACATGCGGTGCGGGATCGCCGAGATCCGCGGCTGCCTTGTAGGCGTCCACGAGTGCCCGTTTCGCTGACACCTCGGAGAGCACTCGCCCGGGGTGGTGGCGGGCGATGTGGTCGGCGGTGGCCCACTTCTGTTCGTCGGGCACCTGGCCGAGTCGGCGGCAGTCGGCTACGGGGGTGCCATGGGGCGTGTCGTCGGTGGCGTTGTCGGCGTGGACGTCCGAACCCGGCCGTCCCGATCACGGCCGTGCCCCGCTCGCCAGCGTCGTCATCATCGCCGACCGGCTGTCCGCAACCGTCCTTCTCCACCGCATCAAGGTCGCGGGCAACGGCGTCCTTGACCGACGACCGCGCGAAGCCCCTGGCCCGGATCCCGTCACTCTGCTCTATCTCACGCTGTACCCGCCAGTCCTGGCCGAACAGACCCTGATCGACAGCGCATTCCCCAGGTCGTCGGCTCCGAAGGAGGTGATGTCGATGGTGTCGGGGAACAGCAGGCCTTCGAGCCGCATCGCCGCGTTCGTCATGGAAGGCGACCTTGGCCGGAGCCTTCAGTGCCGGGAGGGGGATCCCGGCATCGACCCGGAACCCGCATCATCTACTTCACGCTGTGTGAGGGCTCCACACAGAGTGAGCCAGAACCGCCAGAGCGAACAGAACCACCGGATCGTGCCGGGCGTGCTCCGGCTATCCAGCCGCTGCCCGGCGCGGTAGCATGAGCGCGGGTTGAGTAGGGCCCCCAGCCGCGCTGGGGGCCTTCGTTGTTCCACCGGTCAGAGTTCGCCGGCGCCTACGGCCTCGACGAAGGCGCGCCACTCGGCGTGGTTGAACTCTAGGTGCCCCGCCGGGTTCTGGGAGTCCCGCACGGCGACGCCGCCGACGCGTGCGGTCTCGGCGACCTCGACGCAGTCGTTGGCGCCGCTGAAGCTGGACTTTCTCCAGTTCAGGCGGGTGGGTTGAGTAGTCATTCTGGGCTTTCTATCGGAGTTGCTTGGCCCGCTCCGCCAGGTAGGCGTCGGTCACGTCCGGATGCAGCGACTTGGCGTGCAGCCCGTTGAAGATCCTGTTGTACCGCTCCACCTGGTCGGCGTGATCCAGGTACAAGCCGTCGGAGTCCGTCTCGATGTACACCACGTCGGGATCGGTCCCTGCGAAGTCGAGTATGACGAACGGACCTCCCATCCCGGCATGCTCCCCAGCGTCGAACGGCAGGATCTGAACGGTGACGTTCGGCTTCCGGTTCCACTCGACGAGCGCCTCAAGCTGGGCGCGATGGACCTCTGTACCGCCGACGGGACGGACGATCGCCGCCTCGTCGATGATGGCCCAGTAGTCCAGGTGCTGGTCGTGGATGCGGCGTTGCCTTCGGCCCTTGCTCTCCTGGATCTTCTCGGCCTGGCCGAACTCCCGTGTGACATCCGCTCGCGACATCGCGAGCGCGTAGTCGGGCGTCTGCAGCAGGCCAGGCAGGCGCGTGGTCTGGAAGGTCCGGATCCCGTGCGCCTCGGCTTCGAGACCGACGAACTCCCCGGTGATGACCTCGCGGTACTTCTCCCACCAGCCCCGCTCGCGCGACTGCTTGGCCAGCGCCAGCAGCTCTTCGCGCCGGGCTTCGTCGTCCACACCGTAGAGGTCGAGCAGGTCGCGGACATCGCGCAGTGAGGGCCGCTTCCACTGGGCTCCCTCGATGCGGCTGATCTTCGACTGCGCCCACTCCAGCCGCGACGCCACGTGCTCGGCCGTGAACCCCGACAGCTCCCGCAGCTCCTTGAGCTGACGCGACAGCCGTCGCAGTCGGACGGTCGGGCTGTGCTCCCCGTTGGCCACCTGCCACCTCCCATGTGAATCGTAATCCCGGGCACGAACAACCCCATATCAGCATCATCTAATTTAGATATTTCAAGTTCGAGGTTGCCAGATCACCCCGCTCGCTGCACGATGGAGGTACTCAACCCCTTGCCGGACCGCCCATCCGGCCCGAGAACCCCCTTGGGGGAACTATGCGATTGCGAAGGCTGATTCTGCCGTTGCTCCTGCTCGTGGGAGCGATCCTCTCCCTCGATGCGGGCACGCCGTCCCGGCGTCACTCCCATCGCCGCCGGCCGCCGGCTGGAGAGCCACTCGGCGTTGCCGTCCCGTCTCGGACGCAGCCGTCCCCGGCGGCACCAGAGCCTCCGAGCGAAGAGCGGCTCGACCGCGACCAGCTCCAGGCGTTCTACGAGCTGGCCGAGTGGTCGTGGTTCGCGCCGCTGTGGGACTTCCGCATCGACCGCGGCTCCGTGGCCTGCTACACCGCCCGCCACCGCGTCGAGCACGACACCGTTCTGGCGGCGAGCACTCCGGAACTCCTCCGCGAGGCGCTGGAGCAGTACCAGCCGTACTCGCCGACCCGCCCCCGCCTCACTCACCGCGAGCGCTTCGAGCGTCAGCGCGAGGAGGAGATCAAGGATGCGGCCCGCGCCTCGGGAGAGTGGCCCGACCTGATGGGGGGCGCCTAGTGAGACGCCCGCCGCGAGGGCGCCGCGTGCGCCTCTACCTCGTCGTCCACACCGCGCGCCGCATCCGCGCCCTCCAGGCCGAGCTGGCCGACCTTCTCGGGGAGGCCCGGTGACGATCCTCTTCCAGCCTCAGCCCGATGGCGAGCTGAGCACCTCCGACGAGGAGATGCTGCGAGTCGCGGGACGCGCTCTCGATACGGCGGCCGACGCGCTCGCGACCGTCGGCGAGGGGAAGGTGCGTCCCGGCACCCAGGCGCCCACGGTCTTGGGCTCCCGGCTCGGATCGATGGAAGGCCAGGCCCGGCGCATGGCCGAGGAACTGGCGGCTCTGCGACGCAGGCCACAGGGGGACGGTTGATGGAGATCTCTGGGCCCGACGTGATGAGGCTCCTCGTTGCCATCGAGTGCCAGCGCGGGTACGTGGGAGGAGCGGTCGTTCGTCGGGACCCGGCAGTGGCCGTCGCCGACCTCGACCGAGCGCGTACCGCCGCCCTCGACACCGTCAGGCAGATCGACGTGATGCGCAAGCGGTTCGGCGCCTCGGTTCGGTTCCCCTCGACGACGACCTGCTCACGTCCCGCCAGGTGGCTGATCTCTATGGGGTGACGCCGAAGACGGTGAACCGGTGGGCGCGTGACGGGCTCATCGCCGTGATCGTCTCCCCGGGCGGAGGGCACCGCTATCCCGCGCCGCAGTTCGCCAACGGACGCCGCCCCATCGCCCCGAGAGGATGAGCGCGCGCCCGGCGGGACCGCGGGCTCGATGAGCATCGCGCGCCCCCAGGGTGATGCCAGAAGACCTGCGGCCCGGTCGGTTGATGCTCGCCGCCCCGATCGCGCGCCGCGTCGCCGAGCTGTGGAACGCCTGCGGTGCCGACCGAGGTGGCCGGGTGGACGACGCTGGCCCGCGTCGACCCCGAGGCGCCCGACACCTCGGTCGGGCGGCCGCTGGCCAACGGCTCTTGCCGCGTGCTCGACGCGGACCTGCGCTCCGTCCCCGCCGGCGCGGTCGGGCAGCTGTGCATCACCGGGGCGGGTGTCGCGGTCGGCTACATCGAGCGCGCGGGGCTGAGCGCCGACCGGTTCCGCCCGGACCCCTTCGGCGGCCGCCGGCGGCTCTACCTCACCGGCGACCGGGCCCGGCTGCGCGCGGACGGCCGCTTTGAGGTGCTGGGCCGCGACGATCGGCAGGTGAAGGTGCGCGGGCACCGCATCGAGCCGGACGAGGTCGAGGCGGTGCTGGGGCAGGCGCCCGGGGTGTGCCACGCGGCCGTGGCGGTCCCGGGCAGCGAGACGGCCGGGCTGTTCCTAACCGGGTACTGCGTGGGGGATGTCGGCGAGGCGGAGCTGGCGCGCGGCGCGGCCGGGGGTGCTGCTGCCGGCCATGGTGCTGGCCCGCTTCCGGCGGCTCCGCGCGCTTCCGCTGACGCCTAACGGCAAGGTCGACCACGCGGCGCTGGCCCGCACCGCGCCGGTCCGCGGGCGGTGCGCGGCCGCGTACCGAGGCAGATCACCGGATCGTGCGGATCTGCCGGGATGTGCCGAGCCTCGATGACGACTTCCTGTCGCTGGGCGGGACCTCACTGTCAGCGGCCGTCCTGGCGGCCCGCCCTCGGCGAGTGGTGTGGTGTGCGGCCGTCGATACGCGAGCTGTTCGACGCGGGCACGCTCGGCGAGCTCGCCGCCGCGGTCGCACCGGCGCCGCCCCCGACGCGGTAGGAGGAACAGGATGACGGCCGCACGCCCGCTGCGCGTGATCGCCGCGCGGCGCGGACGGCTGCGGAAAACTCGTGATGGGGCTCGTCGCCAGCCGCAGGGACGCCGACCGTGCGGCGGCTCGGAGGCCGCTCACCCCGCCCCTGCGTGCCCTTGGCGCAGGTACTCCAGGTATTGCTGTGTCGCGTATGCCTGTTTGGCCGCGAGGCGATGGGTGTCACTGGTCGCCTCGTAGCCTTCCACTGCGTGTTCGAAGGCGCGTATAGCTTCCCCAAGCCGCCCCATGTCGACCAGGGCGATGCCGAGGCCGCTCCACGCCGGCTTCGCCGTGGCGGTCGCCGACCTCCTGGAACAGCGCACGGGCGGTGGTGTGGGCCTCGATCGCCTCCTCGAACCGCCGCACCTCAAGCAGGACGGCGCCAAGGCTGTCCCACGCGCCGGCTTCGCCGTAGCGGTCGCCGAGCTCCTCAAACAGCGCACGGGCGGTGGTGTGGGCCACGATCGCCTCCTCGAACCGCCGCACCTCAAGCAGGACGGCGCCAAGGCTGTCCCACGCGCCGGCTTCGCCGTAGCGGTCGCCGACCTCCTGGAACAGCGCACGGGCAGTGGCGTAGGCCACAATCGCCTCCTCAGACCGCCGCACATTGACCAGGGCGATGCCGAGGCCGCTCCACGCCATGGCCTCGCGGTGGCGGTCGCCGGCCTCCTGGCTGTAGGCCAGATCGTGCTCGTGGGCGGTGATCGCCTCCTCGAAGCGCCGCACCTTGGCCAGGGCGTGGCCGAGGCCGTGCCAGGCGGCAGCTTCGCCGTGGCGGTCGCCGGCCTCCCGGGACAGGGTGCGGGCGGTGGTGTGGGCCACGATCGCCTCCTCGAACCGCTGCACCTCGGCCAGGGCGATGCCGAGGCCGCTCCACGCCATGGCCTCGCCGTGGCGGTCGCCGACCTCCTGGAACAGCGCACGGGCAGTGGCGTGCGCCTCGACCGCCTCCTCGAACCGCCGCACCTTGGCCAGGGCGATGCCGAGGTCATTGCACGCCGTCGCCTCCCAGGCCTTCTGGCCGGCCGAGTGGGCGATGTCGCGGGCGAAGGTGAACAAGGTGATCACGTCGTCGAAGCGGCGCCGACGGTTCAGGTAGGCGTGGAGGGTCAGGGGCAGCAACATCGCGGCCACGATGTGCCCAGCCTGGTGGGCGGCGTGGGCAGCAGCGCTGAGGTTGGGGAATTCGGTGTCCAGCCACGCCAGCGCGTCAGCAGCGTCGGTAAAGGCGTCGGGAACCGTGTCGCCGGGCAGCGCCCGCAGGTGGGCGGCGGCGGCCCTGGCCAGTTGGATGTAGTGATCCAACAGCCGCATTTGGGCGGTTTCTGGGTGGGTGTCGGTGCGGCGGGCGAGGTGGTGGCGGGCGTGGTCGGTGAGCAGGTCGTGCATCGACCACCGGCCGTCGGGGTGGGCGGTGAGCAGACGGGCGGCGGCCAGGTCCTCCAGGATTTCCTCGACCTTGTCCGCGTCCATTCCGGTCAGGACGGCGGCGGCCGCGGTGGAGATGTCGGGGCCGGGGTTGAGTCCCAGCAGCGCGAAGACGCGGGCCTGTAGGGGGGTGAGGCGCTCGACCGACAGGTCGAAGACGGCCTTCACCGCGCGTTCGCCGTCGTCCAACTGGTCGAGGCGCCGGCTGTCGTCGGCCAGACGCCGTGCCAGCCGGGCCGCGGTGAGGTTCGGGGAGCGCACCATCAGCGCGGCGCTGATCTCCAATGCCAGCGGCAGATGCCCGCACCACCGGGCGACCTCGGTCAACTCCTCGGTGCGGCTGCTGCGGGCATCATCGGCGCTGAGGACCGCGGCCAGCAGTTCCACGGCCGCCGCCGATTCCAGGACGTCGAGGTCGATGCGGCGGGCCCCGGTCAGCGAATGCAGCGGGCTCCGGGAGGTCACCAGCAGCCGGTGCCCGCCGGGGCCAGGCAGCAGCGGACGCACCTGGTCGACGGTGGCGGCGTTGTCGGCCACCACCAGCACCGGACGATGCCGCTCGTCCCGCTTGCTCAGGGCGGTGAGCGCGGAGCGGTAGAACGCGGCCCGCTCCTCCACCGTGGGCGGAATCTCCTCGACGTCCACGCCCAGGGAGCGCAGCAGGCTGTCCAGGGCGGCGTTCGCGCTGACCGGTCGGGCGCCGGGGGTGTAACCGCGAAGGTCCACGAACAGTTCCGCACAGAACCACCCCCGCTCCCGAGCCGCACCGCCGACGGCCAGGGCCAGAGCGGTCTTGCCCACCCCGCCCATCCCCGCCACCGCCGACACCACCACCCCCGCCTGCGCCGACGGGGTTCCGGTGGTGGGGTCAAGGGCGCCGAGCAGCTCCCCCATCTGCGCGCCGCGGCCGGTGAAGGCGGCGGGCGGAGCGGGCAGGGCGTGCAGCGCGGTCACCGGGGCAGCCGGGTGATGGTGGTGCTCGACCTTCTTGCCGATGACGTCGCCCCCGGCCCTGATGCGGGACAGGTGAATGCGGTCCCCTCCGGCGAAGCCCTCGGTTTCCCCCCGGGTCATGGGGCCGCTTCGGGAGGCGGCGGCGTGGTCTCCTGCGTGCCGATGACATCGCCGCCGGCGCGGATACCCCGCTGGCGGATCCGGTCCCGGCCAGACCGCCCGCGCCCGCTCTTCGCCACCACCGCGCCCTCGGCGCGGATGCGGGACTGGACGATGTCGTCACCCGCCACCGGAGGATGGGAGGCATCGTTGGAGGGCGAGGCCAGGGCGCGCAGCAGCGCACCGGCGGCCACCGACGCGCAGCTCAGCACCCCCGCCACCGCATTGCCGGGCTGCCACCCCTGCCCCAGCACCACCCAGGACAGCGTGGCCAGCACTCCCACCCCACCCGCGACGTACAGCACCCGTTCGATGGTCGTCATGCCCTGAGTCTGCCCCGCACCTGCGGCCCTAGGGTCGTCTGGACCCGTCCTGGCGCGAACCGGCCACCGCAATCGGCGCCAATCTGGAGACCGCGCGTGCGCGGACCATCAAGGCGCGCGCCCTCGGCGCGGACCTCGTCGTGTTCCCCCGACTGAGTCTGCACGGCTACGCCCAGGGGGCGGCCGTGGAGGACACCTCCCTGCCGCCGACGACCCCCGGCTGCTGGAGCTCGGCGCCTACGGCCCCGACGTGATGGTCGGCCTGTACGAGCGGGCGGGCGGGGCCGAATTGCTGACACCGCCATGCCGACTCACGAGATCGTGTGGCGACTCCAGCAACTAGCGCTGGCCCGCCCCCTCACGAGGGCATCAGCTCGCGAACCGCCGCGTCGCTACCGATTTGGGAGTGATCCTGTCCGGGACCGGCCACAGGCGAGCGTGACCCCGAAAAGCTGTCGCGATCTGGTGACACATAAACTACCCTTTGCTACCACCCCCAATGCTGGCCACTCCAAGGACCCCTGTGCGACGTGAAATGCCGAACGAAGTCAAGACCACTCGGGTCGTCCTGTTCATCATGGCCGCCATCTACGGAATCACCGTGGTGGTGAACCTGGTTCCAATCGATCCGGCCGTGCACGCCAACCTCGTCCTCACCTGCTGGCCTGGAGCGTTCTGCCTCGCGTTCGGGCTGCGCATCCCAACGGGCGGGCGGGTGCTCATGTGGTCGATCCTCGTCCTGCTCGTGATCCGCATCCTCTGGTCGGTGGGTGTCTTCTTCGGCGGCGACCTGGCCGGCATCACCCAGTTGATCCTTCCGATCATCGCCATGGTCTGCCTGCTGCGCGCACGCTCCCGCCTCTACTACCGCACACCCGTCCACTAGACGCGGCCACGCCCCTTCCGCCCCCTGCCCGCCCCCAGGACCGGTAATACGTGTTGCGCAGGATCCATGACCCTGAGCGAGGCGCCAGCTTCGTCGAGTACGGCGCGGTCATCCTCTTGGTGGCCGCCATTGCCTCGATCGTCCTGTCTTCTGGGATCCCTGGGCGCGTCAACGGCCTGGTTGAGGACGGGCTCAACTCCATCTCCGGTGACGGGAACACCGACCAGCAGGCAGGGCAGGATGGCGCCCCCGGCAGCGATGCGGAAGACCTCGAAGGCGGGCCGGAGGATCAGGAAGGGGTGGAGGGCCCGGAGTTCGAGACGGCTGACAACACCGTCCCGGACGCGGTCAACGCCACGCCTGCCTACAATGACGGCACCTCCACATATACGCTCACCTTCGCCGGCTACGGGGATGGGTTCCGCGATTCCTTCGAGGAAGGCGCCTCGGAGTGGTGGGCCGGCGTTGAAAACGAATGGGACACGGTCGAAGAGAAGGGCCCACTCCAGTACGGGCAGGACGAGGTCCTGGAGAGCTGGGACGACCTACAGGAAGGGCTTGACTACGCCCAGCAGCGCTACGACGAGATCGAGCAGGAGACCAACGACAGGTTCTGGTCCCGCTGGGATAACGGCAATTACTTCCGGGCGCTCGGCGGCTACGGTGCCGATGCGTTCGCCGACACGCTCTGGCGCAACCCCATCTCCCCAGGCGGTGCTGTGCGAGGCTTCATCAGCTCCTTCTACGACGACGAGGCCATGGAGGCCGTCAACGAAGGAGACGATGCGCGCGCCGACGGACGCGTCGCCTGGAACTTCCTAGCCCACTTCCTGAACCCCATCAGCAAAATCCGTGATCTGACACCTGACGTCAATGGCCCACGGCCAGGCGACAGCGAATCGTCAAGTGAGAGCTCGGAGCAGGGGCGCAACGAAGATGAGGACGAAGAGGGGAGAGATGGTGCGAGCTGCCCACCAGGGAACAGCTTCGTGCCCGGAACCCCGGTCCTGCTCGCCGACGGCACCGCGATGCCGATCGAGGACGTGGTGGTCGGCGACGAGGTCCTGGCCTTCGACCCCCTGACCGGCGAAGAGGGCCCGCGCGAGGTCACCGACACCATCACCGGCGACGGCCAGAAGACCCTGGTCACCCTCACCACCGACGCGGGCGACGGCACGACCGACACCATCACCGCCACCGACGAACACCCCTTCTGGTCGCCAGAGCCAGCCGAGTGGGTCGACGCCATCGACCTGGAACCGGGCACCTGGCTCCGCACCTCCACCGGCACCTGGGTACGGGGCACCGCCGTCGAATCGGAAACGGTCCAGGACCAGCGGGTCCACAACCTCACCGTGGAGGACCTCCACACCTACTACGTGGTCAGCGAGGCTGGATCCGTCCTCGCGCATAACAATTCATGTCCCCCATCTTCGGTCGAAGGCCCAGGTGGCGAGGAGTTGCCGATTCCGCAAGGGGTGGCGGGTGTTCCCGTGGAAACCGGAAAGGGATTGCAGTATGATATACCTGCCGGGACGCCCGGGCTGGATAGCAGAGTGGCCTTTGTTCGCGTCATGGATCCAGTCACAACAGGAAGATATCAATATCCGAACGGATATATCGTTTATATGAATTCCGGGGGTCAGACAGTGAATCCCATCACAGGGAGAACAGTTCCCAGGAGCAGCCCCTACGCGCACATTCCACTGCCGTGAATATCATTGATGAGATCCTTTGGGGCGAGGACTGGGCCAAACAAATCCAAGGGATGGACTACGACCCTCTGGTCGAGCCAGACGCCCTGGCAGAGACTCAGCTGCTGGATCTTCGCGTGCACGCACTTTCAGGGAGCGCCGCAGCCTTATTCGAAATGCGCACATCATTGCAGTTCGACCGAGGAAACGCGGGAATCCTGATTTTTCGAAAAGTTCGTTCCGCCTCGTGGGAACTGGGCAATCCGCACAGCAATGCAATCGCCTACAGCGTAATGCAATCGCGCCCTCGGCAAAATTCGGAGATCGTTGAATTCGACGTGCGCACGCACCCGAGATCAATGCTGTTCCTTGCTGGCGCCGCTGCTGAATTCTATTTGGTTGACGCACATGGGATCGACGAGGCCCCACCGGACTATGCGCAACAAATGAGCGAAATAGTCAAAGGGATACCTAATTGGGGATCGAAATTTTCCTTCATTGAAGGATCCCGTTCCCTGGGCATCCCTCAAGCATCTCGTGACATCGACACATCTTGATGGTCGCAAGAGACCGGTTATCGAACATCTCCTCTCTTGCCCCGGGATCCGATGAGCTATACCAACAAGCTTCCCAGGCGTAACTCCTGAAGGCGGAGGCACCCTTGACGTGCGACCAGGTCAAACACCCCTATGTTGCGTGTGAAGGGCGCGGGTGACCAGGCCGGCGGGCAGCCAGCAGGCCACCGCGAGCGCTAGGTGGGCGCGGGCTTCGGTGGGGCGGGCCCGCATGGTGGTGATCGCCCACTCCAGGGCCGCTCCTCGGCGGCCGCCGCTGCCTCGGCGAAAGCGATTTGGCCGGTGATCCGGGCGTGGCCCCGTGGGATCAGGCGGAACTCGGGGTACTGGTCGAGCAGCCAGCGCAACGCGGTCGAGATGGTCTGCCAGCGGCCGGTGAAATAGGACTGGCGGTGCCACAGCACGCGCACCTCCGCCTCTGGGATGTTGCGGATCGGGGCGCGGCGGGCCATTCGCAGGAGGAGTTCGTAGTCCTCCCCGTAGCTTCCCGGGATCTCCTCGCTGACCGGGCCGCAGCCGTCGACCAGGGCGCTGCGGCGGATCAGGAACGTCGAGGGGTGCAGCTCGGTGAGCCGCGACCTCAGAAGGTCGGCGAAGGTGATGGTCGTGCGTTTGAGGACCCGGCGGACCTCGGTGCGGTCGTAGGCGACGTTGATACCGCAGCACACCATCTCGGTCTCGGGCTCGGCGCGCACCACCTCGACCTGGGCGCGGAGTTTGGCCGGCAGCCAGGTGTCGCCGTCGTCGCAGAAGGCGACCAGGTCGCTGGTCGCCGCGAGGATCCCGGTGTTGCGCGCGCCCGCCAGCCCCGGGCTGAGCGTGTTGCCCATGACCCGCACCGGCCGGTCGCCGCTGTCGTGGGTAAGCGAGTGGTCGGGCCGGTCGTTGTCGTAGACGACCAGGCTGGTGATCGTGCCCTGGTACTCCTGCGCGGCGATGGAGCGCAGGGTGCGGCGCAGGAGCTCGGACCGGTCGCCGCGGGTCGGGACCACGACGGTGACGTCGGGCCAGCGCTGGCCGAAGGGCAGCGGGGACGGTGGGGGATCCGCCAGCCCGCTGCGGGCTGCGGGACGAGCAGGTCGATCAGCCGCCCCGCCTCGCGGGCGGCGGCGGGCGTCGGCGTCGTCCTCGGCCCCCGGCCCAAGGCGGAACTCCGCAGGATGGTCGAGCGCCTTGTCGAGAGCGGCGGTGAACTGCTGGTAGCTGGCGCAGGAGAGCACCCTTCCGGGGGCGCGCTCAAGGCGCCGCTGCACCCACTCGGCCAGCGCGGTTCCGGTGCCGGGGGCGGCCGTCGCCACGATAGCCAGCAAAGCGTCTTCCAACGTGGGGAGCTGGTATGCGGCTGTGCTCGCGCCACTGTCAGGGCGTCCATTCGTCGTCGAGGATGGAGTGCACCACGGAGTCGCGCCATGCGCCGCGGGTCCGCAGATGCCGGCGGATGCGCCCTTCCTCGATCATGCCCGCGCGCTCCATCACCCGCTTCGACGCGACGTTGTCAGGTGATCGCGCTCCCCACAGCCGGTTCAGCTCCAGCTCGGCGAAGCCGAACGTGAGAAGGAGGCCGACCAGCTCTGCGCCGAGTCCTCGCCCCCACACCTCCGGTCGCAGGGCGAATCCGATCTGGCCGCTGTGGGGCCGCTCGTCAATGCCCAATCGGGCCGCGCCCACGAGGTCATCTGTCGTGTCCGCGACGGCCTGCATGTACACGGTGCGCGGCTTGACCGTAGCGTCCGCGGCCGCGGAACGGATGATCGCCTCGCATTGGTCGAAGGTGCGAGGCTCGAACGATAGATGACGGGTCGCCGCTTCGTCCCCGTAGACCGCGAGCAGACCGGTGACGTCGGCCGGGCGGAGTTCCCGGAGTCGAAGGCTCGGGCCCTGTACGTCGATCACGCCCCGAGGCTAGCGCTCAGGGTGGGTGCGGAGGTTGGCGTGGTCGACCCCGCCGTCGTGGAAGCGCTAGCCGAGGGCGGCGTCGAACTCACGCTGGGTGAGCGCTCCACAGAAGTTGAGCCAGAACCGGGATAGGCATCCACCCTGGGAGGTGTCGCGTGGATCTCCTGCTCGGCCTCATCGTCATCGGCGTCGTCATCTTCGCCGGGATCACGATCATCAATTGGGCCATCGATAACGACTGGCTGACAACAGACCGCAGCGGGGGCGGCGGCGCCGGGTACACCGGCAGTTCCTCCGACGGCGGGTACGGCGGAGATGGGGGGCGAAGGAGGAGACGGCGGAGGATGACGACGGCCCGGCCCCTGATGGGGGCGCCGGGTCTTCTGCTGTCAGTCGTCCTTCTTGTCCTGCTCACCGTCCGGTTCGGGTACGGGATCCGACTGCCCGATGTCCTCGGGGACGTCCGGTACGACTGGCCGGGCCGCCGCCCCGGGCGATGGGGGTGAGCGTGGGTGCCATAGGGCCTCTAAACCCGCAGATGGAACGGTGCTCTAGAGGTCGGCCACTACGAGTCGGCTTCCCAGCTTGCCTGCGATCTCGACGCATGGCCGGTCAGGGACACTTCGGGTGACACGGTGTACCCGCCGCACTACCGTCACCGAATAGCGGCCGTGTGAGAACAATACGAGGTAGCGACGATGATCGAAACGGAGCTTTCCACCGAGCACCTCCCGCCGAGCGACCGGTTCGCCTATTGGAACGAGATCTATCCCCAGGCACTCGTGCCCTGCGTTCTTCAATCCGATGCCACCGACGACTTCCGTGTGCGGGCGCTCCACCTTGACCTGGGGTCCGTGCAGGTCTCCAAGATCGCCATGCCATTGAGCCGCGTGGTCCGGCCGGCCAGGCTCGTTCGCCAGCGCGACCCCGAGACCTATTTCCTGTTGTGCAATCTACGCGGAGGCCACCAATTCACCCAGGCGGGTCGCGAATCGTTCTGGGGACGGCGGGAGCTGCTGTTCTACGACTCCTCGCGCCCGTACCACGGGACGATGCTCCCCGAGGGAGACGACGAACGCTCCACCTTGATCATCACTCAGTTTCCCCGCGACCTACTCCCGCTGCCGCCCGACGAGCTCGACTCCCTCGTCTCCACCAACCTGCCCGGCACGGGGATCGAACCGTTGCTGATCCACTGCCTCTCCGAGCTTAGCTATGGGAGCAGGCGTCACACTCCCGCCGACGCCGCCCGCCTCTCATCGGTGGCGCTGGACCTGATCACCGCACTGTTCGCGCACATCCTGGAAGCGGATGCCGCAGTGCTGCCCGAGACCCACCATCGCGTCCTCGCCACCCGGATCCGCGCGTTCATCGAGGCCCGCCTCCCCGACCCCGGCCTTACCCCGGCCGCCATAGCGGCGGCCCACCATATCTCGCTCGGACACCTGCACCGTGTCTTCGACGCAGGCAGAGGCCAAGGGGTGGCCGCCTGGATCCGACAGCGCCGCCTCCAGCGCTGCCGCCGCGACCTGTCCGACCCCGCACTGGCCGTCCACCCCATCCAGGCGATCGCCTCGCGCTGGGGATTCACCGATAGCCCCCACTTCAGCAGGGTCTTCCGCGCGGCGTACGGCATGAGCCCCCGCGAGTACCGCCACCAGTGGGAGTAGCGCCGCGCACGGATCGACAAGAACCGGTGACGCATCGACAAGACGTCCGCGGCCCGCACCGGCAGTCTCGACGGTGCGGGTCACATCTCAGCGCACCCGGAGGGGTGCGCACCCGTGCGAAGGAGGACCACCGTGCACAAGCTGCTGCTAGGGGCTGTCTTCGGGGCCACTGTTCTGGCTTCTCCCACGCTCGCTCCGAACTCCGAGGCCGCTGCTTCACCCGTCCTTGCCGACAGCGCGCAGACGTACGACGCCCAAGCCTGCGCGCAGACGTCAGGTAACACCGCCGGGGTGTGCTTCTACCCGGCCAGAGGAAACCGTCTCACACTCTGGGACAACGCGTGCGACGGCCACAGGGCATACGCCGAAGTCGCGTACGACGCGAGAAATTACGAATGGAGGCCCACGACACAGTGCGGGCGGAACTACTCCAGAACAATCACCTATAACGGGGGACAAATCAGGGTGAGGGCGTGTGTCGAGGACTGGGGGGAGAACACGTGCTCGAGGTGGGCCATCTACTAGTGAACGTGTCCGCTTGGTCCGCTGTTGTGGGAGTGGTCGGCGATCGACTCGGGGTTCGCCACGCCAGCGATGACCCACACAGTGCGCGGGTGGCGCTTGAGCAGCCTGACGTCGTAGAGGAAGTCGACGGCCGCGGTGTCGTGCTGGTCGGTCATGGGGCAAGCCCTTCTACCCTCCGCTGGATCATCCGAAGAGCGTAGAGCACCTCTTTCAGTTCCCGTCGCGATTGCGAGGACACGGTCCCCTCGTCGAGAGTCTTGGAGACGATCGGCGCCAGGTCGCCCGCGATCTTCCCGCTGAGCAGGGTCGGCTTGCGGATGATCAGAGCCCAGAGGGTCTGGACGACCACGTCAACGTAGGCGTTGCCGGCGTCTGTCAGCTTGGTCACGAGGTGACGGAGCAGACGGTCGCCGCGCCAGGAGTCGAGGTCGAGCTCGACCATGAAGGTGTCCGCCAGCTGCGGGTCGGCGATCTCCCCGAGCCAGTACGACCAGTAGTTCAGGTTCGCGATCTCGCAGGCGTCGGTGGAGATGTGCACGTCGATGAACCGCGGCAGCGCCTCGGCAGCGCCGGTGCGCGCCAGGGAGTGGGCGCCGGAGCGGACGACCGCCCACGACGTTGTCCATGTCCGCCGTCATCAGTCCTGACGCGCACGGCGGGACCCTCCCGGATGAGGACATCGCTGTGGTGCGGGGGCTCGAACTCGATGTCGACACCTTCACGCCAGCAGCCGAGTTCGAACGGCGGCTCGAACCGCTCCGGATCGTCGGACCGCACCTGCCCAAGCACATGAGCCGGCGGGAGTAGAAGACGGCGAAGCGCACACCGCCGGGGGCGGTGCCTCTCAGCGTAAGGATCCGGTTTCATGAGACTCAAACCCGTAGGAACCTCCGAATTCGTGACCGAGTGCATGCATACGACTGCGCATCGTATTGAATCTCGTCTACGGTCAACACCCTTGGATGGGGCACTGGCTTCGCCGGACACGGCACTGTCCGGTCCCCCGCCGCGCGGTGGCCGACTCGGGACGTACCCCTTGGATTGTCTCCGCAGCGAACCATAATGCGTTCAACCGGTTCACCCCTCCGCCCACGATTCCTCGAACCCGCCCCGCCCCGAGGAGCCCTCCGTGGCCCGTGACCTCCCCACCGAACTCAAGGCAACCCGCATCCTGCTGTTCGCCTTCGCCGGGCTGTCCTTCGCCGCATCCGCCGGCACCCTGATCTCCTGGGGTGCCGCACCCGGCATGATGCTGGCGACCTTCCTGTTCGTCGCGCTCCCCGGCGCCGCCGCCCTGCTGTTCGGGGTGTTCGTCGCCCGCGGCGGGCCTCTGCTGTTCTGGCTGCTCATCGTCATGTGCGGCTTCTGGGTGCTGTCCGCGCTGAGCAACGTCGCCGCCGGACCGGCGTGGATGATCCAGATCCTCTGGCCGATCGCCGTGCTCGCGCTGCTCCTGCGCCGCCCCTCCCGGGACTTCCTCCTCCCCCGCTGACGGGCCCCACCCCGTTACCCCTCTTCCCTCTTCCACCCTCGACTTCGCCTCCCTCCCACAGCCCCGGTGGCCCCCATGATGCGAAGAATCCACGACCCCGAACGCGGCGCGAACTTCGTCGAATACGCCGCAATCATCCTGCTGGTGGCCGCGATCGCGAGCACCGTGCTGGCCTCCGGGATCACCGACCGCCCCGGCCGCATGATCGCCGACGCCCTGGACTCCATCGGCTCCGACTCCCCCGGTGAAGCGGGAGACCCGGCCCAGCCGCTGCAAGGGAGCGACGGAGGCGGAACGGAGCCCCCCGCTCTGGACACGGACGCCCCGCAAGGGGGCGAACAGCCCGGGGACACGCCTGCCAGCGATTCAGGCGAAGGTCCCGGTGAGGGCGACGGTCCCGATGACGGCAGAGGCGAGGTGGTCCCGCCCGGTCTCGGATTCCGCATCCCCGGCCTCGGCCCGGCCGCACCCGGCACCGACCGCCCCCTGGGGCTGGGCGATCTCGGGGGCATCACCTCCTCCGTACTGCCCGGCGGTGGCCTGCTGGAACCGGTCGGGCTGCGCGGCCTGGACGATCTGCCCGGACACGACTTCTGGGCCGACCTGCCCGACCTCGGCTACCGCCAGATCGCTCCCTTCTCGGGGATCGGGATCCTTGGGAACCTGGCTGAGGCGGCCGGGGGCGAGGACGGTCCGCTGGGGGAAATCCTCGGATTCGACGACGAGACCGGCGAGATCCTCACCGGAACCCTCGAAGGACTGGCCAACACCGTCCTGCACCCGGTGGAAACCGGCAAGAGTGCCTGGGAGTCACTGACCGGGACCATAGGGGAGATCGAGGACGACTCCGAGGAGAGACAGGACGACTTCGAGCGGCGGTGGGACCAGGGCCGGTACTTCGATGCGATCCGGGGCCATGTCTGGGACACCTTCTGGGAGGCTTCGCCAAGCCCTGGCCGGCTCCTCGTCCCGGAAGAGGCCCGCGAGCACTTCCGCAACGGCGAGTACGGGCGGGGCGCCGCCCAAGTCGCCGCCGCCATCGGGGAACTGCTCCCCCAAGGCCGCGGCCTGGGCGCCGCCCGCCGCCTGCCCACCCCCGAGCCCCCCGAACGCCCCGGAACCGGGCCGCAGCACCTGGCCGAGGGGCAGCACCCCGGAGACGGCGAAGAACCCGACGGCGGCGGCGACGGCCCTGCCTGTCGGCCTCGCAACAGCTTCGTACCGGGCACCCCGGTGCTGCTGGCCGACGGCACCGCGATGCCGATCGAGGACGTGGTGGTGGGCGACGAGGTCCTGGCCTTTGACCCGCTGACCGGTGAAGAGGGCCCACGTGAGGTCACCGACCTCATCTCCAGCGCGGGCGCCAAGACCCTCGTCATCCTCGCCATCGACACCGGCGACGACACCACCGGCACCATCACGGCGACTGACGCCCACCCCTTCTGGGTCCCCGACCGCGCGGAGTGGGTCGCCGCCGTCGACCTGGAGCCGGGAACCTGGCTGCGCACCTCGGCAGGCACCTGGGCCCAGGTCACCGCCGTCGACACCCACACCACCGACGCCCAGCGGGTCCACAATCTCACCATCGCCGACCTTCACACCTACTACGTCGGTGACAGCGCGGGGTCACTGCTCGTCCACAATCAGGATGGGTGCCGCACCGGCCGGGTGACGTTCCGCGCCAACGACCTGGCGACGGAGTCCTACGAGTACCGTGCGGGCCGCCACCCCGATAACAGCACCCCCATCGCCCCCAACAGGAACGTTTCCACGTTCGAGTACACCGACGCCAACGGCGACACCCAGACGATCACTCGCGCCAACGACCCCGGTGGCCGGCACGCCGAAGAGATCATCATGGATGAACTCGACGAATTGGGGATCGCCGACAGCGACGTGACCGGTATCTACTCCGAACGCGTGCCGTGCAGTCAGAGCGGACACGACTGCGGTATCCAGGTGGGCCGCTACTCCAACGCCGACATATCCTTCACTCTGGGCGGGTCCACCTCACAGAACGCTCAGGACATCTCCGCGTACATGCGCGAGAACGGGGATCGGTGACGCCATGGCCGACCGGCACGACGACCTGCGCGTCCGAGCCGACCGTGTCCTGGACGATGCCTATGCCCTGCCGTTGGATGAAATCGTCGATGCGCGGTCCGCTGCTCCGCTGAGCACGGCGGTGGAGGCGTGGGACGTTCCCGCCGAGGATCACGCGGCCTTGCAACGCTGGGGCTTGCCGGAGCAGATCAAGGAGAAGTTCTTCGAGAACGCGCCGCAGGACGGCGCAGAGCCGGAACTCTCCCGTTCGGGCCGGGGCCTCTACCGGCTGGGGCGGTTCAATCGGCTCACCATCGGTGTCGAAGCGGGGACGGGTCGAGTGAGGGCCCTGCCCCGTGACCCTGACAAGGCGAACATCGAGTTCAATCACTCACTCACGCGATACATCGAATGCGCCTGGCGCTGGCACAGCGCCCTACCCGTATTGATCGAACTCGTCAACTGGGCATGGGACCCGGATCAGCTCGACTTCTATGAGGAGAAGCGCCAGGCCGTCGGACGCCACATCGCCGCCATCGACCCCGACGTTGCGAGCGCTGCTTCCTCGCTCTGGCAATCGATCACCGATATCTGAGCGACCCACCCGATAGCCGCCGCAGGGCGTCACCGATTTCCCTGCGGTGCTTGGCGGCGGCGTTTCCGGGCATGGGGCAGCCCGCACGCGCCATATCCGGCGTATCCGCCCGCGTGCACCGGTGGGTGGCCATAGCCCGGAGGTAGCGCGGTGCCGGGATTCGGGCGGGTACCCCGAGCGGGGCCCGGGGGGTAGTGCCCCCCGGAAGAGCGGCGAAGTCCGGGCCGGGTCTGCTCGGTGGCGGTTCCATGAACGGCGGGGTGGGGGTAGCTCGCGGGCGTGTTCCTTCTGTAGGGGGGCGGGCGCATCCTCCGGCTGGTCGCCGACAGCGCCCATCCGGTTATCCCTCGAAGCATGCGTGGGGATGGCCGCGCGAGATCCCTCTCATCCGACCGTGCTCAGCCGGAGCCCAGCGCGGGCAGCGCCAGGGCCGACCCGAGCCGACCACCGCTGCCAGAGGCCGCGCGGTGGGCCTGCACCGTTGATGCGGCCAGATCCGCGGCCCCGGCGTGGGCACCGTGGTCGGCGTACAGGACGAACCGGCGCTGGCGCAATGCCGCCACGACGACCTCGGCGCCCGCGTGGGCGCGCTGCGCGAGTCGGCTGCGCTCGTCGGCGGCGGCCTGTTCTGCTGCCTCGGGATCGCTGTCGATGTCCACATACGTGCACCCGTAATCCTGGGCCGCGGGGTTCATGCTCAGGGTGACTTCGCCGTGTGCCGACAGGCTCATCCGCAGGTCGCCGCACCAGTAGACGGCGTCGCGCCCCCAGTGGGTGTAGTAGTCCTCCACCTGCGGCCACGGATCGTGGTGCGACCAGGTGGAGGGCAGCGCGCGCCGGATGTCGGCAATGATGCTGTAGCCCTCCAGGTAGGTGGTGACGTCCTCGTCCAGCCCGTCTCCGGCTTCCAGGGCGATGACGGGCGGCGGCAGGCGGTCCTTGGCATGGGCCGCCACGATTCGGTCGCGCAGGTGCTGGCGCGAGCGCGCCAGCTCGGCCTCGGCCTCTTTCACCTCGGTGGTCGCGGCGCGCAGGCGCCCCACGGCCAGCTGCTTGCGCGATGCTTGGAGCACGATGTCGGGCTCGTCCTTGGCGTCCTCATCAGGGATCCACAGGCGCATGCGCAGGTCCGCAATGACGGCGGAGCCGGAGACCTCACGCGTGATCGGCTCCAAGGCGTCGTCGAGTTCGCGCACAGCGACCTCTGCCGGGTCGTCCCAGCAGTCCCACAGGTGGTTCAACCCCGTCATGTCATGGTCCTCGACGCCGGCGAAGTGCTGGGTGTCGAAGGGGCGCCATGTCGGATCTCTGTCGATCCGCACGTCGAACCGCCAGGTGACCGTGTCGCCGTTGCCTCCAAGGCCCATGGCCCGCCTCCTGCGCTCTCGTGGTGGTGGATGCCAGTGCACCAGCTCGTGTGCTGGGCCGGGCGCCGACGCGCCGGGCGCAGGCACGGGCCCGATCGGCAGTCTGAGGGAGCCTGCGGCCGGTGACACCCTCCGATTGCCACCACTTTACGCAATCATTCAATCACTCCGAGTTGGTGATTGAAGGGATGGTCGAGATGGGCAAATCAGCGCGCCTGCGGCGGCAGCGGCCGGTCAGCCTCGTCTTCTGTGACGTCGACTACGAACGCGGTTCTGGAGCCCATGGACAGGGCGTCAAACGGGTGCCGCCCGAGGGATGGGTGATCGGCCGGGCCGGACTTCTCGACGCCCGGTGGGACGGCCGCGACCTCGACATCACCGGCGATGGCCTGATCGAGGGCCCACGGCCGGCCAGCGCCCTCATCCGCGCCCTCGACACCGCTGAGACGACGGTGGTGGGCCACGGCCTGCTCACCTCCGACCTGCGCGCGGCCGTCGGCAGCGGTCTCGTTGCGGCCGCAGGGTAGGGGATGCGTGCATGGGTCCTCCCATCAAGAAGCCGCGCACACGGCGGGGCGGAAAAGTTTCCGGTAGGGCTGTCCGCATCCGGACGTTGCCTCTGCGGGGGCGATCCCCGCAGGGTTAAGGGAACGACGAACGGAGGGTTCGAATGAGCACCAACACGTTGGCGAAGCTGTCGCCATTTTCGGAAGACCCCGATCCAGAAGGCGAAATTGGCGAGCCGGCGTCGGATGAGCCCGATGGCGGGGCCGACGACCCGGTGAGCGATAAGCCAGACGGAGCGGTCGGCGACCCGACCTGAAGTCACGGCGCACTGGATTGCGGCCGCTCGTCCGCCGTGGTTCCGGAACGTTCCACCGGGCCGAAAAGCACGGCGCATTGCCGAGGTCAGGTCAACCACAGCCCCAAGGGCGTGGTGTACCGGGTTATCGCGAGGTGACGCCGGGGACCCGGGCAGAAGAACGGAAGTCACGCAGAAAACACAATTCCCATATGGGGACGAAGGGGCGAGAACTTGCTGTACGTACCGAGGTGGCCACCATAGGGTCTTGCCCATGACCCCCCGACTCCTCGCAGAGCGCTACCGGCTCCTGGAGCCGATCGGCCGCGGAGGTATGGGTACGGTGTGGCGGGCCGAGGACGAGTTCCTCAAGCGCGTGGTGGCCGTCAAGGAGGTTCGCGTCCCCGCCGAGCTGGACTCCGCCCTGCGCGACGAGCTCGTCGCCCGCACCCTGCGCGAGGCCCGTATCTGCGCTGGCCTCAGCGGGCACCCCTCCATCGTCACCATCCACGACGTGGTGCTCCAGGACGAGCGTCCCTGGATCGTCATGGAGCTGATGGAGGGACGCTCGTTGGACCAGGCGGTGGAGGACGACGGGCCGTTCACCCCTGGCCGCGCCGCCGAGGTCGGGCGCCAGATCCTTTCGGCGCTGGAGACCGCGCACGGGGCCGGCGTGCTGCACCGCGACGTCAAGCCCGGCAACGTGTTGCTGATGCCCGACGGCCGGGCCGTGCTCTCCGACTTCGGCATCGCGGTGTCGGATTCCGAGACGAAGCTGACTCTGACCGGGCGCCTGCCCGGCTCCCCCGGCTACATCGCCCCTGAGCGGCTGCGCTCCGGCGAGACCACCGCTATGGCCGACGTGTGGTCGCTGGGGGCCACCCTGTTCTACGCGGTCGAGGGGCGTCCCGCCTACGACGGCGCCACCGTCGCCGGGCTGCTTGCCGCGGTCCTGGAAGGCGACCCGCACCCGCCGCGCAGGGCCGGACCGCTGCGCCCGATCCTCCATGGCATGATGCAGCGCGACCCGAGGGACCGGATCGGCGGGAAGGCGCTAGCCGAGGAACTGAAGCGAGTGGCCTCCGGCACCGCCGGCTCCGGCAGCAGCCCCACGCTCCTCGACGCCGCCCATGGCCTGAGGGACCTGGGGGGAACCGGGGTGACGAAGGCCGACGGGGCGAAGGCGTCTGACAAGAAGTCCGCAGACGGAGGCGGGAATGCGGGCGGGAGGGGTGCTGACCCGAATAAGGGAACGTCCTGGTGGCCGCCCGGGCGGGGCAACTGGGTGCGCCTGCTGATGTCGGCGGTGACGGGCCTGATCACCCTGATTCTGGCGCCGCTGCTGGTGGCCTACATCGTTGCGCGGTGGCCCCCTCCGTCCCCTCCCCCGATCGACTACGGCGGGCTGACCGAGACACCCCAGGGATACACGCAGCACACCGTGGACGGGTTCTCAATCGTCGCTCACGAGACGTGGAGACCACAGGACAGCGACGGTGGCCTCTTGCTGTCCTCCCCCTCCGAACAGGCCCACATCCTCCTGCGGACAGTGGAAGCAGACGGCGCCGGTCCCCTTGAGCTCCTGGAGAGGAGCAATGAGCGTCTCGAAGGCAGCGATGAGTTCGAGGAGACCATCCACCTTGATGAGGTCGCCCATCCGGACGGTGAGGCGGCGCTATGGACGTACCAGGGGATGAACGGCGACATGCGCATGATGGCCGGCGTGGTGTCACTGGAGAGGGACGACCGGATCGCCTTGGCCATGTTCGCCACGCCCGCGGACGAGTGGGAGGCCGCCGACGAGGAGCGCCGGAACGCCTTCGAATCGTTCCGGCCGACCGGCTGATGCCGAACTCGTCATCCGGACAGCCGCCCCCCTGTCATTGTCAGGTCGGCATCCCCAACAGCAGCTGCGCCTCCACCGAAACCTGACGGTGGTCAGGACATACTCCCCATAGGCGGTCATTTCGCCCCCCGCCCGCGGTCTCGGCCTTCCCCACCGACGGCCGGATACCTCCCCGCCTGACCTGGACGAATACCGGTCAGCGAGAGTTGATCGGTGAAGAGCAGCAGGGAGATCATGGAGATCCTGGAGGCATACGACCTCACCGGGAGTTACCGCGCAGCGGCCGAGCTCGCCGGGTGCGACCAACACACCGTCGCCCGGTATGTGAAGCTGAGGGAGGCCGGCCAGCCACCCGAGCAGCGCGCCCACCGCGAACGCCCGATCGATGAGCACCTGGACAAGATCGAGGAACTCGTCGCCCATTCCCAAGGGCGGATCCGCGTCGATGTGGTCCACCGGCGCATCACCGCGATGGGCTTCACCGGCGCAGAGCGCACCACGCGCCGCGCCGTTGCCGAGGTCAAACAGCGCTACCGGGCCGGCAAACGGCGGGTGTTTCGCCCGTGGATCCCCGAGCCGGGGCTGTGGCTGCAATGGGACTGGGGTGAGGGCCCGAAGCTGCGCGGGCGGCGCACTCACTTGTGGTGCGCGTGGCTGGCCTGGTCGCGGTTCCGGGTGGTCATCCCGGTCTTCGACAAGACGCTGCCCACCGTGGTGTCGTGCCTGGACGCCACGTTGCGGCGGATCGGCGGGGTTCCGGCCTATGCGCTGACCGACAACGAGAAGACGGTCACCGATGCCCACATCGCCGGGATCGCGGTCCGCAACCCCGAGATCGTGCAGGTCGCCCGTCATTACGGGATGACGATCCGCACCTGCGTCCCGGCCGACCCCCAGACCAAGGGCGGGTCGGAGGCAACGGTGTTCGGCGACCTGGCTGAGGCGGGCCGCGAACGCATCACGAACTGCGTGCTCCCCGATGCGGCGCTTGGAGCTCGCCATTGGCGGCGCGACGGGTTTCGAACGTGGATCTTCGACCCGGCCGTGGAGGGCTGGTACCCGCAGAAGCTTCCGCAGAAGCGTCGGCCGGTGCCGCTTGGGGCGGACGGGTATACGGGGGTGGTGTTGCGGGGCGGCCGCAGGCTCGCCGAACGGTCGGAGGCCTCGTGGCTCGCCGTCGCGCCCGCCATGACCCCGCATGGGCTGCGTCACTCGGCGAAGACCTGGATGCTGGAGGACGACATTCCGCGGGTACTCCAAGACGAGCGGCTGGGGCATATGGACTCCAGTGTCCAGGGCGCCTACTCGCACGTGTCGGAACGGATGCGTGCTGATCTTCGTCGGTCTCTGGAGTCCCGCTGGGAGGCGTCGTTGAAGGCCCGCGCAGAGATGTGGCCTTCCTCACACGTCAGGGTTCTCGATGAACTCCTCGACCCCTATCGCCACCGATACCGGAGGTACACGCCGCTGTCGATCACTCCAGCGGTTCGGATTTCCCAGTTTTTTCCCACTGGGACGCAGAACGCCCGCCTCCCCATTGGGGCGACGGGCGTGTAACCTGCCACTACTTGGTCGGGACGGCGGGATTTGAACCCACGACCCCTTGACCCCCAGTCAAGTGCGCTGCCAAACTGCGCTACGTCCCGGCGTCCTGCGGAGACCTTCGGTTCCCCTCGAACGAGTAGAACTCTATCGCATCTCTGAGGCGGTTCGTGACAGGTTTTCCCCGCGTGGGCGGGGGACTCGCCGGTGAGGGTGGGGGATGCGGCCCGCGGGGCCGGGGCCTGGTTACTGTGCAGCCATGGGGGCCGAGCGGCGGGGGGACGACGACGGCGGCGGCGGGCCCGTCGGGGGTGATGCCCCGCTGGTGCTCCTGGGGATGAGCGACGGGCTGATCCACGCCCAGGCGCTGCACTTCGCCGCAGAGCTGGGGATCGGGGACCTGCTCGCCGATGGCCCGCTCCCCTCCGCTGACCTCGCCGCGGCCACCTCGTGCGATCCCGGCGCGCTGTACCGGATGCTGCGCATGCTGGCCGCGTGCGGGGTCTTCACCGAGACCGGGCCCGGGACGTTCGCGCTCACCCCGCTCGGCCATCCGCTCCGGTCGGACCACCCGCGCAGTGTCCGGTCCGTGCTCATCATGAACGGGACCCTGCTCCCGCTGGTGCTCGACGGGTGCCGGCACACCCTGCGGACCGGGGAACCGGCCTTCACCGCGGTGACGGGCGAGGACATCTTCGACCATCTGGCGCGCGACCCCGGGCACGCCGACGTGTTCGACGCCGCGATGGCCGAGCTGACCCGGGTCGTGCTCCCCGCTGTGCTGGACGCCTACGACTTCTCCTCGGTGCGCCGGGTCGTCGACGTCGGCGGCGGGACCGGTGCGCTGCTCGGCGCCGTGCTGCGCGCCGCACCGGGTGCCACCGGGGTCGTCCTCGACACCCCGCACGTGGCCGACGCCGCCCGGGAGCGGATGCGGGCCGAAGGGCTCGCGGACCGCGCCACGGCCACCGGAGGCGACTTCTTCCGGGAGGTGCCGCCCGGAGGCGACCTCTACCTGCTCGAACGGGTTCTGCACGACTGGCCCGATGACCAGGCGACGCGGATCCTGCGCAACTGCCGGCACGCCATGGGCGACGGTGCCCGGCTGCTGCTCATCGAGTCCGTGCTGCCCCCCGGCGACACCTACCACCCGGCCAAGACCATGGACCTGTCCATGCTCGTCATCTCGGGCGGACGGGAGCGGACCGTCGACGAGTTCACCGGCCTGCTCGCCGCCGCCGGCCTGCGGCTCGTCGGCGTGATCCCCACCGCCTCGCCCTACAGCCTCATCGAGGCCGTTCCCGCCCCGGTCCCGGCCCCGGATCTGGCCGCGCGCCCTCGCCCAGCCAGATCGGGGTGATGTCGACCGTGCGGATCCGCCACCGGCCGCCCTCGCGCCGGTAGGTGTGGGCGTAGTGCCCGCCCACCGACCACCAGTCGGCGGGGTCGCCGGCGCTGCGCAGGTGGACCGCGTAGAGGCAGGAGCGGGACGACGCCGTGTCGCCATCGACGTCCACCTGGGTGTTGGTGATCAGGTGGTGGGTGCGGTGGTAGCGCCCAAGGTCCGCGGCGACGAACTCGGCGAGCCCGGCGCGTCCGCGGTGCTCGGCGCCGGGCATCCGCAGGACGCCGTCGGCGGTGAACAGGTCGGCGTAGCCGGTGAAGTCGCGCTCGTCCAGGCAGTGGGCGAACCGGGCCAGGAGGTCGCCGATGTCCGCGCGGGCGAGCACCGCGTGCAGGCGCCCCATGTCGATCGCGCCGGCCGTGCCCTCCCCCATACCCGCTCCCCTCACTCGCCGAGCAGCAGGGCCGTGTACAGGGTCAGCCCCGGCCCGAACGTCATGGCGACGCCGTGGGCGCCCGCGACCGGGGCTCCGGCCCCGGTGTGCAGGAGTTCGGCGAGGACGATCGGCAGCCCCGCCGACGAGCAGTTCCCGTACTCGGCGAGGACGCGGCGCGAGTCGGCCGTGAGCTCCGGGGCGAGCCCCAGGCCCTCCTCGGCGGCGTCGATGATGCGCGGCCCGCCCGGGTGGACCGCCCACCAGCGCACATCGCCGAGGGTCAGCCCGTGGGGTTCGAGGAGCCCGCCGACCACTTCGGGCAGGCGTGCGGCGATCAGGCCGGGGACCTTGGACGACAGCCCCATGAGGAACCCGGTGTCGCCCACCTCCCACGTCATGTGGTCCTCGTGCCCGTGGTCGGTGTAGGAGGCCGTCTCCAGCACCCGCAGCGCCGGCCCCACCCCCTCGGCCCGGCCGTCGGCGCGGACCACCATGGCCACGGCGGCGTCGCCGAACAGGGTGTTCACCACGAACTGCTCGACGTCCCAGGGCGGCGGTTGCAGGTGCAGCGACGACAGCTCGACGTTGAGCAGCACGGCCGGGCGCGCGTGGCCGCGCACGAAGTCGGTGCAGGCCGCCAGGCCCGGCAGCGCCGCGAAGCACCCCATGTGCCCGACCGCCAGCCGCTGCGTGCCGGGCCGCATCCCCAGATCGCGGATGAGCCGGGTGTCGACCCCCGGCGTGCCGTAGCCGGTGGAGGAGACCACGCACAGCATCCCGACGTCGCGCGGGTCGACGGCGGCCCGGGAGAGGGCCGTGGAGACGGCGGTGACCGCCAGGGGCAGGGCGTCCTGCTGGAACCGGCGCATGCGGTCGGCCGTGGACCAGGTGGAGACGTCCTCGCGGCGCGGGTCGATCACCATGCGCCGCCGCACGATCCCCGACCCGGCGAGGACCCGGCGCAGGACCTCCCGGTGGGCGTGCCCTTCGGGCAGCATCCCCAGCACGTCGCGCTGGACCAGGACCGTCGGGGGAAACGCCACCCCGATCCCGGCGATCCGCGCCTGCTCCACCCGCTCCCCCTCATCGGCCCGGCCGGCGGCCCGCCCCGCCGCCGGCCGCCGTGCATCCACCAGTCAACCACTGCGCACCGTGATCTCCCGTGAACGCGCCGCGGTCGCCCGGTCCCCGCTGACACTCCGCCCCTCGTCCCCCGGCGCCGGGGCATCCGGAACTAGAGTGAGGGGCGGACCCGCCGGGGGCGAGGGCCCGCGGCCGCGGGGACGGAGAGGACGGCCGGCGACGATGACCACACCGATCCCCGACCACACGCTCAACGACGGCACCACGCTGCCCGCCATCGGGTTCGGCACCTACTCGCTGAACGGCGCCGGAGGCGTCGACGCCATGGTGAACGCGATCGAGCAGGGCTACCGGCTGCTGGACTCCGCGTTCAACTACGAGAACGAGGGCGCGGTGGGCGAGGCCGTGCGCCGCAGCCCGGTTCCGCGCGAGAACCTGCGGGTGACCTCGAAGCTCCCCGGCCGCCACCACGCCTATGACAAGGCGGTCGCGGCGGTGCAGGAGTCGCTCTACCGCGCCGGGCTCGACCACTACGACCTGTACCTGGTCCACTGGCCCAACCCGGGCCGCGACCTCTACGTCGAGGCGTGGCAGGCGCTGGTGGACCTGAAGCGGCAGGGGCTGCTGCGCTCGATCGGGGTGTCCAACTTCCTGCCGGCCCACCTGGAGCGGATGGCGGCCGAGACCGGGGTGGTGCCGAGCGTCAACCAGGTGGAGCTGCACCCCTACTTCCCGCAGGCCGACCTGCGGGAGTGGCACGAGGCCAACGGGATCCGCACCCAGTCGTGGAGCCCGCTGGGGCGCGCCGGCGCCGTCCTGCGCGACCCGGTCATCGAGCGGATCGCCGCCGGCCACGGGCGCACCGCCGCCCAGGTGGTCCTGCGCTGGCACCTCCAGCTGGGGGCGGTGCCGCTGCCGAAGGCCGCCGGGGCGGCGCGCCAGCACGAGAACATGTCGGTGTTCGACTTCGCGCTGTCGGAGGCGGAGATGGCCGCCGTCACCGGCCTCGGCCGGCCCGACGGGCGCATCGCCGACCAGGACCCCGCCGTCTACGAGGAGTTCTGACGCCGGCGCCGGCCGGCGCCGGGTCCACCGGCGAACCGCCACCGGCCGCCGCTACCGGCGCCGGTCGGTGACCGCGTCGACGACCAGGCCCAGGCCCGCCCCGAGCAGCCAGACGTCCTTGGCCATCGGTATCCCCTCTTCCGTGGGCCGCAGGCTGCCGGGGCGGCGCAGCCCCGGTGTGCGCAGGTAGAGGCCGAGCAGCCCCGCTGAGAACGCCGCGAGCCCCGCCCCCGCGAGCGCGGTGGGCACGACGGGCAGCAGGAGCGCGGTGCCGAGCGTGATCTCCCCCGCCGCGACCAGGCGGGTGAAGGTCACCGGATCGACCTTGTTGACCACCGGGTAGGTCGCGGCGGCGAAGCCGTGCAGGCCTTGGGCGGCCTCCTCGTCGGCGGCCTTCTTGTCCAGCCCCGATCCGAGGATGAACGCGCCGGTGGCGATCCGGACCGGCAGGTGGCGTGCTCTGACGCAGCGTCCCATGGAGTGCTCCTGACGTCGTGGGTGGCTCGCGCCCTGGCGCTGCTACCCACGATTCGCGCGTTCTCGCACCGCACCGGCGACCGGCCCCGCTGCCCGGCGCCGCGTCAGACCTCCTTGAGGAGGCCGGCGTCCACGACGTAGTCGGCGCCGGTGGTGCTGGCCGAGCGCGGTGAGGCGAGCAGGGCGATCACGTCGGCGACCTCCTGCGGGGCGACGAGGCGGCCGGTCGCCAGCTTCATCATCTCCGGCGCCAGGGTGTCCAGCACCGCGTCGCGGTCGGCCCCGACCCCGGCGGCGATGATGTCGGCGGCCCCGCCCTCCTCGGTCCACCACGCGGTGCGCACCGGCCCCGGGGAGACCGCGTTCACCCGGATCCCCTGCGGGGCGAACTCCTCCGACAGCGCCTTGGTGAGGGTGTTGACCGCGGCCTTGGCGCTCGCGTAGTCGAGGTTCATGGTCCCCGGCTGCCGCGCGCTCACCGAGGACACATTGATGATGGAGCCCCTGCCGCGCGCGAGCATCGCCGGGACGGCGGCGCGGACGATGCGCACCAGGGAGAACAGGTTGAACCCGAAGACGTCCAGCCAGTCGGCGTCCGTCGACCCCTCGAGCGAGAACCGCGGCAGCCGGGCCCCCGGGGGCGGCCCGCCGGCGTTGTTCACCAGGATGTCGATCCCGCCGAACACCTCGGCCGCGCGGTCGATGAGCCCGTCGGCCGCGTCGGGGTCGGCGAGGTCCGCGGGCAGGTGCACGAGCGAGGGGCCGGCGAGCACGTCGAGCCCGGGGGAGCCGGACCGCGAGACCGCCACGACTCTCGCCCCCTCGCCGAGCAGGGTCCGGGCCGTGGCCAGCCCGATCCCCTTCGATGCACCGGTGACGACGGCGGTGTGGCCGGCAAGCTGGAGGTCCATGGTCGCGTCCTTCGCGTCGGGCCGGGCGGGGTCGCTCCGGCGCTGTGTCGTTCGTCCCGGTAGACGGTGGCCGGACCGGAAATGTGAGGGCACGATCGTGCGGCCCGCCGCGAAGGACGGCCCGGCACGCCGAACACGAAGCGTGATTGATCGACTGCACAGTGAGATGATCCGCTGACCACGGCCTCGGGCCGCGACAGCACACTCTCCCCGCAGTGAGGTCACATGTACTTCGCCTACTTCCGGCCGCCCGCGGCGGGCGCCCGGCTCCCCATCGCCCCGGAACCCGCCTGCACGGAGCTTCCCGACGACGCCCGGCGCTGGTCCCGGCGGCGCGCGAAGGCCGCCGGGCTGGCGTGCGGCCGGTGCGGCCTGGACTTCCGGCGCGACGCCGTCGAGCGCGACCCCGCGACCATGCCGTTCGAGGTCGCCGGCCCCAACGGCGCACCCCGGTTCGAATGCGGCGGGTGCCACCCGGAGTTCATCGACTCCCTGATCGCCGCCATGCGGCGCGCCAGCGGTCGCGTGCCGCCCGCCGGCGCCGGTGCCCGGGGCGCGGGCGCCCCCGCCCGGGTCGCGCGCTGAGCACAGCAGGCCCCCTGCCCCGGAGTTTCGGCCACGCCCGAAAGTCCCCCGCCGGGGTTGGGCCGGGGCCCATCAGCCACTAGCGTTCTCGCGGCGGACGGCTCCCCCACTCGACCGCGTGCCCGGTCATGCCCCGCACCGCCCTCGGAGCCCTCCGTTCCCCCACGGCTCGACGAGGAATGCGAGACGCAGATGCCGACCGAGACCCGCTTCTCGACCGACGACCTCCCGGTGCACGACCGCTTCGACGCCTGGCGCGAGGTCATCAGCCGCACGCACGCCCCCTTGGAGATGACCAGCGAGCACGCAGGGGACTTCTACGGCAGCCAGCGCATCCTCGAGCTCGACGGGGTCCTGGTGTGGCCGACGCTCTTCCGCTCCCTGACGTTCCACCGGACACCGAAGCTGATCCGCTGCTTCGACCCCGAGGCGATCCACATCTCCTTCGTCCTGCGCGGCTCCCACTGCCACGGCAGTGGCGCCCACGAGCACGTCTACGGGCCCGCGGGCATCCACCCCATCGACACCTCGACCCCGTTCACGCTGGCCACGGTGGCGGCCGGGCCCCTGGTATCGGGGATCGGCCTGGAGATCCCCAAGGCGCTCATCCCCCTGCCGCAGCGAAGCGTCGCGCGCGCCGTCGGCCGCACACTCCCCGCCGACCGCGGCGCGGGCGCACTGCTGCGCGGCTACGTCACCCGGCTGGCGGCGAACACCGCGTCCTTCCGGCCCCAGGACCGGCACTGGGCCGCCGCGGTCCTCACCGACCTGGTGACGGTCCTGTTCGCCGATGCGGCCGGCGCCGCACGGGCGGTCCCGGAGCGCCCCCACCGCCGGGCCCTGACCCTGCGCATCCGCTCCTTCATCGCCCGCAACCTGCACGACGCCGACCTGGACCCGGCGGCCATCGCCGCCGCTCACCACATCTCCGTCAGCCACCTGCACCGGCTCTTCCGCGAGGACGGCACGAGCGTGGCCCGCTGGATCCGCGAGCGCCGGCTGGAACGCGCCCGCCGCGAACTGACCGACCCGGACCTGCGCGACCTGCCGGTCCACGCCATCGCCGCGCGCTGCGGATTCCGCCATCCGGCCGGCTTCAGCCGGGCGTTCCGCGCCTTCCACGGCGCCGCACCCGGGGAGGTGCGCGCCGCGAGCGCGTGACCGCGCTCCCGCCAGCGGGGCCGCGGTCAGGCGGTCAGGCCGCCGTCGATCACGAGGTCGTGGCCGACGACGAACCCGGACTCCGGCGAGCACAGCCACAGCACCGCCGCCGCGACGTCGTCGACCTGGCCGATGCGCCCGAGCGGGACCAGGGGCGCGTAGCGCGCGTCGCGCTCCTCATCGGTCTCGCCCGGCAGCTTCGACAGCGGGCCGGCGATGGTCCCGGGGCTGACTATGTTGATGCGCACCTTGTCGGCGACGTGGTCGAGGGCGGCGACGCGGGTCAGCGTGGCCATGCCGGCCTTGGCCGCGGAATAGGCGCTGTAGTGCGGGTAGCGCGTGTGCGGGCCGAGGGTCGAGGAGGTGTTGACGATGTCACCGCCGCCGTGTTCGCGCATGTGGGCGATCTCGTACTTCATGCACAGGAACACGCCGACCAGGTTGGCGTCGATCACCGAGCGCCACTCCGCGGCGTCGTTGTCGGCCACGGGGCCCGAAGGGCCGAAGATCCCCGCGTTGTTGTGGGCGATGTCCAGGGCGCCGTGGCGCTCCACCGCGGTGGCGACCATGCGCTCCACATCGGCCTCGTCGGCGACGTCGGCCGTGATGTGGCTGGCCGTCCCGCCCTCGGCCTCGATGAGGCCGACGGTCTCGGCCAGCGGTTCGTCGCGCCGGCCGACGGCGACGACGGTCGCGCCCTCGCGCGCGAACGCCAGAGCGGTCCCGCGCCCCAGACCCGATCCGCCCCCGGTGACGAGGGCGACCTTTCCGGTGAAGCGTCCAGTCATCTGCGATCTCTTTCCAGAACGAAATCCGGTCTCAAGACAGGGGAATGATCGGGGCGGAGCAGAACGGCCGAGTTCCGGTACGGGGAAACGGCCGGGCGAATGCGGACCGGACATCATCGACGTCGCCACCGCAGGACAGGGACGGAAAACGGAGTCATTGCAGGTCGGCGCCGCCGACCTTTTCCGCCGTCGAATACGGGATTGAATGCCGATGGAATTTCTCGATCCGCGTCATGGAGCCAAATTTATAGATGCACGGGAGCACCGTCAATTATCGATTTTCCGGTCCGATCTCCCCGGCCTCGGACTTCACGGCGACCCGCCGAATGGCGGCCGCGGCCGGAATTACGCGTGCGTCCCGGTTGACCGGGCACAAACGCCGTTTCCCGGACGCTCGGCGGCGCACCGGCCGCGGCGGAAAACCCGCCGAACGGCGGCCCCCTCCGTCGCCGGGCCGCCCCCGGGTTGAGTAGAGTTCCGCACGCCGCGCCCTCCCCGATGCCCCGAGGTGTGACCGTGAACGACACCGCTCCCGCCCCCATTGCCGTGGTGGGGATCGGCGCCGACGGGTGGCCCGGGCTGGCCGCGGGGTCGCAGGCCGAGCTGATCGCCGCCGAGGTCGTCATCGGCGGCCCGCGCCAGCTGCGCCTGCTGCCCGCCCACGTGTTCGCCGAGCGCGTGCCCTGGCCCTCGCCGCTGCGCCCGGCCGTGCCCGGTGTCCTCGCCGCTCACGAGGGGCGCCGCGTCGCGGTCCTGGCCAGCGGCGACCCGATGTTCTTCGGGATCGGGCGCACCCTCGCCGACATCGTCGGCCCCGCCCGCCTGCGCATCCATCCGCACCCCTCATCGGTGTCGTATGCGTGCGCACGGCTGGGCTGGCCCGTGGAGGACACCGAGGTGGTCTCCCTCGTCGGCCGCCCCGCCGTCGGGCTGGCCGCGCACCTGTTCGACGGACGGCGGCTGCTCGTGCTGAGCCCCGGCTCCCACGGCCCGGCCGAGGCCGCCGCGCTCCTGCGCGACCGCGGCTTCGGCCCGACCCGGATGCGGGTGCTGGAGCGGCTCGGCTTCGGCCCGGAGCGCACTGTCGAGGGCACCGCGGCCGGCTGGGGCGACCCCGCCTGCGACCCGCTGCACGTCCTCGCCCTGGAGTGCCGGGCGGACCCGGACACCCCGCACCTCGGGCTCACCCCCGGGCTGCCCGATTCCGCCTACGACAACGACGGCCAGCTGACCAAGCGCCACGTCCGCGCCGTGACCCTCGCCGCCCTGGCACCCGCACCCGGGGAGCTGCTCTGGGACGTCGGCTCCGGATCGGGCTCCATCGCCATCGAATGGCTGCGCGCGCACCGCTCCTGCCGCGCGGTGGCCGTCGAGCGCGACCCCGCCCGGGCCGAGCGCATCGCCCGCAACGCCGCGGCTCTCGGGGTCCCCGGGCTGCGCGTGGTCCTGGGCGCGGCGCCCGGGGCACTGGAGGGCCTGCCGCGGCCGGACGCGGTGTTCATCGGCGGCGGGCTCACCGAGCCGGGGCTGCCCGATGCCTGCTGGGACGCGCTGGCGCCCGGCGGGCGCGTCGTCGCCAACGCCGTGACACTGGAGTCCGAAGCGATCCTGGCCGCGTGGCACGCCCGCCACGGCGGCGACCTCGTCCGCCTCTCCGTTGCCACCGCTGCACCCGTCGGCGGCTTCACCGGCTGGCGCCCGGCCCGGCCCGTCACCCAGTGGGCGGCCGCCGCCCCGCCCGCCCGTCCCGCAGGAAGGCGCCCGTGACCGTCTACTTCATCGGCGCCGGCCCCGGCGCCGCCGACCTCATCACCCTGCGCGGCCAGCGCACCCTCGCCGCGTGCGCGGTGTGCCTGTACGCGGGCAGCCTGGTCCCGCAGGAGATGCTGGCCGCCTGCCCGCCCGGCGCGCGCCTGGTGGACACCGCCGCGCTCACCCTGGACGAGATCATCGAGGAGCTGGTCGCCGCGCACGAGGCGGGCCTCGACGTGGCCCGGCTGCACTCCGGCGACCCCTCCGTGTTCAGCGCGGTGGCCGAGCAGATGCGGCGGCTCGACGCGGCCGGCGTGCCCTACGAGGTCGTCCCCGGGGTGCCGGCGTTCGCGGCGGCATCGGCGGCGCTGGGCCGGGAGCTCACCGTCCCCGAGGTCGCGCAGACGGTGATCCTGACCCGCCTCGCCCACCGGGCGACGGCCATGCCCCCCGGCGAGGACCTGGACACGCTGGGCCGCAGCGGCGCGCTCATCGTCCTCCACCTGGCCGCCCGCCACATCGAGCGCGTCGTGGCGGAGCTGACCCCGCGTTACGGCGCGGACTGTCCGGCCGCGGTCGTCGCGATGGCCAGCCGCCCCGACGAACTGGTCCTGCGCGGAACCCTGGGCGACATCGCCGGGCAGACGGCCGCCGCCGGGATCGTCCGCACGGCCGTCATCCTCGTGGGGCGCTCCCTGGCCGCCGACCGGTTCCCCGACAGCCACCTCTACTCCCCCGGACGCGTCCGTTCGTGACGGGCCGGGGAGGCGCGGCCCACGACGGTGCCGGCGCGGTCGATGCAGATGACGTCGACCGCCACCGGCGCCTCGCGCAACACACCGAGGGCGACGCCGCGCGCGGCCCGGGCGACCGCATCGCCCAGCGGGACCCCCGCCGCCCCGCACAGCCGGACGGCCTCGAGCGCGGTGTTGGCGCCGGCCACGGTCTCGGCCAGCTCCTCCGGCGCCCCGCCGGCCCGGGCCAGCGCCGCCAGGTGGCCGGTGTCCACCCGGGACCGGGCGGAGTGGAGGTCGAGGTGGCCGGCGGCGAGCTTGGAGAGCTTGGCGAAGCCCCCCGCGATGGTGAGGCGCGCAACGGGGTGCCGGCGCAGGTACTTCAGCACCGCCCCCGCGAAGTCGCCCATGTCCAGCAGCGCGTCCTCGGCCAGCCCGTACTCGGCGACCGCCACCGTCTCCGATGTGGCGCCGGTGCACGCGGCGACATGCGTGCGCCCCGCCGCGCGGGCGACGTCGACGCCGCGGCGGATGCTGTCGATCCACGCCGAGCAGGAGTAGGGAACGACGATCCCCGTGGTCCCCAGGATCGACAGCCCGCCCACGATCCCCAGGCGCGGGTTCCAGGTCGAGCGGGCGATCTCCGCCCCGCCGTCCACGGAGACCTCCACCTCGACGTCGCCGCCGCCCCCGTGGGCCGCCGCGACCGCGGCGAGGTGCTCGCCGATCATCCGCCGCGGAACGGGGTTGATCGCGGGCTCGCCCACGGCCAGCGGGAGCCCGGGGCGGGTCACCGTGCCCACACCGGGACCGGCCCGGAAGGCCACCCCGCTGCCCGGCGCCGCAGGGCGCACGGTCACCCGGACCAGCGCCCCGTGGGTGACATCGGGGTCGTCGCCGGCGTCCTTGACGACCCCGGCCATGGCCCAGCCGGCGCCGCGCTCCTCCACGGCCAGCGCGAAGGACGGGCGCTGCCCCTTGGGCAGGGTGACCGACACCGGGTCGGGGAAGTCGCCGCCGAGCAGCGCGGTGTAGGCGGCCGTGGCCGCCGCCGTCGCGCACGCCCCGGTCGTCCAGCCGGGCCGCAGCCCGCTACGCGCCAGCTGCCCCGCCCGGCCCCCCTTGGCCGCGGGGGCGCCGGAGGCCTCCGGATCAGCCATCATGTGCCCCCGGACGGCGCCCCCACATGGCGCTGCCGAGGCGGGGCCCCCGGCCCGGCCACGCGACGGCCGGCGCACGGCCGCCCGTCGCACCGGACCCCGCTCCGCCCCGCTGGATACCCGAACGACGGAACGGTCCCCCCGGGTCCGGCCGCCCGTTCAGCCGCGACGTTGCGCCGACCCGCCGGTCCGGGCCCCGCCCAAGGCGGCGGAGGGGCCGTCGACCACCGGTGGACGGTTCCGGCGGCTGCGGCAGCGTGCCGCCGGAACCTCCGCAGTGCCGCCGGGGCGGCGCCGTGAGCGGCGTGTGGCGGGTCCTCCTGCTCGGCGGGACGGCGGAGGCGCGCGGCGTCGCCGCGGAGCTGGCGGGTGATCCCGGGGTCGAGGTCACGACGTCGCTGGCGGGACGGGTGGCGCACCCGCGGCTCCCGGACGGGGCGGTGCGCATCGGGGGCTTCGGCGGGGCCGCCGGGCTGGCGCGCTGGCTGCGCGAGCACCGGATCGATGCGCTCATCGACGCCACCCACCCCTTCGCACGGACCATGAGCTTCAACGCGGCCGAGGCGTCGGCGGCGGCCGGGGTGCCGCTCGTGGCGCTGCGCCGGCCCGGCTGGAGCGCGGGACCCGGCGACCGCTGGATCCCGGTGGACTCCACCGCCGGCGCGGCCGCCCTCCTGGCCGCGCCCGAAAAGTGCACCTTACCCCCTGATGGGCGGGTTTTCCTCACCACCGGCCGCACCGGGCTGGCGGCCTTCGCCGGCCTGGCCGCCCCCCGGTTCCTGGTGCGCTGCGTCGATCCGCCCCGCCCGCCGCTCCCGCCGCGGATGCACGTCCTGCTCGACCGCGGGCCGTTCACCGTCGGCGGCGAGGCCGGGCTGATGCGCCGGCACCGCATCGACGCGCTCGTCACCAAGGACAGCGGCGGCGCCGCCACCTCCGCCAAGCTCGTCGCGGCGCGCGAGCTGGGCCTGCCGGTCATCGTCGTGCGGCGCCCTCCCGCGCCCGATGGCGTGCCGGTCGTCGCCGACCCGGCGGGCGCCGTGTCCTGGCTGGCCACGCTGCGCGGTCAGTCCGGGTAGCGGCGGGGCGTCCACACCACGGTGGTGCCGTCGCCGCGGCGCACGGTCCGCGTCTGGGAGGAGCCCACCAGCAGGATGCAGCGCATGTCCACCCGCTCCGGGTCGAGCCCCTCCAGGGTCGTGATCAGCACCGACTCCTCGGGGCCGCCGACATCGCGGGCCACCACCACGGGCGTGGCGGCCGCGCGGTCGGCCAGCAGGACCTTGCGGGCGGCCGCCAGCTGAGCCGTCCGGCTCTTGGACGCCGGGTTGTACAGAGCAAGGACGAGGTCGGCGGCCGAGGCCGCCCGCAGGCGCTCCTCGATGACCGGCCACGGCTTGAGCCGGTCGGACAGCGACACCACGGCGTAGTCGTGCCCCAGCGGGGCGCCGGCCAGCGCCGCGGCCGACTGCGCGGCCGTGATCCCGGGCACCACCCGGACGGGCACGTCGAGGTAGGGCTCCGACGACGCCGCCTCCAGCACCGCCGTCGCCATGGCGAAGACCCCGGGGTCGCCGGAGGACACGACGGCGACGCGCCGGCCGCGGCGCGCCAGCTCCAAGGCGAACTCGGCACGCTCGGCCTCGACCCGGTTGTCCGAGGCGTGCCGGCGCTGGCCGGGGCGCGCGGGAACCCGGTCGAGGTAGGTGGCGTAGCCGACCACGTCGTCGGCGGCGGCCAGCTCCGCCCGGGCCTGCGGCGTCAGCCACATCGGGCCGGCGGGGCCCAGCCCCACCACGGCGACCCCGCCCCCGGTGCCCTGCTCATCGGCGGGACCGGGGTCCCCGGCGCCGCCCCTGCGGCCCGGAACGACGGCCACCGAGAAGTACGGAACCGACGCGGGGTCGACATCGGCGAGGGCGCCCGTGCGCTCGCCGTCCATCGTGGCGCGCTCGGCGTAGCGCGCGTCGTCCAGGCGCCCGCTCGCCTCCAGCGCCCGGCGCACAGCCGGGAAGGTCCGGCCGAGCTTGAGGACCGCGGCGGCGTCGGTCGTGGCCAGGCGCGCCGCCAGCTCCTCCTCGGGCAGGGTGCCCGGCAGCAGCGTCAGCACCTCCTCGCCCTCCACCAGCGGGCGGCCCAGCCGGGCCGCGGCCGCGCTCACCGAGGTCACCCCGGGGACGACCTCGGCCGGGTAGCGGTGGGCCAGACGTTTGTGCATGTGCATGTAGGAGCCGTAGAACAGCGGGTCGCCTTCGGCGAGCACCGCGACGCTGCGCCCGGCGTCCAGGTGGGCGGCCAGCCGCGCGGCGGCCTCGGTGTAGAACTCCTCGATGGCGCCCCGGTAGCCCCCGGGGTGGTCGGTGGTCCCCGTCGTCACCGGGTAGACCAGCGGCTCCTCGATGTGGTCGGGGCGCAGGTGGCGCTCGGCGATCCGCCGCGCGATGCTGCGGCCGGGCCGGGCCTCGTGGTAGGCGACGACATCGGCGGCGCCGATGACCTCCACGGCGCGCAGGGTCAGCAGGGACGGGTCGCCGGGGCCCAGGCCCACCCCGTAGAGACGGCCGGTCACTCCGCCTCACTCGCGATCGCGTTGACCGCGGCGGCCGCGATCGCGCTGCCGCCGCGCCGTCCCCGGACCACCAGGTACTCGGTCTTGGAGGGGTGGGCGGCCAGCGCGTCCTTGGACTCCGCGGCGCCGACGAAGCCCACGGGCACACCGATGACCGCGGCGGGGCGCGGCGCGCCCTCCTCCACCATCTCCAGCAGCCGGAACAGCGAGGTGGGGGCGTTGCCGATGGCGACGACGGCGCCGCCGAGCCGGTCGCGCCACAGCTCCATGGCGGCGGCGCTGCGCGTGGTGCCCAGGTCCCGGGCCAGCGCGGGCACCGAGGGGTCGGCGAGCGTGCACACGACGTCATTGCCGGCCGGCAGCCGGCTGCGGGTGACCCCCGCGGCGACCATGGTGGCGTCGCAGAGCACCGGCGCGCCGCCGCGCAGCGCGGCGCGGGCGTCGGCGACGGCCGACGGGCTGTAGGCGAGGTCGGCGACGAGGTCGACCATGCCGCAGGCGTGGATCATGCGGACCGCGACCTGCGCGACGTCGCCGGGCAGGCCGCCGAGGTCCGCCTCGGCCCGGATGGTGGCGAAGGACCGCCGGTAGATCGCGGCGCCGTCCTTTTCGTAGTCGGTCACCGTGTTCCTCCGAGGGCGCCCCGGACGTCGGGCCGGGGAAGGATCGGCCCCCCGCGGCGCGGGCCGGGAATCGACGATGCGCGGCCAGGGCGGCGACTCGACGCCCACGCGGTCAGGCCGGCCGCCCCCGGGGCGTTGCGAGAACCGGGCACGCGTTACCTCCTTGAATCTGTTCCAGGGCTCCCGGGCCGGTTCCGGCCCGGCCGGGGCCGAGGATGTACGGTCCCGCCGATCGCCGGGCGGCAGGGCGGCCCGAGCCGGGAATCCCCCTGTCGTCCGCCCGGCGAGGGTTCACATGTCCCTCGGGGGTGGTGTCGTGCGCGCGGCCGCGACGGCGGCGCCGAGGCCGCCGTGCGCCGCTTCCCGCTCTCCCGGTCCCCCGCCGCGCGGGGTGATCCGGTAGCGGCCATCACCGATCGCGACCGCGTCGACCCACCGCCCGGAGGGATGGCCGCACCGGCGCTCGCACCCCGACCAGTGGACAGGCAGTCGGGGTCGGTCGGACGCATCGGTGACACCAGGCTCGCGCCCCGACCCGTCGACGAGCGGCCGGGGTCGGACGGACGGATCCGCGACACCGGGCTCACACCCCGACCGGTGGACGGGCCGCCGGCCCGGCTGCGGCACAACGGGGTGGGAATCCAGGACGGCGGCGGCATCGGCGCGCACGTCGGCCAGCGCCGCGGCACAGCCGGGCCGGCCGGTGCAGGCACTCACCCCGGCCCATGGGGAGTCGTCGCCGGTGACCAGGCCGACGGCGGCCAGCGCGGCGAGCACGTCCGCGGCGGCGCCCGACTCCAGGCCGGGCAGGACCACCCCCCGCCAGGGGGTGACCCGCAGCTCGCCCGCCCCGCGTTCGGCGGCGGCGGCGAGATCCCGCCACTGAGCGGCGGTGGCCCGCCCGAGCGGAACGGCCACCGACAGAGCGGTGCGCGCGGAGCCGGCGGGGCGGTCGATGAGCCCGAGGAGCGGCCGCGGTGCGGTGGAACCGCCGGGACCGCTGGGGGCGGCAGGGCCGGCGGCCTGGGACGCGGTCCGGGACGCGGCGGAGGGGATCGCGGCTCCGGACGGGTCCGACGGGGATGCGGCTTCAGGCTCCGCCGGAGGCAGGCCGAGGCGGGCGGCGACGGCGCCGCCGTCGGGGTCCACGTCGGCCAGGCGCCAGGCGGTTGCGCCCAGCCCTCGTTCGCGGGCCAGGTCGAGGAACACCTCGGCGGCGCGCACCGCCCAGCGGGCGGCACCGTCCCGGGGGACGCTCAGCGTGCGTTCGCCCAGGCGCAGGCCGACCGCGCCGCCGGGGAGCGCGGTGATGGTGACGTCGGCGCCGAGCGCGGCTGTGTCGCCGCGGCCGTCGTCCACGGCGAACAGGAAGCGGCCGGACAGAGCCGGGGCGGCGTCGCTCGCGCACAGCAGCGCGTCGAGTTCGCCGACGATTCCGCGCACGTCGGCGTGGCCCCGGCCGTCGAGTCCGCTCAGCGGGGAGGCGACGATGTTGCGGACCCGCTCGTGGCGGCGCGACGGCAGCAGCCCGGCGCCCTCCAGCAGGCCCGCAAGGGCGCGGCCGGCGTCCTCGCCGAGGCCGCGGAGCTGCACGTTGCCGCGCGAGGTGAGGTCGAGGTTGCCGTCGCCCAGATCCTCGGCCGCGGCGGCGAGCACGCGCGCCTGGTCAACGGTGAGCAGCCCACCGGGGATCCGCACGCGGGCCAGGCCTCCATCGTGGGCGGGATGCAGCCGCAGCGCCCCGGGGCAGGCATCCGCACGATCACGGAACGCCTCGGCGCCGGGCGCACCGCGTTCAGGGGTTCCGGGCGAAGGGGGCATAGCGGCGAGCATACCGGTGGCTCTCCCGGCGCCCCGATGCGCCCACCGCACCCGCGGCGCGGCAGCGGAACGCCCCCTACGAATAGAGGTGGTGGATGCGGCCGGCCCGAGCGCACGCCACCCGCCGAGAATCCGGCCGAAGGCTGCGGTGATCCGTCCTCCTCAGGGAGCCCGCGTCGGCGACCACCACCCACCCGTCACCGCGCCCACGGCCGCCCCCGAAGCCCAGGCCCACGCCACCGCCCGCCTCACGTTCCCCTCCCCCGGCCCGCGAATCTCTCAGGATGCTCGGCGCAGCACCACGGACGCGTTGTGGCCGCCGAATCCCAGGGAGTTGGACACCACCGCGCCCTCCCCCAGCTTGCGGGGCGGGCCGGTGACGACGTCGATCTCGCAGGCGGGGTCGGGGGTGTCGGTGTTGGCGGTGGGCGGGATGAGGCCCTCGCGCAGGGTCAGGGCGGCGACCACGGCCTCGACCGCCCCTGCGGCGCCGATGAGGTGGCCCATCGCGCCCTTGCAGGAGGTGACCGGTACCCGGTGGGCGCCGAACACCTCGGCGATGGCCCGCGCCTCGGCGAGGTCGCCCGCCGGGGTGGAGGTGGCGTGGGCGTTGACGTGCGCGACGTCGTCGGCGGCGATGCGGGCGTCGTGCAGCGCCTCGAGCATGGCGCGGCGGACGCCGTCGCCGCCGGGGTCGGGCGCGGTCAGGTGGTAGGCGTCGGTCGTGCGCCCGTAGCCGGCGAGCTCGGCGTGGACGCGGGCGCCGCGGCGCTCGGCGTGCTCCGCGGATTCGACCACCAGGAACGCGGCCCCCTCGCCGAACACGAAGCCTTCGCGGTCGGTGTCGAAGGGGCGGGAGGCGTGTTCGGGGTCGCGCGTGCGCGTGGAGAGCGCCCCGAGGCCGTGGAAGGCGAGGACGAAGGTGGGGGTGATGTAGGCGTCGACCCCGCCGGCCAGCACGAGGTCGGCGCTGCCGTCACGGATGAGCCGCAGCGCCTCGCCCACCGCATGCCCGCCCGACGCGCACGCGGTCGCCACGCACAGCGACGGGCCGCGGATGCCGTGGCGCACCGCGATGGCGGCCGCGGTGGCGTTGAGCATGGTCTTGGGCACATAGAGCGCCGAGGGGCGGCCGCGGCCGTGCGCATCGGGCGCCAGCAGCACGCTCTCCTGGGTGTGGGCCCCGCCGTGGGACTCCCCCACGACCAGGGCCCGGCGTTCCGGTGGCGCGGCGGGCGCGCCGGCGTCGGACATGGCGTCCTGGGCGGCGCTCACCCCGAGCCGGGTCACGGGGTCGGAGCGCCGGTCCTCCTTGGGGGTCAGGTAGGGGGCGGGGTCGAACGGCGGCACGACGCACGCGAAGTCGACCGGGAGCCCCGCGGTGTCGAACCGGGTGATCGCCCGCGCCGCCGAGCGCCCGGTGAGCAGCGCCGACCACATCTCGTCGGGGTCGTTGCCGCAGGGGGTCCTGACCCCGAGGCCGGTGATGACCGCGCTGCGGCGGTCGGTCATCGGGCGGTCTCCACGGCGGTGCGGGCCTGCACCGCGTCGACGAAGTCGTCGAAGGTCCGGATGCGCAGGACGTCCTGCGCGGGCAGGGTGACCCCGTGCTCCTTGAGCGTCTCGATGATCTCGGCGAAGTCGAGGCTGTCGGCCTCGAGGTCCTCGACCAGCAGCGACCCTCCGGTGATCGCGTCCTCGTCCTTGGACAGCACGCGGGCGCAGGTGGCGCGGAGCAGGCCGGAGATGTGGTCGCGGGTCATGGGGCTCCTCGTGGTCGCGGATCGGCGCCGCCGGCGGGTGCTGCCGCGGCACGCCCAAGGAGTATCACGACCGGTCAGCACCCGCTACCCAACGTGATATCCGGTGGTGGCGCGGCCGACCGAGGCGCGGTCACACCGGGGTGTCGAGGCGGCAATAGGGCGTGCCGTGGCGCTCGTCGATCAGCACGCGGCCGCGCACCCCGAAGACGTCGCGCAGCATGGAGTCGTGCACGACGTCGGCGGGGCCGCCGTCGGCGGCGACCGCGCCCTCGCGCAGCGCCACGATCCGGTCGGCGTAGCGCGCGGCGTGGTCGAGGTCGTGCAGCACCATGACGACCGTGAGGCGCCGGGCGAAGTCGGCCACGAGGTCGAGCACTTCGAGCTGGTGGCGGACGTCGAGGTAGGTGGTGGGCTCGTCGAGGAGCAGGACGGGGGTGTCCTGGGCCAGTGCCAGCGCCAGCCGGACCCGCTGGCGCTCGCCGCCCGACAGCGATTCCAGCGGGCGGTCGGCGAGGTCGGCGACGCCCGCCCGGGCCATGGCATCGCGGGTGATGTCGTCCTCGGAGTCGCGGAGCATCCCCAGGACGCCGCGGTGGGCGAACCGGCCCTGGCGCACCAGCCGCCGGGCGGTCATGCCCGGGATGGGCGGCAGCGCCTGGTGCAGGACGGCGACGCGCCGGGCGATGGCGCGGCGGCCCAGGGCCGCGATGTCCTCGCCGTCGAGCAGGACGCGCCCCGAGGTGGGGTGCAGCGCCCCGGCCAGCAGCCGGAGCAGGGTGCTCTTGCCGCAGCCGTTGCGGCCGACCAGCGCAACGGTCTGGCCGGCGGGGATCGCGAGGTCGATGCCATGCAGAACGGGGTGTTCGCGCGCGTAGCCGAAGCCCACGCGGTCGAGGCGGAGGGCGGCGGGCGGGTCTGCGGCGGTCATGCGGGTCCAATCCGGGTGCAGGAACGGGCTGGGGGCGCGCTCACGTGTTCAGCAGTCCGCGCCGGCGGACCGCGATGACCAGCAGGGCCGCGCCGACGATGGAGGTGATGGAGCCCGCGGGCAGCCCGAGCCGCTGGGTCTGCGGGCCCGCGGGGACCAGGGTGGTGACCCCCTGGGCGAGGGCGTCGGCGCCGGAGAGCACGACCGCGCCGACCAGCGCCGCCACGGGGACGAGCAGGCGGGGCTCGCGCCCGATGAGGGCCGAGGCCAGCAGGGGGGCGATGAGGCCGACGAACCCGGCCATGCCCACCACCGACACCGCGGCCGCGGCGAGCAGGATCGCGGTCAGCAGGACCGCGAACCGGGCGGGGCGCGGCGCCAGGCCGACCGCCTGGGCGTGGTCGTCGCCGCCCTGAAGGACGGCGAGCACCGGCGAGAGCAGCCACGCGGCGCCGATACCGGCGGCCGCCCATGGCAGGAGCAGGAAGGCGTGGGCCGGGGTCATGCCGGTGAGCGAGCCCGTGAGCCAGCGCAGGGCGCCGGCGGCCTCGGCCTGGCTGAGGACCAGCAGGACGGAGGTGAGCCCGGACAGGGCGATGCCGACGATCACGCCGTTGATGGTCAGCCAGGTGGGGTCGGAGCGTCCGCGCCCGGACAGCAGCCACAACAGGGCGCCGCCGGCCAGGCCGCCGCACAGGGCGGCGAGCACGGCGGTGTGCGCCTGCCCGGAGACCAGGCCCAGGCGCAGCGCGAGCACCACCCCGAGGACCGCGCCACCGCCCACCCCGGTCAGCTCGGGCGAGGCCAGCGGGTTGCGCAGCGCGATCTGGAGCAGCAGTCCCGAGACGCCGAGGCAGGCGCCGGCGAGCAGGGCCACGGCGGCGCGGGGCAGGCGCAGCTCCCACAGGATGCGCTCGCCGATGGGGTCGCCGGAGTCGCGCAGGAGGGCGGGCCACACTTCATCGACGGCGAGGCCGCGGCCCAGCAGCGCCTGGCCGGTGGCGGCGGCCAGCGCCAGCACGGCCAGCACCGTGACGGCGACCGCGAACGCGCGCAGCGGGCGGGGCCGCGCCGGGAGCGGGGCGGGTCCGGTGGCGCGTTCGGGGCGGCGGCGGGTCAGGGTCATGTACGCGCCCTTCCATCGACGGCGGCCGCGCGGGCGCGCAGCAGGAGCAGCCCGCCGATGACCCCGATGGAGCCGGTGAAGGCGCCCAGCGGGAGTTCGATGGGGTGGAACATGGTGCGGGCGGCGAGGTCGGCGGCGACCGTGACCAGCCCGCCCAGCAGGCCCGACCACAGCAGGCGCACGCGCGGCTCGGCGCGGGGGTAGGTCTGGCGGGCGAGCATCGGCGCCAGGAACCCGACCCAGGAGATCGGCCCGCACGCGGCGACGACCACGGCGACCAGCACGGCGGCGACCGCCAGGCAGGCGAGCCGGGCGCGGCCCGGCGACAGGCCCAGCGCGGAGGCGGCGTCGTCGCCCAGGCCCAGCACCCCGAGCAGGGGCAGGCAGAGCAGCAGCAGGGGGACGGCGAGCACCAGCCAGGGCGCGACCATGCGGAGCTCGGCCCAGCCCGACCCGACGAGGGAACCCATCAGGTAGCGGAACACCAGGCCGAGCTGGAACTGGTCGGCCATGCTGGTGATGGCGTAGACCGCGCCGGTGAGCGCGGTGGACACGGCGGCGCCGGTGAGCAGGACCGAGGCGGCGTCGCCGGCCCGGCGGGCGACGACGAGGCAGAGGGCCCCGCCGGCCACCCCGCCGGCCAGTGCCAGCGCGGGAACGAGCGCTCCGGCGACCGGCAGCGCGAACACGGTGGTGGCGGCGACCACCGCGGCCGACCCCGAGGAGACGCCGAGGAGTTCGGGGACCGCCAGGGGGTTGCGCAGCGCCTCTTGCAGCAGGAGCCCGGCGCAGCCCAGGGCGGCGCCGGCGAGGAGCCCCAGCAGCATGCGCGGCAGCCGGATCTCCCACAGGATGACCGCATCGAGCGAGCCGGGGTCGGCGATGGCCGCGGTGATGGCGGCCGGCGCCAGGACGGGCTTGCCCAGGCACAGCGCCGCCGTGCAGACGGCGAGGAGCAGGAGGGCGGCGGCGGGGAACAGGACGGCCGGGCGCAGCCGCTCCCGCCCTCCGGGAACGGCTGCGGGGGCGGGGGCCGGGCCGGAGGGGCGGGGCGTGGCCGCGGGCGAGGTCATCCGCGCAGGTACCGCATGGTGTCGTCGAGCACGATCCCCAGGGAGCGGGTACCGCGGCCGGTGGCCCAAGGCGCGAGGTCGACCTCGTGCACCCGGCCCTGCTCGACGGCGCTGATCTGCTGCCAGACGGGGTCGTCGGCCAGCTGCTCGGTGAGGGTGGAGTCGCCCGGGGAGAACGTGAAGGACTCCAGGAAGATGATGTCGGGGTCGCCCGCGAGGATCTCTTCGATGCTGTAGTCGGAGCCGCCGGCCTGGTGGCCTCCGGTGGAGCGGTCCTCCCAGTCGTAGTCGACGACCTGGTCGAGCAGCCCGCCCACGATGGAGCCCCGGGAGTCGACCTGGAAGGCGCCGTCGCTGCCGTAGAGCACCAGCGGTTTGAGGGTGTCGAGGCCTTCGGCCTCGGCGTCGGCCTGGGCCTCGGCGAGGGTGTCGTAGAACGCCTGCTCGGCTCGTTGCTGCTCGGCGCCGCGGTCGGTGAGGGCGGCCACCGCGCGCAGGTAGTCGACGGAGTCCTCCCAGCTGCGGGAGTCGGTCAGCCACACGGGCGCGGTGCCCTCGAGGGACGGCGCGAGGCCCTCGTGGGACCCGGCGAGGCCGATGACGAGGTCGGGTTCGTGCCGCAGGATCTCCTCGACGTCCTCGCCGCCGAAGCCGCCGGGGATCACCGGGACGTCGTGGTCGGGGCCGAGGAAGCCCTCGTGGGCGAGGAGGTCGGGGTTGGAGGTGGCGACGGGGGTGATCTCCAGCTCGGTCAGGATGTCGTCGCACAGGGCCACCAGGCAGACGATCCGCTCCGGCGGGGAGTCGAGCTCGACCTGTTCGCCGCGGGGGTCGGTGACCGACAGGCCGGCCTCGACCGCGACGGCCTCGTGGGCGGCGGCGTCGACCGTGTCGCGCGGGGCGGCGTCGGCTTCGTCGTCGGAGGCCCCGGAGGCGCACGCGGTGAGCGAGGTCAGAAGGGCGCCCACTGCGGCCAGTGCGGCGGTGGTCACATGCGGGTGCTTTCGGGGGAGACGAGGCATGTGAAAACGATTATCACAACCCTTGGTGGATGTCGATATCGCCGATCGCCAGGCTGTGGATGAGCCGCCCGCGCCGCTCCCCCGCGGCGAGCACGGCATCGATCCAGCACCCGGCCGGCCGCACCGCGCGGCCCTGGCCGGTGGCCCACAGCCACGCCTCGTGGGCGGCGATCCCCGCGCCGACATGCTCGGCCAGCGCACGCCACGGGTCCGGCTCCGACTCCGGGGCGCCGAGCAGGAGCAGCAGGTGCGCCGCCTCCGCCACGACCGGCTGCCCGCACGAGCGGGGCGCCAGCGCCTCCCCGAGCCCGGGCACGCCGGCGGGCCGGACGGCGACCACCCGATCGGCCCCGATCCGCGCCCGCGCGGCATCGGCGGGATCGACCGGGCCACCGGACGGGCTGCCGGATGACCGGCTCTGCTCGGGCGGGGCGCCGGGCGACCGCTCCTGCTCGGGCGGGGCGGGCGGGCTGGGAGGACCGGGGCGGTCGGCTGACGGAGGCCGCGGCCCCCCGGGGACGGATCCGGGAGCGGGGGCCCGTTCGACTGGGGGGCCGCCCCGACCGGACGCACCGGCCGCCGCGGTGATCTCCTCCCACGGGGAACTGCACCGCTCGAGCACTGCCGCGACCGGAGGGGCCTGCGCCGGAGCGGCGAAGTCCACCCCCTCGGGCGCGCCCTCCCCCAGCTCCGCTAGGGCGTCCTCCACGACCCGCACCGCATCCGCCAAGGACGCATGCAGGGCCGGCTCCGAGCCGGGACCGGCACCGCCGGCCCCGGGAATGGGTGCCGACCCGGGAGCGTCCGCACCACCGGGATGCTCATAACGAGGGCGCACAGGGGATCCGGAGGGGTACGCGGCGCGCGCGGGCACTCCGGAGGGATCCGCGTGGTGCACCGGGGCGCCGGATCGATCCGGGAACGCCGGCCGCGAACGCACCGGGTCCAGGCGCACAGCGGCGAGCGGATACTCCGGAGCGGCGCCCGGCCACCGGACGGCGCCGTCGCGCCATGGCAGCGCGGCCTCGGCGGCCAGCCCGCGTGCGGGGCGCCCGATCTCGGCGCGCGCGGCATACCCCGCGACAGGGGCTGCGGCGAGCAGCGCCCCGATCGCATGCCCCAGGTCGAGCAGGAGCACGGGCAGCGACCGCTTCCCGTACCGCCACACCGTGCGCTGGGGAACCAGCGACAGCACGACGGTGGTTCCGCCACCCCCCGGCGGCGGCACTCCACCGCCACTCCCCGGCGCCCCTCCCCCGCCCCCGTCGACCGGCACCGCCAGGGCGTGGTCGACGGGGTCGTAGCGCCACGCCCGGCCGTCGGCCACCACATGCGCCTCGACGGGGTAGCGTCCCCCCGCCGACGGGACACGGCGCAGCCGCACCCCGCCCTGGACCCGCTCGGGGTCACCGGCCAGCGCGAGGTCGAGCAGCGCCCCGATACCGCTCGGCTCCCCCCGGCGCAGCAACACACGCGGGCCGGACCACCGCCGCCCCGCAGCCGGCCGCGGCCGGGTCGCCGCCCCGGGGTCGGCCCCACTCCACGCCGCACGCAGCGCCCTCGCGACCGCTGACCCCGCTTCGCCGTCATCCACGCCCGGCACCTCCGTCCCGTCCTCGATGTCGATCAGCACGCCGGAAACCATCCGCCGGGCGCGGCCCGGTCCGCGGTCCACCCGCCGACAGGGCGGCGGACCGCACCGGCCCCGCACCCGTAACCCCGCGGAACGTGCACAACGACCGGCGGCGCGTATGAACGGGTACCTCGTCGCACACCACTCACCGCACCTCCCGCCGATACCGCAACGGTCCGCGCCCGGCTGTGCCGCGAGGCACACCTCCTGACCGCGTCCGCGCAGCCTTCTCCCGCACCGGCGTCCCGTTTCGAACACGGCTCGCCTCGCGCCGCGTCCGCCCCCGGGAAGGGCATCGTGCACGCCTGGTGGACGCGACGACCGGCGGTGCGCATGCGCGGGTGGTCGCCCCGGACACGGACCGCGCCGGACACCACCCGCCGCCCGACGGTCCTCCGCGGCGGCGGGCCGGTCGTGCGGGCTCTTCGGGGTCTCACAGGAACGGGGGCGGGGCCGCCTCCAGAGGGCCGGGGGCCGATTCGGGGGTGATGTCGGGGGACCATCCGCGGTCGCGGGCCGCGGACTTCCAGCGAGGGAGGCCGAGATAGCGGAAAGCGGCCGGTGCGTTGGGGACCAGGCCCGTGGCACAGGTGCGCACCACCCGGAGCGGGGTGTGGGCGACATCGGGTGTGGTGATGTCGACGGTGGCGATCCGGGCACCACCCCGCGTCAGACCGGCCTGCACGTCGGCGAGGTCCCCGTGCGGCAGGTCGTCGACGCCGATGACACGGTCCGGCTCGGTGAAGCGCGGCAGCAGCCGCTCCTGCACCCGCGGGTCCAGCCAGACCTGGACCTGCGCACCGAGGTCGCGCACCCGGCGGTATCCCGGGCCCGCCGCATCCAGGTAGGTGCGGTCCTCGCGGTGGTCGAGGTAGAGCCCTTTGGCCAGGACGCCCGCCTCGACGGCGCGGAACACCCACCCCTCCGGATCGGTGAGGCCCAGCGTGAACACCCACGTGTGCACCGCCTCCAGCACGGCCTTGACGCACGCCTCCGCCGGGTCGGTGCGGGCGGCACCGCCGCCGCCCACGATCCCCGTGTCGGGGTCCACCACGATGGCGGCCACACAGGCCACCGGGTGCTCGCTGGGCAGCCGGACCAGATGGGTGCGCAGCCGGGACCCGGCCAGCTCCGCGGCCAGGCCCGGAACCGACCCGATGTCGATCCCGGTCGTGGGCCCCGACAGGTGCCACCACAGCTCCAGGGCGTCGCGCTCCAGGAGTTCGAGCAGCCCCCGGCGGCGCGCGTCGGCGGCGTCGGCGCCGGTGGCGATCCCGGCGTAGTTCAGGTGGTGGGTGCGCGGCTCGCCGCGCCGCCGCCCCGAGTGGTAGTTGAGGTACACCCACGAGGCGGGCAGCCAGCACCGCTCTCCGTCCTCCTCGCCCGCAACCCACGCGATCTCCAGGTCGTCGGTGAACGGCACGTAGGGGAAGCCTTCGGCCTCGTACTGCCACGGCGCGAAGAACGGCAGGTCCTCGGGCCCGAACCGGCGCTCGCCCGCAGCTGCGAGGTCGGCGGCGGTGGCGACGGGCAGGTCGCGGGCGACCCGGTTGCCGCAGTAGCGCTCGACCGCCTCGCCGAGGGCGGCGATGCGGGCGCCGTCGGCGTCGCCGAACGTGGTGCCGAGGCTGACCCGGTCGGCGGGCCATGCGCCGAGGCGTCTGGCGTCGGCGACCTCCGCGGTCACCCCCCGGTAGCGCGGCGGCATCCCGGGGACGGGGGCGACCGGGACGAGGCGGCGGACGATCCCGGTGAGGGGGTCGATGAGCGCCTCGGCGGGCAGGGGCGGCGCTGAGGGCGGAAGGGTCACTGGGCGATCTCCTTGACGACGTCGGCCGCCGCTACGGCGGCCGTGCGGGGCGGGTGCCAGGGCAGGTCGATGCCGTCGAGGACGACGTCGCGGCGGGCGGCGAGCAAGGGGCCGGCCGTGGTGATGGGGTCGTCCCCGGTGTGCGGGTTGCGGGCGTGCCGCGGCCAGTGGTGGCCGGCGATCTCGACGCCCAGGCGCGCCCCGCCGGGCACGGCCGCGCCGACCGGGGGCAGGTCGATCGCGAGGCGCACGGGCACACCGGGCCGGTGGGCGCGGCGGACGACGGCGTGCGCGAGCTGGACCGGCGGCCGGTTGCCCACGCACAGGGAGACGCGCGCGATCCAGTCGGCGTCGGCCGCGTCGGCGGTGGCGCGCAGCCGGACGGTGACGGGCCCGCGCAGCTCGCCGCGGGGCAGCGGGTCGGTCCAGGCGATGGCGCGGTCGGATGCCGGCGGGTCGGACCGGCGCCACGGCAGGTCGGCGCCGGGCGGGTGGGAGAGGAAGGGCCGGGTGGGGTCCGCGACGAATGTGTGCCCGGCCGGATGAAGGGGGGCTGTGCGGCCGGGCGTCACCGGATCGACGGGCACTGCACGGCCCTGCACGGCCGGATCGACGCGCACCGTACCGCCATCCGCGACCGCACCGACGGGCACGCCGCATCCGTGTCCGGCCCGATCGACAGGCACCATGCGGTCATCCGCCACCGAGTCGGCAGGCACCGTGTGGCCGGGCCTGGCCGGACCGGCGGGCACCGTGTCCCCCTGCCCGGCCGGACCGGCGCGCACGGTACGGCCCTGCCCGGTCCTGCGGGGGAGGGGGAAGCGGCGCCACTGCCCGTCGCCGTCGACGGCGATGAGTCCCCCGCTGCCCGTGGCCGTCCCCGACAGCGCCGCCGCGGCCCATGCCGTGTACACCGCGCCGATGCGGCGGCCGGCCAGCGCCGCGCCCGGCCGGGGGGCGTCGAGCCGGTGCCCCCAGGGGCCCAGGAGGAGCCGGGCGGGGCCGTCCCACCGGGCGGCGAGCTCCGCTGTGTCGGCGGCGAAGGGGTCGTGCAGGCCGCCCACGGCGAGCAGCGGCACCCCGGTGGGCATCCGGTCCCAGAGGGCGCCCCGGCGCGGGGCGGACCACAGGTCGTCCCAGCCCGCCGGTCGCTCCCCCAAGGCAAGGTGCGGGATGGTCGCGGGCGGGACGGCGGTGAGCAGGCCGGAGACGTCGGGCGGCGGGACGCGCGAGCGGGACGCGCCCGCGTGCTCGGTCCACCAGCCCGCACGGCAGGCCAGCCGGGCGGCGCCCCCCGGTTCGCGAGCGGTCTCGCCGGGGCCGAGCACCGGGACGGCGACGAGGACGCCGCCCAGCACCTCGGGCGGGGCGACCGCTGCGGTGACGAGGGCGCAGTAGGCGCCGTAGGAGGCTCCGGCGAGCAGCACCCGGCCGTCGCAGAAGTCCTGGGCGAGCACCCAGTCGAGCAGCGCCGCGCCGTCGTGCTCCTCGTGGCGGAAGGGGTGGAAGACTCCTCCGGACCCGTAGCGTCCCCGCACGTCGGCGACGACGCACGGGTATCCGCGCCGGGCCCACCCCGCGGCCTCGGGACGCAGGGAGTCGCGCCCGTAGGGCGTGCGGATGAGCACGGCCGGGCCGGGGGCTCCTCCCGGCGGGCGGGTCACGGTGACGGCCAGGCGGGCGCCGCCGGCGACCGCCACGGTGCGGTCGTCGATGGCGGTCGGATCGGTCATGGGGCGGCGGTGGGGACCGGCAGGACGGCGTGGTCGGAGATCGCCCCGGTGTCGAGATCGAGGACGCGGAGCCGGCGCTGCGGGGGCAGCGCGGCCGGGGTGAGGTCCCCGGTGCGCTGCGGGGTCCCCAGCGCCCAGGCCCGCAGGTCGTGGGCGGCGATCGCCGAGATGAGGTGCTGTTCCAGTTCATCGGGGCGGTCGTCGCCCTCGATGGGGGCGTCGCCGGTGCCGCCCGCCCAGTACGCCGCGAGGCGCTGGTGGCCGGAGCCCGCGGCGGCCAGGCGGCGGGCGCGGACGTCGGCATGGCCCGGGTCGCCCGGGGATGCGGCGACGGGTTCGAAGAAGACGTGCCGTCCCTCGCGGCTGACGCGCTGCCAGGCGATCCCCTTGGCCGCCAGGGCGTCGAACGCCGTCCAGGCGGCGGGCGGCGGTCCGTCGTGGATCCAGCAGAGGGCATCGATACCCGCGGCGGCCATGTCGTCCCCGGGGCCGAGCGGCCGGACGTCGGCCCCGGCGCGGGCCAGGGCGGCGGCCGCGGTGGGGGTGTGGCCGCCGAGGTCCAGGCCGGGCCCGGCGGTGCACACGAGACCGACGGCGCGGTGCTCGGCGGGCCAGTGCGCGCGGGCGCCGAGGTGGCCGGCGGACGCGAACGCGGCGACCTCAGGGGGCTGATCACCGCCCGCGGGGCCGGTCAGCGCGCGAGCGACCCCGTCGAGGGCGGCACCGGGCAGCGCCACGTCGAACAGGTCCCCATCGGCCGCCCGCAGGACGGCCCCGTGCCCGTCGACCCGGAACAAAGCGGCCCCGGGCCGCAACCGCGGCGCGTCCGGGAGGTCGACGGGCTCACGCGGTTCGGACGACACAGATGGTCCCCTCCACATCAGATCGGGATCGGCGGACGACCGGCCACAGGACGGCCCGACCCCCTATGGACGCACCCGGCGGTCCCGATGGGGCCCGTCACGCGATCGCGCCGGCGGCGCGGGGCCGCCGGTGGTTCGACGGCCCCGCGGGTGTTACTCGGTCTCTTCGTCGAACGGGTTCTCCACCAGGGCGTTGCTGTGGCTGGCGGAGTTGTGCGGAAGCTCGCGCTCCTGCTCAACCCGGACGAACACCTGCTGCTGCTCCATCTCGGTCACCTCCTGATCGCGACTGGGGGTCGGTCGGGCAGACACCAGGCTAATAGAATGATTATCGTTTTCAACAGCGGGGCCGCGTGACCAAGTCGACATTCCACAAAACGCCGCTCTCATCTGCACATAAACCTCGAAGGGGATACCGAATGGCCGTGTCCACACCCGGAAGGCTGCGTTCCGATCCCGATTTCCGGCGCTACCTCGCCTCGCGCATGGTCTCGGTGGCGGGGACGCTCGTGGCCACCGTGGCGTTCCCGGTGCTCGTCTACCGGCTCTCCGGTTCGGCGGCCTGGACATCGGCGGTGGCGGTGACCGGCGCGCTGCCGTACCTGCTCTTCGGCCTGTTCGCCGGGGCGATCGCCGACCGCTTCGACCGGCGCAGGCTGATGGTCGGCGCCGATCTGCTGTCGGCGCTCGCCCTGGGCAGCATCCCGGTGGCGTGGGCCCTGGACGCCTTGACCCCGCTCCACGTACTCCTGGCCAGCTTCGCCGTCCAGGCTCTCTATGTCCTCTTCGACGCCGCCAACTTCGGCGCGCTCCCCCAGCTCATCGGCAAGGAACGGCTCACCGCGGGCTATTCGGCCGTCTACGGCGCCACGACCTTCGTGGAACTGGTGGTGCCCGGTGTGGCCGGGCTGCTGGTCACCGTCATGGCGCCGGCCCCACTGGTCGCCGTCAACGCCGTGACGGCCCTGGCGTCCGCGGCCCTCGTGCGCATGATCATCCGCCCGTTGTCCGCCCCCCGGTCGCCGGCCGACCCCGCCGACGGCACGGGCACCTCCGGCACCACGCTGCTCGCCGACATCCGCACCGGCCTGTCCTTCCTCCTGCGCAACCCGGTCGTGCGCACGCTGACCCTCGTCGGCGCCACCCACGCCGCCGCCAGCGGGGCGTGGGTGGCCATGCTGGTCCCCTGGGCCGACCAGGTGCTGGGGGTGGCCCCGACCGGCGACCCGCGGCTGGCGGTGCTCTTCAGCTGCTGGGGCGTCGGGGCCCTGCTCGCCAGCAGACTGGTCCCGGTCCTGAGCGAGCGCTTCGGCGCCCCGCGCCTGGCACTGGGCGCGCTGCCCGCGTCGCTGCTGGCCGGGGTGGGAGTGGTGCTGTCCACCCAGTGGCCGGTGGCCGCGGCAATGGCCGTGCTGTGGGGAACCGCCTACTCGGTCGTGGTGATCAACGCCGTCACCTACCGCCAACAGGTCAGCCCGCAGCACCTGCAATCGCGCATCAACACCACGGCCCGCATGCTCTCCTGGGGCGTGGGCCAGCCGCTGGGCGCCGCACTGGCCGGAGCCGTCGCCGTGACCGCGCTCGGCCCCCGGGGCGGGCTGGCGGCGAGCCTGGCGGTGCTGGGCGCCGGCGTCGTGCTGGCGTGGCTGTCGCCGCTGCGCGCCCACGCCCGGGCCGCGGCGCGCGACCCCGAAACGGCCCCCGCGACGCTCGGCTGAACCGTCCCGGGGCGGCGCCGCTCAGGCCGGGCGCAGAGCGCCACCGCCCCGGTGTACTCACACCCCCGCGCTCACACCCCCGGGACGGCGGGGGCCGCGGCGTCGGCGCCGACCGTTCCGGCGATCCAGCCGCGCAGGTCGGCGGCGTCGCGCAGGAGCGCCTCCGGGGAGTCGTCCTGGACGAACTCCAGCAGCACCTCGCGCCGCGCGCCGTCGGCGGCGAGGAGGCCGAGGACCGGACGCCACAGGTCGGCGCGGTCGGCCAGCGGCAGCCGCTCGGTGTAGCCGTCGTCGCCCCAGGAGAAGGCGTGCACCGATTCCAGGCGCGGCAGCAGCGCGGTGACCTCACGCAGGCAGGCCTCGGCGTCGGGCGACTCGCGCGGCTGCCAATGGGGCACGAGCGCCGGGGATGCGGCCTCGGCGTGCAGGCGCAGCGCGGAGACGAGGTCGTCGGTCAGCGACTCGACGTGGTGCTCGACCGTGACCCGCAGGCCGGCCTGCGCCGCCACGCCGGCGCAACGCCGGATGTCCTCGACCGTCCGGGCGCGCTGCTCCGGGCCGGTCTCAGCCGAGCCCGTGGTCCCGGCCCACACGCGCACGCGCGGCGCGCCCAGCGCCGCCGCCGTGGCGACGATGTCCGGGAACCCGGCCGGGTCGGTGACGCCCGCCTTGTGGTAAGAGCCGTACCCGCCGATCTCCAGGCCCGCGGCGCGGCAGCGGTCGCCGATGTCGCGGGCCCGGCCGGTGTCCCCCGGCGGCACGTGGACGTCACCGCCCCACTCGACCGCCCGCAGCCCCGCCTCGCGGGCGAGGTCGATGATCTCCTCGGCGTCCAGATCGCGGAAGGTGACCGACACCAGGCCGGGAACGAGCACGTGCGCCCTCCTCCATCAAAGGGGCGCATCGGACACCCCGAAATGAGAATGACAATCATTGTCGATTGTACGTGCGCCCCGTGCCGCGCCCGCCGCCGGGCCCGCTGTCACGGCTTGCGGGCCACGCCGCAGTACTCGTCCACCACGACCGCGTCATCGGGCCGGTCCGGCGCTGGGCGCCACAGCGAGCAGGACACCACGCCGGGGTCGAGCAGCTCCAGCCCCTGGAACATGCCGGCGATGGCCTCGGGGCTGCGCAGGGTCAGCTTGGGGGTGCCGCGCTCGTTCCAGGCGGCGACGACCTCGCGGGCGCGCTCGGGGTTCAGGGCGGCGGTGGGGTGCGAGATCACCAGGTGGCTGCCGGGCGCCAGCGCACCGGTCAGCCGGTCCAGGACGCGCCGCACCTCGGCGTCATCACTGACGAAATTGAGGCTGCCCAGCAGCATCAGCCCCACCGGCCGGGACAAGTCCAGCGTCCGGGCCGCCGCGTCGAGGACCCGGCCGGGGTCGCGCAGGTCGGCCCCGACGAAGTCGGTCGCGCCCTCGGGGCCGCCGGCGAGCAGCGCACGGGCGTGCGCGATCACCATCGGGTCGTTGTCGACGTAGACCACCCGCGCCTCGGGCGCCGCTGCCTGTGCGACCTCGTGGGTGTTGTCGCGGGTCGGCAGCCCGCTGCCGATGTCGAGGAACTGCCGCACGCCGGCCTCGGCGGTGAGATACCGGACCGCCCGGACGAGGAACTCGCGGTCGGCGCGGGCGTTGTCGACGATCTCGGGGAAGACGGCGCGGATGCGCTCGCCCATCTCGCGGTCGACGGGGAAGTTGTCGGTGCCGCCGAGCCAGTGGTTCCAGATCCGGGCGTTGTGGGGGACGCCGGTGTCGATGGCGGGATGGCCGTCCGGAGCGGACGCGGATTCGGGCACGGGTCCTCTTCTCGCGTGGTCGCCGCGGGCCCGGCCGCCCCGCGGCCGTTCCCCGTTCGTCATCACGCGCCATCGTAGGCGCGCGCCCGCGCCGGCACGAGGGGGTGTTCGAGCCGATCCCGTAGGCGCTGTGGCATCATGGCCGCCATGACGACCCGTCGAAAGGCCGATGCCGCGTAGCCGGCCCGGCGCCCTGCGCGCCCAGCTTCCCTCAGCCCCGCTCCGGGCCGATTCCCGGCCCCTCCCGATCCGGGGCCTGTCCGCCCGGACCTGCCGCGCGATCCACGATGTGGAGACCGCAAGCGACGACTACTACGTCTTCACCGGCGCCACCCGCTCTGCGCTGCGCCGCTACCGCGAGTTCCTGAGCCCTCCGGGCCGGCGCCCCTTGTACCCGACGCCTGCACTGTGCTCGTGCCGGGGCTGCGAGCTCGACGACGTCCGGCACGCCCGCGACGTGCTGGAGGCGGTCGCGGTGCGCCTGCCGGTGCGCGCCCGCGCCGAGCTCCGGCGGGTGATCGCACCGCTGGACCGCGCGTTCGCGCGGCGCACCCTGCCCGATCCCCGGGGGCCCGCCTGGCAGCCGGAGTTCGCCGAGCGCTGGTGGCACCACCGCATGTCCGAGAGGTGGTGAAGGCCGGCCACCCCACCCGTGGGCCGCCCCCTACGCCTGCGCCGCCCCCTCCTTGTCCGCCTTGACGCCGAGCCGGGCGAGGAGGTCGGTGCGCAGGGCGACGAACCCGGCGTCCGACCGGTCGCGGGGCCGGTCCAGGTCGATGCGGCGGTCGTGGGCGATGGCGCCGTCGCGCATGACCAGGACCCGGTCGGCCAGCAGCACGGCCTCCTCCACGTCGTGGGTCACGAGCACGACCGCGCAGCCGTGGCGCTGCCACAGCTCGGCGACCAGGTCCTGGGCGGTGATGCGGGTGAGGGCGTCCAGCGCCGAGAAGGGCTCGTCGAGCAGGAGCAGGTCGGGGTCGCGGACCAGCGCGCGGGCCAGGGCGGCACGCTGGGCCTCCCCGCCGGAGAGGACCTTGGGCCAGACGCCGACCCGGTGGCCCAGGCCGACTTCGCGCAGCGCCCGCTCGGCGCGGGCGCGGTCGGGGCGGCCGGGCAGGCCGAGGACGACGTTGCGCCAGACCCGCTTCCAGGGCACCAGCCGCGGCGCCTGGAAGCCGACCGCGCGGCGCCGCGCGACGGTCACCTCGCCGTCGATGTCGCGGTCGAGGTCGGCGAGGATCCGCAGGAGCGTGGATTTCCCGCACCCGCTGGCACCGAGGAGGGCGACGAACTCGCCGGGGGCGACGTCGAGGTCGAGGCCCTCGATGACGGCGCGGCCGTCGAAGCGTCGGGTGAGCCCGCGCACGCGCACGGCGGCCCCGCCGCCGGGGCCCGGGTCGGTCAGGTTCCGCTGAATGCCGGACGCCATGCCAGAAGCACCCTTTCCAGGAAGCGGACGGTGAGGTCGGCGAACAGGCCGAGGAGGGCGTAGAGGGCGAGGCAGACCACGATGACGTCGGTCTGGAAGAACTCGCGGGCGTTGTTCATGAGGTAGCCGATGCCGGAGTCGGCGTTGATGGTCTCGCCGAAGACCAGCGCCAGCCACGCCGACCCGAACGCATAGCGCAGCCCCACCAGAGCACTGGGCATGGCGCCGGGCAGCACGATGTGCACGATGGTGCCCGGCCAGCCCAGCCCGAGGGTGCGGCCGGCCTCGATGAGGGCGGAGTCGACGTTGCGGATGCCGCCGTAGATGTTCATGTACAGCGGGAAGGTGACGGTCAGGGCGATGAGCGCGATCTTGGGCTCCTCGCCGATGCCGAGCCAGATGATCAGCAGCGGGATCAGCCCGATGGTGGGGACCGTGCGCAGCATCTGCACGGGGGCGTCGATGATGTCCTCGCCCCAGCGGAACAGCCCCGAGACCGTGGCCAGGACGACCGCGGTGAGCACGCCGATGCCCAGGCCGGCGAGGACCCGTTGCAGGGAGACGAGGATGGCCTCGGGCAGCTCACCGGTCTCGATGAGCCCGCCGGCGGTGGCGGCGATGGTGGCGGGCGCCGCCAGGGTCTCCTCCGGCAGCACACCGGTGGACCCGGCGGCCTGCCACAGGGCCACCAGCGCGATCGGGCTGAAGGTCTTCACCAGCCAGCGCGGCAGCCGGCGGCGGGAGCGCTCGGCCTGGCTGCGGACGGTCTCGGTCGCGACGGCCGCCGCATCCGGCGGGTGGCCGGCGGTGGCCGGCCGGGAGGACTGGTCGATGGTCACGCGGGGCACCTCGTGTCGGTGTGTCGGGGCCGGTCAGCCGGCGCCGCCGCCGGCAGCAGCAGCAGAGTCGACCGCGTCGGTGGTGTGCTCGGCGAGGTCGAGGCCGTCGTCGGGCAGCACCCCGCCGTCGACCCAGGTGGTGTAGGTGGTCTGGAGTTCGGCGGCCAGCTCGGCGTCGACGGGGACCCGCCGGTAGGAGGTGGTGGACTCGGCGACCTGGTGGGCGATCTCGATGGACTGCTGGGAGAAGTCGGCGTAGAACGCGTCGTAGTCGTCGGGGTTGTCGCGGCCCCAGGCGTAGGAGCGGTCGACCCGCTCGGCGTAGTCGGCGATGGCCTCGACCTTGAGCGGGTCGGCCAGGGCGTCGTCGGTGGCGCTGAGGATGGAGTAGCCGGGCAGGACGTCCTCGCCCTCGACCAGGACCCGGGCGTCCAGGTCGCCTTGGGCGCGGGCGTTGTAGACGCCCCACGTGGCCCAGGCGTCGATGCCGCCCGAGGAGAAGGCGGTGCTGGCGTCGACGGGGGCCAGGAAGGACACGTCGACGTCGCCGGCGCTCAGCCCCTCCTGTTCGAGGGCGCCGAGCAGCAGGTAGTGGCCGATGCTGCCGCGGGTGGTGGGCGAGACCTCGGCTCCGCGCAGGTCGGCCACGGAGTCGATGTCGCTGTCGGCGGGGACGAGGAGGGAGGTCCCGGTGCCGTTGTTGGTCCACGCGGCGGCGGCCTTGATCTGGGAGCCGCCGGCCAGCGCGCTGACGGTGGGGGCGTCGGCGGCGGCGCCGATGTCGATCGCGTCGGCCTTGAGCGCTTCGTGCAGGTTGACGGCGGCGGCGTACTCTGACCACTCGATCTCGTAGGGGACGTCGTCGAGCAGTCCGGCCTCCTCCAGCAGCGCGCGGGTGGCGCCGGTCTGGTCGCCGACGCGCAGGACGACGTCGGCGATGTCGTCGGCGGGCGCGTCGTCGGCGCCGCAGGCGCTCGCGAGCAGGAGTGCCAGGGTGGCGGCGGCCGCCGCGGCGGTTCGCTGGGGGCTGGGCATGAGGTGGCTCCGATTCCTGTGGCCGCCGGGTCCGACCCTGGAGGCTTTCCACATTGCACTACCGTGATCCCGCAATATAGTAATACCTACTAAACCAGTCAAGATAGTCGTCTATGCGCCGGGGCGAAACTATGAGCATGACGTTCGACACTTCCCGCGGGGCCGCCGAGCGCCCCCGCGCCGGGACCCAGTCGGTGGACCGCGCCATCGCGATCCTGCGGTGCTTCGAGCACGCCCCGTCCCTGACCCCCACCCAGGTCGCCCACCGCCTCGGCCTGACCGTGAGCACCGCGCACCGGCTGATGCGGGCCCTGCACGGCACCGGCCTGCTGGGCCGCGACCCCGCCACCGACGGCTACCACCTGGGCGTGACCGCGGCGGTGCTGGGCCGGCTGGCGCTGGAACGGCTGGGGACCACGGTCATGCAGCCCGTCCTGGAGGAGCTGCGCGACACCACCGGGGAGTCGGTGACGCTCGGCGTCCGCTCGGGCGACGAGGTCGCGGTCCTGGTACAGCTGCCCTCGGTGCACCCGCTGCGCTACGACCAGCAGCCCGGGGCGCGCAACCCCATCCACGTGTGCTCCATGGGCAAGACGCTGATGGCGTTCGGCGACCCCGCCATCGCGGCCCCCGAGCCCTACACGCGCTACACCGACACCACCATCACCCGCCGGGCCGCGCTCGACGCCGAGCTGGCCCGGGTCCGCGAACGTGGCTACGCCGTCAGCGACCAGGAGCGGGTGATCGGCGTGCGCGCCATCGCCGCCCCGGTCCGCGACCGCTCCGGGCACACCTTCGCCGCGGTGGCACTCCAGGTGCCCACGGTCCGGTTCGGCGACGACCGGCTCACCGAACTGGCGGCGGCCGTCACCTCGGCGGCGGCGCGGCTGTCCGATACGGCCGGGGCCCCGGACTGAGGGCCCCGGACCGCCGGTCAGACCGCGGCGGCCCCGCGATGCGCCAGCTCCGAGCGCACCAGCGGCAGCAGGTCGCGGCCGTAGGCGACCGCGTCCTCCAGCGGCTCGTACCCGCGGATCAGGATGGTCGTCACGCCGATGTCGACGTAGTCGAGCAGCGCGCGGGCCACCGTCTCGGGGCTGCCCACCAGCGCGGTGGAGTTCCCGGCCGCGCCGGTGGCCCTGGCCGTGGCCGTCCACAGCGCACGGTCGTGAACCTCGCCCCGGCCGGCCGCCGCGAGCAGCCGCTGCGACCCCACGCTCGACTCGCGGTCGAGGATGTAGGGCGCGCTGCCGTTGCCGCGGGCGGGCACCGTACCGCCCTCGATGACGCCGAGGATGGCGCGCGCCCGCTCCCACGCCTCTTCGTCGGTCCGGCCCAGGATCGGCCGGAAGGACACCGAGATGCCCAGGTCCGCGGGGTCGCGGCCGGCGGCGGCCGCCGCGGCGCGCACCGATGCGATCTGGTCGGCGGTCTCCTTCAGCGGCTCGCCCCACAGCGCGTAGACGTCGGCGTGGCGACCGCCGACCCGGTAGGCGTCGGCCGAGGACCCGCCGAAGTAGATGGGCACGCGCGGCCGCGAGTGGGTGGGGACCCGCGACAGCGCGCCCTCGACCCGGTAGAAGTCACCGCTGAAGGCGAAGGGCTCGGTCGCCGCCCACGTGCGCTTGACGACCTCGAGGTACTCGTCGGTGCGGCGGTAGCGGGTGGCCTTGTCGGTGAAGTCGCCGTCGCGCGCCTGCTCGGTGTCGCTGGCGCCGCTGATGATGTGCACCGCCACCCGGCCCTCGGTGAACTGGTCCAGGGTGGCGATCTTGCGCGCCCACACCGTGGGCGAGACGAACCCGGGCCGGTGGGCGATGAGGAAGCCCAGCCGCTCGGTGTGCGCCGCGGCGAAGCCGGCGACCGCGAACCCGTCGGCGTCCCACGAGTGGTAGCCGATGAGGACCCGGTCGAAGCCCGCCTCCTCGTGGGCCTGGGCGAACCGGCGCGTGTAGTCGCGGTCCAGCAGCGGGCCGCGCGCGGGCCTGATCTCCGACGCGTCGCTGGTGCGGATCATCCCGATGAACTCGACCATACCTACCCCACATCCGTGTCCCACATTGCGTGATCGTGGGTCCATAATGTAATAATTCCTATCAAGTAGGTCAAGAAAGTCGGAATAGATTCGGCGGGAGGACGCGGTGACCCACACCACCGACGGCGACGAACACGGCCACACCCACGGCGACCGGGTATGGCACGGGCGGCTCGAACACATCAAGGCCTCGTCGCTCACCGGCGACACCGGCCAGACCTCGGGGATGCGGCGCTTCGAGGCCATCTCCGGCAAGACCGTCGGCTCACACCGGATCTGGATGGGCCAGACCCACGTCGGCCCCGCCACCAACTCCGGCGACCACCACCACGGGGAGGCCGAGACCGCCATCTACGTCGTCTCCGGCCACCCCTCGTTCGTCTTCGCCGACGGCGACGAAGAGGTGCGCATCGACACCGGGCCGGGCGACTACATCTTCGTCCCGCCCTACGTCCCCCACCGCGAAGAGAACCCCTCCCCCGACGAGGAGGCCGTCGTGGTCATCGGGCGCAGCACCCAGGAGGGCATCGTCGTCAACCTGCCCAGCCTCTGGGCCACCGGCGACGGCGAGGACGGCCGGTGAGCGCCCCGGCGCCCATCACCGTGACCGAGTACACCGACCCGGGATGCGTGTGGTCGTGGGCGAGCGAGCCCCGGCTGCGCCTGCTCCGGCTGCGCTACGGCCACCTGCTCGCCTGGCGGCAGGTGCAGGGCATGCAGATCGCCGACCTGCACGCCACGCGCCCCGGCTTCGACCCCGAGGCCGACGCCCCGGAGTTCCTGCGCAAGTGGACCGCCGTCGCCGAGCAGACCGGCGCGCCGATCACCCGCCGCCTGCGCTGGATGCACCGCTCCACCGCTCCCGCGGGCCGCGCCGCCATCGCCGCCCGCTCCCAGGGACCCGAGGCCGCCGCCCGCGTGCTGCGGCGGCTGCGCGAGGCGGTGTTCCTGCGCGGCGAACCCGCCGACTCCCCCGCCCGGGTGCGCGCCGCACTCGCCGGCACCCCCGGCCTGGACCTGGACCGGCTGCTCGCCGACCTGGACTCCGCCCCCGTCCGCGCACTCCAGCGCGACGAGGCCGCCGAGGCCCGGCGGGTCCACCCCGCCACCCCTCAGGCCGCGGACACCGGCCGGCCCACCCCCCACCCCGGCCATCCGGTCGCCACCGGCACGGGCCACCGCTACGGCTTCCCGACCCTGGTCCTCGCCTCCGGGCCGCACACCATCGTGCTCCCCGGCCACCGCACCACCGAGGAGTACGAGCACGCCCTCGACCGGCTCCGGCCGGGGATCACCGCCCTCGCCCGCCCCCTGCCGGACCCGGACGACCTGCTGGCCGAAACGGGCACCCTGACGCAGCCGGAGGTGGAGCTGCTCGCCGGCGGCCGGCCGCCGGCCGGCGCGATCCGGGTCCCCACCGCCGCCGGCGACGTCTGGCACCCGCCGGTCCCGGCCCCCGTGAGCACCGGCCCGCCGGAGCACCTCCGTCCTGGGGCGACGGAGCACGACATCGACCCCGACGACTTCCGCCGCGCACTGGCCGGCCACCCCGCCGGCGTCGTCGTGGTCACCGCCGAAACCGGCGACGGCCCGGCCGGCCTGACCGCCACCTCCTTCACCAGCGTGAGCCTGAGCCCCCCGCTGGTGGCGTTCTACATCGCCGACACCTCATCGACCTGGGCGCGGCTGCGCCACGCCGGGCACTTCGCCGTCAACCTACTGGCCGAGGACCAGCACGCCCTCGCAGCCCGCTTCGCGCGCAGCGGCACCGACCGCTTCGCCGCACCCACCGCCTGGCGCGCGGGCCCGCACGGCACCCCGCTGCTGGAGGACGCGGCCGCCCACCTGCTCTGCCGGGTCCACGAGACCCGGGTGGTCGGCGACCACTGGCTGGTCGTGGGGCGGGTCCACGGCGCATCGGTGCACCGCACCGACACCCCGCTGCTCTACCACCAAGGGGCGTTCGGCGGGTTCCACCCCCACGGCTGACCCGCAACGGGCCGGGCCCGCGGCGGGCCCGGCCTCAGCCCTGCCCCACGATCTCGGCGACGCGGTCGCGCACGGCATCGAAGTTCTCGGCGAAGGTGTTGCCGGGGCACTCGGTCTCGAGCCAGTCGCGGTGCCGGGAGACCCCCTGCACGGTGATGGTCATGTCGTTGCCCGGGTTCACGTAGTTCACGTCGTCGGTCGGGTTCACCCCGGTGTACATGCACAGCACCGACAGCACCTGCACCAGGCTGTCCTGGGCGGCCTGGGTGGGCTGGGCGTCGGTGAAGTCGCCGAGCAGGCAGACGCCGACGTTGCCGGAGTTCATCTGGGCGACGTGGCCGGCGGTCACCGCGCGGGCGCCGGTCCCGTCGGGCGGGCCGTCGAACACCGGGATCCGGTCCTCACCCGAGTGGCGGCCCTCGTACACGGTGCCCTCAGGGTCGATGAGCAGGTGGTAGCCGATGTCGCCCCACGCCTGCTCTACCGCGTGCAGCTGGTACACGGCGCGCACCGCCGCGGCCGGGTCGTCGCCGACGGCCATGGCGGTGTGGTGGACGGTGATCGTCTGCACCGGGAAGAACTCCGCCGGCCACAGGTCGTTGCCCTCATCATCGAACCGCAGCGACTCGTCGGCGCCCCACCCGGCCCGGGTCAGGAACCGCAGAGAGGAGCCCTCCGCCTGCGACGACTGCTCCGAGGCCCGCAGAGTCCCGGTCGCCGGGCCCTCCGACGACACGCCGTCCCCGTCGCGGGTGTTGAAGGCGACGGCCGCGGGCTCGGCGCCATCGGCGCGCACCTCATAGCCGACCGCGCCCTCCGGCACCGCCACCACAGCGGCCGGGCCCGACGCCACGTCGTCGCGCCCGTGGTCACCGAAGTGGACGGGCTGCCACGACGTCTCCCCCGCCTCGTCCACGAACCCGATGCGGGCGCTGGGCTGCGTACCTTCGGCCAGCCGGACCGCGACATGGTCGAACCGCATATCGGGGCGGACCGGCCCGCCGCCCGCAGGAGCGGTCTCGGCGAGCGTGCGCGGGAAGTCGCCGGCGGTTCCGGACGTGGTCACCGCGGGGCCCGGGCGGTCGAGAACCGCCTTGCCGGCCCAGGCGAGGCCGGCGGCGCCGGCCGCGGCCGCGCCGACCGCCATGAACTGCCGTCTCTTCAGCATGGTGCTCCTCAAACGGGGGGAAGATGGGGTTGGAGAGGCCCGTCGGCCACGGACGGTGGGCGTTGGGGCCGATCGCCGCCCTGGCGGCGATCACGGCGACCCTAACGGACCCGCCGCGACGACCGGCAATCAACGCGCGCCCCTGCCGCGAACCATGCCGTGAACCGCCGGGGCGCCACCGCGCGATAACTGAGAGGTGCTCACGGCGCCGGCGAAACCCGCCGCCGCAGCGAACGCCGCTGACCTGGGCGTCCTCCAAGCGCTACCCGCCACCCGCGCGCCGCACCCATGGCGGGCCCTCCCCCGAGCGTGGCCGGATCCGGCCCCTCAGCGGCTCCCGGCGGCCTCCCGCGGCATCACGGCGAACGGGTTCAGGATCCCCGCGGGGTCCAGGGCCGCCTTGACCGAAGCGTGCAGCTCCATGCCCACCGGCCCCTGCTCGACCGCGAGCCACCCGCTCTTCAGCCGGCCGACGCCGTGCTCCCCGGTGATCGTGCCGCCCAGGTGCAGCGCCCGCTCGGTGATCTCGTCGAAGGCGCCGCGCGCGGCGGCGCGGGCCGCGGGGTCGGCGTCGTCGAAGATGATCGTGGGGTGCAGGTTGCCGTCGCCCGCGTGCCCGAACACCCCGATGGTCAGGCCCGAGCGCGCACCGACCTCCTCGACGAACGCGATCAGCTCCGCGATCCGGGAGCGCGGAACCGACACGTCGTCCAGCAGCCAGTCGCCCAGCCGCTCCAGCGCCGGCAGGGCGAGCCGGCGCGCCTCCAGCAGCATCGCGCCCTCCGCCCGGTCCGCGCTGGTGGCGATATCGGCCGCGCCGTGCTGTTCGCACAGGCCCTCCACCCGGGCCAGGACCTCGTCGGCGTCGGGGTCGTCGCTCTGGACCAGCAGCAGCGCGTGCACGTCGTCCCCGAGCCCCATCCCCGACATCGCGTCGACCGCGCGCACGGTCGTGCGGTCGAGGATCTCCAGCATCGAGGGGGTCAGGCCGGCATCCACGATGGCGGTGACGGTCCGGCCCGCATCGGGCAGCGCCGCGAAGGACGCCACGAGCGTGTGCGCGGGTCCCGGCGCCGGGACCAGGCGCACGGTCACCTCCGTGATCACCCCGAGCGTGCCCTCCGAACCGACGAACAGGTGGGTGAGGTCGTATCCGGCGACCCCCTTGACCGTGCGCCGCCCGGTCCGCACCACGCGGCCGTCGGCGAGCACCACCTCCAGGCCGAGGACGAAGTCCCCGGTGACCCCGTATTTGACGCAGCACATGCCGCCCGCGTTGGTCGCGACGTTCCCGCCGACCGTGGCGAACTCGACGCTGCCGGGGTCGGGCGGGTAGGCGAGCCCGGCGCTACTCGCGCGGTCCCTCAGCGCGGCGGTGACGACCCCGGGCTGGACGACCGCCAGCCGGTTCGTGGGGTCGACCTCCAGGATCGCGTCCATCCGGTGCAGGCTGAGGACGACGGACTCGGCCGTGGCGTTGGCCGCCCCGCTCAGGCCGCTGCCCGCGCCGCGCGGCACGACGGTCACACCGTGCCGGCGCAGGGCGGCCATGGCGGAGGCGACCTCATCCGTCGTGCGGGGCGCGAGCATCGCCGCGGGCGTCTCGGAGGGGGTGAACCGCGACTGATCGCGGGCGTAGCCCGCGAGGATGTCGGGGTCGGTGGTGGCGATCTCCGGGGGCAGTTCCGCGAGAGCCGCCCGCACCCGGGCGGCGGCAGAGGGGTCCATCCCCCTACTTTCGCACGCCGGCCCGCACGGAGCCCGCGCCCGGCCGCGGCCGGAAGGTGAGGGCAACGGAGGGGCTTCCGGCCCCTCCGCGCCCAGCTCCCCTTTTTCTTGGGGGGACGCGAACACCCGCCCCGCCGGGCCGCGACCACGACACCGCAGCGGTGGCGGCGCCATGGTCGCGGGGCAGAGGGCGACGGAAGGGCTTCCGGCCCTTCCGCGCCCAGCTCAGAGGGGTCCGCGGAGGCGAGGATAGAGGGCAACGAAGGGGCTTCCGGCCCCTTCGCGCCCAGCTCCGTTGGGGGACCACCCATCCCGTGGCCGCGCCCCTCGCAGCACGGAGGATGGATAGAGGGCAACGAAGGGGCTTCCGGCCCCTTCGCGCCCAGCTCTGTTGGGGGGACAAGCGGAACAGAGACAGAGCGGGGGTCAGCGGGCAACGGAGGGGCTTCCGGCCCCTCCGCGCCCAGTCTTCAGGGGCCCGGAGGCGGGGGCGGCGGGCCGGGGCGGTCGTCGCGGCGTTCGCCGGAGTCCTCCATGCCCGGTTCCATGTCGCGTTCGACGTCGATGCGCTCCTTGCGGAGGTCGCCCTCGACGCTCTCCTCCTCGGTGACCGTCTCCTTGGAGATGCGCAGCTTCTCGACCGGCACCGTCTCCCGGGAGATCACCGGCTTCTCGGCGTGCAGGACGAACTCGTCGTCCTCCTCCTCGATCCGCCCGCTTTCACTGGCCGCACGGTCGGCGTCGCTGAGCGGGACGTGCTCGACCCGCAGTTCCTCATGGGAGACGGGGACGTCCTGCTGGAAGTGCTCGGACTCCACGGTCTTGCGCACGTGGGCGCGCCCGCTCTCGGTGCTCTCCACCCCGATGTGGGCCCGCTCCTCGGAGCGGATGACCGTGACGTCCTCCGCGTTGTCCATCCCCGACTCGGCGTCCGCCGCACCGATGCCCATGTCCATGTCGGTGTCCATGCGCTGGCGGTCGGCGATGTCGGAGCTCGCCGGGGCCGTGCCCGTGCCGCCGCCCGCTTCGGCGTCGGCCTCGGTACCGGCATCGGCGGCCCCGGCCGGCGCCGTGAAGATGTCCCCCTCCACAGAGGCCCGGGGCCCGGGCACCTTCACGCCGTAGTGCTCGTAGAGCCGGTTCTCCTCGTCCATCGAGAGGTGCTGCTCGGCGTCGAACTGGGGGGCGTCCTTGATCGTCTCCTTGTCGAAGGGGACGCTCAGGTCCTCCTCGGAGATGCGCGCCCCCTGGAGGGGGACGAAGCTGTGCCGGTGGCCGAGCATGCCGATCTGCACCGACACCCACTTGGGCGAGTCGGTCTCATCGTCGAAGTAGACCTGCTCGATCTTGCCGACGCTGTGGCCCTCGCGGTCCAGCAGCCTGTGGCCGATGAACTCCTGCGCTGTGCGCTGCGGTGCCATCGCGCATCAACTCCCCGAATCGTTCTCCCACCCGAGGGCGGATTCCGACCGGACCGGTGTGCCGTCTCCGTGTGAGCCCGGTATGCCGACCGGGCTACCCGGCGTCCACCGCGGATCACGTGTTTGACCGCACCCACGCCGAGATATCACCGGCGCTTGACCCGGTGCGGCGAGAACGAGGCGCCAGAACGAGGCGGGGGCCGCCCGCGAACGGACGGCCCCCGCACACACAGGCCTCAGCCGACGGTCGGTGCGTGGAGGTCGTCCGGCAGCACCGGCGGCCCCCCGCACACGGGCCTCAGCCGCCGACGTTGACGTCGATGCAGGCGTAGAAGGCGTTGGAGGTGTCGGCGATGTTCCACACCGCGAGGATCTTCTGCTCGCCGCTGAGCCCGCTGACGTCGACGTTGTGCGTCACCGTCGAGGGCGGCTGGGCGCCGCCGTCGTCGAAGCTCGCGATCTGCTGTCCGCCCGCGAAGTACTCCCAGGTGCTGGTGGAGTGGTTGGCGGTGATCGTCCAGGTGAATTCGACCGATCCGCTGACGGGGTGGACCTGCCAGCCCTTGGAGTCGTCGTCCAGTTCGGAGAACCGGCTGTTGCCGCCGCTACAGCTCGTCAGGCCCTTGGGGCCCTCCACGCTCTGCGGCTCGTACTGGATGTCGCCGCAGGGGACGGCGCCCGTCGCGCACTGCGCCTGCCGGCTGGCGGGCGAGGAGACGTAGCCGTGGGCCATGGCGGTCCCAGCGGGCAGGAGGGCGAAGACGAAGGGCGCGAGGGCCACGCCGGCGGCGGCGGAGAGGAGTTTCCGTCTGATGGTCATGTCGAGGTCCTTCGGATAGCACCGCGCCGGCCGTCGGAGGGGCATGGCGGAGGAGCGCGGCGAGGGGAGCGGGGAGCGCGGGGGGACGGCCCGGAATCCGTGTCCGCCAGTGCGGTCTAGACCGTAATTCGGGCGCAGGAGCCGGTCAAGGGAACGCTTTCCCTCGCATGCACTCCGACCAGGACGGAAACGCGTCGGTGCGGCACGGCCCCCGGACCACCCCGCGAGCCCCCGGTATTGCCGGGTGCCCGCGGCGCCGGATCCGCTGAACTGGCGCGCGCCGCCGCACCGCACGGGGCGGTCTGATCCGGCGCCGCGGCGACCGGACGCGCGGCGCGTTGTGCACTGCACAATCGGTCAGCATCCCCTTACCGTCCGGCCACACTTTTCCGGATCGCCCCCATGCCCGGCAGGCGATCCTGTCCCCGGCGGCAGTGTCGCCGAAGGCCTCCGGGCGTAGAATGCAGGGGCCCGGAACGACGACATCCCGATCCCCAGGTGTGCCCGCCACGCCGGACCACGGCCCCGGGGGGTGCCATGATCGACCCGCACCTCCCCGCGCACCCTCCCGTTCCGGACTACCCCCCGCACGCCGCCGTGCCGCCCCCGGCGCCGCCGTGCCCTCCCCTGCCCGCCCACGATCGGAGCCCTGGATGATGACCACCACCGTGTTCGGCCCCTCCCGGCGCACGGGCGCCCCCGAGGTGGGTGTGGCCACCGTACGACGGCCCACGCACACCCTCCTGCGCCTCGACGGCGAGATCGACATCGCCACGGCTCCGGAACTGCGCACCCGCCTGCTGAAGGCGCTGCGCCCAGGGACCCCACTGGCGGTCATCGACATGGGCGGGGTGTCCTTCTGCGGGGCGGCCGGGATCGCCGTCCTGGTCGACGTCCGCCACCGGGCGATCGTCCTCGGCCTTCCCCTCCGGCTGACCGGCCTGCGGCCCCAGGTCGCGCGCATCCTGCACCTCACCGGCCTCGATCAGGGCTTCGAGATCCATCCGACCCTGCGGGCGGCGCTGACCGGCGGCACCGAACTCCGCAGGCGCGGGGCGCGCCGCATGCGCGCAGGCCACATCACGGGCGTGGCTTAAGGCTCCAGCCCGCGCAGGTGGGCGTCCGCCGCCGCGAGCTCGGCCTCGGTGAAGACCGCCACCCCGGCATCCAGCAGCAGCCGCGCCGTCACCCCCGGCCCCTCGACCGTGCCGCCGGAGAACCCGCCGTCGTAGACCCGGTGCAGCCCGCACGACGGGCTCGACTCCTTCAGCACCGCCACCCGGGCCCCGTGGGCGCGGGCGGTCGCCACCGCGGCGCGGGCTCCTGCGACGAAGGACGCTGTGACGTCGTCACCGGCCGGTGTGCGGATGGCCGCACGCCCGTCCAGGACCGCCCGGGCACCCGCCGCGGCCTCGATCTCCGCCGGGGGCCGCGGCACCGGCAGCCCGCCCGCGACCTCGGGGCAGAAGACCACGAGGCGCCGCTCGGCGCGCCACCGCGCGAGGATGTCGTCGTCCACGGTCTTGGCGCCGCCGTCGTAGCGCACCCGGCGGCCCATCAGGCAGGCGCTGACCAGGACCTTGTCCATTACACCCCGGATTCCGCCCCGGACCCGCCGGCCTCGGGCCCGGCCGCCCGGGTCCGCACATAGGCCACCAGAGCCGATACCCCGGTGATCCAGCCGGTGAGCAGCCCGCCCACCACGGCACCGCCGGGGAAGGGAGCGGGACCGACCGCAACGGCGGTGCTCTGGGACACCAACGGGTCCTCCGGTCCGAGCTGCGAGGTGAAGACGTCGTCCTCGCCCTCGTCCAGGGGCGCGTAGGCGAAGTACCCCGAGGAAGAGGAACCGGACCAGCCGAAATCCGCCCGCCCCATCTGGCCGGCGGCCACACTCCCGACCGCCTCGCCCGCGGCCGTGGCCAGCACGAACCCACCCCAGCACAGAACGAGCACGACACCACCCGCCCGGCGCGCATCCAGGCCCGGCAGCAGCAGGTGGACGGCCACCCCGAACAGGGCAACGGCGGCCACGGCGCCGATGACCTCGGCAAGCAGGACGAAACCGCCGCCGAAGAGCACTCCGGCGGCGGCGATGAGCGCCGCGGGCACCAGCGCGGCGAGGGACACGATCATGCGGCGGCGGGGGGTCATGGCGCGCACTCTACTGTTCCCCCGCACCCCACGCGACCCCGGACCCGAGCCACACGGGGCGGGGGGTCATGGCGCGAACCCTACTGCTCCCCCGCACCCCACGCACCCCGGCCTCAGCGGTTCCAGTCCGGCCGCACGCTGCCCTTGGACGCCCGCGTCGAGCCCTTCTTCTCCCGGATGCGCATGCTGAGCTTGATCGGGCTGCCCTCGAAACCGAAGTCCTCGCGCAGCCGCCGCTCGATGAAGCGCCGGTAGTTGTCCTCCAGGAACCCCGTGGTGAACAGGATGAAGTGCGGCGGGCGGGCGGAGGCCTGCGTCGCGAAGAGGATCTTCGGCTGCCGGCCGCCCCGCACCGGCGGCGGCGTCGCCGCCACCAGCTCCTTGAGCCAGGTGTTCAGCCGCCCCGTGGAGATGCGGGTGTCCCAGCTCTCCAGGCCGGTCTCGATCGCCGGGACCAGCCTGTCCATGTGCCGGCCGGTCTTGGCGGAGATGTTGACCCGCGGCGCCCACGACACCCGCGCCAGCTGCCGGTCGATCTCCTTCTCCAGGTAGTAGCGGCGCTCCTCGTCGAGCGTGTCCCACTTGTTGAACGCCAGTACCAGAGCCCGCCCGGACTCCACGACCTGCTCCACGACGCGGATGTCCTGCTCGGCCAGCGGCGCGCTGACGTCCATCAGCACCACCGCGACCTCGGCCCGCTCCAGCGCGGACGACGTCCGCACCGTGGCGTAGTAGTCGGCCCCCTGGAGGTTGCGGAACTTGCGCCGGATACCGGCGGTGTCGATGAACTTCCAGGTCCGCCCGCCCAGGTCGATCAGCTCGTCGACGGCGTCACGCGTGGTCCCGGCGACGGAGTCGACCACCACACGCTCCTCGCCGGCGACCCGGTTGAGCAGGCTCGACTTGCCGACGTTGGGCCGGCCCACCAGCGCCACCCGGCGCGGCCCGCCCTCCTCGGAGTCGGCGGCCTCGGCCGACCCGGCGGCCGGCAGCGCTTCGCGGACCGCATCGAGCAGATCGCCGGTGCCGCGCCCGTGCAGGGCGCTGATCGGGTAGGGCTCGCCCACGCCGAGGTTCCACAGCACCAGGGCATCGGCCTCCTGGAGCTCGCCGTCGACCTTGTTGGCGGCCAGCACCACGGGCCGGCGGGTCGCCCGCAGCACGCGCGTCACGGCCGCATCGGCGTCGGTGATCCCGACCGTCGCGTCCACGACGAACAGGATGACGTCGGCGGTCTGCGCGGCGTACTCCGCCTGGCGGGCCACCATCGCGGCGAGCCCGCTGACACTGGTCTCCCACCCGCCGGTGTCGACCAGGGTGAACTCCCGGTCCTGCCAGGAGGCGTCATAGGCGACCCGGTCGCGGGTCACCCCCGGTACGTCCTCCACGACCGCCTCACGGCGTCCGATGATGCGGTTGACCAGCGACGATTTACCGACGTTGGGCCGCCCGACAACGGCGACGACCGGCTTGACCGCGATGTCCCCGTCGGCCGCGCCGCCCTCTGCGGGCACGCCGACGGAGCTGTAGGTGTTGTCTTCCATGACCTCTGATCCCGGATACGGAGTCCCCACGCGCCCAGGATGCGTGCCGCGGGGACCGGTTCGTCCCGCGCCCGAGAGGGCACGGGTGTTCTGCGAAAGCGCTACAGCGCGGCGGAACCCTCGCGGGCCGCCGCCTCATCCACCAGCTTGACCACGATCGCCACGACCTCGTCGAGCGTCAGACCGGAGGTCTCCAGCTCCAGGGCGTCCTCGGTCCGGGTCAGCGGCGAGGCGGCCCGGCTGGAGTCGAGCAGGTCACGGCGGGCCAGGTCGGCCTGGGTCGCCGCGATGTCGGTGGACTGCACCTCACGGCTGCGCCGCTGGGCACGGGCCTCGGCGCTGGCGGTGAGGTAGAGCTTGACCGCCGCGTCAGGGGCGACAACGGTCGTGATGTCGCGCCCCTCGACGACGATGCCCCCCACCTCGCGCCGCGCTTCGGCGATGGTCTCGCGCTGGAGCGCGACCAGCCGCTCCCGGACCTGCGGGACGGCGCTGACCGCGCTCACATTGGCCGTGACCTCACGGGTCCGGATCTCCCGGGCGACGTCCACGCCGTCCACCCGGACGGTGGGGGCGCTGGGATCGGTGCCCATCGTGATGACCGGGCGCGATGCCGCCTCCGCGACGGCCGCCGCGTCGTCCACATCGACCTCGTGGGTGAGCATCCACCAGGTCACGGCCCGGTACATCGCCCCGGTGTCGAGGTAGCGCAGCCCGCGCTCGGTGGCGACGCCCCTGGCCGTGCTGGACTTGCCCGACCCCGAGGGACCGTCGATCGCGATGACGATTCCCTCAGCGTTGCCCTGCGCGCTCACGTGGTTCTCTCCCCCAGGGGTGGAATTCCATCTCATCTCAACGATCCAGCCTACCGCCGCCCGAACACGGCCCGGCCCGATCAGGCATGCACAGAAAACCCCCGCTCGGCCAGCGCCCGCGCCAGCGGGCCCAGCGCCCCCGGGAGCACCGACAGCTGGGCGACACCCACCGGCAGCCCCGGCGAGTGGTCGATGCGGACGTCCTCGATGTTGATCCCGGCCTCACCCGCCGCCGCGAACAGCCGCCCCAGGGCGTTGGGCTCATCGGGGATGACCACCGGCAGCACCGCGTACTCGGGCACCCGGGCCGCACCGTGCTTGCCGGGGATGCGGTCGCGGCCGCGCCGGCCCCGGGACAGCAGGCCGTGCACCGCCGGCTCCCCCGGCGTCCCCCCGCGCAGGGCGGTGGCCGCCTCGGCGAGGTCGGCGGAGATCTCCTCCAGCACCCCCGCCACCGGAGCGGGGTTATGGCGCAGGATCTCCAGCCACAGGCCCGGGTCGCCCGCGGCGATCCGGGTGACGTCGCGCACGCCCTGGCCGGCCAGCGCCAGCGCCGTCTCATCACCGCCCAGCAGCCGCGCCGCCACCGCCGACGCCGCCACATGGGGGGCATGGGAGACCAGGGCCACCGCCCGGTCGTGCGCCGCGGCCTCCAGGGTCACCGGCTCGGCGCCGCACATCCGCGCCAGCCGGGTCACCGCCGCCACCGCCAGCGGATCGGCCTTGCCCGTGGGGCACAGCGCCCACGAACGGCCGAGGAACAGATCCGACCGGGCCGCACTGGGCCCCTGCTTCTCCCGGCCGCCCATCGGGTGCCCGGGCACGAACGTGGCGAGGTCGCAGCCCAGCCGCTCCGCCTCCGCCACCACGCTCGACTTCACACTCGCGGCATCGGTGTAGACGTGCGCCGCACCCCGGTCCTGGAGGTCGCGCAGCACACCGGGGATCGCGGCCGGCGGGGCGGCGATCACGGCGACATCGGCCGGCGCCCCCGGCGCCGCCGGATCCACCGGCTCCCCCGCACCCAACTCCGCGGCCAGCCGCAGACTCCCGGGATCGGGGTCGGTGAGCCGCACCCGCACACCGTGCTCGCGCAACGCCAAGGCGATCGAGGTACCGATCAGCCCGGCACCCGCCACGATCACATCATCGACGCCCCCGCGGAGGTCCCCCGCCTCCCCTGCGCCAGACGCTGCCATGTCTCTCCTGTCGGTCCCATCGGTCATCGGGCCTGCTTCGTGCGCGGGGGGGAAACGCACCGGCGGGGTGGGGCGCCGCAGCACCCCACCCCGCCGCACTTCGGTGGTCACTGCGCGATGTCCAGGCGCAACGCCTGAGCCCCGCGCAGATAGACGTGCTGGAGCTCGGCGCGCGGACGCTCGGTCTCCACATGGGCCATGAGCCGCACCACGCGCGGCAGCGCGTGCGGCACGGCGATCTCGGTGGCGCACATGAGCGGCACGTCGGTGAAGCCCAGCTTGCGCGCCGCCAGCGCCGGGAACTCCGATGTGAGGTCCGGCGTGGCGGTGAACAGCACGCTGATCACGTCGTCGGTCACCAGCTCGTTGCGCCGCACGACCTCCGACACCAACTCCGAGGTGGCCTCCAGGATGAGATCGCGCTCGTCCGCGTCGACCTGCACCGCACCCCGGATCGCTCGTACTGCCACTGTGAGACCGTCCCTTCGGCTACTTCAGGCACCGGCCGGGCCGCCCCGGCCGGACTTCACATCCCCGCGGCAGTGTAGAGCTCGCTGACCTCACGCGAGGTCAACGCGCGCATGGTGCCCGGCTTGAGCGCGTTCAGGTCGATCGGACCGACCTGGGTGCGCGCGAGGTCCGACACCGGGTGGCCCACGGCGTCCAGCAGCCGCCGCACGATGTGCTTGCGCCCCTCGTGCAGCCGCACCTCGACCAGCGCCTTGGGGTCGACGTTGTCGACCACGCGGAAGGAGTCGACCTCGACCGGGCCGTCCTCCAGCTCGACCCCGGCCCGCACCTGGCGGATGACCTCGCGCGACACCGGGCCCGGCACCTTCGCGATGTAGGTCTTGACGACCTTGTAGCGCGGGTGCGTGAGCCGGTTGGCGAGCTCACCGTCGTTGGTGAGCAGGATCAGGCCCTCGGACTCGGTGTCGAGGCGCCCGACGTGGAACAGGCGCTCCTCGGTCTGGCCGGCGTAGTCGGACAGGGTCGGGCGGCCCTCGGGGTCGGACATGGTGCTGACCACCCCGCGGGGCTTGTTCAACGCGAAGTACAGCAGGTCCGGCGCCGTGACGACGCGCTGGTCATCGACCCGGATCTCCGACTTCTCGGGGTCGACCCGGGCGCCGAAGCGGCGCACGATCTGCCCGTCGACCGAGACCCGGCCCTCGGCGATGAGCTCCTCGCTGGCCCGCCGGCTGGCGACGCCGGCCTGCGCCAGCGCCTTCTGCAACCGGATCCCGCCGGGGACGTCGGTGTAGGAGTCGCGCTGCTCGTCCTTGCGGTCCTCGTCACGCGGGTCGTACTCGGACCGCAGCGTGTTCAGCCGCGCACGCGCCGCGGGCGACAGGTCCCGCTCGGTACGGCCACCGCCCCGGGGAACCCGGCTGTCGCGGTGGTCCCTGCCGGGCTTGCCCGAGGCCCCGGTACGGGGACGGCCCGCGGCTCCACGGGAGCCCGACCGGTCGTCCCGCCGCTGGGCACCGCGGCCGTCACGCGGTCCGGAACGCTGCCCGGACCCCGACCGGTCATCGCGCCGGTACGAGCCGCGGTCGTCCCGATCGTCGCGCCCGCCGCGGTAGGAGGGCCGGTCATCGCGGCCACCCGAACGGTACGAGCCGCGGTCACCGCGGTCATCGCGCCGGAAGGACCCGCCGCGGTCATCACGTGGGGCCGAACGCCCGGCAGGACGGTCGGAACGGTCATCGCGCCGCGGCCCACCGCGGTCATCGCGCCCGCCCGAACGGAACGAGCCACGGTCGTCCCGTCGAAAGGACCCGCCGCGGTCACCACGGTCATCACGCCGCGGCCCGCGGTCATCACGCGGACCCGAACGGAACGAACCGCGATCGCCTCGATCATCACGGCGGAAGGATCCACCACGGTCATCACGGGGGCCGGACCGCCCGGCAGGGCGGTCGGAACGGTCATCGCGACGGAACGACCCGCGGTCGTCGCGGCGGAAGGACCCGCCGCGGTCATCGCGCCCGCCCGAACGGAAGGAACCGCGGTCACCGCGGTCATCCCGCCGGAAGGAACCGCCACGGTCGTCACGGCGGAATCCGCCGCGATCGTCGCTCCGCGGCCCACCGCGGTCATCGCGCGGTCCCGAACGGAACGAACCACGGTCATCCCGCCGGAAAGATCCGCCACGGTCTCCGCGATCGTCGCGCCGGAAAGAGCTTCCACGGTCACCGCGGTCGTCACGGCCGAAAGAGCCTCCGCGGCCACCACGATCGTCCCTTCGGAAGGAACCACCGCGATCGCCGCGATCGCCACGCTCACTGCGGTCACCGCGGTCATCCCGCCGGAAATTTCCTCCGCGTTCACCGCGCGGAGCCGATCGACCGCGCTCACCGCGCCGGTCGTAGGAGTCCCGCTCACCGCGGGACCTGGGGTCATTGGGTGTGTTCACCGGTGTCGTCTAAACCTTCGATATCGTCAGGCAGGAATGGTGCCAGATCAGGGAGTTCGTCGAGGCTGCGCAGACCGAGGCGCTCCAGGAAGTAGCTCGTGGTGCGGTAGAGCAGCGCCCCCGATTCCGGGTCGTGCCCGGCTTCCTCGATAAGGCCTCTCAGTACGAGGGTACGCATAACCCCGTCACAGTTCACACCGCGGACGGCCGATACGCGTCCGCGCGAGACCGGCTGGCGGTAGGCGACGACGGCCATCGTCTCCAGCGCCGCCTGGGTCAGCCGGACCTCCGTGCCCTCCTTGAGGAAGTGCTCGACGGCGTCGGCGCACTCCGGGCGCGTGTAGATGCGCCAGCCCTCCGCGACCTGGCGAAGGTCGAAACCGCGCCCCTGGGCGGTGTATTCCGCGGACAGCTCCGCCAGGGTGGCCGCGATGGCCTGCACCGGCAGGCCGAACGCCCGCGCGAGGTCGTATTCGGCGACCGGCTGGTCGACGACCATCAGCACGGCCTCCAGGTCGCGCCGCACCTCCGCGGGGACCTTCCCGCTATCGGCGCCATCGGCGCTATCGGCGGCGCGTTCCGTGTCGGCGTCCTCCCCGACGCTCTCCCCCACACTCACATCCGTTCCTCCCGTTCTTCCTCCCCGTCGGTGCCGGGCACGTCGGCGGACCCGTCGTACTCGGAGTCGACCTCGACCTCGCCCGCGGCGCTCCCGGTCCAGGTCACGGTCAGCTCCCCCAGCGGCTCGGGCTGATCGAACCCGACGTTGGCGTCACGGTACAGCTCCAGCAGGGCCAGGAAGCGCGCCACCACCTCGAACGACCCGGTGCAGTCGGCGGTCAGCTGCGAGAACGTGAGCGTGCCGCCGGCGCGCAGGGCGGCCACCACCAGCGCGCCCTGCTCGCGCACGGACGTCTTGGTCTGGTGGATGTGGGTGACCGGGACGCTCGGCGGCTCCTTGGGCGTGAGCGCCCGCACCGCCAGCGCCGCGAACTCCTGCGGCCCCAGCTTGATGAACACATCGGGCCGCGAGTCGGCGAACCGCGGCTCCAGCGGGACGGCCCGCGGGAACCGGCGGCCCTGGGCGGCGATGCGCCCGGAGAAGACCGCGGCGACCTCCTTGTAGGCGCGGTATTGCAGCAGCCGCGCGAACAGCAGGTCGCGCGCCTCCAGCAGCGCGAGGTCGGCCTCGTCCTCGATCTCCCCCCGCGGCAGCAGCCGCGCCGCCTTCAGGTCCAGCAGCGTGGCCGCCACCAGCAGGAAGTGACTGGCCTGATCGAGATCCCAGGTGTCGCCGTGCGCCTTGATGTAGGCGATGAACTCGTCGGTGACCTTCGACAGCGACACCTCGGTGATGTCCAGCTTGTGCTTGGAGATCAGCCCGAGCAGCAGGTCGAAAGGGCCCTCGAAGTTGTCCAGGTGCACCTGGAAGCCGCCGTCGGCGGGCTCGTCTCCGGTGCTCATGCGGCACAGGCCGGGATGGATGCGGTCATGTTCCCAGGGTGGCACCGGAATCCGGCCGCCACGGTGATCTCACGGATCGCGCCGGCCGGGGCCGGGCCGGATCCTTCGGTGTCCTACGGTGTTCTGCGTTCTTCAGGTTCTTCGACGTTCTTCAGTGTGCCGCGTTGTTCAGTTCGATTCGTTGATGAGCCGCTGCACCAGCATGCTCGATTCGCCGTGCTCCTCGAAGTCGGCCAGCAGCACCGCCACGGCCTCGCGGACGATGCGGCCGCGGTCCGCGGTGAGCCCGTGCTCGGCGCGCAGCGTGAGCCGGGTCTGCTCCAAGGCGAGCAGCTCGGCGGCGGAGATGTACACCGTGATCTTCTCGTCGTGGCGCTGCCGGCCGCTGGGCTGCGGTGCGCGCTGCCGCTTCGCGCGCGGACGGCGCGGTGCGGGCGGCGTGACGGGAGCGGTGTGCACCGCCGACGCGTCGTGCAGGTGCGCGGGCGCGGAAGGCGCCGGCGAGGTCGAAGGCGCGGGCTCGGGCGGCACCGGCGCGGACGGGCGGAAGAACAGCTCGTCGGCCCCCGGCAGGGTCACACGTCGGGACCGCTGATCGGCCACCTGGCCAGCACCTCCCTCGCGAGATCCCGATAGGCGCCGGCGCCCGCCGACGACGAGTCGAACCGGGTGATGGGCTCCCCCGCCACGGTGGCGTCGGGGAAGCGGACGGTCCGGTTGATGACGGTGCCGTAGACCTTGTCGCCGAACCCGTCGATGATGGTCGCCAGCACCTCGCGTGCGTGCAGCGTGCGCGGGTCGTACATGGTGCCGAGGAAGCCGTCGATGACCAGGCGCTCGTTCAGCCGCTCCTGGACCTTCTGGATGGTGTCCATGAGCAGCGCCACCCCGCGCAGCGCGAAGAACTCGCACTCCAGCGGCACGATGACCCCGTGCGCCGCGGTGAGCGCGTTCACGGTGAGCAGGCCCAGCGAGGGCTGGCAGTCGATGAGGACGACGTCGTAGTCGTCGATCACCGGGCGCAGGGCGCGCCCCAGCATGTGCTCGCGGGCGACCTCGCCCACCAGCTGGACCTCGGCCGCCGACAGGTCGATGTTGCTCGGGATCAGGTCCAGGCCGTCGATGTCGGTCTTGAGCAGCACGTCCTCGACCCCGACGTCGCGCTGCATCAGCAGGTTGTAGACGGTGAGGTCCAGCTCGCGCGGGTCGAGCCGCCCCAGCCCCACCGAAAGGGCGCCCTGCGGGTCGAAGTCGACCAGCAGCACGCGCCGCCCGTACTCCGCTATGGCCGCGCCGAGGTTGATCGTCGTGGTGGTCTTGCCGACTCCACCTTTCTGATTACACAGTGCTACGATGCGTGCCGGGCCGTGGCCGTCCAACGGCTCGGGCTCCGGGAATGTCGGTTTCGGTCTGTTCGCTTGCAGTGCCGCCCCCGTGCTGCGCGTTTCCCCCCACGGGTTGCTCGCCGAGCGTTCCGGCGTGTCCGGGTCGATGGGACCGGCGCCCGTGTCCGCACCGTCGTATTCCGACCAGCTCACAACCCTTGACCTCCCTACGGACCGGCGTTCGCCGGGCGATTCAGGCCCCCCGGTTGACCGGCCGTCGGAAAAACTCAATATGTCGACAGCGACAAACCGTCGTGCCGTGACTCTAGAACGTCGGCACGGGGTGATTCAACGCGACACTCTACGGGGTGGCCGACCACCCTACCGGGGTCCGGGCGGCACGGGGGTGGCTGGCCGCGTACACCTCGCGCAAGCGGTCGACCGTGACCAGTGTGTAGACCTGCGTGGTGGTCACCGACGCGTGTCCCAGCAGCTCTTGGACCACGCGCACGTCGGCGCCCCCGTCGAGCAGGTGGGTGGCGAAGGAGTGCCGGAGGGTGTGCGGCGAGACGTCGGTGAGGCCGGCCCGCTCGGCCGCCGCCCGGAGCACGGCCCACGCCCCTTGGCGGGTGAGGCGGCCGCCGCGCGCGTTCAGGAACAGCGCGGGGACCCCGCGCCCCGCCGCCGCCAGCTCGGGCCGGGCGCGGACCAGGTAGGCGTCGAGGGCGCCGCGGGCGAACCGCCCGATCGGCACCAGCCGCTCCTTGCCGCCCTTCCCGCGGAACCGCACCACGTTGATGTCCGGGCGTGCCCGGTCGTCGTCGCCGGAGGCGGCGGCGTCGGCCAGCCGGGTGACGTCGTCGACGTCAAGCCCCACCGCCTCGGAGATCCGCGCCCCCGTGCCGTACAGCAGCTCCAGCAGGGCGCGGTCCCGCAGCGCCCGCGGGTCGCCGCCGCCGGTGGCGTCCAGCAGCGACTCGATGGCCTGCAAGGACACCGCCTTGGGCAGGCGGCGCGGCGGCGAGGGCGGGCGCACCTCGCGCGCCGGGTCGTGGGCGGTGATGCCCTCGCGCTGGGCGAAGCGGTGCAGCCCGCGCACGGCGGAGACCGCGCGCCCGGCGGAGTTGCCGCCCAATGGCGGATGGGTGTCGTCGCCCTCGCGCAGCCGCCGCAGGAACTCGGTGACGTCGGCCTCGCCGACCCCGTCCAGCGAGGACAGCCCGCGCTCGCCCAGGAATTCCAGGTAGCGGCGCAGGTCGCGGCGGTAGGAGGTGAGGGTGTTGTCGGCGAGCCCGCGTTCGACGGTGAGGTGGTCCAGGTAGCCGCGCACCGCGGACAGCAGCTCGGCGCCGGGCTCCATGCCGCGCGGGTCGTCCTGTTCGGCTGCCGTCACGCTCACCTGACTTCCCCCCTGGGCGGGCATCCCCCGATTTCCGGGGAGATCGGGGAGATGATGCCATAGGGGAGGTCCTGTCCGCCCTTGCGACACCGCGATCCGCCGGTACCGATCAATACAACTACAGCCATGATCTGTACAACGTAGGACACGTGTGTTCGAACAACGGGCGCGAGAACCGCCGTCCGCGGGCGCACACGGACGCCGCCCGGCCGTGCCGGGCGGCGCCGGACGCGCGGGAGTCAGTCCTCGGCGGGCGCCAGTGAGGCGAACCCGGTGCGGGCCGCGGTGGCGGCGGCGAGGATCCCGACGACGGTCGCACCGTTGTGCAGCCGGTCGCCGAGCACGGCGTCGACCGCGTCGTCCAGCGGCAGCCACGCCGCCTCCATGTCGGCCTCCTCGTGCACGCGGACGAAGTCGATCTCGGCTTCGGGCACAGCGGTCAGGCCGCGGGCGAGGTACACCGAGATCCGCTCGCTGGAGAACCCCGGCGACGGGAAGAAGTCGACGAGCCGGTGCCAGCGCTCGGCACGGTACCCCGCCTCCTCCACCAGCTCGCGCTGCGCGGTGCGCAGCGGCGGCTCGCCGGCTTCGTCGCGCAGCCCCGCGGGCAGCTCCCACAGCCGGTGGCCGACCGCGTGCCGGTACTGCGACAGCAGCAGCACCCGGCCGTCGTCGTCCAGCGCCAGGGCCGCGACCGCCCCCGGGTGCTCCAGGCGCTCGCGCGCCACGACCTCGCGGCCCTGCGCGCCGGGCACGGCCAGCCAGTCGACCCGTGTGGCGGTCTTGGCGCCGGTGTACGGCTCGGCGCTCTTGACGACCTCCCAGGACTCCGGGCGGTCGGCGACGCGTGCGTCGCCCATCAGGCGCGCCCCTCGGCGGTGGCGCGCTCCCGAGCGGCCGAGACGAGCCCGGCGAACAGCGGGTGCGCCCGGGTGGGGCGGGAACGCAGCTCGGGGTGGGCCTGGGTGGCGATGAAGAACGGGTGCTGCTCGCGGGGCAGCTCCACGTACTCGACGAGCCGGCCGTCGGGCGAGAGGCCGGAGAACACCATCCCGCCGTCCTCCAGCTGCCCGCGGTAGGCGTTGTTCACCTCGAACCGGTGCCGGTGGCGCTCGGAGACCTCGGACTCGCCGTACACCTCGCGCGCGAGCGAACCCTCGGCCAGCTCGGCGGCGTACAGGCCCAGCCGCATGGTGCCGCCCATGTCGCGCTCGCCGGCGATGACCTCGGTCTGGTCGGCCATGGTCGCGATGACCTGGTCCTTGGCCTTGTCGTCGAACTCGGCGCTGTTGGCACCCGGCAGGCCGACCACATTGCGGGCGTACTCGATGACCATGCACTGGAGGCCCAGGCAGATGCCCAGCAGCGGGATCCGGTTCTCGCGCGCGTAGCGGATGGCGCCGAGCTTGCCCTCGATGCCGCGCACCCCGAACCCGCCGGGGATCAGCACACCGTCGACGCCGCCCAGCTCGCGCTGGGCGCCCTCGTCGGTGGCGCAGCCGTCGCTGGCCACCCAGCGGATGTTGACCCGGGTGCTGTCGGCGAAGCCGCCCGCGCGCAGCGCCTCGGTGACCGACAGGTAGGCGTCGGGCAGGTCGATGTACTTGCCGACCAGGGCGATCGTGACCTCGTGGTCGGGCTGGTGCACCCGGCGCAGCAGGTCGTCCCACTCGGTCCAGTCGACGTCGCGGAACGCGAGCCCGAGCCGGCGCACGACATAGGCGTCCAGGCCCTCGCGGTGCAGCACCTTGGGGATGTCGTAGATCGAGGGGGCGTCGGGGGTCGAGACGACACCGCCCTCGTCGACGTCGCACATCAGGCTGATCTTGCTCTTCAGGCTCTGCGGGATGGGCCGGTCCGAACGGCAGACGATCGCGTCGGGCTGGATGCCGATGCTGCGCAGCGCGGCCACGGAGTGCTGGGTGGGCTTGGTCTTCAGCTCGCCCGAGGGGCCGAGGAAGGGCAGCAGCGAAACGTGCAGGAAGAAACAGTTCTCGCGGCCGATCTCGTGCCGTATCTGGCGGACCGCCTCGAGGAACGGCTGCGACTCGATGTCGCCGACGGTGCCGCCGATCTCGGTGATGACGATGTCGACGTCGGCGGCCTCCATGGCGAAGATCCGCGACTTGATCTCGTTGGTGATGTGCGGGATGACCTGCACGGTGTCGCCGAGGTAGGCGCCCTGGCGCTCCTTGGCGATGACGCTGGAGTAGACCTGGCCGGTGGTGACGTTGGCCGACGCCGACAGCTCGGTGTCGAGGAAGCGCTCGTAGTGGCCGATGTCGAGGTCGGTCTCGGCGCCGTCGTCGGTGACGAACACCTCACCGTGCTGGAACGGGTTCATCGTTCCGGGGTCGACGTTGAGGTAGGGGTCGAGCTTCTGCATGGTGACCCGAAGCCCGCGCGACTTCAGCAGCCGTCCGAGGCTGGAGGCGGTCAGGCCCTTCCCGAGACTGGAGGCGACTCCGCCGGTGACGAAAAGGTGTTTGGTGCTCGCGGCGGATGCCAAAGTGGTGCTCCCGTGGTCGAATGGCGACGGTTCGCCCTTTGCGAGGACGGCCGTGCGGTGTCCGGATCGGGCCGGGCTCCGGGCCCTGCAACACCCTCGGACTCCACGGGCCACCAGGATAACAGGGCCGGACACCCACGCTGGTCTCCGCCCCGGCACGTCCAGGATCGCACGGCGTGCCCAGGCGGACGAGCGCGGGAGCGGTCCCCGGGTCCAGACCCCGCCTCTGTCGCGGGAGCACCGCACGGCGTGCCCAGGCGGACGAGGCCGGGAGCGGTCCCCGGCTCCCCGTCCCGCGGTCAGCCCCCTGCGCCGCTCCACGCGAACCCCGCGCGGCCCAGCAGAGCGGGGGGCTCCTTGCCGAGCAGGGTGCCCAGCCACTCCCCTGTGCGCGCCAGCCCCGCACCGTCCAGCCCCGTGGACACCCCGCTGCGCTCCAGCAGGTACACGAGGTCCTCGGTGGCGATGTTGCCGGTCGCCCCGGGCGCGAACGGGCAGCCGCCGAACCCGCCGACGCTGGCGTCCAGCACCGTCACCCCGTGCTCGTAGGCGGCCAGGGCGTTGGCGTAGCCGGTATTGCGGGTGTTGTGGAAGTGGCAGCGCAGAGGCGCCCCGCGCGCCACCTTGCGCACCCGCTCCACCAGGTCGGCCACCTGGCGGGGCACGCCCACGCCGATGGTGTCGGCGATGGCGATCTCGACCGCGCCCGCCTCGGCCGCCCGCTGCGCGATGGCGGCCACCCGCTCGGGCGGGGTCTCGCCGTCGAACGGGCAGCCGAACGCGGTGGAGACGGTGGCGCTCACCGGCATCCCCGCGGCGGCGGCCGCCCGCGCGATGTCCTCGAAGGCCGCCAGCATCTCCTCGACCGTGCAGCCCTGGTTGCGCCGGCAGAACCCGTCGGTGGCCGGGATGGCGACGTTGACCTCGTCCACCCCGGCCGCCAGGGCCCGGTCCAGCCCTCGCCGGTTGAGCACCAGCCCGATGTAGGAGACGCCGCCGCCTCGGGGGACGCCCGCCATGACCTCCTCGGCGCCGGCCATTTGCGGCACCCGGCGCGGATCGACGAAGCTGACCGCCTCGACCCGCCGCACCCCGGCCGCCACCGCGCGCGCGATCAGCTCCAGCTTCCGGTCGACCGGCAGCGGCGTGTCCTCGTTCTGGAGGCCGTCGCGGGGCCCGACTTCGACGATCTCCACGTGTCCGTCCATTCCGCCAGCCTAACGAGAGGGGACATGCGCGGGCAGAGCGCATGGCGCCCGCCGCCGCACCGGCCGGGCGGCCCTACCGGCGACCCGGATGCAGCACCGCCGCGTGCCCGCCGCCGCGCCGGTCGGGCTCGGCGACCGCCTGGATCCGGCCGCGGTCCAGCACCTCCAGGCCCACCGCGGCGCCGATCTCGGGGACCTCGGCGAACGCGTGCCCCATCTCCGTCAGCTCCGCCTCGGCCGGGGTGCCCAGGAAGGCCGGCTCGGCATCGGTCGCGGCACCGTTGCGCTGGGAGACCCGCGGCTCGGCCATGGCCTCGGGCAGCGTGAGCCCGCGGTCCACCCGGTCGACCAGCAGTTGCAGCACCGTGGTGATGATGGTCGCCCCACCGGGAGAGCCCACCGCGAGGTAGGGCTCGCCGTCGCGCAGGACGATGGTCGGCGCCATGCTGGACCGGGGGCGCTTGTTCGGCGCCGGCAGGTTGGCCGCTCCGGCGCCGGACTCCGCGACCTCGAACTCGAAGTCGGTCAGCTCGTTGTTGAGCAGGAACCCGCGCCCCGGGACGGTGATGCCGCTGCCGCCCGTCTGCTCGATGGACATCGTGTAGGACACCACGCCGCCCCACCGGTCCGCGGTCACCAGATGGGTGGTCGAGGGCCCCTCCTGCCCGGCCCCGGCCGGCGGCCCCGCGGCCGCGCAGCCGTCGCCGCCCGCCACGTCACCGGGCGCCGCCGGCGACTCGCCGGCCTTGTCCAGGTCGATGTGGCAGGCGCGCTGGGCCGCGAAGTCGTCCGAGAGCAGGGTGTCCAGCGGGACGTCCGCATACGCGGGGTCGCCGACGTAGGCGTTGCGGTCGGCGAAGGCGAGCCGGGCGGCCTCCAGCATCACGTGCCGCGTCCCGGTGTCGCCGAGCTCCTCGGGGTCATAGCGCTCGATGATGTTCAGCGCCTCCCCCACCGTGGACCCGCCCGACGACGACGGCGCCATGCCGTACACGTCCAGGCCCCGGAAGTCCGAGTGCGCGGGGTCGCGCTCCTCCACCGTGTAGCCCGCGACGTCGTCGGCCGTCAGCAGGCCGGGCCGGACGACGCGGTCGGTGCCGGGGGCCACCGGCGGCTCGGCGGCCGTGGCGGCGATGTCGGCGCCGATCTCCCCGGCGAGCACGTCCGCACCCTCCGCCGCGAAGGCGCGGTAGGTGTCGGCGAGGTCGGGGTTGCGGAAGACCGTGCCCGGCTCGGGCGGGGCGCCGCCGGGCAGGAACAGGTCGGCGGTGTCGGGGAAGTCGGCGAACCGGTCGGCGTTCTGCTCGGTCTGGCTGCGGAACGTCTCGTCGACGGTGAACCCGTCCTCGGCCAGTTCGATCGCCGGGCGCATCACCCGGTTCAGCGGGGTCCGCCCCCACTCCTCAATGGCACGCTCCCACGTGGCCGGCGCCCCGGGCGCCCCCACCGACAGCCCGGAGGTGACGGCCTCGGCGAAGGGGATCGGCTCGCCGTCTTCCAGGAAGGCGTCCTCCTGCATCGCCGCGGGGGCCGTCTCACGGCCGTCCAGGGTGTACACGCGATCGTCGGCGGGGCTGTAGTAGAGGAAGTAGCCGCCGCCCCCGAACCCGCCGGAGTAGGGCTCGGTGACGCCCAGGGCCGCCGCCGCGGCCACAGCCGCGTCCACCGCGTTTCCGCCACGCCGCAGGACCTCCAGCCCCGCCTCGGTCGCCGCAGGGTCCACCGTGGCCACCGCGCCGCCCCGGCCCACCGCCACCGGATCGCGATCGGCCTGCGCCGCCGCCGGCACTGCCCCCGTCCCCACAAGGACGGCCGCCCCCAGCACCGCCCCGATCCGGATGGTCACTCTGCTCACGTGGACCGCCCCTTCGCGTCGCCGACTGCGACCGTAACCCGCGCACGGCCGGAAGACCAGAGATCTCCGCATGGGTGCCGTTTTGCCCACATCGGCCCGGTCTCCCTTGATCCCGCTTTGCCCGCACCGGGCTACCCTCGCGCCGCACGCACCCAGGGAGCAAGGGAGCAGCCGTGACCGACCCCAGACCCGTCACCCAGTGGCCCGGCGGCGACCCGGCCAAGGACGCGGCCCGCGTCGCCGAGGTCATCGCCGAACGCGAGGACGCCTTCAACCGGGGCGACGCCGACCTGTTCGACCGTCGGTTCACCGCCGACGTGGTGGTGGTCAACGCGGCCGGGCGGCGCTTCGAGGGGTGGGCGGAGATCCACGCCTACCACGCCGCGCGGCTCGGCAGCCGGCCGCCCGGCGTCCATACCCGCCTCACCGTCCTGGCCAGCGCGTTCCCCGGCCCCGGGACCGCCGTGGTGCACACCTCCCAGCTGCTGACGACACCCGACGGCGAGCGGACGACCCTGGGCACCTGGACCATGGCCGAACGCGACGGCGAGTGGTGGATCTGCTCGCTCCAGCAGACAGCGGTGGCCCCGCAGGGCTGAGCCCGCGGCGGTCAGCGGTACGTCCGGGTCCGGCTTGAGCTCGCAGGGGGCACTGCGGCCCCCGCGGGGCTGAGCCCGCGGCGGTCAGCGGTACGTCCGGGTCCGGCTTGAGCTCGCAGGGGGCACTGCGGCCCCCGCGAGGCTGAGCCCGCCGGTAACGGGTCAGCGGGTCAGCGCAGGGCGAGGGCCGGGCGGATCTCCCAGGTGGTCCACAAGGGGCGGTAGCCCATGCGGTGCCAGAAGGGGCCGGAGAGCGGATTCATGACCGCGTAGTTGAGCAGGGTCGCCGCGACGCCGTGGGTGTCGAGCGCCTGGTGGGCGCTGCTGATCAGGGCGGTGCCGATCCCGTGGCCGCGCTCGTCGGCCGTCACGACGGCGTAGCCGATGTGCGCGGCCGGGGCAGCGCTGGTGAGCGGCGCCGCCCACCTGGCCCGTTCGGGCGGGGAGACCCAGATCAGGCCGACCGTGCGCCCGCGGCGCTCGGCGAGCCAGATCCACGACGGCGAGCGCGCCAGGGAGCGCGCGACCACGCGGCGGGTCTGGTCGGCGGTCTCGGGCTGCACGAACACGCCGCCGAAGTGCTCCTCGAAGCGGTGCTCCTCCATCAGCAGCGCCACGACGTGGGGCAGGTCCTCGGGGTCGGCGAGCCGTATGGTGACGTCGCGCGGCGGCAGCGACGGCGGGACGCCGCGGCGCTGCTGGCGGACGGCGAGCACGCTGTGCGGGAGCAGGCCGTGGCGTTGCAGCGGAAGGACGCCGATGATGTCGCGCGCCGGCCAGGTGAGCTGCGCCGCCGACTCCGAACCGGTACCACTGGGCAGTTCGCCGAGCTGGTCGCGCCAGCTGGTGAGCAGCGAGTCGAGCGCGCGCCCGGGCTCGGGGCCGCCCACGATGGGGGTCAGCCAGTGCTGGTCGGGGACGCCCCAGGTGCGGCCGACCTCGCCGGGCTGGTACCAGGAGTAGCGCATGGTGCCGGTGGCGACCGGGCGGCCGACCTCATCACTGACCGTCAGCAGCGGGTAGGCGCCGGGGCGGGGGTGCGAGGGGGTCGGCAGCAGCGGATCGACGGCGCGCCACCGGTGGGCCGCCGACCGCACCAGAAGCTCGAATTCCGCGGGGCCACCTGGCAGGTCGTCGTGCCGGACCCGGACGACATATCCGCCCATCCAACCTCCCAGGCCGCGCGTGATGGCTAATGCACCCGCTCGCGACTCGGTGGCGCGGCTCGGCCAGAGTCGGCGGGGGTCACGTGCCGTGGCGTCTCGAACACATGGAGCGTACCGCTTACGCCACGGTTTGCCCGGCTCGTGGGACACCTTTCCTGTTGTGATTTAACACAGTGCAATTTCACCAGAGCAATGCCGGGATCGCACCAACCGTAGCCGATTCGGTAGCGTGCTGTGCCCTCGGGGCATCCTTACCGAGGGTCATCGAGGGTCATTGCAGGCAGAACTCATTGCCCTCGGGATCGAGCATCACCACGGCGTAGCCGAGGGGCTCATCGACCTCGCGCACGTGGGTCGCGCCGAGCCGCAGCGCACGCTGGACGTGCTCGGCGACACGGACCCGGCGCTCGTCGCGCGCCAGGCCGGCCGCGACGTTGACGTCGAGGTGCACCCGGTTCTTCTCGGTCTTGGGCTCGGGCACCTTCTGCAAGAACAGGCGCGGTCCCGCACCATCGGGGTCGCTCACCGCGAAAGCGCTGTCACGCCGCTCCGGTGGAACCCCGAAGGCGTCCAGCGCGGCGTCCCAGGTGTCGAACCCCTCGGGCGGCGGATCGGGCCGGTAGCCCAGCAACTCCGCCCAGAAGCGCCCCAGCGCCTCTGGGTCCCGTGCATCGAACGTCACCTGGAATCCATAGGCCACGGTGGTCCTCCTCGGGCCCCCTCATTCGCGTGGATTCGAACCTATATTCGACCGGGGATCCACGCAATCAGGCCACGCCGATGGGACCCGCCCAGTCTCACGCGCTCAGCGGTCTCACGGAGCTCACGGCGCTCACGGGTCTCATCGGCGATGCATCGGGGCCGGCATCGGGGCTTCGGCGATCAGCTCACGCCCGCGGCGTCCATGCCGCGCAGTTCCCGCTTCAGCTCCTTGATCTCGTCGCGCAGTCGCGCGGCGAGCTCGAACTGGAGGTCCGTGGCCGCCTGGTGCATCTGCTTGCCCAGCTGGTCGATCAGGTCGGCCAGCTCGGCCCGCGGCATCTGGGCGATGTCCTTGGCCCGCTCCCCCGTGGACGACAGGGACGGCACGGGCGCCTTGGCGACCCGGTAGCCCGACCCGATCAGCTCCTCGGTGTCGACGTCCTCTCGCGCCAGCGAGTCGAGGATGTCGGCGATCTTCTTCCGCAGCGGCTGCGGGTCGATGCCGTGCTCCTCGTTGTAGGCCAGCTGCTTGGTCCGGCGCCGGTCCGTTTCGTCGAGCGCGTTGCGCATCGAGTCGGTGATGGTGTCGGCGTACATGTGCACCTCGCCGGCGACGTTGCGCGCGGCGCGGCCGATCGTCTGGATGAGCGCCGACGAGGACCGCAGGAAGCCCTCCTTGTCGGCGTCGAGGATCGCAACCAGCGACACCTCGGGGAGGTCCAGGCCCTCGCGCAGCAGGTTGATGCCCACGAGGACGTCGTACTCGCCCGCCCGCAGCTCGCGCAGCAGCTCCACCCGCCGCAGGGTGTCGACCTCGCTGTGCAGGTACCGCACGCGGATGTCCAGCTCGGCGAAGTAGTCCGTCAGGTCCTCGGCCATCTTCTTGGTCAGCGTGGTGACCAGCACCCGCTCCCGGCGCTCGGCCCGCAGCCGGATCTCGTGCACGAGGTCGTCGATCTGGCCGTCGGTGGGCTTGACCACGACCTTGGGGTCGACCAGGCCGGTGGGCCGGATGACCTGCTCCACGACGTCGCCGCCGCTCTGCCGCAGCTCATAGGGGCCGGGGGTCGCGGACAAGTACACGGTCTGCCCGATCCGCCCCAAGAACTCCTCCCACTTCAGCGGCCGGTTGTCGAGCGCCGACGGCAGCCGGAACCCGTGGTCGACCAGCGTGCGCTTGCGCGAGGCGTCGCCCTCGTACATCCCGCCGATCTGCGGGACGGTCACGTGCGACTCGTCGACCACCAGCAGGAAGTCCTCGGGGAAGTAGTCGAGCAGCGTGTTGGGGGCGCTGCCGGGCTCGCGGTCGTCGAAGTGCCGCGAGTAGTTCTCGATCCCGGAGCAGGACCCGACCTGGCGCAGCATCTCGAGGTCGTAGGTCGTGCGCATCCGCAGCCGCTGGGCCTCCAGCAGCTTGCCCTGGGCCTCCAGCTCCGGAAGCCGCTCGCCGAGTTCGGCCTCGATCCCGTTGACGGCGCGCTCCATGCGCTCGGGGCCCGCCACATAGTGCGAGGCGGGGAAGATGAACATCTCCTCGTCCTCGCCCAGCACCTCGCCGGTGAGCGGGTGCAGGGTCATCAGCCGCTCGATCTCGTCGCCGAACATCTCGATGCGGATGGCGAGTTCCTCGTAGACCGGGATGATCTCGATGGTGTCGCCGCGCACCCGGAAGGTCCCCCGCGTGAACGCGACGTCGTTGCGCGTGTACTGCATCCCGACCAGCTTGCGCAGCAGGTCGTCGCGGTCGACCTCCATGCCCGTGCGCAGCACCGCCATGCGGTCGACGTACTCCTGCGGCGTGCCCAGGCCGTAGATGCACGACACCGACGCCACCACGATGGTGTCGCGCCGGGTGAGCAGCGAGTTGGTCGCCGAGTGCCGCAACCGCTCGACCTCGTCGTTGATCGAGGAGTCCTTCTCGATGTAGGTGTCGGTCTGCGGGACGTAGGCCTCGGGCTGGTAGTAGTCGTAGTAGGAGACGAAGTATTCGACCGCGTTGTTCGGCAGCATCTCCCGCAGCTCATTGGCGAACTGCGCCGCCAGCGTCTTGTTGGGCTGCATCACGAGGGTGGGCCGCTGTACCTGCTCGACCATCCACGCCACGGTCGCGGTCTTGCCGGTGCCGGTGGCACCCAGCAGCACGGTGTCGCGGTCTCCCGCCTGGATCCGCCGGCTCAGCTCGGCGATCGCCCCCGGCTGGTCCCCCGCAGGCGACATCTCCGAGACCACCTCGAACGGCGCCATCTTGCGCTGGATTTCCGTCACCGGCCGCACGTCGCGTCAACCCCCGTAGCTTGCACCTGGTATGCCATGGAACCTGCGTCCCCAGTCGGCCTTCTCACTCTACGACCGGACACCGACAACGCCACGATCCCGCCGGACATTCCCGCCCAGGGGCCACCTCTTGACCCTGCGCCCGTCCTTTCTGACCTGGGACTCCTTCTGCACTTGGGGGGTGGGGGCGTGGGGTTGGCGGGCGAGGGCAAGGGGTTGGCGGGTGGGGTCGGTGGTGAGGGCGGAGGAATTTGATGAGGCCATGAGCGGATCCCTTTGGTGGTCGGGTGGTCGGGTGGTCGGGTTCAGACAGGCGGCGACGGTAGCGGGGGGCGGGGCCGGGCTCGGATCCCCTGGGTGATGCCGGGTCGGGGTTCAAGCGGGCAGCGACGGTGAGGGGGGCCGGGGTGGCGGGGAGGGTTCGTGTGGTCGCGGGGCTGGGGTTACGGCGGGCAGCGACGGCCGGCGGTGGGGAGGGTTTGCGGTCGGGTCCCGGGTTTCCTGTGGTGGGGCCCCGGTCCAGGGCGGCCTCTCTCCGTTCCCGGAGTGGGGCCGCCCCGGGCGATGGATTCGCCTTCGGCTCGGTTCCTGGTGTCCCGGCTTCCTCGGGATCTCCGGGGGGCTCTTCCCTTCCCCCCCTGGCTCCCCGGTCCCTCCTTCCCGGCTTCCGGTGGTCATTGGCTGGGGTAGGGGTCGCGGGTGGTGGTGTGGGTGCGGTTGTGGGGGGTGCGC
>NZ_JBHSBH010000008.1:0-81685 GCF_042650565.1 Nocardiopsis sediminis
ACGAAGTCCACGGCGATGACACCGAGCAGCACGGCGATGGTCACCGCCCACACCCACGGTTGAACGTCCAAGATCTTCTGCTCCATTGCGAGGGGCACGAAAGGTGCCCGCCCCGGTGCCGGGCATCGGGGAACGGATGGGCGGGCCGACTGGGGCGGCGACCATGCCCGAGTGGGAATTGTCCGACGGCGCCATGGTAGATGCCCGCGATCACCCCACCGCACACGCGGGTGCCTCAACGGGTCTCGATGTGACCTGGAAACGCGCTCCGTGAGCGCCCCCGGAGGCTGAGCGGGCAACACCGAGCGTACCCGGTGGGCGCCCCGCGGACCGAGCGGGCGACACTGTGCGGCGCAGCGGGGTGCCGTCCCGGGCGGGCCCGGACCCGGGTAGCGTGGCCGGACGGGCGCCGTCGCCCGGGTCGGTGCCCGCTGCCCCTGACGAACGGAGCCGCGCGCATGCGCATCGGACTCACCGTCCCCCAGTTCGGCCACTTCGCCGACCCCCAGGCCACCGCCCGCGTCGCCGCCGAAGCGGAGTCGATCGGCTTCGACGCGCTATGGGCCTCGGACCGGACGTTGTGGCCCCTGGACCCCAGCGAGCCCTACCCCAGCGGCGACGGCAGCCTCCCCGAGGAGTTCGCCGTCTTCCTCGACCCCATCGTCACGCTGACCGTCGCTGCGGGCGCCACCTCCCGCGTCCGGCTGGGCACCAGCACCCTCAACGCGCTGTGGCAGCCGCCCGTCATGCTCGCCCGCTCCCTCGCCTCGCTGGACCACGTGAGCAACGGGCGCCTGGACGTCGGCATCGGCATGGGCTGGAGCTCCGACGAGTACCGCGCCGCGGGCGTGCCGTGGACCGGCAAGAGTGCCCGCATGGAGGAGACCCTTGACCTCCTGGAGGCCCTGTGGGGCCCCGATCCGGTCGGGCACCAGGGGCCGCTGTGGCAGGTGCCGCCCTCGCGCGTGGGGCTCAAGCCCGTGCAGGTCCCGCGCCCGCCGATCCTCCTGGGCGGGGTGGGCGCCGCGGCGCTGGAGCGGACCGGGCGGCGCGCCGACGGCTGGCTCGGCCTCAATCTGCCCCTGCCGATGCTCACCAGATCATGGGACGCGGTGCGCGCCGCCGCCCTGAAGGCGGACCGCGACCCCGACGCGCTGCGCTTCACGCTGCGGGTCAACATCGAGCTCGCCGAGTCCGAGGGCGATCCCGGCCGCGGCCTGCCCACCGGCACGTTCGGCCAGTACACCGACTACATCAGGGCCGCGGTCGACGCGGGCGTCCAGGAAGTGGCCCTGGAGTTGCAGCAGAGCGCCACCGGCGTCGCGGAGCTGCTCGACCTCGCCGGCCGGTTCCACGAGGTGCTGCGCGCCGGCTGACCACGCTCCGCGCGCCCGGCGGTGGCCGCGCCGCCGGGCGCTCACGCGGCGGGCTCCTGCGGCAGCAGCCGCAGGGGCACCGCCCGGACGTAGCGCTCGGTGGAGTCCAGCACGTTGCCCATGAACTTCACGGTGCGCAGCACCATGCGGCGGTCGGCGATGTGCAGCCCGGGCAGCTCCTCGACCAGCCGCTGCTCGACCCGCTGGAGGTCGGCCGTGGAGCGCAGCCAGACGATGAAGTGGGTGTTCTGGGGCCCGGCGATGGTGCTGCACAGCCGCAGTTCGGGGATGCGCGTGCCGAGGTCGGCGCGGGCCCGTTCCAGCACGCGGGCGTCGACCGACCCCCAGAGCACCGCGGCGGCCGGCCAGCCCAGCTCCGTGCGTGCGATGTCGCAGCGCAGCCCGATGATCCCGCCCCGGAGCAGCCGGTTCAGCCGGCGGGCGGCCGTGGTGGGGCTGACGCCGAGGGCGGCCGCCAGCGCCTGGTAGCCCGCCCGGCCGTCGCCGCACAGCCGGTCGAGGAGCCGCTGGTCGAGTTCGGTGATGCGCCCCTCCGGCACGGGCGCGCCGCTGTCGGCTCCGGTGAGGGCGAGCAGCCGTCGCCGCTGCTCGGGCGCCAGGGCCCGCACCTGCCAGCGGTGCGCCTCGAAGAGGATGCCGGTGACCACGTGCATGCGGTAGGCCACCACGTCCTCGAAGCCGCCGATCCAGTTCAGCAGGTAGTCGGAGAGCCCCTGCACGCTGGCCACCGTGAGCAGCAGGTGGGAGGTGCCCGCGGTGAACTGGATGCTGAGCGTGGACGGATCCTCGGCCAGGGCTGTGGCCACGTCGAGTACGGTGCCGTTCCGGCAGGTCAGCTCCAGGTAGGCCATGTGCACCCGCCCCAGGTACGCCCGCCGGGGGAAGGCGGTGATCCGGGCCAGCCCGGAGTCCTCCAGGTGGTGCCAGCGCCGCGCGAGGGTGGTGGCGTCGACGTCGAGCGTGTGGGAGAGCTCCGACCACGAGGCGCGAGGGGCGATTTGCAGTGCGTTGATGAGGGCGAGGTCGAGCTCGTCGACCTCGGTGGATACCTGCATGGCGGCCTCGAAAAAGCTGGATTCCGGCGTTTCGGACATTTTACCGGTCGGGCGGAGGTACCGTTCCGCAGTGCTCGAAACAGCGCCTGAGCTGCATGTTTCCGCCTTGTTAACGAATGTTTCGAGGTCAGGGTGTGTGGCACATCACCGGAGCCGGACAGTAAGGACGTAGCATGCCGCAGGAGCTCCCCGCCCCCATGGTCGTGATCCGCAACGGGACACTGATCGACGGGACCGGAGCCGCGCCGCTGCCCTCGGCGGCGCTCATCGTGCGCGACGGCGCCATCGACTGGGTCGGCCCCGGATCCGCGCTGCCCGAGATCGGTGGCCCGCACCGGACCGTCGACGCCGGCGGGGCCACCCTGCTGCCCGGCTTCATCGACGCCCACGTGCACATGACCATGCAGGCCGGCCGGATCAACCCCGCCGACCTGGTGCACCAGCCCCCGGGGTTCGGCTACTACGCCGCCATCCCGATCCTGCGCGACACCCTCGCCGCCGGGGTCACCAGCGTCCGCGACCTCGCCGGCCTGGACATGGCCGTGGAGAAGGCGGTGGACGACGGCATCATCCCCGGCCCCCGGCTCACCCTCGCCTACCGCGCCCTGGGCCCCACCGGCGGGCACGCCGACTTCCGCACCTGCTGCGGCTTCGACGCCGGCGCGGCGATGGCCCCCAACGGCGCCATCGGCATGCTCACCGACGGCGTCGACGAGGCGCTGCGCAACACCCGCGAGGCCATGCGCCAGGGCGCCGGCGTCATCAAGGTCATGGCCAGCGGCGGCGTGTGGAGCCCCCGCGACACCCCCTGGCACGACGGGCTCAACATCGCCGAGATGACCGCGGTGGTCCGCGAGGCCGCCGCGCACGGCGTCCCGGTGGCCGCCCACGCCCAGAGCGCCCGCAGCATCCGCAACGCGCTCACCGCGGGCGTCACCAGCATCGAGCACGGCTACGAGATCGACGCCGAAGGCACCGACATGCTCGGCGAGCAGGGCGGCTACCTCGTCCCCACCCTCGCCACCGCCACCATCCCGCCCGACCCCGAGAAGGCGGCGCCCTACGCGGTGGCCAAGAAGCGCAAACTCCAGGAGCACCTGAGCGAGAACATCTCGGCGGCCATCCGCGCCGGGGTGAAGGTCGCGATGGGCACCGACGCGGGCATCTGCCCGCACGGCTACAACCTGCGTGAACTTCCCCTGCTCGTAGAGCACGGGATGACCCCCATGGGGGCCCTGCAAGCCGGCACCCGCAACGCCGCGGAACTGCTGGGAATCGCCGACCGGGTCGGCACCCTGGAGGCGGGCAAGCGCGCCGACATCGTCGTCAGCGCCGTCGACCCGCTCGCCGACATCGCCGCACTCGCCGACCCCGACGCGATCACCGTCGTCCTCAAGGACGGTGTCGTGCACAAGGACACCGCCGGCATCACCGGCCGTCCCGCCCGCCACCCCGCCGCCTGAACCCGCGCGCAGCGCGCAGCGGTGTCCCGCCGCCCCGCCCCTTCCCCGGCCCGGCCATCCACCCGGCCCGCTTTCCCCTGATGAGGTGACCCATGTCGACCCCCGTTGCGCAGGCGACGAAGCCGGGCCTCGGCAACCGGATGCTCGACGCGATCGAGCGCGCCGGCAACCGGCTTCCCGACCCGTTCACGCTGTTCCTGCTCCTGTTCCTGTTCATCGCCGTGCTCTCGACGGCCATGTCCTACCTCGGGCTGGCCGTCACCCTCCCCGGTGAGGACGGGCCCACCCAGATCAAGGGGTTCTTCTCCGCCGAGGGCGTCGCCTGGCTGACCACCTCGATGGTCACCAACTTCATCGAGTTCCCGCCCCTGGGCGTGGTCCTGACGATGCTGCTCGGCGTGGGCATCGCCCAGCGCACCGGGATGCTGACCGCGCTGGTCCGCCGGGCGTTCGGCAACGCGCCGCGGTGGCTGCTGCCCTACGTCGTCGCGTTCACCGCGCTGTGCGCGCACATCATGTCCGACGCCTCGATCATCGTCGTGCCGCCGCTGGCCGCCCTGGTGTTCAAGGCCGCGGGCCGCCACCCGGTGGCCGGCCTGCTGGGCGCCTACGCCACGGCCACGGCCGCCTTCAGCTGCACGCCGTTCGTCACCGCCACCGACGCGCTGCTGTCGGGGATCAGCAACGCCGCGGCCGAGCCGGTCGGCGACCTGACCACCACGGTCACCCCCGTGTCCAACCTGTTCGTCAGCCTCAGCTGCTCGGCGCTGCTGACCATCGGCGCCGGCCTGCTCATCGACAAGGTCCTCGAACCCCGCCTGAACCGGAACGGCGTGGGCCGCGACGAGATCCACGACGACGACGCCCCCGCCGCCCCGGCCCTGTCGGCCGAGCTGACCGACGCCGAGCGCGGCGGCCTGCGCTGGGCGGGGGTCTCCCTGCTGGTGACCGTCGCCGCCCTGCTGGCGCTGATCCTGCCCCCCGGGGCGCCCATGCGCAACGAGGACGGCACCTTCCTGCCGGAGTCGCCCCTGCTCGGCTCGGTGGTCTTCATCGTCTTCCTGGTGCTCGTGGTCCCCGCCGTGGCCTACGGGGCGCGGGTGCGCACCATCACCGGCAGCGAGTCCATCTCGCGGATGATGGCGGAGTCCGTCAAGGACATGGCGAACTTCCTGGTGGTCGCGTTCGTGCTGTCCCAGTTCCTCGCCCTGTTCACCTGGAGCGGGATGTCGTCGTGGATCGCCGTCCAAGGCGCGGCGATGCTGGAGCGGGCGAACTTCACCGGCTTCGGGGCGATCCTCGCGTTCATCGTCGTGGTGACGCTGCTGAACCTGCTGATCACCTCGGGATCGTCGCTGTGGACGCTGCTCGCGGCGGTGTTCGTGCCCATGTTCGCGCTCATCGGCTACGAGGCCGGCTTCATCCAGGCCGCGTTCCGGGTCGGCGACTCCGCCACCCAGGCGCTCACCCCGCTCAACCCCTACCTCGTGATCATCCTGGGCTACCTGCGCAAGTACGAGCCCTCGGCGGGGATGGGCACCATCATCGCCCGCATGCTCCCCTTCACCCTCGTCTTCTGGGTGCTGTGGGTCGGCGTGCTCACCGTCTTCTTCTTCACCGGCGCCTCCATCGGCCCCGGCATGGGCATCCGGCTGTGACCTGAGGGCCGCACCAGGACCGTCCGCCACTCTTTGCCGTCCACCCCATTTCCCATCCCCAGGAAGGGAGGCACACCACCGTGCCCGACGACGTGATTGTGTACCGCAACGCGACCCTCATCGACGGAACCGGCGCCGAGCCCGTCCGCGACGCCGTGGTCGTGACCGCACAGGACTCGATCACCTACGCGGGGCCCGCCCAGGGGGCCCCGCCCGCGCCCGAAGGGGCGCGGGTCACCGACCTGGGCGGGCGCACCCTGCTGCCCGGCTTCTTCGACACCCACGTGCACTTCGGCTTCGAGGACACCAGCCGCCTGGTCCTCAACAACCTCGACATCCACCCCAGCGTGCACGCCTTCGAGACCGCCGAGCGGATGCGCCGCACGCTGGCGGCCGGGGTCACCGGCGCACGCGACCTCGGCGGGATCGACGCGGGCTTCCGCATCGCCCAGGAGCGCGGCCTCATCGCCGGACCGCGCATCCAGGTGGCCCTGCGGCTCATGAGCCACACCGGCGGGCACGCCGACTACACGCTGCCCACCGGGGTCAACCTGCACGAGTGCGGCAACACCACCGGGGAGATCGTCGACTCGGTCCACGAGGCGCGCGTGGGCGCCCGCAAGCTCATGCGCGACGGCGCCGACGTCATCAAGCTCTGCGCCACCGGCGGCGTCTCCAGCCCCTCCGACACCCCCGATGACGAGGGCCTGACGGTCGAGGAGATCGCCGCGGTCGTCGCCGAGACCCGACGCCACGGGGGGCGCCCCGTCGCCGCCCACGCCCAGGGGGCCGCCGGGATCCGCAACGCGGTGCGCGGCGGCGTCACCAGCATCGAGCACGGCTACCTGGTCGACGACGAGGGCATCGACCTGATGCTGGAGCGAGGCACCTTCCTGGTGCCCACGCTGGCGACCTTCGACTTCGAGGACCGCAAGCACCTGATGTCGAAGAAGGCCTACGACACCAAGCGGGCGCTGGCCGACCGGACCTTCGAGCGGGTCGCCGAAGCGGTGCGCCGCGGGGTCCGGGTCGCACTGGGCACCGACGCCGGGATCTCCCCGCACGGCGCCAACCTCGCCGAACTGGTCCACATGGTCCGGGTGGGGATGAGCCCCATGCAGGCCATCGTGGCCGGCACCGGCGCCGCCGCCGAACTGCTGGGCCTGGCCGACCGGTTCGGCACGGTCACGGCGGGCAAGGCCGCCGACCTGGTCGTCTGCGACGGCGACCCGCTGGCCGACGTCGCGGTCCTGGCCGACCCCGCCAAGGTGGCCATGGTCGTCCAGGGCGGCGAGGTGGTCGCCGGAGGCGTCTGACCCCGGCCCGGCCGCGCCCCGGTCCCGCCCGAACGAGGGCGGGGGCCGGGGCGTCGCCGTGTGCGCGAACGGATCCCCCGCGGGGGCGCGCAAGCCGGTTCGCGGGGAGGGGCGCGGGGGAATGTCAGCGGGGCGGGTTAGGGTCGCAAGCGTCGTGAGGACGGCGCCACGGCGCACGCCGCTCGCGGCGACGGCACGCCAGCCCAACGCGGTGCCGACCACGGCCATGGGTGCATCGTCGCGGAGGACGGCCGCAGCGAAGCGCCCATGGTCCGCCGCGTTCGCCCCTGCCCGTGCGGCGCGGTGCGCAGGCGGCCCCCACGGCCCGGCGCACGGGATCCGGCAGCGGTCCGGCCGGTGGGGGAAGACACCGGCCGGGCACACACCCGGACCCCGGCACCGCACGTGCAACGATAACACTGTGGCATAACGCCACTTCGGCTGGTGAGGGGGGAATGTCCGGGTGCGTGTGCACCGCCGGGACCGCGTGCCGCTCCCGGCCGCGGCGCTCGTGTCCCCCGGCTACTGCGGCCCGCTGATCGCCTCGACCGACTCCCGCAGCCCCTCACGCGTCTCCTCGGGCAGCGGCGCCGAACCGGTCTCCTCGGCGGCGCCCTGCTGGCCCTCGGTGCTGATCACGTAGCCGAGGAAGTCGCGGACCGCGGCGGCCTCGCCGGCGTCGTCGTAGTTCAGGCAGGCGATCTCATAGCTCACCAGCACGATCGGGTAGGTGCCGGGCTCGGTGGTGCCGTAGTCCAGCTCCAGGGCGTGGTCGTGCTCGCTGTTGCCCTCGCGCTCGGGGGAGTTCGCGACCACGGCCCCGGCCGACTCCGGCGATACGTGCACGAACTCCTCGCCCACCTTGACGTCGACCGTCGACATGTGGCCGACGTGCGACGCCTCGACGTAGCCGAACGTGCCGTCGCCGGCCTTGACCGCCTGGGCCACGCCGCTGTTGCCCTGGGCCGCCTCGGCCGGGGGCAGCGGCCACTGGCCGCCCGGCTCGTGCGGCCAGGCGTCGCCGGCCGCGGCCGCCAGGTACTCGGTGAAGTTCTCGGTCGTGCCCGACTCGTCGGAGCGGGACACGGGGGTGATCGCGGAATCCGGCAGGTCCGCGTCGGGGTTGTCGGCGGCGATGGCGGGGTCGTTCCATGTGGTGATGTCGCGGTTGAAGATCCCGGCGATCACCTCGGGCGACATGTTCAGCGAATCGACCCCGTCCAGGTTGAACACCACCGCGATCGGCACGATGTAGCCGGGGATGTTGATCGCAGCGGAGCCGCCGCTGCACCGCTCCTGCGCCTCGGCCGCCTCCTCGTCGTCCAGGGCGGCATCGGAGCCGGCGAAGGAGACCGCGCCGTCGATGAACTGGCTGCGCCCCCCGCCCGACCCGATCGAGTTGTAGAACACCTGGGCGTCGGCGCACGCGGTCTGGTAGGCCGCCACCCAGGTCTGCATGGCGTTCTCCTGCGCGCTGGAGCCCGAGGCGGAGATGCTGCCCTCGGCGCACGTGATGCCCGCGGGGACGGGGAGCGGGTCGTTGCCGCGTACGGCGTTGTCGCTGCCGCATCCGGTCGTCAGCGCCAGCGCACCGGCGACAGCGGCGGCGGACAACCTGCGGTAGGCGGACGGCTGCTGCACGGCCTCGTCAATCCCTCTCGGTCGGTGCCGGAGCCATAGGGAGCCCACGTGGGCCCGCCCGGCGGCGGTGGGTGAACCTGCGGTGATCGGACACCGACGACGAATTTAACAACAGGTGGCGCCGTGTGCCGAACGGGGGTGTCGTGGGAAACACCGCAGGCCCGGCACCGCGCCCCTGTGCGGCGGGCGCGCCCCGGTCGTCCGCTGCGGGCTCAGCCCCGGGGCGTGCGGATGCGCGCCAGCACCGCGCGCAGGCCGAGCTCGTAGCCGGTGACCCCGCACCCCGCGATGTAGCCCTGCATGACCGGCGCAGTCACCGACGTGTGCCGGAACTCCTCACGGGCGTACACGTTGGAGATGTGCACCTCGACGCAGGGGGTGTCCACCGCGTCCACCGCATCGCGCAGGGCGATGCTGTAGTGCGCGAACGCGCCCGGGTTGAGCACGATGCCGTCCAGCTCCCGCGCCCGGTGCACCTGGTCGACCAGGACGCCCTCGTGGTTGCTCTGCACGCACTCGACGTCCACGCCCAGCTCCGCCCCGAGGTCGGTGACCCGCTTCTCGATGTCGGCCAGCGTGGTCGTGCCGTACTGGGCGGGATCGCGCACCCCCAGCAGGTTGAGGTTGGGCCCGTTGAGCAGCAGGACGGTCGGCCGGCCGGCGGATCCCGGGGCTGCGGGGTTCTCGGACAACGTGGGACACCTTTTCCATGGTCGAAGCGGCGATCGCCCGAAAGCCTAGTGTGCAGTGGTGGAGCCCACGGGTGGCGATCGGCGGGCCGGTGTGGCGGATAGGGTGGAGGGACCATGACCAGCAGCACCGACCACCGTCCCCCCGCCGTGCTCGGGCGGCTGCGGATGCCCCCGGGTGTGCTGGCCGCCCTGGCGTGTACCCACTGCGGCGCGGGGCTGGCGCCCGCGGGCAATGCGCTGCGCTGTGACCGCGGGCACGGGTTCGACGTCGCGCGCGAGGGCTATGTCAGCCTGCTCAGCGGGCGCCGCCCAGCCGGGACCGGCGACACCGCCGACATGGTCGCCGCCCGCCGGGCGTTCCAGGAGGCCGGCCACTACGCGCCGCTGGCCCGCCGGATCTCCGGCCTGGCGGGGGAGCACGCCGGCCTGACCGGGCGGCCGCCGGCCGGTGGCGGCCTCGTCGCCGACGTCGGCGCGGGCACCGGCCACTACCTGGCCGGGGTGCTCGCCGACCACCCCGGCGCCACCGGCCTGGCGCTGGACGTCTCCAAGTACGCGCTGCGCCGGGCCGCGAAGGCCCACCCCCGTGCGGGTGCGGCCGCCTGCGACGCCTGGCAGGGGCTGCCGGTACGCGACCGCACGGCATCCGCGCTGCTCAACGTGTTCGCCCCCCGCGACGGCGCCGAGTTCCACCGCGTGCTGCGCGCCGACGGCGCACTGATCGTGGCCGGACCCACCACGCGCCACCTGGCCGAACTCATCGCCGCCCTCGGGCTGGTCACCGTCGACCCGCGCAAGGAGGAGCGGATCGACCGGACCCTCGGCGACCGCTTCGTCCGCACGCACCGCGAGGAGCTGGAGGTCCCGCTGCTGCTGCCGCACCGCGACATCGCCACCGCCGTGGGCATGGGGCCCAGCGCCCGCCACCTGTCCGCGGCCGATCTCGCCGGACGGATCGCCGCCCTGCCCGATCCCGCCCCGGTCACCGCGTCCTTCCTCGTCACCGTCCACCGCCCCCGGCCGGCCTGACCTCCGGCCGCACGCACACTCTGCACAGGGAGCCCCAGATGAGCCCGTCCATCGCGACCAACACCCGCGTCTCCCGCGAGGAGCTGCTGGACTTCCTACGGCCGCGCCACCGCGCCGTGCTGCTCACCCGCCGGGCCGGCGGCGGCCCCCAGGCGTCGCCCGTGACCTGCGGCGTGGACACCTCGGGGCGGATCGTGGTCTCGACCTACCCCGAGCGCGCCAAGACCCGCAACGCCGTCCGCGACTCCGCGGTGAGCGTACTGGTGATGTCGGACGACTTCGACGGCCCCTGGGTCCAGGTCGACGGCGCCGCCGAGGTCCTCGACGGCGAGGACGCGGTCGAACCGCTCGTGGAGTACTTCCGGGTGATCTCCGGCGAGCACCCCGACTGGGACGAGTACCGCGAAGCCATGCGGCGCCAGGGCAAGGCGCTGGTGCGCATCACACCCGAGCGGTGGGGGCCGGTGGCCACGGGCGGCTTCCCCGCCCGCCTGGCCTGAGCCCGAGGGGTCGCGCACCCGCCCGGCCCGCGGCGGCCCCTCGGGGCCGCGGCGGCCGGGGCGGCGTGACCGGCCCCCTCAGTCGGCCAGGGCCTCGCGCATGACCTGGAGCTTGGCCTCCGACTCCGCCAGCTCCAGTTCGGGGTCGGACCCGGCGACGATGCCGCAGCCGGCGAACAGGCGGGCGCGCGAGCCGGTGATCTGGGCGCAGCGCAGCGCGATGCCCCACTCGCCGTTGCCCTCGGCGTCGATCCAGCCGACCGGCCCGGCGTAGCGCCCGCGGTCCATCCCCTCGATCTCGCGGATCAGCTCCACCGCCGCCGGCGTGGGCGTGCCGCCCACCGCCGCCGTGGGGTGCAGCGCGGCCACCACGTCCAGGGTCGTCGTCCCCGGCAGCAGCGTGGCGCGCGCCGGTGAGGCCAGGTGCTGCACGTTGGCCAGCTGGAGCAGCCGCGGCCGGTCGGGGATCTCGACCTCCTCCGCCAGCGGCTCCAGGGCCTCGCGCAGCGAGTCGATCGCGTATCGGTGCTCCTCGGCGTCCTTGGTCGAGGCCAGGAGCTCGGCGGCGAGCATGTCGTCGTCGTCCTGGGTCTCGCCGCGCGGGCGCGTGCCCGCCAGCACCAGCGACGCCACCCGGTCGCCCTCGCGGCGCACCAGCAGCTCGGGGGTCGCTCCCACCATGCCGTCGACGGAGAACGTGTAGCAGCCGGGGTAGGCGCGGACCAGCCGCGCCAGCAGGGTGCGCGCGTCGATCCCGCGCTCGGCGTCGGCGACGGCGTCGCGGGCCAGGGCCGCCTTGCCCAGGGCGCCGCCGCGGATGCGCTCCACGGTGGTCGCCACCGCCGCCGTCCACTCCTCGGGAGCCAGCGCCCCCGGGGACCAGCTCAGGGGGCCCACGGGCTGCATCGGGGTGACCCGAGACAGGATCTCCCCGGGGTGGGCCTCGGCGCGGTCACCGATGGTGGTGAGCCACGCGCGCCCGTCGCGCGCCCCCACGATGACGCGGGGGACGATCAGCACCGACCCCGCGCTGCGCGCATCGAAGGTGAAGGTGCCGAAGGCCACAGGCCCGGTGCCCGGCGCCTCGACGGCGTCGTGCACCTCGGCGCGTTCGGCGAGGCCGGCCAGCCAGGCCGCCGCCTCGCGGAAGCGCGCGACGCCGCCGGGGTCGTCCTCGGCCGGAAGCGTGATCCGGGCGGCCTCGCCCCACGCCACGAGCCCCTCGCCCTCGTGCACCCACGCCATGGGCGCTTCGGCGGGCAGGTGGCGCAGCAGCCCGCCGCCCGCGCGCAGGGGGACGGTGCGGACGGTGGGGTGCGGAGCGGTTTCGCGGGCGGTCACGACATTCGAGTCTATAGATCCGCAAGGGCCTCCCCTGTACCGCGGTTCGCGTCCCGCTCGCGCGCACGCGGCGGGACGGACCGGGCCCCGGCCGCCCTTAGGCTGTGCCCGAAACGTGACGAACCGTGGACGGTCCACACAGAGGGTGAGGTGACGTCGTCATGGGGTGGCGGGTGCGCGGTGCGGCGGCGGCCGCGGCGCTTCCACTGCTGGCCGGGTGCTTCGGCGCCCCGTCGGGGGAGGGCTCGGGGTCCGGGGACACGGCGGCCCAGGCGCAGCCCGGGATCCCCGAGGACTGCGAGGCCGACCCGGCGTTTCCCAAGCGGCAGATGCGCGGCGCCTGGCTCACCACGGTCCGCAACATCGACTGGCCCTCCGAGCCCGGGCTGCCGGCCGACGAGCAGCAGGAGGAGCTGCGCGAACGGCTCGACGCCGCGCAGGGGCTCGGCCTCAACACCGTCTTCCTGCACATCCGGCCGACCGCCGATGCGATGTACGCCTCGGAGCTGGAGCCGTGGGCCCGCTACCTCACCGGGGAGCAGGGCGGCGACCCCGGCTACGACCCCCTGGAGTTCGCGGTGGCCGAGGCCCATGAGCGCGGGCTGGAGCTGCACGGCTGGTTCAACCCCTACCGCGTCGGCTTCGCAGACCCCGACCTGGAGAACCTCACCGACGACCACCCTGCGCGGCGCAACCCCGAGTGGCTGGTGGAGTACGGCGACGAAGGCTACCTCGACCCCGGCAACCCGGAGGTCCGCGCGTGGGTGGTCGGCGTCGTGCTCGACGTCGTGGAGCGCTACGACATCGACGGCGTGCACTTCGACGACTACTTCTACCCCTACCCCGCCGAGGGCGAGGAGTTCGACGACGACGCCAGCTGGGAGGCGCACGGCGGCGACGCCGAGAACCGCGACGCCTGGCGGCGCGAGAACATCGACGCCCTCATCGCCGAGGTCCACTCCGGCATCGCCGAGACCAAGCCCTGGGTACTGTTCGGCGTCTCGCCGTTCGGCATCTGGCGCAACGAGGACTCCGACCCCGAGGGCTCGGCGACCGGCGGCCTCCAGTCCTACGACGCCCAGTACGCCGACACCCGCGAGTGGATCCGCGAGGAGACCGTCGACTACATCGTCCCGCAGCTCTACTGGCACCGCGGCTTCGCCACCGCCGACTACGAGGAGCTCGTGCCCTGGTGGGCGGACCAGGTGGCCGGGACCGGGGTGGACCTCTACATCGGCCAGGCGGCCTACCGGGTCGGCGAGGACGACTGGGAGGGCGCCGATGCGCTCTCCCGCCAGCTCGACTTCAACCGGGACCGCCCCGAGGTGACGGGCGACGTGTACTTCTCGATGAAGGACCTGAGCGGGCGCGCGAACGCCGCCATGGACCGGGTCGTCGAGGACCACTACGTGCGCCCGGCGCTGCCGCCCCAGGCCGACGGCGCCGAGGGCGTGCCCGACCCGGTGGGCGAGGTCACGGCCGCGCGCGACGGCGACGAGGTGGAGCTGCGCTGGGACGAGGTCGACGGCGCGCGCTCCTACGCCGTGTACCGCGTGCCGGGCGCGGGCGAGGACCCCTGCGACCTCGCCGACGCCGAGCACCTGGTGGCGGTCGTGGGCGCGGGGGGCGAGGGCACCCGTACCTTCACCGATACCGCTCCGGCCGACGGCGAGGCCCGCTACCAGGTGACCGTGCTCGACGCCTACCGGACCGAGAGCGCGCCCAGCCCCGCCGCCCGGGTCGCTGGCGCGGGGGAGTGACCCGGGAGACTCCCTCCGGGCCGTGAAAAGGGCTGGACCGCTCCGGGAGGCCGGGGCGGCCGGGATGGTCGCCGCCCCGGACCGGAGCGGTCCAGCGTCGCGGGTCCGCCGCCCCGGGGACGCAGGGCGGTGGACGGGGGTTCCGGAGGGGCCGGGGCGGACGCCCGGGCCCGGCTCCGGACGGGTCAGTCGCGGGCCTCGATGCGGGGGGAGTCGCCGGTGCCGGTGGCCGTGTCGGTGGCGGCCGGGGCCGGCTCGGGCGCTTCGGCCCCCTCGGTGCCGGCGGCGGGGGCGGCGGCCTCGGCGTGCAGCCGGCGGTCGGCCAGGTGGGCGCGGACCGACCAGGCGATGGCCGCGGCCCAGACCAGGTAGAGGACGACGTAGACGGCGATCTGGACGCCGCCCGGCACCTCCCCCAGCAAGTCGCTGCGGATGATGGTGCGCGTGTTGGTGAGCACGATGAGGCCGCCCACCGCCGACCCCAGGACCCGGGGCGGGAAGTGGCGGACGATCCAGGCGGCGATGGGCGCGGCGATCACGCCGCCGACCAGCAGCGCCGCGGCCCAGGCGAAGTTGATCCCGGCGGAGCCCAGGCCGATCAGGAAGCCCAGGCTCGCCGCCAGCGCGACGATGAACTCGCTGGTGTCGATGGAGCCGATGACCTTGCGCGGCTCCATGCGCCCGCTGGCGAGCAGGGCCGGGGTGCCCACGGGGCCCCAGCCCCCGCCGCCCGTGGCGTCGACGAACCCGCCGAGCAGGCCCAGGGGGGCCAGGAAGCGCCGGCGCACCGGCTTGCCGAGGTTGCCGCGCGGGGTGCCCCAGGCGGTGAAGCGGACGAGGATGTAGACGCCCAGCGCGAGCAGGATGCCGCTCATGACCGGTTCGGCGGCCTCGGTGGAGAGGCTGCTCAGGACGGTGGCGCCGGCGAAGGAGCCGATGGCGCCGGGCAGGGCGATGCGGCGCACGACCTTCCAGTCGACGTTGCCGAGCCGCCAGTGCGAGACCCCCGAGGCGAGGGTGGTCCCGATCTCGGCCAGGTGCACCGTGGCCGAGGCCGCGGCGGGGTTGGTGCCGATGAACAGGAGCAGCGTCGTTGAGGTGACGCCGTAGGCCATGCCCAGGCTGCCGTCGACGAGCTGGGCGAGTAAGCCGACGAGTCCGAGGAGGACGATGGTCTGCATGGGGGCCTTCCCGTTCGGCAGGGGATTGTACGGTCTCTTTTTCTACCGGATTAGTAGGGATAATACGGGAGGCGGCCACCTGCGCCAAGTGGGCGGGGGCGTCTCGGCCCGGTGATCACCCGGTGGAATCGCATGGTCACGGTATCGCCGGCCGGTCGTCCCGCGGTCAGGAACGGGCGGCGAAGCCACCGAACGTCCCCTGGTGGTAGAGCAGCGGCGGGCGGGGCGCGCCGACCTCCGCCTCGACGACCTCGCCCACCACCAGCCAGTGGTCGCCGATCCGCCGGGTGTCGTCGCGGCGGCACAGCAGCCGCACCGCGGTGTCGTCGAGCAGCGGCACGCCCCCGGTGCCCCGCTGCCAGGACGTGGGGTGGGCGAACCGGTCCACCCCCTTGGCGGCGAAGCGCGCCGCCACCGCCGCCTGGTCGTCGGCGAGCAGGTGCACGCCGAAGGCGTCGGCGCGCCGCAGCTTGGGCCAGGTGGTCGAGGACTCCGCGATGTAGAACGCGACCAGCGGCGGCGCCAGGCTGACGCTGGTGAACGAGGTGGCGGTGAGCCCGACCGGCTCCCCGGCGACGTCGGCGGTGACGACGACCACGCCTGCGGGGTGCCGGCCGAGCGCCTGGCGGAACCGGTCGGCGTCGACCGGCCGCCGGTCTGTGCCGCGCGACGGCGGAGCGGCGTGCGCGCTGCGCATGGCGCCCTCCCTTCGGGTACGTGCCGAATGGTGTGCAACGGGGACGGGACGCGCCCCGGCCGCCGGGTCGCAGCGCGGAGGGCTCATGTGCCCGCCCGCGCGGGCAGCGCCGCCGTGATCTGCGGGGCGATGTGCTCGGCCCAGGGCGCGAGGACGTCGTCGAGCCGGTCGACGTCGTCCTGGAGCAGCGCCAGCCCCGGGCTGGGCACGGCGGCGCCCAGCTCGACGAGCAGCGGGCGCAGGTGCACCTCGACGGCGAGCGTGTGCGCCGGGGAGGCCATCACCAGCAGGGGCAGCGCCACCGCCCCCGACAGCGCGCCGCCGGGCAGCAGGTCGAGGAACACCTTCAGCAGCCCCGTGTAGGTGGCCTTGTAGGTGGGGCTGGCCACCAGGAGCAGCTCGGTGGCGGCCACGCGCTCCAGCGCGGCGGTGACATCGGGGTGCCGCTCGCGGGCGAGCAGCACGGGGGCGAGGTCGGCCAGGTCGATGATGTCGAGCGGGCCGGTGCGGCCCGCTGCGTCGGCCGCGCGGCGGGCCGCGGCGACGGCGGCGGTGGCGGTCCGGGAGCCCGGACGCGGGTTGCCGATCAGGACGGTGGTGCTCATGGTGGCGGGTTCCCAGGTGGTCGGGGGCGGGGACGGCGGGCCGCGGCGGATGTGCGTGCGGCGGGTCAGCTGGCGGGCTGGGGGACGGTCTCAGCGGGGCCGGAGAACGGGACGGCGGGGGCGGCCGGCTCCGCCGTATCCGCAGGGCGGCCGGGGTGGTGCCACAGGCCGCGCTCGGCCAGCAGCGGCAGCACCCCCTCGCCGAACCAGTAGGCCTCCTCCAGGTGCGGGTAGCCCGACAGGACGAACTCGTCGATCCCCAGGGCGGCGTACTCCTCGATGCGGTCGGCGACCTCGCGGTGGCTGCCCACCAGTGCGGTCCCCGCGCCGCCCCGGACCAGGCCGACGCCGGCCCACAGGTTCGGGTAGATCTCCAGGTCGTCGGTGCGCCCGCCGTGCAGGGCGAGCATCCGCTGCTGGCCCTCGGACTCGCTGCGGGACAGGCCCGACTGCACCCGCTCGATCGTCTCGGGGGTCAGGTGGGACAGCAGCCGGCCGGCCTCGGCCCACGCCTCCTCGGCGGTGTCGCGGGAGATCACGTGCAGCCGGATCCCGTAGTCCAGCGTGCGGCCGTGCGCCGCGGCCCGCTCGCGTACCCGGCCGATCTTCTCGGCGACGGCGTTGGGCGGCTCGCCCCAGGTCAGGTAGGTGTCCACCCGCTGGGCCGCGACGTCGAGAGCGGCGGGGGAGGACCCGCCGAAGTAGACGGGCGGCACCGGGTCGGGGCGCCGGTGCAGCACGGCCTGCTCGACGCTGATGTGCGTGCCCGAGAAGTCGACCGTCTCGCCCGCCCAGAGCCGGTTCACGACCTCCAGGAACTCGTCGGTGCGCGCGTAGCGGGCGTCCTTGTCCAGGAAGTCGCCGTGCGTGCGCTGCTCGTGGGCCTCGCCGCCGGTGACCACGTTCAGCAGCAGCCGCCCGTTGCTGAGCCGCTGGTAGGTGGAGGCCATCTGGGCGGCGAGCGTGGGCGAGAGCAGCCCCGGCCGGAACGCCACGAGGAACTTCAGGCGCTCGGTGGCGCTCACCAGCATCGCGGTGCTCAGCCAGGAGTCCTCGCACCATGCGCCGGTGGGCGTCAGCACCCCGGTGAAGCCGAGCTGCTCCGCGGCCCGGGCGATCTGGGTGAGGTAGCCGACGGTGGGCTCGCGGGTCCGCCAGGCCGAGCCGACCTCGACGCCATGGCCGCCGCCGACGATGCCGCGGCTGTCGCCCTGGGTCGGCAGGAACCAGTGGAACGTGAGTGCCATGAGAATCCTTCTTTCGCGGACGGGTTCGCGGTCGTGGGCGCGACCGCGGCGGCCGGTGCGGATCGGCCGCGCCGTGCCCGGCTAGATCTGGCCGTGGCGCGGCGGCCGCTGCCCGTTGAGGGAGTGGCGGCCGATGTGCTGGACCTTCCATCGGGCGGGGTCGTGCAGGGTGTGGGTGCGCGCGTCGCGCCAGAACCGGTGCAGGTTGAGGTCCTCGCCGGCCGAGCGTGTGCCCGCCACCTCGAACAGGGCGCCGGCGACGTCGACCGCCGCCGCGCCGCCGGTGACCTTTGCGGCGGCCACCGAGATCGACGCCTCGGCGGTGGAGGCGTCGGTGAGGTCGGNNNGCGGGCGGCGACCCGGTCGGCCGCGGTGGACAGCAGCGCCTCGGCGGCGCGCACCTGGATCTCCAGCTCGCCGAACCGCTGCACGGTGAGCGGGTCGGCCGAGGCCTCGGTGACGCCGCTCTCCGACCAGGGGCGGCTGGTGGTGCGCACGAACCGGGCCGCCTCGGTGAGGGCGCCCCGGGCCAGGCCGACGTCGATGGCGCTGTGCAGGAGCTGGGCGTAGGCGCCGTAGGTGGTGGGTTCGCGGAAGGTGAGGTAGTGGGGGAGCACAAGGTCGTCGGCGACCTCGACCCGCTCGAGCCGCACCGTGCCGCTGCCGGTGGTGCGCTGGCCCATCCCGTTCCAGTCGTCCTCGACGTGGAGGCCGGGGGCTTCGCGGGGGACGAAGGCGATGTGGGTCTGGGGCTCGGCCTCGCCGGGGGTGTCGGCCTTCGCGGTCACCGCGAGCCAGCCGGCGAAGAGGGATCCGGTGGCGTAGAACTTGGTGCCGGTGAGGACCCGGCCGCCCGAGTCGGCGCGCTCCAGCCGGGCCTGGTGGTCGTGAGAGTGCGCGCCCCCGCGCTCGGCCTGGGCGTTGCTGACCAGGGTGCCCTTGAGGACGTCGGTGTAGAGCCGGTGCCGGGCGGCGGGGGTGCCGCGCAGCCGCAGCGCGTTGAGGAAGGCGAAGTGCGGCTGGAGGATCTGGGCGATGCTGAGGTCGGCGGTGCCGATGATGCGCAGGACTTCGGCCACGGTGGCGGGCCCGGCGCCCGGGCCGCCGTGTGCGGTGGGGACGGTGATCCCGAGCAGGCCGCTTGCGGCGATCTCGGCGACCTCGGGGTAGGGCAGCCGCCGCTCGGCGTCGCGTTCGCGGGCGTGCTCGGCCAGGCGGCCGGCGAGGGCTGCGGCGACGGCGGCCGCGTCGTCGCCGCGGGCGAGGGCGTGACCGGTGCCGGTCAGCTCGGACATGGATGGACCTCCTTGCCGCGGATGCGGCGTCCCCGACCGTCCCGACCGGCTGAGCGGACCGGTTTGTCGGAATTTCCTACGTGAATTATCTGGAATAAAGCACGGAGGGTGCTCGATCCACGGGAGGCGGGGGGTGTTCGGCGTGGCGTGTGCGGTGGTAGGAGGTGGGTGTCGTGGCGGCGGGACGGGTCCGGGTCGGCGGCGGCCGGGCCGGGGGCGATGGGCGCCGCACGTGCCGATCGCCCCCGGCGCGGTTCTGCCGGGCGGCATGGGACGGCCTGGGGGTGAGGTCGCAACCCCCGGCCGCGGTGCCACCTCCCGCACGGTGGCCACCGCCCCTGCGGCGCCCCGGATCCGCGCTTCCGGAGTGCCACGGTGCAAGCGTCGCCCACCAAGAAGACTTTGTCAACCGAAAAAGTAGGAAATAGCCATCGAGGTGGCCGGGTGTGCCGCTGAGGGGTTCGCGGGGTCGGTGCGGGATCGGGGTGTCGCCGGATCTTCGGCGCGTCTCTCCCCACTAAGTATGTAGGAAATATGGTTAACTTTGATCATGGCAGTGATCGATCCGGCCCGCCGCTTCTGGCGGCGCGGCCTCCTCTTCGATGAACGGTGTCACGGGCGGGCCGCGTAACACTGTCCTGACCACCATCGAACCGGAAAGACGCCCATGACCATCGACCAGAGTCCCGTCCTCACAACGGCACCCACCCCGCTGACGCTCGACCGGCTCGTCGAGCTGACCGCCACCACCGCCGAGGAAGTCCGGCGCGGGCTGCACGAGATCCGCTTCGACGCCGAGAACCGCTGGTCGGTGCGGCTGCGCGGCGACGCCTACGCCGACGTCTGGCTCATCAGCTGGACCCCCGACCAGTCCACCGCCCTCCACGACCACGCGGGGTCGCTGGGCGCGCTGACGGTCGTCAGCGGGGCCCTGACCGAACGCTACTGGGCGGCCGGCCTGCACGAGCGCCCCCTGGTCAGCGGGCGCGGCGCCGCCTTCCCCCTCGGCCACGTGCACGACGTCGTGAACCTCACCACCGCCCCCGCCGTCACCGTGCACGCCTACTCGCCGCCCCTGACCGCGATGTCCTACTACCGGATCGACGACACCGGGGCCCTGAGCCGCACGCACAGCATCCTCACCCACGAGCCGGAGCCCGACACCGTCGTCCTCGACGGCGTCCCCACCCGCGACGGCGCACAGCGCCCGGCAGCGGCCCCCACAGTGGCGGCGGCAGCGACGGCGACAGTGGCACCGGCACCGGCAGCGGGCGGTGCGCGATGAGCGCGGTCGACGCGCTGCTGGAGCGGAGCCGGGCCCGGCTCGACCGGGTCGGCCCCGAACAGGCCCGCGCCGAGGCGGCCGCCGGGGCGCTGCTGGTCGACACCCGCCCCGTCGCCTACCGGCGCGCCGAGGGCATCATCCCCGGAGCCGTCGTGGTCGAGCGCAACGTCCTGGAGTGGCGGCTCGACCCGACCAGCCCCGACCGCATCGCCGAGGCCGGCGACCCCGGCCGCCGCATCATCCTGTTCTGCAACGAGGGCTACGCCTCCAGCCTCGCCGCGGCCCAGCTCCGCGACCTGGGGCTGACCCGCGCGACCGACCTCATCGGCGGCTTCCGCGCCTGGGCCGCCGCCGGCCTGCCCACCGAGCCGGCGCCGCCCGGCGACGACCCGGCCTGACCGCGCCGCCCGCCCCCGGCCGCCCTCGGTCGTTATACCGGGGCGGGCGCCGCGCCGAGCCCCTGCACGGACCCGCGCACGCGGACCCGGCCGGGCAGCCGCTCCAGCCGCGGCGCGCCCGCGGCCGGCCCCTCCTCGATCGCCCGCAGCACCTCCGTTGCGGCGTGGTGGCCCATATCGGCGAGCGCGGGCGCGAACGTCGTGATGCCGGGCCGCCAGACGGAGAACCACTCCGGGTCGCCCAGCCCGGCGACGGAGATGTCCTCGGGGATCCGCAACCCCAGGTCGCCGCAGGCGCGCAGGACGCCCATCATCAGCCGGCTGCTCAGCGCGATCAGCGCCTGCGGCCGGTCACCGGCGATCCCGGTGAGCGCGTCGTAGCCCCACTGCGAGGTGAAGGGGCCGGTGAGGACCCGGGAGCGCCGCCCGGCCGCCGGCCGCTCCGCCGGAGCGGCCCCGGCCTCGGGGATCCCGGCCGCGGCGACCGCCCGCCGGTACCCGGCCAGGCGGTCCCGGCTGGTGGAGAACTCGGGCGCGCCGATGACGGCGACCAGGTCGGTGTGGCCCGCCCCGATGACGGCCGAGGTCAGCTCCCCGACCCCCGCGACGTCGTCGCTGACCACGGCGCTCACCCGCAGCGGGTCGGAGTGCCGGTTGAGCTGGACGGCGGGGAGGTCGGCGGGCAGCTCCACGTGCGGATCGACGGGGACGTGGATCAGGCCGTCGACCTGGCGGTCCAGCATGGTGCGGACGGCGTGCCGCTCGGCCCGGGGGTCGTTGCCCGTGACGCCCACGACGAGCTGGTAGCCCGCATCGTCCAGATCGGACTGGATGACGGCGGCGCTGGCCGTATAGAACTCGTTGACGATGTCGGGCAGCAGCAGCCCGACGGCGCGGGTGCGCCGCTCGCGCAGGGCGCGCGCCGCGGCGTTGGGCCGGTAGCCGAGCTCCTCGGCCGCGGCGAGCACCCGGCGCCGGCTCTCGGGGCTTACCGCACCGTTGCCGCTGATGGCGCGCGAGGCCGTGCCCACCCCGACCCCGGCCAGCCGTGCGACGTCGGACAGCTTCACCATGCCGACGAGCTTAGCGGCCGGGGCCGGGCGCGCTCAGAGCCCCAGCCCGATGGCCGACCCGATCCCGAACGTCGCCAGGAAGATCAGCGGCACGCACACGATGTCGCAGAACACCCCGGTCGCGATCATCCGGACCATGGGCACGTAGCCCGAACCGTAGACGATGGCGTTGGGCGGCGTGGACACCGGCAGCATCGCCCCGGCGTTGCCGGCGAAGACCGCGGCCATCGCCGGGATGATGGGGTCGACGCCGATCGCGACCGCGATCGGGATCACGATCGGTACCACGATGCCCACGCTGGCGGTGTTGCTCGTGGTCTCGGAGATCGCCATGCCCAGGACGATGGCCACCAGGCACAGCAGCCATGTGCTGTGCACATCGGTGGCCCCGGCCACCGCCGCGCCGATGGTCTCGGCCAGCCCGGTCACGCTCATCATCCGGCCGATGGTCAGGCCCACCCCGACCAGGACCACGGTGCCCCAGTCGATGCGCGCGGCCTCCTGCCAGGTCAGGACCCGGCCCCCGCGCCCGTCGGGCAGGAAGAACAGCAGGCCGGCCGCTGCGACCACAACAGCCCCCTCGCTCAGGCGCTCGGTGAACGCCAGCAGCGCCGGGGAGGTGAGGTCGGCCGTGGTGACCAGCGACGGCAGGATCCACAGCGCCACCGTGACCGCGAAGACCGCGATCACGGCCCGTTCGGCCCCGCCGGTGGGGCCCAGCGCGGCGTATTCGGCGCGGAAGCGCTCCTGGCCGCCGGGGATGCGCCGGGTCTCGGGCCGGTTGACCAGGACCAGCGCGCCCCACATCACCGCCCCGAGGACCAGGACGTAGGGCGCCGACATCGACAGCCAGTCGAAGAGCTCGACGCGGTGGCCGGTCATCTCCTCGATGGTCCCGCGGCCGATGACATTGGCGATCCCGGTGATGGGCGTCAGCACCGACCCCACGCCCGCGCCGTAGGCGATGGCCAGCATCAGCATGCAGGAGAAGCGCGTGCGGTGGCCGGAGACACCGGGGGTGCGCTCCTCGATCAGGTCGCCGACGGTGCGCACCACCCCCACGCCGATCGGCAGCAGCATCGCCGCGGTCGCCGACGACGACACCAGTACCGACAGCAGCGTGGCCACGACGCCGAAGGCCAGTGCCGTGCGGTAGGTGCTGTCGCCCACGCCCGGCAGCGAGAGCACGCGCAGCGCGAAGCGCCGGTCCAGCCCGTGCGCGCTCATCGCCCGCGCCAGCATGAACGCCCCGATCACCAGGAAGACGGTGTTGGAGCCGAACGCGGCGAACACCTCGTCGGGGGTCCCGACCCCGAGCAGCACCAGCAGGGCGACGCCGATCAGGGCGGTGGCCGCGATGGGGATGGTCTCGGTGATCCACAGCAGCACGACGAACGCCAGAACGGCGAGCATGGCGCGCTGGTCGGCGGGCAGGCCCGTGGGGGCCAGCAGGGCCAGCGCCATGAGGGGGAGGACCGCGTAGCGGCCGACCCTGGCGCGGACGACGTCGAAGCGGCTCTCGGCGGGCGCCTCCGGGGCGGTCGCGGTGGCCGGGGCGCTCATGACGCCAGCTCCGCGATGCGCGGGGCGCCGCCCGCCGCGGCGGGCAGGGCCGGCGCCGCCTCCCAGGCCTTGACGGCGTTGCGGGCGACCGCCGCGGCCTCGCCGAGGTAGTCGTCGGGGCCCACCAGCGGCTCGGGCAGCAGCTCCGCCCGGCCCTGCTCGGCGGCGACGGTGCGCAGGGCGCCGGCCAGCCCCGTGCCGTCGCGGCGGGCGCGAACGGCGGCCTCGTAGACGAGGTCGTGGGCGTCCTCGCGGCCGAGGGCGGCGGCGAGCTGGATCATCTGCGCCTCCGCCATGACCAGGCCGCCGTCGAGGCCGAGGTTGGCCCGCATGCGCGCGGTGTCGACGCGCATGCCCTCGGCAACCACCGCGGCCTCGGCGAGCGCGCTGCCGGCCAGCACGGCGAGCTGGGGGACGACCTGCCATTCGATCTGCCACTCGCCGGCCGCGCGCTCGTGCCCGGCCTCCTGGAGCCGGGCCAGCGACGAGGCGAGGGCACCTGCGGTTCCGGACAGTCCGATGATCACCTCCGAGGAGATCGGGTTCACCTTCTGCGGCATCGTGGAGGAGGCGCCCCGGTGGGCGGAGTAGGGCTCGGACACCTCGCCGATCTCAGTGCGGGACAGGTCGGCGATGTTGCGGGCGAACTTGGCGCAGGCGGCCGTGATGGTCGCGCACAGCCAGCCGAACTCGGCGACGCCGTCGCGGTCGACGTGCCAGGGGACGTCGGCGGGGCGCAGCCCGAGGATATCCGCCATCTCCGCCCTGACCTGGGCCGATTTCGGGCCGAGCGCAGCGGCGGTCCCCGCGGCGCCGAAGAGGGAGACGACGGCGATGCGCGGGTGGGCCTGGGCCAGGCGCTCGCGGTGGCGGGCGAGCTGGGCCAGGAGGGTGCCCAGCGTGGCGCCGAAGGTGGTGGGGACGGCCTGCTGGCCGTGGGTGCGCCCGGCCATCACGGTGGCGGCGTGCTCCTCGGCCCGCGCGGCCAGGGCGTCGCCGAGGCGGGCGAGCCGGCGGTCGAGCGCGGCCAGTGAGCGCGACAGCTGGAGGGCCAGCCCGGTGTCCATGATGTCCTGGGTGGTGGCCCCGTAGTGGACGCGGCCGTTGGGCCCGTCGGGCAGCGCCGCCGCCACCTGGCGCACCAGGCCCAGGATCGGGTAGCCGACGTTGCGCGCGGTGGCCCAGAGCGCGTCGGCGTCGATCGCCTCCGGGTGGGCGGCCGCGACGATGGCCGCGGCGTCGGACGCCGAGATGACGCCGTGCCGGGCCTGGGCGAGGGCGAGCGCCCGCTCCGTCGCGAGCCAGCCGTCGATGCAGCTCCCCGCCGAGAAGAGGGCGGCCTGCTCCTCGTCTCCTGCAAGGTGCGTGAGCAGGGAGAATGGCGGGCTTCCAGGGAGCCGCGGGTCAATGGGGGACACGGTCGGGACCACCTCCGGTGTGGCGGGCGCCGGCCACGGGACGTGCGGATCGAGAGGTCGATCTGTGGAATCGATTCCATTTCGAGCGAGGGGTGATCGGCGCCGCAGAGTGAATGGAATGGATTCCACTATGAGATCCACCCCACACGCCTGTCAAGCCCGGTGGTGGCCGCGGCGGGCCGGAGATGCCAGGTGAGGCCCCTCGGCCGCCGTCCGGCGGGGTGCGGAGAACAACGGCCCGGCCACGGGTGCGACCCCCTGGCCGGGCCCTCCGCCGTGCCTCGGTGCGAGCCTCAGATGCGCTGGTAGACGTAGCCCACCCGGCGGACCGTGGTGAGGCGGTCGCGCAGGGGACCGAGCTTGCGGCGGAGGCGGTGGATGTGCACGTCGATCGTACGGGTCTGGAGGTCGCCGGCGGCCCCCCACACGCTCTCCAGTAGTTCGGTCCGGGTGAACACCCGGCCCGGGTTCGAGGCCAGCCGGTCGAGCAGCCGGAACTCCTGGTAGGTCATGTCGATGCGCACGCCCTGGACCGTGACGCGCCAGGTGGCGCGGTCGACGACGAGGTCGTCCTCCGGGTCGTCCTCGTGGAGCGGCGGCGCGGTTCCCGGGATCGGGGCGCCGTCGGCGTCCACGACGCGTCCGACCACGATCATCAGCTTTCCGTCGTCCTCCAGCGGGACGACGCCGAGGAGCGTCTCGGATTCGTCCGAGAGCGGAAGGTCGGCAAGGGGGAGGTCGGCGGTGGTTCCGGCGGCCGTATGGAGCGGCGGAATCACCGCGAGGTGGCGAGTGGCCGTGTGTTCGCTACGTCGGGTGAGCATGGTCTTATCATGCGAGATAAACTCAATTAAGTCTACCTATTTAGTAGGATTAATCCGCGGCGAATGTGACGCGGCGGCCCGCACGGGCCGCCGCGGCGGTGCCGGGCCGGGGTCCCGGGGGTTCCGGCGCGGCCGCAACCCCCGGGAGCGCCGGAACAACGGCCGGGCCGGCGCCCGGACCCCCGGGATCCGGCTAGCTGCCCGATTCCTCGGCGACCGTGTCGAAGACGAGGTCGCGCCAGTTCTCCGGCCCGGCGTCGACCTCCCCGATCTCGGCCATGAAGGCGCCCAGGTTCTCCAGCCCCTGAGGGGTCGTGGTGAACTCGATGCCGTCGCGGGTGAGGTAGTCCTCGTACTGCTCCGGGCTGATCTCGCCGTCCTCGGCCTCCGACAGGATGCGGGCGGCCTCGCCGGGGTCGTCGGCGATCAGCTCGTTGGCCCGGGCGACATTGGCGTGGATCGCCTCGATCACGTCGGGGTTCTGCTCGGCGTAGTCCTCCAGTGCCACCACCACGTTGAAGCCGTGCGCGCCGCCGAACACCTCGTAGCTGTCCAGCAGGACCCGCGCGCCCTCCTCCTCGGCCTGGTACTGGAACGGCGGGGAGGTGACGGCCGCGGCGATCTGCCCGCTGATCAGCGCCTGGAGCGCATCGGGGTGCGGCATGGCCACCAGGTTGGCGGTGAAGCGGTCGGCGTCGCCGAACTCCTCCTGTGCGGCGCGGGCCAGCACCATGGACTGGATGGACCCGGGCTGCGGCGAGGAGATCCGGTCCTCGTCGGTGATGTCGGCGAGGCTCTGGATGCGCTCATCGATCGCGACCATCCACAGCGGCATGTTGTTGAGCCCCGTGACGATCCGCCACGGCACGCCGGTGTCCCAGCCCAGGAGGAAGGGGGCCAGGCCGCTGGTGCCCCCTTGGAGGCTGCCGCCGAGCAGGCCGTCGCGGCTGGCCGACCCGCCGCTGAGGATCTGCCAGCTCACGGTGTGCTCGGGCAGGTCCTCGTCGAGCCAGCCCTGCGCCTCGATGATGGTGAGCGGGGCGAAGCTGATGCCGTGCCCGCTGGCGATGGCCACCTCGCCGGTCGCCCCGGCCGCCCCCTCCCCGCCCGAGCACGCGGCGAGGGGCCCGATCACCGCCGCACCGGCCAGCAGCCCCAGCCCGCCCCGCAGTACGTCCCGCCGCCCGGGGCCGGTGATCGTCGGACTCATATGGTCGCTCCTTCTTTCATGCCCCAGCGCACGACCGTGCGCCGTTCGAGCAGGGTGAACAGCAGGTCCAGCACGATGCCGATCAGGGCGATCGTCACCAGGCCGGCGAAGACGTCGGGGATGTTCAGGTAGTAGCGGGCCTCGTTGATGAAGAAGCCCAGCCCGCCCTGCGCCCCAGCCACGCCGAAGACGAGCTCGGCGGCGATGATCGTGCGCCAGCCGAAGGCCCAGCCGGTCTTGACCCCGGCGATGGTGTGCGGCAGTGCGGCGGGCAGCCGGACGTCGCGGATGAGGCGCCAGCCGCGCAGGCCCAGGCTCCGGCCGACCATGAGCGTGGTGGCGGGCACCGTCCGGAAGCCGGTGCCGACGTTGACCGCCATGGGCCACAGCACCGCGTTGGCCACGACGAACACCAGGGCGGTCTCGTTGAGGCCGAACCAGAGCATGGCCAACGGCAGCACGGCCACCGACGGCAGTGGGTTGATCATGGCGGTGAGCAGGGAGAGCAGGTCGTCGCCGAAGCGGGTGCCGACCGCCAGCGCGGTGAGCAGCAGCGCCAGCGCCATCCCGATCGCCATGCCCAGGCCCAGCAGCCGCAGGGTGGTCAGGGTGGGGCCGACGAGCGCCCCGCTGGTCCAGCCGTCGGCGAAGGCCTGCGCGACGTCCACAGGGCCGGCGAACACCAGCGGGCTGACGCCCGCCGCGCTCACGTAGCCCTGCCAGGCGGCGATGAGCGCCACCAGCAGCAGGGAGCGGCGCAGCCACGTGGGCAGGCGCGACCAGGGTCCCGGGCGGTCGGTGCGGACGCGGCGGGGGGCCCGTCCGGAGGGGGCGGCCGGCTCGGGAGCGGCGGACGCGGTCCCGGAGGCGGCGGTCTCAGTCGGCGACGGCATGGCGCGGCTCCTCTTCGCCGTCGGAGGCCAGCAGCGCGCGCAGGCGCCGCCGGGCCTCGATGAACTCCTCGCTGTCGGGGCGCTCGACCCCGGCGACGCCGACGATGTCGCGGACGTGCGACGGGCGTCCGCCCAGCACCACCACGCGGTCGCCGAGCAGGACGGCCTCGTCGATGCTGTGGGTGACGAACAGGATGGTGACGTCGGTGCGGCGCGCCCGTTCGGCCAGCTCCTGCTGGAGCCGGTCCCGCGTCTGGGCGTCCAGCGACCCGAAGGGCTCGTCCATCAGCAGCATGAGCGGGGAGAGGGCGAACGCCCGCGCGATGGCGACCCGCTGCTTCATGCCGCCGGAGAGCTGGTGGGGGTAGCGGTCCAGCGCGTGGCCCAGTCCCATCAGCTCCACGTGCTCCCGGGCCCGCTCGTGCGCCTCGGCGCGCGGGGTCCCGGTGGCGCGCAGCGCGTAGGCCACGTTGCCCAGCACGGTGCACCAGGGGAAGAGCTGGTCGAGCTCCTGGAAGACGACGGCCCGGTCGGGGCCGGGCGCCAGGTCGGTGCGCCCGTCGAACGTGATCCGCCCGGCGTCGGGGCGGAGGAACCCCGCCACCGCCTTGAGCAGCGTGGACTTCCCGCACCCGGAGGGCCCGAGCAGCATGGTCGTCTCGCCCCGCTGCACCTCGAAGGCGGCGCCCTCGACGGCCGGTACGTAGCCGCCGGGCTGGCGGTAGCCGATGGCCACCCCCTCCAGCCGCAGCAGCGGCCCCGCACGGCCCGCCTCCGTGGCGCCGTCCGCGGGATCTCCGATACCCACGGGCACACCTCCTGTACTGGTCGAATCAGAACCAAATCAGTAAAACATACCGATTAAGTGGACAATACCCCTGCTCCGCGGTGTGATCACCGCCGCCGCCCGACCGGGCGGCGCCACTCGCAGCCGGGGAGAGGCACCTCGCCGGCCGCGGCCGACGGGGATGCGGTGTCGCCGAGTGCGCGGGCGGGACTCGGCGCGCGTCGGCGCCCCGGCCGGGTGCCGCAGGGGCCGCGGCTGCGCGGCGTGGGGCCACGACGCGGTGGCGGCCGGGCCCATGTCCGGGCGGTGTGCGACCCCGCTACCGTTTGCGGATGCGCGATGACATGCCCGCCCTCTCCTGGTGCGGATCGGCGCTTCGGGTGCTGGACCAGACACGGCTGCCCACCGAGCGCGTGTTCCTGGAGATCACCACGGTCGACGGCCTGATCGGGGCCATCGACCGCGCGGTGATCAGCGGCGCCCCTGTACTGGCCATCGCGGGCGCATACGGGGTGGCGGTCGCCCTGCTCCAGGCCGAGCGCGAGGGGTGGGGCGGCAGCGGGCTGGACGCCGCCGTCGACAGGATCCGCTCCGCCGGGCCGGTGGCCGTCGACCTTCGCTGGAGCGTCGACCGGGTGCGGTCGCTCATCCCCGCCGGTGCCGACGCCGTCGTGCGCGCCGCCGACGCCATCGCCGCCGAGCAGGCCGCCGCCGAGGACGCGATCGGCGCCAACGGCGCCGACCATCTGTCCGGGCACCTCCTGGCGGGCCGCTCCCGCCTGCGCGTGCTCACCCACGGCGGTGTCGGGCCGCCCGCCACCGCGGGCCGCGGGACCGCCCTCGGCGTGATCCGCGAGCTGAACGACCGCGGCCTCCTGGCGCTCGTGCACGTCGACGAGACCCGCCCGCTGCTCCAGGGCTCGCGCATGACCGCCTGGGAGCTCGCCCGTGCGGGCATCGCGCACGCCGTGCAGCCCGATGGCGCCGCCGCCTCGGTGATCGCCACCGGGCTGGTGGACGCCGCCGTCGTCGGCGCCGACCGGATCGCCGCCAACGGCGACGTCGCGGCCGGGGCCGGCACCCTCGCCATCGCGCTCGCCTGCGCCGACGCCGGCGCCCCGTTCGTGGTGGCAGCGCCCGCCGGCGCCGTCGACGCGGGGACGCCGAACGGCGCCGCGATCGCACTCGATCTGCGCCCGGAGGAGGAGGTGCTGAGCGGGGGCGGCCACCGGATCACACCGCGGGCCAGCCGCGCCTACAACCCGGCGTTCGAGGTGGTCCCCGCCCGCCTGGTGTCCGCCCTGGTCACCGAGTACGGCGCCTATGAGGTCGCCCGCGGGCACGTGCCCGCGGCGCGCTGACGGTCCGGGCCCCGGACGCCGCGGAGCAGCCGATACGTAGAAGGTATCGGTTTATGCCTATTTCGACTTGGACATGCATGGATCAATCCTCCTATGCTGCCACTCACCCACCCCGGTGACCGGCTTCACATCGCATGCGGCGGCGGGTGCGAGAACACGAGGAGGACCCCATGACCGGACTGCCGAACAGGCGACACCCTGGACCCGCGCGAGCGGTGCCCGCCCTGGCGGCGGCGGTGGTGGTCGTGGCCGCCACTGGCTGCGGCGGCAACCTGTCCGGCGGCGGCTCCGGCGACTTCCCCAGCGGACCGGTCACCATCGTCGTGGGGGCCGATCCCGGCGGGAGCACGGACCTGATCGCCCGCGCCCTGGCCGAAGGGGCCGACGACGAACTCGGCGTGGCCGTGCCCGTGGTGAACACGCCCGGCGCCAACGGTGCGCTGGCGGCCAACGAGGTCGCGGGCCAGGAGCCCGACGGCCACAACCTGCTCATCCTCAACGCCTCGCTGACCTCGATCACCCCCCTGGCGGTGTCGGAGGAAGAGGCCGTGAGCGTCGGCGACTTCGAGGTCATCACCGGGATCTCCCGCGACGACTACGTGCTCGTCGTGCCGGCCTCGTCCGACATCGACACCCTCGAGGACCTCGTCGACCAGGGTGAGGACCTGACGTTCGGCAGCACCGGCGTGGGCACCGGCAGCCAGCTGGCCCAGGAGCTGCTCTTCCAGCAGGCCGAGATCTCGTCGACCCACGTCCCCTTCGACGGCGGGGCGCCCACGCTGACGGCGGTCCTGGGCGGGCAGGTCGACGTGGCCGCCGTCCAGCTCGGCGAGGCGAAGGAGCAGGTCGAAGCGGGTGAGCTGATCCCGCTGGCCACGTTCGCCGACGAGCGCAGCGAGCACATGCCCGACGTCCCCACCGCGGTCGAGTCCGGGTACGAGGTGCGCGTCTCCCAGTACCGGGCGGTCGCGGCGCCCAAGGACACCCCCGACGAGGTCCTCACCAGCCTGCGGGACGCGTTCGGCACGGCGTTCGCGACCGAGGAGTACCAGGCGTTCAACGAGGACAACCTGTTCACCGCCCACGAGGTCGAACCCGACCAGCTCGTCCAGGAATGGGACGGCTACCGGGAGGACTACGCCGCCATGGTCGAGGAGTACGGCATCGAGCTGGGCGAGGACCAGTGAGGGCCTCCTGGATCAAGCGCGCGGACGGGGGCGCACAGGCCGCCTCCCCGCCCGGGGCGCCCGAGCCCGAGGAAGGGCCCGCAGCGGGACGGCCCGCCGCGCCCGGCGAACCGGCGGGCACCGTCGGCGCCCCTTCGGTCCCCGGCGAGGACGCCCCGGAGACGCCCGGGCCGCTCGGCCCGGTGGCCAACATCGGGGTCGGGATCGCGGTCGTCGCCCTGGGCGCCGCCGGGATCGCGGGCTCGCTGGCCCTGGGCGCGGGCGCGCCCGCCCGGCCCGCGGCCGGCACCTGGCCCCTGCTGGTGAGCTGTGCGATGGCCGGCCTGGGGGTGGTCCTGCTGCTCATGGCGGGACGCACCCGCGACACCGAGGCGTTCTCGGCGGCGTCGTGGAAGGTCCTGGCGGGGCTGGCCACCATGGCCGGCTTCGTCGCCGTGATCGGCGTGATCGGGTTCGAGATCCCCTCGGCCCTGCTGGCCTTCGTGTGGCTGCGCTTCCTCGGCGGCGAGTCCTGGCGGCTGTCGGCGGTGACGTCCGTTCTCATCGTGGTCGCCTTCTACGTGATCTTCGTGGGCCTGCTGGCCGTGCCGATCCCCCACCTCTTCTAGGAAGCTGACGATGGACTCCCTGGCCTCCATGGTGGACGGGTTCGGTGTCGTCCTCGAACCCACCAACCTGCTCTACTGCCTGATCGGCGTGGTCATCGGCATGCTGGTCGGGGTGCTGCCCGGCCTCGGCCCGGCGGCCACGATCGCGATCCTGCTCCCGATCACCTTCGGGATCGAGCCCGTGACGGCGATCATCATGCTCGCGGGCATCTTCTACGGCGCCCAGTACGGGGGCACGATCACCTCGGTCCTGCTGCGCCTGCCCGGTGAGGCGTCGTCGGTGGTGACGGTCTTCGACGGCCACGCGCTGGCCCGCCAGGGGCGGGCCGGGACGGCGCTGGGGATCGCGGCGATCGGCTCCTTCGTGGGCGGGACCCTGTCGATCGTGGCGCTGTCGCTGCTGGCGCCCATCATCGCGGGCTTCGCCCTGGACTTCGGCCCCGCCGAGTACACCGCCCTGGCCCTGCTCGGCATCCTGCTGGTAGCGACGGTGGGCAACGGCGGGCGCGTCAAGGCGATCATCGCGGCCTGCCTGGGGCTGCTCCTGGCGACGGTGGGCCGCGACACCTTCTCCGGGGCCGAGCGCTTCACCTTCGAGTCGCTGTCCCTGGCCGACGGGATCGACTTCGTGCCGATCGCCATGGGCATCTTCGGCATCGGCGAGATCCTGCACAACCTGGAGGAACGGCACCGGGCGGCGCACGCGCCCGCCGAGGTCGCCAACACCTGGCCCTCGCGCGCCGACCTGCGGCAGTCGGCCGGGGCGATCGGCCGGGGATCGGTGCTGGGCTTCGTGCTGGGCATCCTGCCCGGCGGCGGCGCCACGCTGTCGTCGCTGGCCGCCTACGCCCTGGAGAAGCGCCGCTCCCGCACGCCGGAGCGGTTCGGCCGCGGGGCGATCGAGGGCGTGGCCGCGCCCGAGACGGCCAACAACGCCGCCGCGACCTCGTCGTTCATCCCGCTCCTCACGCTCGGCATCCCCGCCAACGCCACCATGGCGATGATCTTCGGCGCCCTGCTCATCCAGGGCGTGGCACCGGGCCCGCAGCTGGTCTCCCAGGAGCCGGAGCTGTTCTGGGGCGTCATCAACTCGATGTACATCGGCAACATCCTGCTGCTGATCATGAGCATCCCCCTGGTGGGGCTGTTCGTGAAGATCCTGCGCGTGCGGCCGGCGATCCTCGCGCCGATCACGGTGCTGATCACCCTGGTGGGCGTCTACACGGTCCGCAACAACGTCTTCGACATCGCCCTGGTGATCGTGTTCGGCCTGCTCGGCTACCTGATGAAGAAGTTCGGCTTCGAGCCGGGCCCGCTGGTGCTCGCCTTCGTCCTGGGCTCGCTGCTGGAGAGCTCCCTGCGGCGGTCGCTGCTCGTCTTCGACGGCGACCCGACGGGCTTCCTGACCCGCCCGATCTCGGGGACCCTGTTCCTGCTCCTGGCGGTCGTCATCGTCGTGCCGATCGTGCGCTCGTTCCTGCGCCGCGACCGCGAGCCCGGGAAGGCGGAGAAGGCGGTGGAGGGCACCCCGGTGTAGCGGGGCGGGGCGGCCGCCGAGGGGCGGCGCGGGCGACTCCGGGCAGGGCGACGGAATGCCGCCGTCACGGGAATATTGGTAATCCAGATCGGTTTAGTAGGTTAAAGCCTCTGGACACCCACCCCCCGTGACGACACGGCCGCCCGCGGCTCGGCGAGGCGGCCGAGGGAAGAGGAACCGTGCCCGCAACCCCGCCATCCCCGCCGGCGCCCCTGCACATCGGCGCCGCCATCGACGGAGCCGGGGCGCATCCGGCCGCCTGGCGCGTCGCCCCCGCGCGCCCCGCCGACCTGTTCACCGCCGCCCACTACGCCGACGCCGCGCGCGAGGCCGAGCGCGGCGCGCTCGACTTCGTCACCCTCGACGACTCCCTCGCCCTCCAGGACGGGCGCGCCGACCGGGTCCGCGGACGCCTCGACGCCCTGCTCACGCTCACCGCCCTCGCCCCGCTGACCTCCCGGATCGGCCTCGTCCCGACCGTGACCACCACCCACACCGAGCCCTTCCATGTCTCCAAGGCCGTCGCGACCCTCGACTTCGCCAGCCTGGGCCGGGCGGGCTGGCGCGTGCAGGTCTCGGCCACCGAGGCCGAGGCGCGCCACATCGGCCGCCGCCCCGCCGCCCCCGCCGCCGTGCTCTGGGACGAGGCCGCCGCGGTCGCCGACGTCGTGGCCCGGCTCTGGGACAGCTGGGACGACGACGCCGAGATCCGCGACACCGCCACCGGCCGCTTCGTCGACCGCGACCGCCTCCACTACGTCGACTTCACCGGCCCCGGCTGGTCGGTCAAGGGCCCCTCCATCACCCCGCGCCCGCCCCAGGGCCACCCCCTGGTCGTGGTCCGCGCCGACGACGACACCGCCCTGGCCACCGCCGCCGCCCACGCCGACGCCGTCCTCATCGCCCGCCCCGACCCCGGCTCCGCCGCCATCGCCCGCGCCCGCATCCGCGCCGAGGTCCGCCAGGCCGGGCGCTCGCCCGACGACGTCGCCGTCCTCGCCGACGTCTCCGTGCTCCTCGACACCGACGCCGCCGCTGCCCGTGCGCGGCGCGACCGCCTCGACGCCCTCGCCGGCGGCCCCGGGCCCGCCCCCGGCCTGGACTTCACCGGAACCCCCGCCGACCTCGCCGACGCCCTCGCCCAGTGGGCCGCGCAGGGGGCCGCCGACGGCTTCACCGTCCACCCGGCGGTCCTGCCCGCGGACCTCACCGCCTTCGTCGACCACGTCGTCCCGCTCCTGCGCGGCCACGGGCTGTTCCGCGACGCCTATACCGCCGACACCCTGCGCGGCCATTTCGGCCTGTCGCGCCCCGCCGGCCACTACGCGGCGACATGACCCGCGCGGCCGAGCCGTCCACGGCGGCCCTCGCCGCCGCCTGCGTCGCCTTCGCCGCGCGCGCCGCGGGATGGCTGTGCCCCGACCCGCTGCCGCCGTCCGCCCACTCCGGCGAGCCGTGCGCCCACCGCGCCGAACTGGGACTCTCCCTCGGCGTCAGCCCGCCGCCCGCCCCCGCTGCACCGCCCGGCCGCGGCCCCGCCGCCCCGGTCACCACCGGCACCGAACAGGAGACCGCCCGACCATGACCGCAGCGCCCCCAAAGCAGATCCGCCTGGCCGCGCACTTCCCCGGCGTCAATAACACCACCGTGTGGAGCGACCCCGCGGCCGGCAGCCAGATCGACTTCGCCTCCTTCACCCACCTCGCCCGCACCGCCGAGCGGGGCCTGCTGGACTTCTTCTTCCTCGCCGAAGGGCTCCGGCTGCGCGAGCACCAGGGGCTCATCCACGACCTGGACGTCGTGGGGCGCCCCGACACCCTCGCCGTCCTCGCCGGGCTCGCGTCGGTCACCACCCATCTGGGCCTGGCCGGCACGCTCAGCACCACCTTCAACGAGCCCTACGAACTGGCCCGCCAGCTCGCCACCCTGGACCACCTCAGCGGGGGCCGCGCCGCCTGGAACGCCGTCACCTCCCCGGACGCCTTCACCGGGGAGAACTTCCGCCGCGGCGGCTACCTCGACCACGCCGACCGTTACGAGCGGGCCGCCGCCTTCGTGGCCGCCGCGCGCGAGCTGTGGGACGGCTGGGACGCCGACGCGCTGGCCGGCGACCGCGAGGCCGGGGTGTTCGCCCGCGACGAGGGCATCGGCCGCATCGCCCGCAAGGACCGGTTCTTCGACTTCGCGGGGGAGTCCACCGTCCCCCGCTCGCCGCAGGGCCACCCGGTGATCATCCAGGCGGGCGACTCCGCCGACGGCCGCGACTTCGCCGCCTCCGACGCCGACGTCATCTTCTCCCGGCACGGCGGGCTCGAGGCGGGCCGCGCCTTCTACACCGACGTGAAATCGCGCCTGGCGGCCCACGGCCGCAGCCCCGACGACCTGCTCATCATGCCCGCGGTCACCTTCGTCATCGGCGACACCGAGGCCGAGGCCCGCGAACGCGCCCTCGCCATCCGCTACCAGCAGGTCAGCGGGCAGACCGCCCTGCGCTTCCTGGAGCAGGTGTGGGGCCGCGACCTGTCCGCCTACGACCCCGAGGGCCCGCTGCCCGATGTCGACCCCGACCCCGACAACATCTCCATCACGCGCGGCCGGGTCCGCCACACCAAGGACCCCCTCGGCCTGGCCCGGGAATGGCGGGAGCTGGCCGAAGCGCGGAACCTGAGCATCCGCGACCTGATCGTCGAGACCACCGCCCGCCAGACCTTCGTCGGCACCCCCGAGCAGGTCGCGGAGGGGCTCGACGAGCACGTCCGGACCGGCGCCTGCGACGGCTTCGTCCTCGTCCCCCACATCACCCCGCACGGGCTCGACGACTTCGTCGACCGCGTCGTCCCCGTGCTCCAGGAGCGGGGCGTCTTCCGCACCGAGTACACCGGCTCCACCCTGCGCGAGAACCTCGGGCTGCCCCCGGTGGGCGCCGGCGGAGGTGCCCGCCGCGGAACCGCGGACCCCGGGGCCGCCTGAGGCCCGCCGACCCGGGCACGCCCGCGCCGTTCCGCCGCCGTCCCGGCGGCGGAACGGCCCCGCCCGCGGGCTACGCGCCGCCCGCCTGCCGCAGGGCCGCGCGGGCGATCGCGTCGTTCTGCCGGAAGAAGCCCGCGTTGGTCCGCGGCCGGGAGAAGCCGCCCGACCCCGCCCCGCCCGCGACCATGATCCCCGCCCCGAACCGTGCCGCGTGGACGCCGCCGTCGGCGCGACGCAGCCGCTGGTCGGCGGGGTCGGCGTCGATGAGGCCGGTCGGATGGGCGGTGCCGGTCGCGGGGTCGGTCCGGGTCCGCTCGGTGATCTCACCGCGCCCCGCCAGCCGGGCCAGCAGCGGGTCGGCCGTGCGGCCCAGGGAGCGGTGCGGCAGCCGGGCGTCGATCAGCGCCCGCGCCCGCACCTCGCCCGGGACAGAGGGCGAGGACGCGCGGAACCCGCCGTCGCGCGCCTCCACCTCGGTGTCGGCGCCCAGGAACCGCACCACGCCCGCGCGCGCCAGCGCCAGCAGCTCCTCCAGGCGCGGCCCCGGCGGGCCGCTCGCGAGGTAGCTGAAGAAGCCGAGGAACTCGGGGAAGTCCCGCTTCTCCGACCCCGGCGCGATCCGCCCGGCCGCCATGAGCTCGGCCAGCACCCCGAACACCGACAGCAGGGCGTGGAAGACGGCGAGGTCGCCGCTGTAGCGCGGGTCGCGGCGGCGCCGCAGGTCGGCGTCGATGTAGCCGTGCATCCACGTCTGGAGCGCCCCGGTGTCGGCGAAGCGCCGGCCGGCCAGCGGGCGGTCCAGGCGGTCGGCGTCGAAGCGGTCGGCGTCGTCGGGGACCGCCTCGGCGATGAGCGCCTTGATGCCGGGGCCCGCCCAGTCGACGGCGTCCAGCTCGGCGAGGAACCGTCCGGGGGCCATCGCCAGCCGCTCGGGGTGCGAGGCCGCGAGCTCGCGGTAGGAGGCGTCGGCGAGTTCGCGCAGGATCAGCGGGCGCAGGTCCTCGGCGAGGTCGAGCGGGCGGTCGCCGAGCGCGGCCACCGCCTCGGCGTGGAAGTGGCGGGGCAGCGCCGGGCGCTCGCCGGGCGGCGCGTAGTGGATCTTGGAGTGGTAGGGCACGCCGCGCCGCGACCCCGCGTGGATCACGGGCTCCTCGCCTGAGGCGAGGTAGCGCAGCTCGCCGTCGGCACCGCGCTCGAACCGCCCGCCGCGCCCGGAGGTGAGCAGCACCATGGCGTCGATGAAGGCGAGCCCCAGGCCGCGGACGATCACCGGCTCGCCGGGCCGGACCGCGTCCAGCCCGATGTCGGCCGTGGAGGCCGTGGGCACGTAGGCCAGGCCGTGGGCCTGGGCGTAGGCGGCCAGCCGCTCCTCGGCCGGGTCGGGCCGGACGGCGATGTTGCCCTGGGCGAAGAGCACCACGTCGGCGTCGATCGGGGCGCCGTCGGCGAGCAGCACGCGCTGGCGCCCATCGGGCAGGTCGCGGACGTCGGTGGCCGTGGTCGCGTGGGTGTGGACGCGGAAGCCGGGCGGCGCCTGGGCGGCGACGTGGTGGTACACCCAGCCCAGGTAGTCGCTCTGGAGCCGCCGTGTGGCGAACCACCCGGGGTGCATGCGGGCGGCCTCGGCCAGGGTCGCCGGGTGCGGGCGGAACCCGGGCGGCAGCGCCAGCCGCCCGGCGGCGGCGTCGCGCGCCCAGGCGTCCAGGGTGGGGCCCGGGACGAGGGGCCCCTCGCAGGCGACGGTGGAGTCGGTGAACATCGTGCAGTCGGCCGCGGTGGTGTTCATCCACAGCAGCGGCGACTGGCGGTGGCGCCAGATGCGCCCGCCGCCGGGCGGGTAGGGGTCGATGAGGTGCACGTCCGCGCCCGATCCGGGGAGGATGTGCGGGGCGTTGGCGATGAGGCGCTCGAGCAGGGAGGTGCCGCGCGGCCCTGCTCCGATGATCGCGATGACCGGATGGCGGGTCCCGGGGGCGGACGGCGGCTGGGCGTGGAGGGTCACACCGAGAAACTATTTCCGACTAAACAGGTAGTCAATATCGTTAATGGTGATAGGGCGCCGCCGGGAATGCCCGACATGGCGGGTCACCGCGTCCGAAGCATCGGCTCCCGGGGCCGCTCACGGCGGGAAAGGTAAGCAGAACCACACCCCGGAGCCAGGTCCGGACGCGCAGGTCCCCATGGCGCGATCGGTTCGGCACGTATAGAACACCCGGCGGACGGGCACACTTGACGCACACGCCGTGTGCGTGCGGAACCACGGCCGAGGAGGGTGCGAATGGCCCTGCGAGAGTACGAACGGCGGATCCTCGCCGAAATCGAGCAACGGCTGGGGGAGGACGACCCCGCCCTGGCGGGCCACCTCGCCACCTTCGGCGCCGACGACCCCTCCTTCGCGCGCGGTGCGCGAGGCGGCTGGCAGGCGTGGGCGGTGTGCGGGGCCATCGCGGTCGTGGCCGCCGGCCTGCTGGCGCTGCTCTTCTTCGCCGCCCCCGGCGCCCCCGACCCGGAACCCGCCTCACCCCGCCAAGTGCCCGAGGAGGTGGCCCCGGTCACCGCCGGCTGACCGGCGGCGACCGCCGCCCGCGGACCCGGGCCCCGAGGGCCCGGGCCCCCGATATCACAGGGCGTCGAGGAACGCCTTCCCCAGCGGCGCCGCGTCCTTGGCGCCGCCCTCGCCGTCCTCCACCAGGACCGAGAAGGCGATGTCGCCCTCGTAGCCGACGAACCAGGCGTGCGCGGGCAGGTCCTCGTCCTCCTCGGCGGTCCCGTACTCCGCCGTGCCGGTCTTGCCGTGCACCTCACCGGTGAAGCCCACGTTCTCGGCCGTCCCCTCGGTCACCACCGCGCGGGTCATTGCGCGCAGGGCCTCGGCGTTGGCGATCGGGGTGGGCTCCGGCCGGTCGGTCACCTCGGGGTCGGTCACGAAGACCGGGGAGCGCCACGAGCCGTCGGCCACCGCGGCGGGCACGGTCGCCATGTGCAGCGGCGAGGTCAGCATCTGGCCCTGGCCCAGGCTGGAGGCCGCCAGCAGCGTGGTGCTGTCGGGGGTGGGGAACACCGGGTCGAACGCCGAAAGGCCCGTCTGCAACTCGGAGTTGAACCCGAACTGCTCCGCCGCGCCCACCAGCGCCGCGGAGTCGAGCCTCTCGGCGACCTTCTGCACCAGCGCGGTGTTGCACGAGGTCGCGAACGCCTCGGTCACGGTCTGGGCGCCGTGCTCGGCGTCGCCCGCGTTCTTGAACTCCCAGCCCCCGACCTCGGTGGTCTTGGGGCAGTCCATGGGCTCGTCCATGGTCATGCCGTTGCTGAGCAGGGCGTCGTAGGACACGATCTTGAAGGTCGACCCCGCCGGGTACTGGCCCTCGACCGCGCGGTTGAACCCGTCCGGCATGTTGGCCACCGCGAGCACCTCGCCGGTGGAGGGGCGCACGGCCACCAGGGCCGTGGGCTTGCTCTGGCCGCTGATCGCCTGCGCGGCGGCGGCCTGAATCGCGGGGTCGATGCTGGTGGTGATGTCCTCGCCGTCGGCGCCGCCGAGCTCGCCGACGATGACGGGGTCGGCGTCCTCGGCGGCGGCCTCCTCCGCGCCGGCCTCGGCCACCCGGATCGTGGTCGTCGCGGAGCCGGCCAGCTGCTCCTCGTAGGTCCGCTGGAGACCGCTGACCCCGGTGGGGTCGCCCACCTTGTAGGCGGGGCCCAGGTCCTCCAGGTTCTCCTCGGCGACCTCGCCGACCTGGCCGACGATCATCGCCACGGAGCCGGTGGCCTCTGGGGTGTCGAGCCGGGTGCCGTCGGCGGCCAGGATCGCGCCGCGCTCACCCCATTCGTTCACCCGGGTCAGGGTCTGGCCCTCGCCGAGCTCGGGGTGCATCACGGCCGGCGAGAACTCCACCCGCCATTCGCCGTCGACCCGCACCAGGGGGAGCTCGCCCTCGTAGCTCCAGTCGCCCGCGTTGCTCAGCGACAGGTCGGCGGTGAAGGGGGCGGTCGCGGTGTCGCCGTCGGCACTGACGTCGCCCGCCGTGATCCGGGCCTGGTCGATGCCGAGGTTGGTGTCGAGGCCGGTGAGCGCGTCCTCGACACCGTCGCCGGTGGCCAGCGCCGCCATAGCGGCGTAGTCCTCCTCGTTCCAGGCGTCGGCGAAGGCGCTGACGGTCTCCTCCGGCTGCGGCATGGTCAGCACGTACCAGGACACCCCGCCGCCGACCAGCGCGAGGACGACCACGGCGCTGGTGACGCCGATGATCACGCCCTTGCGCGACTTCCGGCGCGGTTCGCCGGGCTCGTCATCGGGCGCCCCGGCGGCGGCGCCGTAGGGCGTCTGAGGGCCGGAGGGCCACTGCGGGCCGCCTGGGCCGCTTGGGCCTCCGGGGCGCTCCGGGGAGACCGCGGCGAAGGCGGCGGTGCTCTCGGGGTCGCCGTCGTGGCCGGAGGAGGGGGCCGGGTAGGGCGCATGGGCGCCGGGGGAGGCGGCACCGGGAGTGGGGTGCCCCGGGCCGCCGACGTCGGATGCGGCGTACCCGCCGGATCCGTACCGGGTGGCGTCGTGGGGGCGCGACCCGGGGGCGGCGGCCGAGGGGTGGCCTCCGCCACCGAGGTCGGATGCGGCGTAGCCGCCTGATGCGGCCCGCGCGGTTTCCTGGGGCGTGGGGCCGCCGAGGCCGGCCGCGGGGTATCCGCCGGATCCGTACCGGCCGGTCTCGTGGGGGAGCGGACCGGGGGCGGCGGGCGAGGGGTGGCTGCCGCCGCCCACGTCGGCGGCGGGGTAGCCGCCCGATGCGGGGCGCGCGGTGTTCTGGGGCGCAGGCCCACCGAGGTCGGCGGCGCGGTATCCGCCGGACCCGAAGTTCGCGGTGTCGTGGGGGAGGGGGCCGGGGGCCGGGGCGGGGGGTGTAGGGGCGGCGTGGGGTGGGCTTGAGGGCCGGCCGCCGAGGTCCGGGGCGGGGTAGCCGCCCGATGCGGGCCGTGCGGTGTCCCGGGGGCCGGGGCCACCGAGGTCGGATGCCGGGTACCCGCCCGATGCGGGCCGCGCCGGGTCCTGGGGCCCGGGGGCGGGGGCTCCCCGGGCGCCGGGGGCGAACGACCGCTGCGCGCCCGAGGGCTGGGTCAGCGCCGAGGGCAGGGTGTAGGGGGAGGGGCGCGACCCTTGCGGGGGCGCCGGGGGCGGGCCTGCCTCAGGAGGTCCGTGGGTCGGCTGTGCGCCGTCCGGGGCCGCGGGTGCGCCCGCTCCGTCGTGCGGATCGGGGCCGCTCGCCGGGTAGGGCCGCGGGTTCTCCGGCGGTGCCGGACGGTCATCACCCGGTCCCGGAGTCCACCTCTCGTCCACGCCTGATCGTCCTTCCGCTCGGATGGGACAGATCCGCCCCGCGTCCCTGGGGCAGGGCCGCGGGGCGGGAACGTTGGGAGTGGCCGGTGTGGCGGTCGCCTCTCGGCGCGGTGCACAACGCGGCTCTCAAGTCCGTGCATCCACCCGCCGCAGCGGGTACCGCACGCGGTATTCCGCGAAGGCTATAGGTGAGGCCCGGGGGACACTTGCTACCACACCGACCACCAGTGACTCTAACCCATCGAGATGGGCCCGTGTCCCCCAATGGGGACCGCGGAGCGCGCGGTTGCCCGGATCACAGCCGCGCGCCTCTCGGGCGGCGGCTCTCAGGCGGTCGCGTCGCGGGCGATGCGGGTCATCTCGTCGCGGGAGAGGACCTTGACGCGCTTGCGCCCCTCGGGCTCGCCGAGGGCCTCCTCGTGGGCCTCCAGCCGCTGCCAGCCCTCCCAGGTGGTGTAGGGGACCCGGCGCTCGGCCAGCAGCCGCAGGAACGCCTCGGGGGCGGGCTCGGCGGCGGGGGTGAAGGACCCCCGGTCGGACACGAGGTTGGTGATGGTCTCCAGGGCGTCGCCCTTGGTGTGGCCGATGAGGCCGACCGGGCCGCGCTTGATCCACCCGGTGGCGTAGATGCCCGGGATGTGGTGCTCGTCGAGGTCGAGCACGCGCCCGCCCTCGTTGGGGATGACCCCGCGCTCGTCGTCGAAGGGCAGGTCGGCGACGGGGGAGCCGAGGTAGCCGATGGCCCGGTAGACCGCCTGGACCTCGTGGTCGACGAACTCCCCGGTGCCGCGCACGCCGCCGTCGCCGGTCAGCTCCATGCGCTCGGTGCGCAGGCCGGCGACCCGCTCGTCGCCGAGGACCTCGACGGGGCGGTGCAGGAAGTGCAGGTGCAGTCTGCGAGGCTCGCCGCGGGGGTCGCGGATCGCCCAGTTCTGGAGGACCTTGACGTTGGTCTTGACCTGGTTGGAGTCCTCGATCGCGGCGAGGCTGGCCTCGCACAGCTCGAACTCCTCGGGGTAGACGATCACCTCGACGCCGGGCTGCTTGTCGAGCTCGCGCAGCTCCATGGGGGTGAACTTGCCCTGGGCGATCCCACGGCGGGCGAAGACGTGCACGTCGGTGACGTTCTTGGCGCGCAGGCCCTGGTGGACGTTGTCCGTGATGTCGGTCTCGAGCAGGTCGTCGGCGTCCTTGGCCAGGATCCGCGCGACGTCGACGGCGACGTTGCCGGCGCCGATCACCGCGACGCTCGTGCCCTCGACCGCCCAGGAGGGGGCGACGTCGGGGTGGCTGTCGTACCAGAACACGAAGTCGGCCGCGCCGTGGCTGCCGGGCAGGCCGGCGCCGGGGATGTCCAGGGGTCGGTCGCGGTCGGAGCCGGTGGCGAAGATGACCGCGTCGTAGTGGCGGCGCAGGTCCTCGAGCTTGAGGTCGACGCCGTACTCGACGTTGCCGAGGAAGCGGATCTGGGGCTTGTCCAGGATCTTGTGCAGGGCGCCCTGGATCTGCTTGATCCGCGGGTGGTCGGGGGCCACGCCGTAGCGCACCAGGCCGTAGGGCGAGGGAAGCTTGTCCAGGATGTCAATGCTGACCGGAGTCCCGCTCGCTGCGAGGGTGTCGTCCTTGGTCAACAGGTCCGCGGCGTAGATCCCCGCGGGGCCCGACCCCACGATTCCCACACGCAGTGGTCGCGTCATTGGCATCTCCATTCGTCGCGTCGGCTCCGGCGGCACTGTGCGGGGACCGTGGTGCGGCACGCCCCCGCGTCGTCAAGGGACACGGGCGAACGCGTCGGTCATGATTTAAGGGAAGGCTAACCTAACCTGATATTAAACCACGGGGCCAATTCCCACTAAATCGACCACAAAGATAGACAACCGCTCTCCCCGCCGAATGGGCGGGGCCTCCGTTGCGCGGTTCTCCTCCGCGCACGTCAAAGCGGGTACGGTCCCCTCACACCACCACCAACGCCGGCCGCGGGCATCCCTTAGCCCGAGACGGCTGTGGGGTACCTCACCTCGTGTTCGCTTGCGGAAGCACGGCGGACGGCGGCAGGCCAGAGCCGGATGAGGAACTCCTCCTGCCCGCGAAGGCACTGCTCGGCCGCGCGGAACGCCTCGGAGTGCGGGTCGCGGTAGCGCCGGAGAAGGAGATCATAGCGCTCGGCGACGGCGTGCCTGCGCCGGGCGTGCACCCCGGCACGGTAGGGGCCGGTCCCGCAGGCCAGGCGCAGCCCCACCGCCGCTCCGGGGACGCCCCCGCTGACGACGACATAGCCGCGCAGGAACACCTGCGCCGATGCGTGCTCCTCCCAGGAGGCGCCTTCGGCGTCGGGCGGCGCGGCGTCCCACTCCTCCAGGACCACGCTGACGTCCACGCGGCCCTGGAGCGTGCTCAGCTCCAGGTGCGCGAACCCGTTGGCCAGCAGCGAACCTCCGCACATCGGGCCCCCGGCGCCGGGGCGTTCCCCCAGCGCGTGCACACGGAACGACCCACCCCCCGGGAACACCGGAAACCGCAGCCTGTTCAGGCGTGCCACCGTCCCGCACCTCCACTGTCGAGCGTCCGCGTCCGACTCATGGCCGCCACGCGGGCGGCACCGTCAGGGAGGACCGGTTGAGGTGAGGGGCCCGGTCTTGATCATCGACTGTAGTCCGCCGGGTGCCGTCCTGTACGCGGAATCGTGAGAAAGCGGCGGATTCGCGGTCACGGGCCGGGCGGGAACGCTAGCGTCCGCGCTCCAGCTCCGCCTTGACCGACGACGCGTAGCGCGCCACCCGCTCCTGGCCGGACAGCTCTCCGATGGCCGCCATGATCGCGTCGGTGGCCGCGCGGCGCGAGCGCGCCTTCCCCGACTCCCCGGCCCAGGCCGACAGGTCGACGGGCGGCCCCACGCGCACGCCCACGCGCCGCAGCGCCGGGATGCGCCGGCCCCGCGGCCGGATGCGGTCGGTGCCGGCCAGCGCCACCGGGATCACCGGTGCCTTGGCCGTCAGCGCGAGCCAGGCCAGCCCGGTCTGGCCCCGGTACAGGCGGCCGTCGGGGGAGCGGCTGCCCTCGGGGAAGATGCCGAAGACGCCGCCTTGGGCCAGCACGTCGAGGCTGTGGTCCATCGCGTCCTGGGACCCCTGCCCCGGGCGGCGGTCGACCGGCAGCTGCCCGATCGCGCGCAGCGCACGCGTGAACAGCCGCCGGGCCAAGGTGTTCTCCGCGAACAGCTCCCGCTTGGCGATGAAGATGATCTCCCGGGGCAGCGCGACCCCGAGGATCAGCGGGTCGAAGAGCGAGAGGTGGTTGGCGGCGAGGATCACCGGCCCCCGCTCGGGGATGTGGTGCAGGCCCTCCACACTGATCGGCCACAGCGTCCTGGTGACCGGCGCGATGACCGTCTTTGCGGCCCCGTACAGCAACACGGCGGCGGTTCTCTTTCGTCGAAGGGCGGAAGGGGGCACCGGAGGGGGCGGCGCCGGTCCGACTGTACCGGCGGGCACCAGACGGCGCCGGGGCAGCGGCGTTACACGGGCGTCACACGCTAGTGTTGGTCTAGACCTCTGGGAGCGCAACCGGAGGTGCCGGGCCGCGCACGCGGGAGACCCGAGAGCCGGAGAAGAGGGCGGAGCCGATGACGCAGCTGGTCGACGTCAGCCACCAGGTCACCGAGGGCATGACCACCTACCCGGGGCTGCCCGGCCCGACCATCGAGGACCACCTGTCCTTCGACGCCTCCCGCGACACCTACGCCGAGGGCACCGAGTTCCGCATCGGGCGCATCTCCATGGTCGCCAACACCGGCACCTACCTCGACATGCCGGCCCACCGCTACCGCGACGGCGCCGACCTCGCCGACCTGGAGCTGGAGAAGGTCGCGAACGTCCCCGGCATCGTGGTCGGCGCCGAGGAGCGCGCCATCGGCCCCGACTCGTTCAAAGGCCTCGACCTGGAGGGCAAGGCCGTGCTGCTGCGCACCGGCTGGGACCGCCACTGGCGCACCGAGGCCTACGGCGCCCCCGACCACCCCTACCTCACCGAGGGCGGCGCCCGGGCCCTGGCCGACACCGGGGCCACGCTGGTGGGCATCGACTCGGTGAACATCGACGACACCTCCCCGGCCGGCCGCGGCGCCCGCCCGGCGCACTCCCTGCTCCTGGCGGCGGGCATCCCGGTGGTCGAGCACCTGTGCCTGCTCGACCGCCTCCCCGCCGCGGGCTTCACCTTCTTCGCCGTCCCGGTCAAGGTCCGCGGCCTGGGCACCTTCCCGGTCCGCGCCTTCGCCCTGATCCCCGACTGAGCGGGCGCCCGGCGCACGGGCGGCCCCCGCACAGAAGGCTGGTCGCGGGCGGGATCAGAGGTCGGCGTCGACCTCGTCGCGGGCCCGGTACCGCTCCCGCTGGGCGCGGCGCTCCTGCTCCAGGGCGGCCGCCCGTTCGTCCTCGGCCACCGCGGTGCGCATCGACGACGACAGGGCCCGCAGCTCCATGTTGATCCGCGGGTAGTCCACCAGCCGCGGCAGCGCGCCCAGGCGGGGCGTCCGGCGTTCGCGCATCGCCGACATCAGCTCGGTGAAGGCCAGGTCCAGCCGTTGCAGGGTGATCTGGGACGCGGGCGGCGGCTTCTCCAGGGCCAGGGCCGACAACGCCAGGTAGCCCGTCCGCTGGGCCGCCACCACCACCGGCCACAGCGGCTGGGTGGTGGTCGCCCGCGGGACGTCCCCGATGGCGCTGTCGTAGACGCCGCGCAGGCTGATGAGGGAGGCGCGCAGGTCGCGGCGGAGCCGGTAGCGGCGTTCGGGGCCGATCTCCACCTCGGGGTCCAGCACCGCCAGGACGGCCGTGCGGGTCGAGTCGAGCACGTCGATGATGGTCTGGGGCAGGCGCGCGGCCGACGCCCGCCGCCACAGCAGCAGCGCGCCCAGCATCCCCGCCAGCGACCCGATGACGGTGTCGACGATGCGCGCCTGCGCCAGCTCCCCCACGGGGAACGGTGCGGCGGTGTGCGCCACGAGCAGCGCCATCGGGGTCACCAGGACACTGCCGTAGAAGAAGTTGCGCTGCACGACCAGCTGGGTGAGCCCCATGAAGCCCGCCGCCAGGAGGATCGTCGCCGCGAGCGGGGGTTCGAGCAGGAGCAGCCCGGCCCCGACGACCACCCCGAGCAGCGTTCCCAGCGCGCGCTGCGCCGAGCGGTTCACCGTCAGCACGACGTTGCCGCCCTGGAGGACGGCGGTCGCGGTGATGGAGATCCAGTAGAACCGCTCGAAGCCGAGCCCGATGCCGATCAGGCCGGCGATCGCCACGGTGATGCCCATGCGCAGCGCGGTGGGGCGGATCAGCGAGTCGCGGCTCAGGCTGGAGCGCAGGGCGTCGGCGACCGAGGGGTGGCGGCTGTCGTGCAGCTCCAGGCCGCGGTCGTCATCCTCCTCGGCCTCACGGCGGCGCGCGGTCTGGGCGGCGCGGGACAGGCGGCTGTAGAGGCGGGCCTCCAGGGAGCGGGGGCGGTGCCCGCGGCGCAGGGCGTCGAGGGCATCGGGGTCGGGGCACTGGTCGGCCTTGGCGACCGCGTCGGCCAGGCCCTCGGCGAAGTCGGCGGCCTCGGCGGGCAGCGGCTCGGTGCGCGCGAGGCAGACGTCGGTGGCGGCGAGGTGGATGTCGGAGACCCAGCGCAGCAGGGCGCGCTGCCGCGCGGCGGTGGCGGTGTCGCGGTAGCCGCGGGTCTGCGCCAGCAGCACGATGCGCCAGGCGTTGGCGACCGCGAGGGAGGCGTCGTGCTGGACGTGGTCGAGCCGGGGGGTGCCGACGGCGCGCAGCAGCGAGGCGAGCTTGCGGAACGCCTCGGCGACCGCGCGGTACTCCGGGTGCCGGGTACGCGCGAGGGCGCCCGCCATCGACACCGTCCAGCCGGTGGCCGCGCCGATGGCGGCCACCGCCGCGTGCAGGGGGACCGCGTCCAGCCCGCCCGGGGCGATCGTGGAGATGGCGCAGACCAGGACGAAGAACAGGGGGCCGGGCCGGTCGACCCGCAGGGCCTGGCACAGCCAGGTGGCCGTGCCCGCGACCGCGCCGATGGTCAGCGCGGCCGACCACTGGGTGACCGAGGCCAGGGACCCGATGGTCACACTCGCGACGAAGCCCAGCGCGACCAGCGCGAGCGCCACCGCCCGGTAGGAGTAGGGGGTGTTGCGCTCGTAGAGGACCGCCATCGACCCGAGCGCGGCCAGGGCGCCGGCCTGCGGGCCGAACAGGAAGGCGGTCAGGCCGAAGGACACGGCCATGGCGATCGCCGCCTGGGCGCCCATGGCCCATGACCACCGGCCGCTGGCCAGCCCGAAGACCGCCTTCAGGTCCACCCGTTGACGCGGCCGCTCGGCCACCTTGGGCCGGGTGCGCTTGGGCGGGTTCCAGATGGGTTCACTCGGAGTCGGATCATCGGCCCCGCCGCTCGTCGTCGCCCCCGGATCTCCCACACCCCCAATGGTAGGAGGATTCGTCCCTCACCCGCCCCGGAGGGCGCGCCTCGGACGGAATGTTCTATTTGATATCGAACACACCCTTTGTCGCTGACGTGAGCCTTCGTTCCCGCGTGGGCGGACCCAAGGGCTCCCGAGGTCCGCCGGGCCGGCTCGGTATGAGCGCGTCGCGGTGAACGTCCCCGCCGAGTCGGTCGAGCACTATGAAGCGTTGCTGGACGAGCGTGACGCTCAGGTGGCCGAGCAGCGCTTGGCCGATGTGCGAGCGGGGCGTTCGGCGACGCTGTCCATCGAGGAGGCGAAGCGGGCGCTCGACCTTTGAGCGGGTCGTATGAGGTCCGCGCGAGGCGCATGGGGATCTTTCGGCGGCTATGAGTCGTAGGCCCCCGGATCGCGATGCGGCTCCGGGGCGGCGTGGCCCCCAGAGCCGCACCGCGGCCGGCGAAGGTCAGCGGTCGGCGGCGGTGGGGCGCAGGGACCTGAGGTCGGCCAGGGCGTCGTCGAGTTGGGATTCGGCGCGTTCGGCGCGGTGGACCGCGTGGGCGCGGGCCTCCTCGACGGCCGCGGTGCGGGTCTGCGCCGACTCCTTGGCGTCGGCCAGGGCGCGGGCCGCCTCGGCGCGCTGGGCGTCGAGCTCCTCGCGGGCGCGGACGCGCTCCTGGTCGGCGGCGGCCCGGACGCGCTCCAGCTCGGCCGCCGCCCGGTCGCGCTCGGCGGCCAGGCGCTCCAGCTCGGCGGTGGCGCGGTCCAGCTGGGCCGAGACGCGCTCCAGGTCGGCGGCGGCCCGTGCGTTTTCGGCGACCGTCCGGCGCAGGTCGTCGCCCTGGCGCGCCAGCTGGGTGCTCAGGCGCGTGTGCTCGGCCGCCGCGCGGCCGCGCACTTCCTCCAGCTCGGCGGCGATACGGTCGCGGTCGCCGGTGAGCTCCGCGAGATCGGCGCGGGCACGGTCGGCGTCGGCCTCGGCGCGGCCGGCGCGGTCGTCGGCCTCCGTGCGGGCCCGCTCCTGCTCGCTCAGGCGCTCGCGCAGCCGCACGCGCTCGGCGGCGGCCTGCTCCCGTTCGGCCGCCGCCTGTTCGAGCAGGCGTTCCCGCTCGGCGGCCGCCTGGTCACGGAGCCGGTCGAGGTCGTCGCGCGCCCGGTCGCGTTCGCCTTCGGCGCGTTCGATGCGGGCCCGGGCCTCGTCGCGTTCGCTCAGCGCCGCCTCGCGCCGGGCGATGGCCTCGTCGGCCATGCGCTCGGCCGACCCGGTGGCGGCGGTGGCGGACTCCGCGGCGTCCTCGGCGAGGGCGCGGGCCTGCTGCGCCTCGCGGCGCCGGTTCTCGGCCTCCAGCCGGGCGGCGTCGGCCTCGGCGACGCGCTTAGCCGCCTCCAGCCGGGCCGCTTCGACCTGGGCCTCGGCGCTGGCGGGGTCGGACATGGTCGCGAAGGCGTCCGTCGCCGCGCTGAGCGTGGCCGACAGCTGCTCGGCCTGCACCGCGAAGCGGGTCAGCAGGTCGTCGGCGCGCAGGCGCGCGGTGGTGACCGGTGCGGGGTCGGCGGGCGCGGCCGGTGCACCTGCGGTCACGGTGCCGCCGGAGGACGCGACGGCCGCCGCCTCCTCGACCGCCCGTTGTCGCTCCTCGGCCTCCTGTTGCAGACGCTGCCGCTCGCGCCAGGCGCGCCAGCGCGTGTGCTCGGGGAGATCGCAGTACTCCGGCGGGCGCCCCGGAGACGACCCCCGCGGAACGGGGCGGGCGCATCCGGGGAAGTTGCAGGTGTTGGAGTCCGTTTCGGGCACGCCACGAGCGTAGCCATATTCGGCCCCGCGCGCTGGCCCGCGCGGCCGCCGGACGGGCGGTGGCCGCCCGCCGTCCGCTCGGGGCCGCGGTCTGCGCGGGCCCGGCAGGGGTGCGCAGGGGGTGCGGGACGGCGGTCGCTGCCGTCGTGTCAGGGCGCGGGCAGGTAGGGCGGCAGCGGGGTGCCGGGGGCGAGGGCGGGGTCGGGCTGCGGGGGGCCGAAGGAGCGGGTGAGGGGGAGGACGCCCGCCCAGTGGGGGAGGGAGAGGTCCCCGGGGTCGTCGGCCACGCCGCCCTGGCGGACCTTGGCCGAGACCTCCGCCAGGTCCAGCCGGAGCACCGCGGTCTGCGCGAGCTCCTTGGGGGTGGCCGGCCGGCAGTCGGCGGAGCGGCCCGGCACCGCGGCGTCGACGATCGCGTCGAGCGCGCGTGCCCGCTCGGCCGGGTCGGTGACGCGGTGGGCGGTGCCGTGGGCGACCACCGACCGGTAGTTCACGGAGTGGTGGAAGGCCGACCGCGCAAGGACGACGCCGTCCGCGACGGTGACGGTGACGCAGACCCGCAAGCCGTCCTCCGGCGCCGCGTCCGGGGCGTCGCCGGCCCCGTCGTCCGCGCCGGATCCCTCCGGGCGCCCGGCGGTGCCCGCTCCTTGGCCCGCTGCGCGCAGCGGCCGGCTGCCGGTGGAGCCGTGCAGGTAGAGGCGGTCGCCCACACGGGCGTAGATGGTCGGCAGGACCACGGGGGCGCCGTCGGCGACGAAGCCGAGGTGGCAGATCCAGTCGGCGTCGAGGATGGCGTGCACGGTGGCGCGGTCGTAGGCGGCGCGCTCGCGGTGGCGCGTGGGGGTGGTCCGGCCGGTCTGCGGATAGGAGGGGCCGGGGGTAGCGCTCATGGGAACTCCAGGATTATTGAACTAGTACGTAATTATTTACGTACTAGAATATTATCAACATCCCTGAATGTACCGAAGGCCCCGCGGAGCCGTGCTCCACGGGGCCTCGGTGACCTCCCGGGCGGCCTGCGCCGCCGCCGGTCAGGGCCGGACGGTGCCGTAGCGCTCGCCGACCGGGCGCGGCAGCGCGTCCAGCTCGGCGAGGTCGTCCGCGGTGAGCCGGACGTCGGCCGCCGCGGCGTTGGACTCCAGGTAGCGCAGGGTCTTGGTCCCCGGGATCGGGATGACGTAGCGCCCCTGGGCGCGCACCCAGGCCAGCGACACCTGGGCCGGGGTCGCCCCCACGCGCGCGCCGACCCCGCTGACCGCGTCGCTGATCACCTGGTTGGCGTCGATCGCCTCGGCCTGGAAGCGCGGGTGAGCGCGCCGCCAGTCGTCCTTCGGTAGGTCGTCCACGCTGGTGAACCGGCCGGCCAGGAACCCGCGGCCCAGCGGCGAGAAGGGCAGGAACGCGATCCCGTTCGCCTCGCAGTAGGGCAGCACGTCGTCGATTGGGTCGCGGGTCCACAGCGACAGCTCCGACTGCACGCTGGCCACCGGGTGTACCGCCGCCGCCCGCTCGATCTCGGGGACGCTCGCCTCCGAGAGCCCGATCGCCAGGGCCTTGCCCGCGGTCACGGCCTCGGCCATGGCGCCCCAGGTCTCCTCGATCGGGACCTCGGGGTCGATCCGGTGCAGCTGGTACAGGTCGACGTGGTCGGTCCCCAGCCGCCGCAGGCTGGCGTCGATGCCCGCCCGGACGTACTCCGGGCGCCCGTTGCGCAGCGGCGCCCCGTCCGGGCCGGGGTACAGCCCCACCTTCGTGGCCAGGACCGCTTCGTCGCGGCGGCCCTTCAGCGCCCGCCCCACCAGCTCCTCGTTGGTGTGGGGGCCGTAGACATCGGCGGTGTCCAGCAGCGTCACACCGATCTCCAGTGCACGGTGGATCACCGACACCGACACGTCGTCGTCGCGCCCGTGCGGGTCGTAGCCGTGCGTCATCCCCATGCAGCCGAGGCCGATGGCGCCCACCTCGGGGCCGGAGGCCCCCAGCGTCGTGGTGATCATGCGAGTTCTTCCCCCTTGGCTCCGGCGGCCGGACCGGCCGCCCGCGTGCCAGCCTGCACCTTGGAGCCCGCTCCAAGGCAAGTCCCCGAAAGGCTTGAAGTGTTCTCCTGGCTGATGCCGGGAGATTCCCGCCTACCTCGCGGTGGCGGGCTTGACGCGACGGGCGCGCCTGGCGACTGCCCTCCCGGCAGCCGGGACGAGCGCGTGGCCCGCCCGATACAGGTGAAGAACGTTGCGCGCGGCGTTGAGGTCGGCGTTGCCTTCCCAGCCACACGCGGGGTTCTTGCACACGAACACGGCCTGGGACTCCCGGCTGCCCGGGGTGGTCAACCCGCACACCGAGCACCGCTGCGAGGTTCCCGCTGCCGGGACCTTGTGCAGGGCGCCGCCGCGAAGGTCGAGCTTGTATCCCAGCATGGTGACGGTGCGGCCCCAGGCTTCCTGGCCGATGGCCCGGTTCAACCCCGCCTTCTGGGCGACGCTCGTCCCGGGCTGTTCGATGGTGCCGCGCGCGGAGCGGACCATGTTCGTGATGTTCAACGCCTCCACCACGACGGTGCCGTACCTGATGGCGATGTCGGTGGTGGTTTTGTGTTGCCAGTCCAGGTGCCTGCGCGTGGCTTTTGCGCGAAGCGCCCGGATCCGGTCGTAGGTCCGCGCCAGACGGCGGGAGGTCTTCTGCCCGCGTGCCCGCAAGCCGTTGCGGTTGGCCGCCCGCTTCTCCAGGCGGCCCAGCTTCTGTTGCTCGGCGGGGTCGAGCCACTTGTCCCGGTCCGCGCCGCCGCCGTCGGTGGTGCGCCGGCGGCGGTGGTCGTAGGCGGTGCCGTCGGACAGGGCGAGGGGAAGGGCGATGCCTGCGTCGATACCGACCTGTGCACCCCGATGGGGTTCGGGGGCCTTGCCCAGGGTCTGGAGGCGGAAGGCGATGTGCCAGCCGAGTGCGTCTTTGACCAGCCGGGCCCCGGTGATCCGGTTCTCGGTGCCGGCGTGGTTGCCCACGGGCAGGTCCTTGGTCCACCCGAAGCGGACCCGCCCCAGCTTGGGGATGTTGACCATTCCCCACCGGCGGTGCACCCGCTGGACGTGCAGGTCCCTGCCCTGGGGGATGTCCACGCTCATGACCGACCGCAGGCGGGACTTGAAGGCCGGCTCCTCGGCTCGGCCGTCCCAGCAGTTCCGCCACGCCTGGAGGTAGGTCTTGAGCACGGCCTGAGCGGCTTGGGCGGGCAGTGCGGCCAGCCACGGGATGTCCTTGCGGGCCTGCTTGATCGCCGTGTCGGCGTCCTTCAGCGACACCCGCCGGTTCTCACTGGCCATGGCCCACCAGGCGTGCAGCAGGTTCCACATGGTGCGGGCGGCGTGCGCCTGGGCGTCGAGCAGCGACGCCTGTTCACGCGACAGCGCCAGCCGGGCGCGGTGCCCGGCGTGCCGCTTGACGGTGGCGCCTGTACTCACACTCAGCACCATACCATTGGTTCATGTCACCACGATGGGAGCCGAATCCCGATGTGCGCATGGGAAGACATGTCGTCTGCGATCTTCATGTTCATTTGGTCTTCGTCACGAAGTACCGGCGTGGTGTCCTCACCGGCGCCATGCTCACCCGGTGTGAGGAGATCATGCGGCAGGTGTGTGAGGACTTCGGGGCCGGGCTGCGTGAGTTCGATGGCGAGGACGGCCACGTCCACCTGCTCGTGCACTACCCGCCCAAGGTGCAGCTCTCCAAGCTCGTCAACAGTCTCAAAGGGGTGTCCTCCCGGCTGCTGCGCAAGGAGTACCCGACGCACGTGAACCGGTACCTGTGGGGCGGACGACTGTGGTCGGGGTCCTACTTCGCCGGGTCGGTCGGGGGTGCGCCGGTCAGCGTCCTCCGGCACTACATCGAGGACCAGAAACGCCCGCCCTGACGAAGGAGCGCGGGTCCGGATCCGATCACCTCCGGCGTGAACGCCGGAGCACACTCGGACAAGACAGGTAGATTCACGGCCATGAGCGCCGCACCCGGACCCGCCCTGTCGATCTCGCAGGCCGCCGAACGCACCGGGCTCTCGCCCGACACCCTCCGCTACTACGAGCGCATCGGCCTGATCGACCCGGTCCCGCGCTCGGCGTCGGGATACCGCGTCTACGACGAGGGCGCCCTGCAATGGCTGGAGTTCGTGCTGCACCTGCGCGACACCGGGATGCCCGTGCGCGACATGCTGGAGTTCGCCCGGCTGCGGCGCCAAGGAGAGCACACCGCACCCCAGCGCCGCGCCCTGCTCGCCGGGCACCGCGAGAAGCTGCGCGAGCAGGCCCGGCGCCTGGAGTCGACACTCGGCTTCCTCGACCGCAAGATCGACCACTACGACGGGATCGCGGCACGCGCCGTGCACAGCCACGCGTGACCGGCCGGCCGGGCCGGTGTTGGGACGCGCCCGGGCCGCGCGTGCGCCCGGGCGCCCCTGCGCACTAGTCGTGCGCGCCGAGCCCGCCGATCCGGCACACCATCGTCGTGACGAAGGGCTGGAAGCCCTCCTGCTCGAAGAAGCGGATGTCGTCGGAGCTGCTCGCCAGCGCGGTCAGCTCGATGTCGCGGATGCCCAGTGCGCCCACCTGCCGGCGCACCTCCTCCAGCAGGCCCGAGCCCACCCCGGCGCCGGTGTGCTCGCGGGGCACCGCGAGCGTCTGCACGACCGCGACCCGGTCGCCGCGGTCCCACGACCCGTGCTGGGTCTCGCGGACGGTCACCATGGCGTAGCCGACCGGCTCGCCGCGGCGCTCGGCCAGGACGGCGAAGGTGTCGGGGTCGTCGAGCCAGGCCCGGTACTGCGCCCTACGGCGGCGCCACGATTCCGCGCCGCCGACCGAGGTGATCACGTCCTCCAGGTGCGGGGCGACCGAGGTGTGCCGCTCGTGCAGCTCGGCCCACATGCCGGCCAGTTCGTCGAGTTCATGGGCGCCGAGGTAGCGGAAGCGCAGCACGTCCGAATGGGCGTGCGGGTTGGCCATCAACGAAGTTTCCATATTCTTCTCACCCGTTCCACCCGCGTCGGAACCGCCCACACCCATGGCGGTGTCGCCCAGTTCAAGGTATGAGCAGTGCTATTGACACTACGTGTCCGGTGCGTCGGCGCGCCGTGCGACACGGAGAAAAGACGTGTCAGCGACGCCATTCCGGAAACTTTTCCCGAAATTCGCACCGTCTCCGGCGGCGGCGCCCGCCCGGTCCCCGCGCGCCCGTACCCCCGGGCCGCGGCGGCGCCCCGCCTCCGGGCAGGATGGGGTGAAGGGTCGCGCCCATCCCCGCGCCCCGCCGAGACGGAGAGGATCACCCACGTGACGTCGAACCCCGAGCCCTCCCGACCCGCGGCCACCGACGGCGGGACCGGCCCCGGCCACATCACCGTCCTGGCGCCCGGAGGCGTGGGCGGCCTGCTCGCCGGGCTCCTCGCGCGCGACGGCCGCAGCGTGGACATCGTCGCCACCGAGCCCACCGCCGCCCGCATCGCCGAGGACGGCCTGCGCGTGGAGTCGGCCGTCCTCGGCGACTTCACCGTCTCCGTCGAGGCCGCCCCCACCGCCCGGCACACCGCCGACGTGCTCATCGTCGCCACCAAGGCCACCTCCCTGGAGCCCGCGCTCGACCGGGTCCCCGCCGATCGGCTCGCCGACGGCGCGCTCGTCGTGCCGCTGCTCAACGGGTTCGAGCACATCGACCTGCTCCGCGCCCGCTACCCGCGCGCCCACGTCCTGTCCTCCGCCATCTGGGTGGAGTCCACCCGCATCGCGCCCGGCCACATCCGCCAGACCGGCCCGTTCGCCGGCCTGCACATCGCCTACTCCGACGCCCCCGCCGGCCGCGTCGAGGACCTGGCCGCCGCGGTGCGCGCCACCGGCTTCCCCGTCGAGCTGCGCTTCGACGACGCCGCGCTCCTCTGGGGAAAGCTTCACTTCCTGCTGCCCACGGCGCTCGTGTGCACACATGCCGGACAGCCCGTGGGCGGCGTGCGCACCGATCGCCGTGACGACCTGCGCGGCGTCGCCGACGAGGTCGCCGCCGTGGCCGCCACCCGCGGGGTGGAGCTGGACAGCGACGACGTCATCGCCATCGTCGACGCGCTCCCGCCCGGCACCAAGCCGTCGATGCTGCGCGACCGCGAAGCCGGGCGCCCCATGGAGGTCGACGCCCTGGGCGGCGCCCTGCTGCGCGCCGGCCGCGCCGCCGCGGTCCCCACGCCGGTGACCGCCCGTCTGGTGGCCGATCTCGAGCGCATCGGGGCGGCCGGCTGACCCCGCCGCGCCGCGCCCGCCGGGAGCCGCTGCGGCGTGCAACGGATCACGTTGCGATGCGGGGTCCTGACGTGGTGTGGCGGTCCCGCGGCTCGCCTACATTGAGTTTCATGATCGATGTTCGGCGGTTGCAGCTGTTGCAGGCACTCGACCAGCACCACACGGTGGCCGGAACCGCAGAGGCACTGAACGTCACCCCGTCAGCGGTATCGCAGCAGCTCGCAGCCCTGACCAAGGAGACCGGGGTCGCCCTGGTCGAACGCAGCGGGCGCCGGTTCCTGCTCACCGGCGCGGCCCGGGTCCTCCTGGAGCACGCCGGGGTGATCTTCGCCGAGATGGAGCGCGCCCAGGCCGACCTCGCCCGCCACGCCGACGGCACCGTCGGCGTGGCCCGCGTGGGGTCGTTCTCCACCGGCATCGCCGACCTCGTCGCCCCCGCTGTCGCCCGGCTGCGCGGCTCCCACCCCGGCTGGCGGTTCGAGGTCGTGCAGTCGGAGCCCGAGGAGAGCACCGAGATGCTGCGCACCGGCGCCATCGACATCGCGATCACCATGTCCTCGGTGCACCTGCCGCCCAGCGGCACCAAGGAGTTCCGGGTCGACCCGATCATGGTGGAGCCGTTCGACGCCGTGCTGCCCTATGACCACCCGCTCGCGGCCTCCACCCACCTCGAGCTCGCCGCCGACCTCGCCGACTCCGACTGGATCATGTCGGGCCCCGGGTCGGCCTGGTACGACTGCGTCACCGCCGCCTGCAACCAGGCCGGGTTCCAGCCCCGCATCGTGCACACCGTCGATGAGTTCAGCGCGGTCTTCGCCCTGGTCCAGGCGGGGCTGGGGGTGGCCCTGATGCCGCGGCTGGGCTGGACCGGCCTGCCGTCGGCGGGCATCGTGGTCCGGTCGGTGCGCAACACTGCCCAGCGCCACATCCTGGCCGTCAGCCGGGCTGGCGGGCACCCCGAACCGCTGCTCGGCGCCGTGCGCGAGGCGGCCGGCAAGGTGCCGGTGCCCTCCGTGGGCCCGCTCATGGTCTCGGGCGGCGGCGCGGCCTGACCCCGCCCCGGGTGGGCCGACGCCGCCGCGCGCCGGGCCGCGGTCACGCCCCCGGGGCCGTCGGCTCCGGCGGGTCCAGCACTTCGGCGGCCGCCTCGGTCAGATAGCGGGCCAGCAGCGCGATCGGCCGCCACGCCCACCCCCCGGTGCGCCCCGCCAGGTAGACCCGCCGGATCCCGCCCAGCTCACCCAGCGGCGAGTGCACGACACCGCGCCGCGTGGCCGCCGCGAGCTTGGGCGTCACCCCCACCCCCATGCCCGCCGCCACCACCTGCTCGGCGACCTCCAGGTTGTCGATGCGGTGCCGGATCCGGGGCGCGAACCCGGCGCCCGCGCACATCCGCTGGACCAGCTCGTCCTCGTCGCTGCCGCGCGAGTTCGCGATCCACGACGCGTCGGCCAGCCCGCGCAGCCTGCGGCGCGTCATCGGCCGGCTGCTCGCCGGAGCGCCCGAGGGCTGCGACAGCAGCAGCGGCTCGCCGCCCACCGGGCGCAGGGTCAGCGCGCCGGGGAAGCGGCGCGGCACCAGGCTGTAGGTGTAGACCAGCCCCAGATCGGCGCCGCCCGATTGCAGCGCCTCCAGGGCCTCGTCGGGCTCGTGCTCGATGACCCGCACCTCGATCCCGGGGTAGCGGTCCTTCAGGCGGCGCAGAGCGGGCAGCACGATCACCGGCGCCACGCTGATGAAGGTCACCAGGTCCACCCGCCCCACGGGCTCGCCCTCGCCAGTCAGTTCGGCGCGCGCCGCATCGACGCGGGCCAGGATGTCCACCGCGTGCCCGGCCAGCCGGTGCCCGGCCGGGGTGAGCCGGACCCGGCGGCCGTCGGGCGCCAGCAGCGCGACCCCGGCCTCCTGCTCCAGTACGGCGAAGTGCTTGGAGACCGCCGAGGTGCCCATGCCCACGACGTCGGCCACCGCCGCCATCGTGCCCATCCGCTCCAGCTCCACCAGCAGCCGCAGGCGCGTGAGATCCATCCACCGAAACTACACGGTTCGTCCACCAATGGTCCGTGGACAGAAACAAACCTCCGGGGCTGCAATGGTCCCATGATCACCTCCCCGCACGGCCTGCTCCGCCGTGCCCTGAACCTGCCCGCCCCCCTCATGCTGCTCATCGGGATGTTCGCCCTGCACACCGGCAGCGCCCTGGCCGTCCGCGCGTTCGACGCCGTGGGGCCGGCCGGCGTCACCTGGCTGCGCCTCACGTGGGCCGCGCTGCTGCTCCTGGCCGTCGGCGGGCGCACGCTCGGACCGGCGATCCGCCGCGCCACCCCCCGCGACCTGGGGTCCGTCGTGATCCTGGGCACAGTCAGCGCGGGGATGATGGCCCTCTACTCCGAGGCGACGGCGCGCATCGACCTCGGCACCGCCACCGCACTGGAGTTCCTGGGCCCGCTGGCCGTGGCGGTGTTCGCCCTGCGCCGCCGCCGGGAGCTGGTCTGGATCGCCGCGGCCGCGGCGGGCGTCCTGCTGCTCACCCGCCCCTGGAGCGGTTCGGCCGACCTCGCCGGCGTGGGCCTGGGCCTGGCCGGAGCGGCCTGTGTCGCCCTCTACATCCTGCTCACCCAGCGGGTCGGCGGCAGCTTCGGAGCGGTGCACGGCCTGGGCCTGGCCCTGGCGGTCGCGGCCCTGGTCATGACGCCCTTCGGCGCGCCCCCCGTTGTGGCCGCCGCCGACGGCCGCATCCTGCTGACCACCCTCGCCATCGCCCTGCTCTACCCGCTGCTGCCCTTCCTGGTGGAGATGGTGGTGCTCCAGCGCATGAGCCGCACCGCCTACAGCACCTTCATCAGCCTGGAGCCCGCGATCAGCCTGGTCACGGGGGCGCTCATCATCGCCCAGACACCCCTGCCCGTCCAGGTCGCCGGGATGGCCCTCGTGGTGGTCGCGGGGATCGGAGCGGCACGCGGCGACACCGCGCCCCCGCCGCGCGACGAGGCGCGATCCGTCGCGGATCCGGAGCCGGAGGCCGCCCGGCGGCCGGAAGCGGCCACCGCGCAGCCGCGGAGCACACCGGAACCGGAATACGTCGGCTGACCCGGCGCGCGCAGCCCCAACGGCGCCGCTACCTCTCGCCGCGCCCGCCCCCGTACTTCTTGTGCACCGCCTGCTTGCTGATTCCGAGGATGGTGGCGATCTCCGACCAGGTGCAGCCCATCATGCGGGCGCGCCGCACCTGCACCGCCTGGAGGCGCTCGACCTCGGCGCGCAGCTCGACCGTCGCGTACAGGGCGGCGAGGGGCGCGTCTCCGCGCGCGGACTCCGCCAGTGGGGTGATGCGGTCCTCCTCCATAGGGAGAAACCTACGCGCTCACGGGCCGGGCGGCCACGCGCGGCCGGCGCCGCACCAGGGCTCCCGTGTCCGGCGGGGGTTCCGAGATCCACTAGGGTCGTTCGCAGACCCGGCCTCCCGCCCGTTGGGGCGACGGAGGAGCCCCCCGCCCGCACGGGCGGGGTTTCCGTTTCCCAGACCGCCGCCGCCCCGCCCCCCATGGGCCGCCGCGGGGCCCCATGCTAGGACCGGATGAGCGTGCAATCAGATCTCGACCTGCTCCGCGCCTATGAGCCCGTGCTCGCCTACACCCGCGGCGAACTCTTCTTCCCGGTCGACGTCGCGGCCTATATCGGTACGTGCAGCCTCTGGGTGGAGGACGGCGACGGCGGCGAGCGCGAGGTCGTGCCGGCCGGCGAACTCACCATCGACCGCCTGGCCCAGGCCGAGCACGAGTGGCCCGACCGCCACAAGCACCTGCGCTTCGTCCAGGAGTCGTCGCTGCGCGCCGAGGCCCGCCGCTTCAAGCGCTCCGCCCGCCCGGTCATCCGCAAGAGCGGGCGCCTGGCCGCCGTGGGCGTCCTGGGCCGCGTCGCCGACGTCCTGATGAAGCTCTCCCTGCTCATCCGCGGCGCGGTCCCCGGCGGTGTCGCCGCCGCGGCGGCCACCCGCTACCACGACCGGCTCGACAACGGCGGCGCCACCTACCACGGCCGGGTCATCCGCGAGGGCGGCTACATCGCGCTCCAGTACTGGTTCTTCTACGCGATGAACGACTGGCGTTCCACCTACGGCGGCGTCAACGACCACGAGGCCGACTGGGAGAAGGTCACCGTCTACCTCGTCGAGGACGAGGACGGCGGCACGCGGCCCGTGTGGGTGGGCGCCTCCTCGCACGAGTACCGCGGCGACGACCTGCGGCGCGGCTGGAACGACCCCGGCCTCTCCCGCGAGGGCGACCACCCGGTGATCTACGTCGGCGCCGGCTCCCACTCCCACCAGATGTTCGCCGGCGACTACCTCATCCAGGTCGACCCCGCCATCCTGCGCGGCGTGATCCGCTTCTGGCGCCGGCTCACCGAGCGGCTGTTCCGCAGCGACAGCGCCATCGTCCGCCACGGGATCGGCGTCCCCTTCGTCGACTACGCCCGCGGCGACGGCGTGCGGGTCGGGCCGGGCGGGGACCGCACCTGGACCGCCGTCGTCATCGACGACACCACCCCCTGGGTGCGCGGGTTCCGCGGGCTGTGGGGGCGCGATACCCGCGACTGGCTCGACGGCGAGCGCGCCCCCAGCGGCCCCCGCTACGAGCGCGACGGGTCGGTCCGCTGGTCCTGGGCCGACCCGCTGGCCTGGGTGGGGTTGCAGAAGGTCCCCGCGAGCGAGGCCGAGGCCCGCGCCGGGCTCGCCGAGCACGTGCGCACGCTGGAGGAGCAGATCGCCGAGGCCGACGAAGGGATCGTCACCGCCCGCGCCGACCTGCGCCGCCTGGCCTCGGCGCGCGTGGTCCTGGCCCGCGAGGCGCATTCCGGGCCGCGCGCCGACGAGTACGGCGAGCGCGTCGACAAGGCCGAAGCCGACCTGGGGGCGCTCTACGCCCAGCGGTCGCGGCTGATCGACGAGCGCGACGCCCACCAGGCCGCCCTTGAGGGCGAGGACTCCGTGCTGGCCGGCACCACCGACCACCTGCACTCCCCGCACCTGCCCTACGCCTCCGGGGCCAGCGGCCAGCGGCCGACCCGCTTCATGTACGTGTGGGCGACGCTGAGCACCCCGCTGCTCATCATCGCGCTGGGCGCGCTGGTGGTGCTGCGGCTCGGGTCGCTCACGATCCCGGCGATGGTCGGGGCGGTCCTGGTGTTCGCCATGATCGACGCCTTCGCGCGGCGCAAGCTGATGTCCTTCCTCACCGGATTCGCGATCTTCCTCCTGGTCGCGGGGGTGATCGCGGGGATCATCGCCGCGTTCGTCGCCAGCTGGCGGATCGCCCTGCTGGTGCCGCTGAGCGCCATCGTGGTGATCCTGCTCGTGGTCAACGTCCGCGACCTGCTGCGCCGCTGACGCCTCGGCCAGCGGGCGCACGGGGCCTACCATGGGGGCATGGAGGACCTCAGCCCCTACTGCCCGCGCTACAGCCACGCCGCCGCGTTCCTCGGGCGGCGGTGGATGTTCGCCGTGGTGCGGGCGCTGATGGCGGGCAGCCACCGCTACACCGATATCCGGGCCGGCGTGCCCGGGGTGACCGACCGGATCCTCACCGAGCGCCTGCGCGACCTCGAGGCCGAGGGGATCGTCCGCCGCGACGTGCGCTCCACCTCCCCGGTGCGTGTCGAGTACCGGCTGACCGACAAGGGGCGGGCGATGACCGTCGTGGTCACCGCGCTCCAGGACTGGGCCGACGCGTGGGTGGACCTCCCGTGCGCGGAGCCCGGCCCGGCGCGGCCGGCCTCCGGCGCCGCGGCCCGCGGCTGAGGCCCGCCCCGGCCGTGTGCCCCCGTACCGGCCGCTTCCCGGCATGACGGCGGCCCGCTCCGATCACGGGGCGGGCCGCCGTCGCACGTCCGGACCGCCCAGGGACGGCTCAAGGACGGCTCAGGCGCCGTCGAGCGCCGGGTAGTCGGTGTAGCCCCGGTGGTCGCCCCCGTAGAAGGTCGCCCGGTCGGCCTCGTTGAACGGGCCGCCCTCCCGCAGCCGCCGCGGCAGGTCGGGGTTGGCCAGGAACAGGGAGCCGAAGGCCACGGCGTCGGCCAGGCCCTCGCCGAGCACGTCGAGGGAGTCCGGGCCCGCCGCGCTGGGGAACTCCGCGTGCGGGTTGAGGATGAGCGGGCCGTTCCACGCCTCGCGCACCAGGCGGGTGAGGTCGCGCCGCCCCGTCTCCATCACGTGCAGGTAGGCCAGCTCGCGGGGCAGCCGCGCCACGAGGTCGGCGTAGAGCGCCTCCGGATCCGCCTCGGTGAGGCCGACGAGGGGGTGGGCGGGCGAGATCCGCAGCCCCAGCCGCCGCGGCCCGATGGAGTCGGCGACCGCGGCGGTCACCTCGGCTGCGAAGCGGGTGCGCCCCTCGATGGACCCGCCGAAGCGGTCGGTGCGCAGGTTCACATTGTCGGACAGGAACTGGTGGATGAGGTAGCCGTTGGCGCCGTGCAGCTCCACCCCGTCGAACCCGGCGGCGATCGCGTTGCGGGCTGCGGCGGCGAAATCGGCGATGGTCTGCTCGACCTCGGCGGTGGTCAGCTCGCGCGGGACCACGCTGTCCTTGGGGCCCTCGGCGGTGAAGGTCGTGGCGTCGGCCTTGACCGGTGAGGGGGCGACGGGGACGAGGCCGTCGGGCAGCAGGTCGGGGTGGCCGATCCGGCCGGAGTGCATGAGCTGGGCGACGATCGCGCCGCCCTCGGCGTGCACCTTCTCGGTGACCACGCGCCACGCCTCGACCTGGGCGTCGCTGTGCAGGCCGGGGGTGGAGATGTAGCCCTGGCCGCCGGCGCTGGGCTGGACCGCCTCGCTGATGATGAGCCCGGCCGACGCGCGCTGCGCGTAGTAGGTCGCGGTGAGGTCGGTGGGGGCGTTGCCCTCGCCGGCGCGGCTGCGCGTCATGGGCGCCATCACGATGCGGTTGTTCAGCGTGAGGTCGCCGAGGCGCACCGGCTCGAACGCGATCGACATGCGGGGTCTCCTTCATGAGGGACGGGGGCGCGGCGAAACCACGCTTGTTAAAAAGAAGTTGCTTGCAAAAAGTTAGTCTCTCTCGCGGATGTGTCAACGCAGCGGGGGTGTGGCGTTCGCCCGGTCCTCCCGCGCGGCGCTCGCGGCCGGCCTGCGGGGGAGCGGCGGGGCGGGGGAGGGGCGCCCGCCGGGGCGCCGCTGAACTGGGCGGACGTAGGGGCGGGAATCGGTTGTCTTCGCAAGCGGCCATATTTTCCCGACCATCAGGAGAGTTCGCTGTGGAGCGCGCCAGGGGTATCAATAGGGCTCCACTCCGTCGACCGACAGGAGCCCGCCCCATGCCCGAGCCCGGACGCGCACGCCGCCCCTCCCGCGCGGGAACCGCGCCGCCGACCCGGCCGTCGTCGCCACGCCGGTCCGTCGCCGCGCCCACGACCGCCCTGGACGCGGCACCGCCGACGGCGCCCACCATGGGGGAGGAAGAGGAGTTCTTCGTCATCGACCCCGTGACGCGCCTGGCGAGCGCGCGTGCCCCCGAGATCCTCGCGGCGGCGCAACGATCCGATGACCCGACCCCGCGCACCGAGGCCCACCTGTGCGGCGAGATCACCCGCTACCAGCTGGAGGCCGCCAGCCCCGTCTGCCGGACCGCCGGCGAGCTGCGCGACCACCTCACCGCGGCGCGCACCGCCCTGTGCGAGGCGGCGGCGGCACGCGGCCTGGCCGTCGCCGCCGCCGGGACCGCGGTGCTCGGCGACGTCGGCGGCGCCCCGCTCACCGCCGGGGCGCGCTACCGCAACATCGCGCACACCTTCGGCGCCCTTCGCGACGCCCACACCGTGTGCGGCTGCCACGTGCACGTGGGCGTGGCCGACCCCCGCGCCGCCATCGAGGTCGGCAACCACCTGCGGCCCTGGCTGCCGTCGCTGCTGGCGCTGACCGCGAACTCCCCGTTCCGGCGGGGGCGCGACACCGGCCACGCCAGCTGGCGGGCGGTGACCTGGGCGCGGCTGCCCTCGGCCGGGCCCCCGCCCTGGCTGGGTTCGCTCGCCGACCAGGAGCAGGCGGTGCAGGAGCTGATGCTCTCGGGGGCCATCCTGGACCGGCGGATGGTCTACTGGGACGTCCGGACCTCCGCCCACCTGCCCACGGTGGAGATCCGCGTGGGCGACGTCGCCGCCACCGTCGAGGAGGCGCTGCTGTCGGCCCTGGTGGTGCGGGGGCTGGTCGCCACCGCGCTCCTGGCGGTCGGTGCCGGCGAGCCCGCGCCCGCCCCCTCCGACGGGGTGCTGCGGCTGGCCATGTGGCGCGCGGCCCGCGACGGCCTCGAAGGGCTCACCCTCGACCCCATCGCCCGCGAACTCGTCCCCGCCCGCCGGCAGGTCGAGCGGATGCTGCACGCCGCCTCACCCGGGCTGCGGATGTGCGGCGACGAGGAGACCGCCCACACCCTGCTGGCCCGCCTCCTGGGATTGGGATCGGGCGCCCACCGCCAGCGCACCGCCTACGCGCGCCGCGGGCGGGTCGCCGACGTGGTGGACCTCCTCATCCGCCAGACCCGCTACGGCCTGGAGGCGGCCGCCGAGAGCCGCTGACCGCCCGGCCCGGGCCCGCCCCGGCGGGTCCCGGACCGGTGGGGACCGGGGCGGTGGGTCCGGACCGGTGGGGGCCGGGCGGGTGCGGGCGGAGGGTCGGGGCGGCCCGGCTCAGGCCCGGGTCAGCCCAGGCCCGAGGCGCGGATGGTGATGTTGAGGCGGCCCGCGGGCAGGCCGATGCCGCCGGGACCGGTGCCCGGGCGGGTCCGCGGGACGCCGTGGTAGGCGCGGCGCGACGGCCCGCCGAAGACGAACAGGTCGCCGCTGCGCAGCTCCACGTCGGTGTAGGGCCGGGTCCGGGTCTCGGTGTTGCCGAACCGGAACACGCAGGTGTCGCCCAGGCTCAGCGACACCACCGGGAAATCGACGCGCTCGTCGCTGTCCCGGTGCATGCCCATCTTGGCGTCGGCGTCGTAGAAGTTGACCAGCGCCACGTCATAGCCGGGAGCACCGTCCGGGGGCGGCGCCCCGTAGGCGGCCTCGACCCCGCGGCGGGCAAGGTCCCCGAGGTCGGGCGGGAAAGGCGTGACCGGCGTGCCGTCGGGCAGGGTGGCGGTGTAGCGATACGGAGCCCAGTGGAGCCCCAGACTGACCATCGAAACGCTCATCACCCCGCCACGCGGCATCCGGTGCCGCCGCATCCCGGCCGGCCCCGCCGCCCACCCCCGGCACCGCCCGACCAGCTCCCGCTGGGTATCGGCGTCCAGCCACCCCGGCACATGAACGGCCCCGGGCGCGACCTCCACGGGCTGCGCCGGGAACAGCGGTTCACTCATTCCCCCAGTGTCCCTGCGCGGCCCTGCCTGCGCACGTAACGTACTGGTGCAGGCAGGATGGCAGGATCGTGCTGCTCACAGTCTTCCGTAAGACGAAGCAACATGATCAACGGCAGATCGACAGAGCGGTCCGGGCGCAGAAGACCTGTGCCAGCGAGCATGATGGGCCGGTTGTTGAGCGCTACGAAAGGCGGGTGTGATGGCCGGGTACCACACGCGTTGGGTTCGTCCCGATCCACTGCTTGAGGACCCGGAGCGGATCGCGATCCGGGAGGCCCTGGCCTTCGGTAAAGCACTGTATGACGGGCAACTGGCTCTGGGACTCTCCGTTGAGGAGTTGGCTGAGCGGGCGGCGATGAGCGCCGACGAAATCGAGTGCATCGAGGAGGGCGGCACTGCCCCGACCGTCGCCCTGCTGCGCCGACTGGCGGCCGCGCTCAACGCGGATGTTCATTTGAAGGCCGGGCATGACATCGACTCGGTCTGGTTCGAGCCGCACGCCGCCTGACCCATCTGGGGAACGCAGGGGTGGGGGAGATGCCCCAGATCGCCCTCCCATCTGGCAGTACAGCGAGCCAGGGCGGCCGTAGACGAAGCGCTGGAACACTTGGAGAATCCGGCCCGGATCCCGGGAACACCCCGTGAAGCAGCACGGTCCACGTGCGCCCTTCGATGAATTGGCCTCCGCCTTCGAGTGGTGGAAGGACGCCGGGAGGCCGGACCATACCCGATTCGGCCTCACCGTGAATCCGGTCGGCCAATTCGCGTGGCTGGACGGCCCGGACCGGCCAGTGGGGTAGTACGCGTCGAACCACGCCGCGCTGGGGGCCGGGGGACATGGCCCTCCGACGGGCGGCACCTCGACCCGCGGCGCGCGGTGGCTCGGGTGTGCCGTGGGGTGGGGCGGCGGGGGGCTAGGCTGGTGGCGTAGGGGTTCGTCACGGATGCGGGGAGGTGGGGCCGACATGAGCCAACCTCCCAGTACCACCTAGCCGCACGACGGGTTCCGTCGTGCGTGCACTCCGGTCGCCATCCGCAACGAGCCCGCCCAGGGGTGTCCCATGTCGCAACGCCGTCCGCTGTTCTGGCTGCCCGGATTCCGTATGAGCCAGGAGAGCCGCCGTTCCACCGGCCATCCCGCCCCGGAGTTCTCCATGGACCCCCGCGCCGACCCCGGCCGCACGCCGCCGATCCACGAAAGCGTGATCGACGCCGCGATCTACGTCGACGGGCACCGCCAGGAGGCCCCCGCCGACCTCGGCAACCTCGTCGAGCTGCACCGCCACACGCCCCGGACCGAGGGCGCCATGGCCTGGATCGGGATGCTGCGGCCCACCAGCGACCAGCTCATCGCCGCCGCCGAGGAGTTCGGCCTGCACGAGCTGGCGGTGGAGGACGCGATCGTCGCCCACCAGCGGCCCAAGATCGAGCGCTACGACGACGGCCTCTTCGTGGTCCTCAGAGCAGCCCGGTACCTCGACGCCGCCGAGCAGGTCGAGTTCGGCGAGATCCACATCTTCGCCGGCCCGCACTTCCTGCTGACCGTCCGCCACAGCGACGCCCCCGACCTGGCCGCGGTCCGCCGGCGCCTCGAAGCCGACCCCGAACTGCTCGCGCACGGCCCCATCGCCGTCCTCTACGGCATCCTCGACGCGGTCGTCGACGGCTACGCCCCCGTCGTCGCCGGATTGCAGAACGACATCGACGAGATCGAGACCGAGGTCTTCGAAGGCGACCCCAAGGTGTCGCGGCGCATATACGAGCTGTCGCGCGAGGTGATCGGGTTCCAGCGCGCCGCCCACCCCCTGCTGGAGGTGCTGCGCTCCCTCATCGACGGCCTGTCCGACGACAGCGCCCACGCCGAGCTGCGCCGCTACCTACGCGACGTCGCCGACCACGCCACCACCGCGGCCGAGCGCGCCGACGCCTTCCGGCAGATGCTCCAGGACATCCTGGCGGTCAACGCCACCCTGGTCTCCCAGCAGCAGAACGAGGAGATGCGCCACCTCACCGAGGCCAGCTACCGGCAGGGCGAGGTCACCAAGCAGATCTCGGCCTGGGCCGCCATCCTCTTCGCCCCCACCCTCATCGCCGGCATCTACGGGATGAACTTCGACCACATGCCCGAGCTCCACTGGGCCCTGGGCTACCCCTTCGCCCTGAGCCTGATGGCCGTCGGCTGTGTCGGGCTCTACCTGCTCTTCAAACGCAGCAACTGGATGTAGCCGGGCCGGGTCACACCCGGCCCTCCGCGGAGCGACCGCCCTCCTCCCGCCCCGCCTGCTCCTGCTCCGCCCACGACATCAGCGACCGCCCCTGGAGCGCCGCCGCCATCAGCTCCGGGAACCGGTCGGGCGTGCACGCGAAGGCCGGCACGCCCATGGCCGCCAGCGCCGCGGCATTGGCGCGGTCGTAGGCGGGCGCCCCGTCGTCGGACAGCGCGAGCAGCACCACCACCTGCACCCCGGCCGCCTTCATTGCCGCCACACGGCGCAGCATCTCCTCGCGCACGCCCCCCTCGTGGAGGTCGCTGATGAGCACGAACACCGAGTCGGAGGGGCGGGTCATGAGCCCCTGGCAGTAGGCGAGCGCCCGGTTGATGTCGGTGCCGCCGCCCAGCCGGGTACCGAACAGCACCTCCACCGGGTCGGCGAGCCGGCCGGTCAGGTCCACGACCGAGGTGTCGAACGCCACCAGCGACGTCCGCAGCGCCCGCACCGACCCCAGCACGGCGGCGAACACGCCGGCGTAGACCACCGACGACGCCATCGACCCGCTCTCGTCGACCGCCAGCACGACGTGGCGCTGCACGCCCCGGTCGCGGCGGCCGTGGCCCACCAGCGTCTCCGGCACCACGGTGCGCCGCTCCGGCAGGTAGTGCCGCAGGTTGCGGCGGATCGTGCGGTCCCAGTCGATGTCGGCGGCCCGCCGCGGCCGGGCCGTCCGCGCCGACCGGTCCAGCGCACCCTGCACCACGGACCGTGTGTGCCCGGCCAGCCGGCGCTCCAGGTCCGCCACCACGCGGCGGACCACGGCCCGCGCAGACTCCCGGGCGGCCACGGGCAGCACCCGGGCCAGCGAGAGCAGCGTGCCGACCAGGTGCACGTCGGGCTCCACCGCGTCCATCATCTCCGGCTCCAGCAGCAGCCGTTCCAGGCCCAGCCGCTCCATGGCGTCGGCCTGCATCACCCGCACCACACCGGTGGGGAAGAAGGAGCGGATATCGCCCAGCCATGCCGCGACGCGCGGGGCCGACCCCTCCAAGCCGCCGCGGCGCGGCCCGTCCCCGCCGCGGTCACGGTCGTAGAGCGCGGCGAGCGCCCCGTCCATCCGGGCGTCGGCGCCGTCCAGCCCGCCCAGCGCCTCCCCGGCGGTGTCACCGAGCACCAGCCGCCACCGCCGCATCCGTTCCGACACCGCCTCTTCGGCCGTCGCTTCCGTGCCGCTCATTCCGTCCCCTTTGCTGGAAACCCACTGGGCCTTCGGCCGCGTGGCGCCGCCTTCACTCGCTCGGCGGCTCGCCGTGACGGGTCCATTGGTGCTGCCGGTGCCGCTCCCAGCACGAGGGCCGCCGTCGCCACGGCGGGAGCGGCGCGTCCGCTGTCGACGGCGGTGCTGGCCGTCGCCTTCGCCGTCGCCGACGCGCCGGTGCCCAGGTGTCGTGCCCTTTCGCCGATCGCCCGCCGTTCCGGTGCCGCGAACGCGCCGAAGGTGCGGCGCAGCAACGGCAGCACGTCGACGAACGCCTGCGGAGCCAAGTCGGCCAGCCACGCGTCGACCAGCGCGAGCAGGGCTTCGTCGTGGATCAGCAGCAGGCCGCCGCCGGACAGGAACCCCTCGATCCAGGCCGCCGCCCGCTCCGGGGGCGTGGCGCGCGATGTGGCCAGGCCCAGCCGTACTGCGGTGGTGGCGCCGCCGATCCGCCCGGATTCGTACAGGATGCGGTGTGCCCGCCCGCACACCCGGCCAGGGACGTCCTCGCGCACCGCGACCGAGGCGAGCGCGTCCAGCCAGTCGTCCTGGCACGCGCCGCCCAGCAGCACCGCCGCCCCGTGCACCTCGTCGATGGCGGTCACCATGCGCGTGGCGGCGTCGTCGCCCAGCCCCGACAGCGCCGGGCCCAGCCCGGCGCAGACCCGCGCCATCAGCTGGCCGGCGACCCGGCGCAGCGCTGCGGAGCCGGTCCGGCGGACGTCGCCGTAGCGGGCCGACCGGGCCAGCGGCGGCACCGCGTCCATCAGGTGCTCGATGTCGTCGTCCTCGGCCGCGCGGTCGGCCAGGCGCGCCAGCACGTCGTCGACCGCATCGTCCAGGCCGGCCTTGAGGCAGGCCTCGGTGAGCCCGGTCAGCTCGGGCAGGGGCGCCCGGGCGGCGATGTCGCGGGCGCGGGCGGCCGCGGCCCCGGCCACAGTGGTGCCCCACCGGCCGGCCTCGATCAGCGCGAGGTCGAGCTCCGGCGCCCAGGCCAGCGTCCACGTCTCGCGGAAGGTGCCCTGCGACCGCGTCGGGTCGCGCCGGGGCTCGCCCCACGCGACCCCGATGAGCCGCAACCGGTGCAGCAGGGCGCTGCGCGTGCGCGCGGACTCCTCGCGCAGGTCCAGGTCCAGGTCGCGCGGCGCCGGGCCGGGCGTGAGCCGCAGCCGCCGCTGACAGGCCGCGAGGTCGCGCTGGAGCGGCACCATCGGGGTGGAATCGGGCACCGCCCCCATCCGCTCCCCGAGCGCCATCTCGCCGTGCACCAGGTCGGCGCGTTCGACCGAGCCCTCGCACAGCACCGCCGACGTCGCCTCGGCCAGCTCCGCCAGCCCCGCGAGCGGGCGCCCGCGGAGCGCGGCCAGCGCCCCGGTCAGCCGGACCGCCTCGATGACGTGCGCGGACGAGACCGGCTGGCCCTTCTCGCGCAGCAGCCGCGCGGCCTCCGTCAACCAGCGTTCCACCGGGCGGTCCGCCACCGTGAAGAGGTGGTGGTACCAGCCGGGGGAGCGGACGCCGGCCAGGTACCCCGCCCCCGCGGCCAGCCGGCCGTGGGTCCAGGGGATCCAGGTCGCGGCCACCTTCACCTTGGGCCGGCCGCGCAGCAGCGCGTCGTCGTCGGCGACGCGGGGGTGCTCGAGCAGCGCGGGGACGTGCCAGGCACCGCACACCACGGCGATCCGCTGGTAGCCGGCGCGTAGCGCCGAGCGCAGCACCCGGCGCATGTGCGCCTCCCGGCGGGCCTCGCGCGGATCGGCGGGCTCGGGGGCGAGTTCGGCGCGCACCGCCGTCATCGCCTCGGCGATGGCCGGGAACGGCGAGGGCACCCCGTCGTCGGCGCCGGGGCCGGGGCGCTGCTCGATGACGTCGTCCCACCACCGCTCGGGGTCGTCGTAGCCGGCGGCCTCGGCGAGCACGCCCAGCGGGTCGACGCGGCTGCGCTCGGCGACCCCGGGACCGTCGCCGCCGGCGGGCGCCCCGCCGGGCCCGCCTTCCTCCGGCGCGGTGCCAGGCCCCGGTGCCGCCTCGGCCAGGGAGAGCGCAGCGGGCAGGTCGCAGAAGCGGACGTCGGCCCCCGCGCGGGCGGCGTAGTCCAGCGCCACCCACTCGGGGGAGAACTCCGCGAACGGCCAGAACGCGGCCCGCGCGGTGTCGCCCGGCGTGTAGGCGAGCAGCGCGACCGGCGGCTTCAGCTCCGGCACCAGGCGGGTCAGCGCGTCGGCCTCGGGCGGTCCCTCGATCAGCACCGCGTCGGGCCGCAACCCCTCCAGTGCGGCCCGCACCGCCCGCGCCGACCCGGGCCCGTGGTGGCGCACCCCCAGCACGTGGACGCGGCCGGTGTCCACCCGCCGCCCCATCAGCGGCCCGCCTCGCGGCAGGCGGCGTAGAAGTCCGCCCAGCCGGCGCGCTCGCGCACGACGGTCTCCAGGTATTCGCGCCACACGACGCCGTCGGAGACCGGGTCCTGCACCACGGCGCCGTGGACCCCGGCCGCGACATCGGCCGGGCGCAGCGTCCCGTCGCCGAAATGGGCGGCCAGCGCGATGCCGCCGGTCAGGACCGAGATCGCCTCGGCGGTGCTGAGCGTGCCGCTGGGCGACTTCACCTTGGTGCGGCCGTCGGCCGTCACCCCGGCGCGCAGCTCCCGGAACACCTGGACGATGCGGCGGATCTCGGCCGTGCTGGTGGGCACCTGGGGCAGCTCCAGCGCACGGCCCAGGTCGGCGACACGGCGGGAGACGATCTCGACCTCGTCGTCGGCGGTCTGCGGCAGCGGGAGCACCACGGTGTTGAACCGCCGCCGCAGCGCGCTGGACAGGTCGTTGACGCCGCGGTCGCGGTCGTTGGCCGTGGCGATGATGTTGAAGCCGCGCACCGCCTGCACCTCGGTGCCCAGCTCCGGCACGGGCAGGGTCTTCTCCGACAGGACCGTGATCAGCGCGTCCTGGACATCGGAGGGGATGCGGGTCAGCTCCTCGATCCGGGCCAGGCGGCCTTCGGCCATCGCGGTCATCACCGGGCCGGGCACCAGGGCGGAGCCGGAGGGTCCCTCGGCCAGCAGCCGGGCGTAGTTCCAGCCGTAGCGCACCGCCTCCTCGGCGGTTCCGGCGGTGCCCTGCACCAGCAGGGTGGAGTCGCCCGAGATGGCGGCGGCCAGGTGCTCCGACAGCCAGGTCTTGGCGGTGCCGGGGACCCCCAGGAGCAGCAGGGCGCGGTCGGTGGCCAGGGTGGCCACCGCGACCTCCACGACGCGGCGGGCGCCGATGTACTTGGGGGTGACCACGGTGCCGTCGTCGAGCGTGGTGCCGAGAACGTAGGCGGTCACGGCCCACGGCGACAGCCTCCACCCGGGCGGGCGCGGCCGGTCGTCGGCGGCGGCGAGGGCGGCCAGTTCGTCGGCGAAGTGCTGCTCGGCGTGCGGGCGCAGGACGGCGGCCGCGGGGGTGGCGGAGGTCAACGCAGCTCCTCGTGCAGGTCGGATCGGAATCGGAGGGTGCGGGCGAGCCGGGCGCGCGGGTCACGGCGATCGCCGCCGGCGTCGTGGGCGTCCTCGTCGGCCTCGTCGGTGACGTGGTGGTCGTCATCGGCGAAGGCGTCGAACAGCGGGTGCATGCGGGGCGGCAGCCAGGTCTCGGCCTCGCGACACAGCCCCGCCAGCGGGGCGGAGGCGAGGTCCGTGGCGGGCTCCCGGAGGATCGCGCGGGCCACCAGGGCGCCCAGCTCCTCGGTCCAGGGGCAGGAGAGCTGCTCCACCGCGGTGAGCAGGGCGCCGGCGGAGGCGCCGGTCCCGCGCTCGGCCGCCCACGCGCACCTCTCCGCAACGGGCAGCAGGGCCAGCAGCGCGCGCCCGCGGCTGCCGCGCAGGTCGTGGCCGCGTGTGAGCCGGTCCAGGCAGGCGGGGAGCAGCGCACGCGCCCATGCGGCGTCGCGCTGGACCACGGCCGCGTTGGCCAGCGCATCGAGCAGGTCCCCGTCGCCGGAGTCCGCGGCCAGGCCCGCCACGTGGGCGCGGTCGCCGCCGAAATGGCCGGTCCAGGTGCCGAGCGGGGTGTGCGACACCAGCGACCACAGCCACTCGCGGCGGATCTCCCCGCGGGGGTCGCCCCCCTTGGGCGCGGTGACGTTCAGGTCCCGGGCCAGGGCGGAGTCCGTCAGGTCGGGCAGCGTCACGCGGAGGCCGGCGGGGGCGGGGGCGATGTGGCGCCGTGCGTGGCCGGCCAGCCTCCTGCCGCGCTCGGTGTCGCCCAGCCGGGCCGTCAGCGCCATGGCCAGGCCGCGGACGCGAGGGCTGGCGTCGGCCAGCGCCTCGGCCAGCAGCGGTTCGTCGCCGGGGGAGAGCCCGTCCTCCAGCGACTCCAGCAGCCGGTGGCGGCGGTCGGCGTCGCCGGCCCGCCACTGCTCCACGGTGAAGGCGCCGACCGGAGCCAGCCGGAGCAGGTAGGACCACTGGGGCGCGACCCCGGCCAGCCAGAAGCCGCGCTCGCCACAGACGCGGGCCACCCGGCGGCCCAGTCCGCGGTCGCGGGCGCCGGCGTCGAGCAGCCGGGGGAGCAGGTGCGGGGGGACGCGCCGCCCCCGCTCGGCGGCGAGGTCCAGCCACTCGCCCAGGTGGACGCCGGTGCCGGCGGCGTCGTCGAGCAGCCCGCGCAGCCGCAGCGCCGCGGCATCGCCCACCACCGGGGCCGTTTCGGCCGGAGCGGCCGGTAGCGGATCGGCCCGTCCCGCCACCCGCCCGGCCCGATCGCGCACCGCGACGAGCGCGGCCCGGGCGAGCAGCGTCAGCGCCGGGTCTTCCTCGGAAACAGCGGGCAGCCCAGCCGGATCCGGCACGGCCCGCCGCCCGGTGCCCACCAGGGCCGCGGACACCAGATCCGCCCACACGTCGGATGTCGGCACGGAGAACGGTCCTCTCAAGGGGGAAGAAGGAGGAGGCGGAAGCGGCTCTCTGCATAGCCGCACGTCCGCCGACGCGGGAGGGCGCCGGTCGCCGTTCAGGCCGCGATCACGGCATCGGGCGACGCCATCGGCGGGCGCCCCCGCGGAGACGGATCGGACCCGGGTCGTTCGGCGCACCACCCGGCACGCCCCGGCGGTCGACCCGCTGCCTGAGCCCGGCCCCGTTCGGGCGCGCGCCGCGGTGCCATGCCCGGCCCGTGAGCCGCCGTCCCTGGGACGGCCGGTCGACGGGGCGTGGCGCGTGTGCCGGCGCATGCGTTCCGGGGGCGTGCGGCGCTGCATCGCGGTCCGCGTCCGCCGCGACGGGCCGATCGGGGGCCGGCCCGTGCGGCCATGGCGGGAGCGTCGGGCCCTCGGCCCCAGTCGGCGCATCGCGGAGTCCGGACCGCTGGCCGGGCCGCCGGTCGCGTCGACGCGGCTGGGAGCCGCCTGCCGCGGCGCTGTGCCCAGCGCGTCGGCCGTTTTTCCTGCGAGCGCTCCGCATGGTGGCACGGCCGGGGCCCTGACGCCGCCTGGCTGCGCCGGTTGCGCTCGAACAGCCGGCCAGGCCGGCCTTCGCGAACCGTCGTGCGATGCGGCGCCTGGACGGCCGCGTGCTTTTCCGAAAGCATCCAACGAACAGGACCTGGGCCGTCCATCGGCGACGGCGTGTGCCGACCGGGGCAGTGCCGTGACGATCCCGCGGCTCGGGCCGCCCTTCGCCCGTGGGTCTTCGGTGTGAGCATCATGGCGGCCTACACGGATTCGTCGGTGAGTGGCACGGGGGTGCCGTCGGGGTGCCAGACGGTCAAAGGGCGCAGGCCGTGCGGGGTCGACTCCGCGGCGACCCTGGCCGGGGTGCCGCCGGTGATGGCGGCCAGCAGCCACGGGGGCGATGAGTCGGGGTGCAGTGGCAGGGCGGCTCCGGTGGGGTCGGTCAGCCACCAGCCGTTGTTGCGGGCTACGGCGGCGTCGGCGATCACCGCCGGCCACGCCTCCAGCCAGGGGTCGTCGGCCAGGACGCGGGCCCAGGACGCGAGGGCGTCGGCGACGGTGCCGCCTCGCGGAGGCCCGGCCCGCCGCTCGCCGTGGCGCCGGGTGATGGCCGCGCGTGATTCGGCCGGGTGGAACGCGAGGTCGGCGTCCACTTCGGTGCCGACCCGGACCGGGGAGTCCGGGGCCCGGCCGGGGCGGGCGTAGGACACCAGGGCGGCGGTGCGCCCGCTGGTGCCGCCGCGCAGCCAGGTGCGCCGGCCGCGTACCCGGCCCGCGCGGAAGAACGCGCCCCCCAGCACCTGCCAGGTGTCGCGGACCGGCGCGGATGCGTCGGCCGTGGTGGGCAGGCCCACCCGGGACCGGACGGTCGCCGCCAGGGCGTCCGGGAGGTGGTCGCGGCGGCGGAACCCGGTGATCAGCAGCCGCAGCAGCGCGTACTCCGCCAGCAGCCGCGACGGCCAGTCGGCGGCCGAGCCGATCCCGGCGAGGTCGCGGACGCGGTCGGCGACCCGCGCCGCCTGGGCGTCGACCAGCCGCGCCGCCATGTCGTCATAGCGGGCGTAGCCGGGGTCGCGCGCAGCGGCGAGGCCGGACTCGACCTGGTCGCGCAGCCACAGCTCCAGTTCGGCGAGGCCGTCGGCCACCCGTTCGTCGCGCCGCCGGGCCCTCTTCTCGCGCGGGTCGACGACGGCCGGGCCGGTCCCGAGCACGGGCCCCGACGAGGGCCGGGCGGCCCCCGCCGCCGCCCCGCGTCCTGCGGGATCAGGGGCGGGAGACCCGAGGTCATCGGCGCTCCAACGTTCGCTCACACCCCTGAATCTAGGGCCCGGGTCGGACATTTCCGGGGGCACGGACAGCGGACGCAGGGGGTGATATCGGCCATCCCGGTGATTCGGCGAGCACGCGGCGTTACCGTGAAACGGGAGCACGGAGCGGACCGGGGAGCGATGATGGACGTGGGACGGGACCGAGACGAAGCGGACCGCGGGGAGCTGCTGGAACTCCTCGTGGGGCCGTGGCTGGCACAGGCGGTCTCCGCCGGCGTCGAGCTGGGCGTGATCGACCGGGTGGAGCAGGAGCCGGCCGGTCCCGGAGAGCTCGCCGATGGGCTCGGCCTGCAACCCGAGCCGCTGCTCCGGCTGCTGCGGGTGCTCGCGGCCATCGGGATCCTCACCGAGGACGCCGAAGGCCGCTACGCCCCCACGCGCAAGGGCCGCCTCCTCGTCGCCACCCACCCCGGGTCGATGCGCGACCTCGCGCTGCTCTACACGAGCGATTTCTTCACCGACGCCTGGAAGCGGCTGGGCGATGCCGTCCGCACCGGCGAGTCCGCCTTCCGCGCGGCGCACGGCACCGACATCTACGGCTACCTGCACGCCCACCCCGGCGACTCCGCGCTCTTCGACGCGGGCATGTCGGTGGGGAGCTCGTTCGCCGCCGAGCTCCCGGCCGTGGTCGACTTCGCTGCGGCCTCGCGGGTCGTGGACGTGGGCGGCGGCGACGGCTCGGTGCTGGCCGGGCTGCTCATGGCCTACCCGCACCTCAGCGGTGTGCTCTTCGAGCGCCCCGACGTGATGCGCTCCGCCGAGGGCCGCCTGGGGACCTACGTCGCCGAGGGCCGCTGCGAGGCGGTACCCGGCGACTTCTTCCGCGACGTCCCCTCCGGCGGGGACGTCTACCTGCTCTGCCGCGTCCTGCACAACTGGGACGACGACAACGCGCGGGCGATCCTGGCCAACTGCCGGGCCGCCATGCCCGACGACGGCCGGCTGCTGATCCTGGAGCGGGTCGTTCCCGACCGCGACCCCGCGCGGCTGGCGCCCACCTTCGACCTGCACATGATGGTCATGACCGCCGGCCGCGAGCGCACCGCCGCCGAGTACGGCGAACTGCTGCACGCGGCGGGGCTGCGCGCCCGCGAGATCCGCGACCTGGCCGCCGAGATGCGGGTCCTGGTCGCGGTCCCCGGCTGACCCGAGCGGGCTCCGGACCCGGCCCCGCGCCGCCGACCTGGTGGCCGGGCGGCCGGTGGGCCACCTCCACGACACCCCCGGCGGTGCCGCGCCGCAGGTCGCAGGGGTCGCGCCGTGAATATCCCGAAACCGCCCACCTGGTCGGCGCCGGATCGATACGATCACCGGCACGGGGGGCCGGTCCAGGTGTGAGCGTTGGTTTTCGAGGAGGCCGCCAGGTGTCGGGACGGGAACGGGAGCGCTTTGCCTGCACGGACGCCATCGTCGTGCCCATCCGCGGTGAGATCGACATCGCCACCGCCGACGACATGCACGACCGCATCCTGCGGGCGGCGGGGCTCGCGGGCCGCTCCTGTGTGGTCGTCGACCTCTCCGGTGTGGTCTTCTTCGACGCCAGCGGGGTGCGCGCCCTCATGGGCGCCTACCGCCGGCTGACCGGCGAGGGTCGGCACATGGTCCTCGCCGAGCCCACATCGGTGCCCGCGCGCATCCTCGACGCCCTCCAGCTCCACGAGATCTTCGACGTCTACCCCCTGGTCGAGATGGCCCTCGCCCACGTGAACCGCCCCGCCCGCCGCTGAGCGGCCCCGGCCACGGCCCGCCGAGCGGGGGCGGCGAACCGCGCCCGTCAGGCCGGCTCCAGGAACGGGGCGAGCAGCCCCGGGACCGCGGCGTCGGCCAGGCGCACCCCCTCGCCCAGGCCCATGTCGACCGCCCGGTACACACCGGAACCCCCGGCGGTGGTCGCGCCCACGGTCACCAGGCCGGCGCGGCGCTGCATCGGCGAGCGGGTGAACCGCCAGCCGATGATCCCGTCGCGCTCCAGCGCGACCGTTGCGCGCGCGGCCATGCCCGCGCGCGTCACCAGGTGCCCTGGCGTGAGGGCGTGCCCCAGCCCCCGGTAGGCGCCGACGGCATAGGCCACCAGCAGCGGCGCGGCCACCGCGGCAGCGGCGGGCCCGGCCCACCACGCGACCCACGGCGTCACCGCCGCCGCACCGACGAGCACGGCCGCGATCACGGCGGCCCCCAGCAGCGCGCCGGCCACACGGCGGCGCAGCGCGGCGCGGGGATGCGCGGCGAGCGGGGTGTCGAGGAGGGAGAACGGGGCGTTCAGCACCGCGGCGGCCAGCCGTCGCGCCCGCGGCCCAGGCATGGCCGGCGACAGTGCGCTGCGGGCGACGGTCTCCTCGCGGTCGCCGCCGCCCAGGCCGGTCGCCACCGCCGCCACCTTCGCCCCGCCGGACCAGCGCAGCGGCAGGGGCTCCAGTACCTCCGCACCGTGCAGCCGGCGCTCCTCCACCGACAGCGACTTGGCGGTGAGCAGCCCCCGCTGCACCAGCAGCGTGCCGTCGGATTCCCGCGTCATCCGGTAGTTCCACCACGCCTCCACCTGGAGGGCGGTCGCGGCGACCGTGCCCGTCACGGCGACGGTGAGCACCAGGGCCGGGACGGCGACGAACGGGTGGGCGAGGACGGCCTCCCACACGGGCAGGGTCATGCGGACGGCCCGCTGCTCGCCGAACCAGCTGAGCACCTGCCAGGCACCGCCGATCGCGCCCGCGCCGAGCAACGGGACGGCCCGGCTGAGCGGGGCGTAGCCGAACCAGGCCGGGGACAGCCCGGCCAGTACCGCGGTACCGGGCAGGCCGGACGCGTCGCCGGCATCGGCCCCGGGCCCGCGGAGCAGGAGTTCGCGGCGCAGCCGCGCGCCCTCGGCCGCGGTCACGAAGTCCAGGCGCAGCTCGTCCTGCCGGGCGGCGCCGGCGGAGACGCCGGTGCCCACGGTGACGCTGCACAGCCCCAGCACGCGCGCCCAGAGCGGAGCGGAGACGTCCACGCTGCGGATCCGCTCGCGCGGGATCGACCGCGAGGTGCGCGCGACGATCCCGGAGTCCATCTCCATGCGCTCGCCGGTGACCCGGTAGCGGGTGCGGCGCAGCCGCAGGGCGTCGGCTCCGGCCAGGGCCGCGATGAGCGCCGCGGCGGCGGTGACGATGGTCAGCCCCCACGGCACCAGCGCGCCGGCGAGGGCGACAGCGGCCGTGGCGACGATCGCGGGCAGCCCGATCACGGCGGCGAGCAGGGCCACACTGGCCCACACGGTGGCCGGGCTGAGGCGGCGCCACTCCGCCGAGACAGCGGGGGAGCCGGGGTCGTGGCGCGGGGCGGGCCCCACCGGGGTCGCGGCGGTCATGTGGCATCACCGGCCGGGGCCGCCCCGGTGGTGGCGGCCGTCAGGCGGGCGGCGAGCTCGGCCGCGCGTTCGTGGCTGAGCCCGTCGATGCTGAGGGGCCCGGCGGCCGAGGCGGTCGTGACGGTCAGGCTGGACAGGCCGAACAGCCGCTGGAGCGGCCCGCGGTCGGTGTCGACGGTCTGGATCCGCGACATCGGCGCGATCCGCCATTCCTGCCAGAGCCACCCCGAGGCGGTGTAGACGGCGTCGTCGGTGACCTCCCAGCGGTGGACCCGGTAGCGCCACTGCGGCATCGCCGCGGTCACGAGGGCTCCGGCGGCGGCGAGGAGCCCGGCGGCGAGCCAGAGCCAGGGGCGTGCGGCGTCCAGGGGCAGGGCGGTCGCCGCCGCGGGCGCGGCCGCCAGCGGTACGGCGATGAGCAGGGACCGGGCGGTCCACCAGGCGATGGCGCGGCGCTCCACCCGGTGGCGGGGCGGTCGCAGGCGCAGAGGCATGGCCACTCCCCTTTCGGTGTCGGTCCGGAGCAGGTCCGGAGAAGGCGGTCAATAAAGTGATATCACAATGCTATGCTGACGGCATCATCTCGACCGAAGGAGGACATCCATGGACGACACGACCCGCGGCGCCGCCGTGAGCGTGCAGATGCCGGACCCCAAGGTCCGTGAACGCGGGGTGCACGGGGCTCCGGGCCTGCCCATTGCGGTCCTGTGCCTGGTCCTGCTCCTCGCCGGCGCGTTCCTGGTGCTCGCCGGGTGGTTCGCCGGCGCGGGAGCGGCCGCGTGGGTCGGCGGGATCCTGTCGATCCTGGCCGGCCTGGCGGCCGCGGCCGGGCTGACCGTGGTGGCCCCCAACGAGGCCCGCGTCGTGCAGTTCCTCGGCCGCTACGCCGGGACGGTGCGCGAGGACGGCCTGCGCTGGGTCAACCCCCTGACCACGCGGAAGCCGATCTCCACGCGCATCCGCAACCACGAGACCTCGGTCATGAAGGTCAACGACTTCGACGGCAACCCGATCGAGATCGCCGCGGTCGTGGTCTGGCAGGTCGAGGACACCGCCCGCGCGGTCTTCGAGGTCGACGACTACGTGCGGTTCGTCTCCATCCAGACCGAGACCGCCGTGCGGCATATCGCCAACAACTACCCCTACGACGCACACGACGAGAGCCGGCTGTCGCTGCGCGACAATGCCGACGAGATCACCGAGAAGCTGTCGGTGGAGATCGCCGCGCGGGTGGAGTCGGCGGGCGTGCGGATCGTCGAGTCGCGCTTCACCCACCTCGCCTACGCCCAGGAGATCGCCCAGGCCATGCTCCAGCGCCAGCAGGCCGGCGCGGTCGTGGCCGCCCGGCAGCTGATCGTGGAGGGCGCGGTCGGCATGGTCGACCTGGCGCTCCAGCGCCTGTCGGAGCAGGACGTGGTCGAGCTCGACGAGGAGCGCAAGGCGTCGATGGTCAGCAACCTGCTCGTCGTGCTGTGCTCGGACCGGCCGACCAGCCCGGTGGTCAACACCGGCTCGCTGTACCAGTAGCGGACGGCCGATCACCGTGGCCGAGCGGAAGAAGATCCTGCTGCGACTCGACCCCGCCGTGCACGACGCGCTCGCCCGTTGGGCGGGCGACGAGCTGCGCAGCACCAACGCGCAGATCGAGTTCCTCCTCCGCCGCGCGCTGTCCGATGCGGGCCGCATGCCCAAGAACAGCGCTGCCATCCCCCGCCGGGGGCGCCCGAAGAAGGCGCCGGAGCCCGAGAGCGACGACGCCCCATCCGACGACCCCCCGCCCGACGGCGGCCCGGCGGCCGAGGGGTGACCGGGCCCGGGACGGCGGCTCCGCGGAGCCGCCGTCCCGGGCCCGGTCTGTAATGCCAGGTCGCGCGGTTAGAAGGGTGTGATGTGGCACCCTGGGCGGAATCGGGGCCTCCAGTGTCAAGATCCCGTCCACGGCCGTTATCGGCCATGGCGATACGCGCGGTAACCCTGTTCTCGCCGCTGGTCACTGTGTTTTCCTGTGGCGGCTGGTGCCACAAGCATCCACAACCAAGGATGGGTCACATGTCCGAAACCAGACGATCTATCGACGCCGAATCCCCCTCTGGCGCGGCCGATGGGATGTCCCGGCGGAACATCCTCCGCGGATCGGCACTCGTCGCCGGTGGCGTCCTGCTCGGTAGTGCGGCTCAGGTGGGGATGGCCGGAAGCGCCCTCGCCGCACCCGAGCCCTCGATCTCGTCGCGTTCCGCTTGGGGCGCCCGCCCGCCGTCGAGCCCGGCGCAGGTGACCAACACCAGGCCGACCTACATCGTGGTCCACCACACCGCCACGGCCAACAGCACCGACTACAGCCAGAGCCACGCGTTCGCGCTGTCGCGGTCGATCCAGAACTTCCACATGGACTCCAACGGCTGGGCCGACACCGGGCAGCAGCTCACGATCAGCCGCGGCGGGTACGTCATGGAGGGCCGCAACCTCTCCCTGTCGTCCATCCGCAACGCACGGCACGTGGTGGGCGCGCACGTCGCCAACTACAACGGCGTCGCCGTCGGCATCGAGAACGAGGGCACCTACACCTCCGCCACCCCCACCACCGCGCTCTACAACGCGCTCGTGGCCACCTGCGCCTGGCTGTGCACGGTCTATGCCCGGCCCACCTCGGCCATCGTCGGGCACCGCGACCTCAACGCCACGGCCTGCCCCGGCGACCAGCTCTACGCGCGGCTGCCGCAGCTGCGCTCCGATGTCGGCGCCCGGCTGAGCAGCATCGGCCTGGCAGAGCTGAACGACGGCGACCCGCGCAACGGCCAGAGCGCATCCGCACCGGCCGACGAGCAGTTCGCCCACTATCAGCACGGTCCCGCCCTCGGATCGCGCGACCCCAACCACGCGATCGGCTGACCCCGGCCCGGCAGCGGCGGCCCCTCGGCCGCC
>NZ_JBHSBH010000008.1:81700-137389 GCF_042650565.1 Nocardiopsis sediminis
GGCGCCCGCCCGGCGGCGCTCACCCCAGCCCGAGCGGGCCCGCCAGCCGCCGCCGGTGCCACTCCGGGCTCCCCAGCAGCAGCGCCGAGGAATGGGCGCGCTTGAAGTACCGCTGGCAGGGGTGCTCCCAGGTCACGCCGATGCCGCCGTGCAGCTGGACGGACTCCCCGGCGACCGTCCGGAACGCCTCCGCACACGCCGACGCCGCCAGCGACACCACCTCCGCGGCGTCCGGCGCACCCTCGGCGAGCGCGAACGAGGCCGCCAGCGCGGCCGAGCGGGCGCCCTCGACCAGAACCAGCATGTCGGCCAGCCGGTGCTTGACGGCCTGGAAGGCGCCGATGGGCCGGCCGAACTGGACCCGCTGCTTCGCATGGGACACCGCCGCCTCCAGACAGGCCGCCGCGCCGCCCACCTGCTCGGCCGCCAGCGCGGCCCGTCCCGCGTCCAGCGCGCGCCCCAGCACCGCGGCCCCGTCGCGGGCCACCCGGCGAACGGGGACGCGGTCGAAGGAGACGCGCCCCTGGGGCCGGGTCGTATCCACCGGTATCCGGGCGGCGACGGTCACGCCCTCGGCGCCCGGGGCGGCGGCGAACAGGCCCGGCCCGTCCGATGTGTGCGCCGCGACCAGCAGCAGCCCCGCGGTACCGGCGTCCAGGACGCGGTCCTTGGCCCCGGTCAGCCGCCACGTTCCGCCGGGCGCGGGCTCGGCGCGCGCGGCCGTGCCCGCGATGTCGCAGGAGCCCCCTTCCGCCCAGGCGAGGGCCGCGATGAGGGAGCCGTCGGCCACGCGCGGCAGCCACCGGCGGCGCGCGGCCGCGTCCTCGCTGCCCGCCAGCGCCTGACCGGCCAGGACGGCCGACCCCAGGAAGGGGACCGGGGCCAGCGCCCGGCCCAGCTCCTCCATGACCACGTGCGTCTCCCGGCAGGAGAACCCGCCGCCGCCATGGTCCTCGGGCAGGGCCAGGCCCTGCGCCCCGATCTGGCCGGCGAGCTCGCGCCACATCCGCCCCGGATCGCCGGCCCGCCGCGCGACCAGGCCGCGGACGGCCGCCCGGAGCTCCTCCTGCTCGGCACTCAAGCGCACGGCCCGCCCCCTGTTCCGAAAGACCAAACAAGTGTTTGCTAGGCTAACCGGCGTCCCGGCGCCGCAACAGGCGCCGGACCCGACCGCCGGGAGGGAGCGTGGACACCGAGCGCGAATTCCGCGACGAAGTCCGGACCTGGCTCGCCGAGAACCTCGTCGGCGACTTCGCCGCCGCCCGCGGGCTCGGCGGCCCCGGCCGCGACCACGAGGCCTTCGACGTCCGCCTGGCCTGGGAACGGCACATGGCCGCCGCCGGGTGGACCTGCCTGGGCTGGCCCGTGGAGTACGGCGGGCGCGGAGCGGGCATCGAGCGCCAGGTCGCCTTCCACGAGGAGTACGCCCGCGCCGACGCCCCGGCCCGGGTCAACCACATCGGCGAACACCTGCTGGGCCCCACCCTCATCGCCTTCGGCAGCCCCGCGCAGCGCGCCCGGTACCTGCCCGCCATCGCCGCCGTGCGGGAGCTGTGGTGCCAGGGCTACTCCGAGCCGGGCGCGGGATCGGACCTCGCGGCGGTCGCCACCCGCGCCCGCCCCGACCCCGGCACCGGCGGCTGGGTGGTCGACGGCCGCAAGATCTGGACCTCCCACGCCCGCGAGGCCCACCGGTGCTTCGTGCTCGCCCGGACCGAACCCGGCTCCCGCGGGCACCGGGGGCTGGGCTACCTGCTGGTGCCCATGGACGCCCCGGGGGTCGAGGTGCGCCCGATCACCCAGCTCACCGGCACCTCCGAGTTCAACGAAGTCGTCTTCGACGGCGTGCGCACCGGCCCCGACGCGCTCGTGGGCGAACCCGGCGACGGCTGGCGGATCGCGATGGCGACGCTCGGCTTCGAGCGGGGCGTCTCGACGCTCGGCCTCCAGGTCGGCTACGAGCGCGAGTTACGGGAGCTGATCCGCGTCGCGCGCGACAACGGAGCCGCCGGCGACCCGCTCATCCGCGACCGGCTCACCCGCGCCTGGATCGGCGTGCGCACCATGCGCTACACGGCGCTGCGCACGATGGCCGCCACCGCGGCCGGCGCACCGGGCCCCGAGGCCTCCATCGGCAAGCTCTTCTGGGCCCGCTGGCACCGCGACCTGGGCGAACTGGCGATGGACGTGATCGGGGCGCCGTCGATGCTCACCGCGGGCACCGCCGGCGACGCGGCGCCCGAAGCGGTCGCCGGGGCGGACCCGGGGGTCCCCGAGGGCTACGATCTCGACCGCTGGCAGCGGCTCTTCCTCTTCTCCCGCGCGGACACGATCTACGCGGGCACCGACGAGATCCAGCGCAACGTCATCGCCGAACGCGTGCTCGGCCTTCCCCGCGAGCCCCGCCCCGCCGGCCCGCCCGCGTGAGCGCGCGCCGCCCCGGCCCGTGCCCAGAGGGGGTCTATGCGTCCCAGCCCTGCTCCTCCTTCACGCGCTTCTTCAGCAGCTTGCCGGCCGCGTTGCGCGGGAGGTCGTGGCCGGCGATCCGGATGTGGGCGGGGATCTTGAACGATGCCAGACGGCCGTCCAGGTGGTCGCGCAGGTCCGCCTCTTCGAGGCGGTGCCCGGGCAGCGGCCGCACCACCGCGCCCACCTCCTCGCCCCAGACCTCATGGGGGACGCCCACCACCGCGACCTCGCCCACAGCGGGGTGCTCGTGGATGGCGGCCTCGACCTCTGCGCAGTACACGTTCTCCCCGCCGCGGATGATCATGTCCTTGGCGCGGTCGACGATGTAGACGAACCCCTCCTCGTCGATCCGGCCCAGGTCGCCGGTGTGCAGCCAGCCGTCGGTGAAGGTCTCCGCGGTCGCCTCGGGCCGCCCCCAGTAGCCCAGGACCACGCCCGGCCCGCGGATCCACACCTCGCCCACCTCGCCGGGCGGCAGTTCGGCCCCCGCCGGGTCCACCACCTTGACGTCGACCGTTGCCACCGGCACCCCTGCGCTGTCCGGGCGCAGCAGGTAGTCGCTGCCCCCGTTGACCGTCGCGGTGGCCGAGCACTCGGTCATCCCGTAGCCCTGGGCCAGCAGGAGTTCGTGCAGGCGGCCGCGCGCCCGCCGGACCAGCGCCGGCGCGGCCGGCGCGCCGCCGGAGCTCAGGACGAGCAGGCTGGACAGGTCGTGGTCGGCCAGCCGCGGTGCGGCGAGCAGCTGGGAGATCATCGCCGGCACCGCGGTGATCGCCGTGACCCGCTCCCGCTGCACCGCGCGCAGCGCCGCTTCGGCGTCCCACCGGTACATCAGCACGAGCGTCCCGCCGGTGGCCAGGGCGGGCAGCATGACGGTCTGCGCGCCCGTGGCGTGGAACAGCGGGACCACGCACAGGATTACGGGCGGCGGCAGCGCGCCCAGGAATTCCTGCGCCTCCGGCAGCTCCAGGCCCAGCCGCATGATCGCCCGGTGCCGGGCATAGGACGACGCCATGATGTTGGCGATCATGTTGCGGTGCGAGCCGAGCGCGCCCTTGGGGACGCCGGTGGTGCCCGAGGTGTAGAAGATGGTCGCCGGGTCGTCGGGGGCGAGGTCGGCCTCGGGCAGGGCGGCGTCGCCGGGCACCTCGCCCAGCACGTCGGGCCAGGCACGGGTGCCCGCCGGCAGCGGGCCGGGGGTGCGCACCGCGACCACCGCGATCCCCAGCCGCTGTGGCGCCCCGGCCAGCCGCTCGATGCGCTCGGCGTCGGCCACCAGCACCTTCGCGCCGCTGTCGGTGAGCCCGAATTCCAGCTCGCCGCCGGTCCACCAGGAGTTGAGCGGGACGACGATCGCGCCGATCCCCGCGGCGGCGAAGAACGCGATCACCCATTCGGGGTAGTTGCGCATGGCGATCGCGACGCGGTCGCCCTTGGCCACGCCGTAGTCGTCGGCGAGGCGGCGGGCGAAGGCGGCGGCGCTGCGGAAGTAGTCGGCGTGGCTCATCCGCTCCTCGCCGTAGACCAGCGCCGTTGCGCCCTCCTGCCCGCGGCTGCCCTCCAGGACCGCGCGCAGGTGCACCGGGGCGTTGGCCCAGACCCGCGTGGGGACCCCGTTGATGTCGGCGGTCGCGGTCTCGAAGGGGCCGCCGCTGACCAGGAGGCGGGCGGTGACCGCCGCCAGCGAGCGCACCGGCCGGGCGATGTCGGGGTCGGCCATCGGCACCTCCGCCGGGTCCCTGGCGTGTGTCGCCGGTCACAAGGAAGTCGTGCAAGCGAGGGTACGCGACCGACCGGTCGGTATCCAGAGGTCGAATGGACAGAGAGCGGGGCGGGCTGCTAGAAAGAGATTCGCAAATGAAAATCATTTTCATTTGCCCGCCCTCCGGCCGGGAGGCATGGGCACGCACATCACGCCTCGGCACTCTCGATCCCGGCCGTCCGCGGCCGCCCGGCCCCCACCGTCGGCGCCGCGGAACCGCCGGACCGCCCCTGGCGCGAGTCCCGGCCGGAGGGCCCGCCCCGCGACCCGGCCGTCCGCACCGCGGCGGCGGAAGGGGCGGCCGACGCGCGCCGCGCGAGCACACCCGACACCAGCACAGCGAAAGGGCGGCCCGCCCCACCATGTCCACATCCGCAACCGGCCGGCTGCCGGTCACCGTCCTGTCGGGGTTCCTCGGCGCGGGCAAGACGTCCCTGCTCAACCACGTCCTGCACAACCGCGCGGGACTGCGCGTCGCCGTGATCGTCAACGACATGAGCGAGATCAACATCGACGCCGCCCTCGTCCGCGACGGCGGCGCCGCCCTGTCGCGCACCGAGGAGCGGCTGGTCGAGATGTCCAACGGGTGCATCTGCTGCACCCTCCGCGACGACCTGCTGACCGAGGTCGGCCGGCTCGCCCGCGATGGCCGCTTCGACCACCTGCTGATCGAGTCGAGCGGCATCTCCGAGCCCATGCCGGTGGCCGCCACCTTCGCCCACATCGGCGACGACGGCGCCGGGCTGCTCGACCGCACCCGCATCGACACCATGGCCACCGTCGTCGACGCCGTGAACTTCCTGGCCGAACTCGACCGCGGCGACGACCTCGCCGGCCGCGGCCTCGACGCCTACGAGGACGACGACCGCACCGTCAGCGACCTGCTCATCGACCAGGTCGAGTTCGCCGACGTGCTCGTCGTCAACAAGACCGACCTGGTCGGCCCCTGGTCAGTGGAGCGCGTCGAGGCCGCGCTGCGGCGGCTCAACCCGCAGGCGCGCATCGTCCGCGCCGTGCACGGGCGCATCGATCCGGCGCAGATCGTGGGCGCCGGCCTGTTCGACCTGGACCGCGCCGCGCTCGCCCCCGGATGGGCCGCGGAGCTGAACGGCGACCACGTGCCCGAGACCGAGGAGTACGGGATCTCCAGCCTGGTCTTCCGCGCCGACCGCCCCTTCCACCCCGCGCGGCTGTGGGAGCTGGTCACCGCCGGGATGGACGGCGGGGACCTGGGCACGGTGCTGCGTTCCAAGGGCTTCTTCCGGCTCGCCACCCGTGCCGCCGTCACGGGCCTGTGGTCGCAGGCCGGTCCGGTGGCCCGGTTCGAACCCGCGGCCCTGGCCGGCGCCGACGAGATCGACGACCCCCAGGCCGGCCGGCCCTGTCAGGAACTCGTGTTCATCGGGGTCGAGCTGAAGGCGGAACGGCTCCGCGCACGCCTGGAGTCCTGCCTGCTCACCGACGCCGAGGCCGCCGCAGGCCCGGCAGCGCTGGCCGACCCGTTCCCCGCCTGGGACCTCGGCGACCTCCACGACCACCGCCACGGCCCGGGCCACGCCCACGACCACCCCGGCCACGGGCACCCCGCCCACGCGTCCCCCTGACCCGCCCCCTCCGCCGGGGCCACTACCACTCGAATTTCTCGGTGAAGCGCTGGTCGGGGCCGATGCCCTGCTCCTCCAGGGCCGCGTCCACCGCGGCGACGAAATCCGGGCCGCCGCACACGAAGAACCGGGCAGTGCGTGCGGTGCGCGGGCCGATGTGGCGCAGCACGGTCTCGGCGTCGAACCCGGGGCGCTCGCCCCGCTCCGTCCGAGCGGGGGCCAGGTGCACGTAGTCCGGGCCGAGTTCGGCGCGCAGCTCCGCGGCGAACAGTGCGGTGGCGGGCGACCGGCTGACGTGGAAGAGGGCGAGCCCGCCGGCGGGGCGCGACCGCACCAGCTCCACGAACGGGGTGACGCCGATCCCGCCCGCGATGAGGACGGTCGGCAGGTCCCCGCGCAGCGCCTCGTGGGTGAAGGTCCCGTGCGGGCCGTCGACGTAGAGGGTATCGCCGGGCGCGAGCCCGCTCAGCTCACCGGTGAACGGTCCCGCGTCGCGCACGGCGAACGTCAGCTCCCCGCTGCCGGGATCGGTGCGCACCACGCTCAGCGGATGCGACCGTGACATGAGCCGCGTGCGCACGTTGCAGAACTGCCCGGGCAACGGGCGCATCCACCGGCCCTTGGGCGCCATGGTGTAGACGGCCGCCGCGGGGCCCGCCCGGGTGGCGCCCGTCAGCTCGTAGCGGGGTGCGCCCAGCGGGGCGGCCAGGCGCCAGGCGGCCGCCGCCGCGAACGATGCGCCCAGCACCAGCCAGTAGGCGCGCAGCCAGGCGTTGTCGTGCATGAACGAGCCCACGCCGTAGGCGTGCACGAACACCAGCGCCCCCAGCGGATAGGACAGGTAGTGGACGTAGTTCCAGGTCCGGTAGCGCACCAGCGCCCGCAGCAGCGTGCTGGCCAGCCACAGCGCCAGGAACATCAGGAACGCCGCCCGGCCCAGTGAGGTGAAGCTCGATTCGGCCCAGGTGAAGTCGAACCGCACCAGGTACCCGAGGTCGTGGCGGTCGGCGATCATCTCCATCAGCGGGTGCAGCAGGATGAAGAACGCCCCCGCCGACCCCAGCCACGCGTGCAGCGCCACGATCGCGCCGCGGTCGGGGGTCAGCAGCGCCGACACCGGCCGCATGCCCAGGACGAGCTGCCACCAGATCAGCACGCCGCCGACCAGGCCGGCGATGTTGGCCAGCCCGGGGACCGGCCCGCCCACCTCGTCCACCATCCGCAGCAGGGGCACGAACGGCAGCAGCGAGACGGCGATGGCCGCCACCACGTAGCCGGTGGCCAGCGGGCGCAGCACGGTGGCCGCGCCGCGCCGGGCGGTCAGGGTCTGTTCATGAAGGGTCATCGAAGGCCGCCTCGTGGCAGTGGAGGTCGAGGTTGGGGGAGGGGCGCACCCGGCCGTCGCGGTCGACGGTCATCCACGCGGCGGTCGCGTCGAGGTCGGCGAGCAGGTCCGGGCCGTCGCCGGTCCCGAGCAGGACCAGGCAGGTCGCATAGACCTCGGCCGCGCCGAGGTCGGATGCGAAGACCGTGGCCTGCGCGCAGTCCGACACGGCGGGGGCGCCGGTGCGGGGGTCGAGCAGGTGGTGCACGGGGGTGCCGTCGGCGCCCTGCCAGGTGCGGCGGGCGATGCTGCTGGTGGCCACGGACGTGGCCGGCGCCAAGGTCAGCTCGGCGGCGGTCGCACCGGTGAGCGGGTGCTCCACCCCGATCCGCCACGGCGGGTCGTCCCGGGTGCGCCAGGCGGCGATGTCGCCGCCCGCGTCGATCAGGCCGCGCGGCGCGCCGCCGCGCCGCAGGGCGTCGGCGGCCTGCTGGACGCTCCACCCCTTGACGAAGCCGCCGAGGTCCACGTGCAGGCCGGGGGAGAGGGTGACGGTGTGGCGGTCGTGGTCGATCTCGACCCGGGGTGCGCCCGTGCCGCGCGGCGCCCGGGGCGGGGCGGCCGTGTGGCCGGATCCGGCCACCCCCTCGGCGGCGATGAGCGCGAAGTCGCGGTCGTAGCCGATGCGCTCCATGTCGGCGGCGAGGAACGGGTCGAACAGCCCGCCGGTGCGCTCGCAGTGGGCGCACGCCTCGGCCAGTGCGGCGGCGAACATCGGGGCGACCTCGGTGGGCCGCCCTCCGGCGGAGTTGACCCGCGTGGTGTCGCTGTCGGTGGTGAACCGGCTGAAGGTGCGCTCGACCGCGCCGAGCCAGCCGAAGACCTGGGCCTGATGGGCGGTGCCCAGCGCCGCGAGGAGGATCTCCGTGCCCATCAGGCGCTCGCGGGCGCCGCGGTCCTCAGGAGCCACGGGTGAAGGTGGTCAGCATGGCCGGGTCGAGCGGTTCGCCGGGGCTGAACTCCGCGCCCACGTTCTCGACCATCGTGCCGTCGCGCTCGGCCGCCGCGGGCAGGAACTCCTGCTCGGCCTGCGAGGAGGCGGGCTCGTCCCCCAGGGTGATGGTGCCGGTGAACATGATCCGGTTCTCCCAGGAGGTGTTGCCCTCGATGCGGTACACGTAGTCGCCCGGGGGGACCGGGCGGCCGGTGCGGTCGGTGCCGTCCCAGTAGAGGGTCTGGTCGCCGCTGTCCTGGGCGGGGCGGCTCGCGCTCTCGACCTCCTCCTGGGGGGCGGATTCCCACTGCGCGGCGGCGCGCCACTCCACCAGGGATTCGGGGCGGCGGACATAGCCGCCGTTGGCGGTGAAGCTGGTGGCGAAGAGGGTGCGGATGTAGGTGCCGTCCCGGTCTTCGATCCACACCGCGATCTGGTTGCTGGCGAGCTGCGGCAGGCGGTGCAGGCGGTAGTTCACCCGTACCAGGCCCAGGCCGGCCGCCGCGGGCTCCTGGGCCGACTGGCCCGGGGAGGCACCGGGGCCCTCGCTCGGCGACGGCGCCTGGGGGGCGGCCTGCTGGCCCTGGGGGGCGAAGGCCACGGCCTCGACGGGCTCGCGGTGCAGGAAGTAGGTGCCGGTGGAGACGGTGGCCACACCGGTGACCACCACCAGCGGGACGACCATCCGGATGCTGCGGTCCGACATGGGCTGCGGCGTCCTTTCGGGGGTCCGGTCAACGGCGGACGGGTCGAGCGGTCGAATGCGTGCGGATGACAACGTGTGCCGATCATCAGCTCTCGCACGAGTATAAGATCACTGACGAAAATCCGGCGAAAGACCAGGTGGACGGCGTAATCGCGGGTCAGGGTACCCCGGTGTGACCGTGGGGGCGCGGCGCCGCCCGCCGACGTCCCCCGCAGAGCCTCGGCGAAGACGAGGCCACAGGAGGGGAGTTCTTCCGGTCACGTGTCCGCGCGGGCGGTTTTTGCGGGAATCATCGGGAATATGCGTGAATCCGGGTGAATTGGCATCGCGCGGTCAATGTGTTCGCCCGGCGGGCCGTGTGGACGTGAGGGAGATAACCATGGCCGGGTTTCCCGATGGGCTGTGGAAACCGCGCCGAGATCGTAGAGTGCGAATCCAGGGATCTCGGAGGGAACCCGGATATTCGGATTTCGGACTTCCCCGGCCACATTCCGGCGAGGGGTGGGCGGGCCGGGGAGCAGGGAAGCCCCGGGGCCGTGAACCCGCCCCGGGGCTTCTTCCGGACCACGTCGGCCGTGGCCCCTTCCGGCCGCTCACGGCCGGGTCAGCTCAGGAATTCGATCTCCACCACCTCGTCCTGGAAGTGCACGGGAAGGCTCGATCCGGGGATGGAGATGAGGGAGCAGCGGGCGGCTTCGAAGCAGATGTCGCCCATTGCCGGTGTGGGTACGAGGGCGATCGCCGAGGCGGTGATGGATGCGGCGGTGAGCCGTCGCAGCATGGTGGGCTCCGTTTCCAGGAGTGTCTTTCGGGTGTGGACGTGCGATTCCGCGGCGCCCCTCCGATCCGCGGGCGCGGGGCGGTGATCCGCCGTTTTCCGACCGCTGGGAACGCCGGTAAAAGCGTGTCCCAAATCGGGTCTATGGACGCCCGGGAAATACCCAACATGGGCCAAAGGCGTGGTCGGGTGCCGGGCGGCGCCGCCGCGCACCGGGAATGTGGCGAGGGCCACCGCAGCGCCCCTGGCGCGCACGGTGCGATGGTCACACCGGGTATCCGGCCCATCGGGCCCGGCCGACGGCGGCGGGACGCCCGATGACGCGTCGGTAGGGTCGGGAACCGTGTCCAGCAAACAGAAACGGCTGCCCCGCGAGGTCCGCGAACAGCAGATGATCGACGCCGCGATCCAGGTCTTCTCCCGCTCGGGATACCACTCCACGAGCGTCGAGGAGGTCGCCGAGGTGGCGGGGATCTCCAAGCCGATGGTCTACATCTACCTCGGCTCGAAGGAGGGGCTGTTCACGGCGTGTATCCACCGTGAGGCCGACCGGCTGGTGCAGGCCGTGCGCGACGCGATCCGCGCCGACGACCCGCCCGAGCTGGGGCTGTGGCAGGGGCTGCGCGCGTTCTTCGGGTTCGTCGCCGAGAACCGCCAGAGCTGGGTCGTCCTCTACCAGCAGGCGCGCACCCAGGGCGAGCCGTTCTCCCATGAGGTGGCGGCGGCCCGGGCACGGGTCCTGGACGAGATCACCGCGATGGTGGTGGCCGGGACCGGGCTGCCCGGCGGCGGGCGCATCATCTCCGCGAAGGACGCCGAGATCCTTGCGCGCATCGCCACCGGCGCCGCCGACGCCCTGGTGGACTGGCTGCTCGACCACCCCGAGGAGACGCCGGAGAGCCTCAGCGACCGGGTCCTCAACCTCGCCCTGGTGGGGGTGGAGCGCGCCACCGCCGACTTCCCCGTCCCCTGATCCGCGCGCCGGGTATCAGCCCAGGCGCCAGCCGGTCTGGGCGAACCGGTCGTCGCCCTTGCGGAACGCGAAGACCCTGGTCGGGGTGACCTCGTAGACGCCAGCCAGGCCGCCGCCCTCGTGCCAGAAGTCGCCGTCCCTGACCTCGAAGCGCCAGACTTCGCCGTACTTGCCGACCCAGGCCGCCGCCAGCGACGCCAGCCGGCCGGGGTCGCCGATGCGCACCGCCGTGCCCTCGGCCACGACGTCGAGCCCGCCCTGGAGGGCGTTGTTGCCGGTGGTCAGGGAGACGTTGGGGTTGGTGGCGAGGTTGTGGGCCTTCTGCTCGCGGTCGCCGGTGCTGAAGTACAGCGACGTGCCGTCCCAGATGCCGATCAGCGGCGTGACGTGCGGGCGCCCGTCGGAGCGGACGGTCGACAGCCAGTACGTCTCCGCCGTGTCCAGCACCTCGCTCACCTCGCCCCACCGGCTCGGCCGGGCATCGGGCCTGCTGTAGCGCGCGTCGAGTGTGCCGGTGGGCGCGGGTGTAGCGGTCATGGCGGGCTCCTCCCGTGTGGTCCGAGGCCGGGCGGCCGGCCCGGTGCACGATAGGGGCCACCGTAGAGGGGCCCTGTGACACACCGGTGCAGCCGCCCGGCGGCACCTGCCCGGTGGCGCCTACCCGCCGGCGCGGCCGGCTACGCGCGGCTCCGCGGCGCCGCTCGCCCCGGCCTCGCCGGTCGCGGCCCCGCCGATCCGTTCGGCCAGCCAGTCGTGGAACGCCGCGATGTGGTGCTCCATGGGCACCAGCACCCCGCCCGCCCGGTAGGCGCGCGAGGCCATGGTCGGCTGGCACCGCTCGCAGGCGTCGAAGTCCTGCCGGTTGACCCGGTCGAACAGCTCCACCGAGCGGGAGACGTCGGCCCCGCCCGCGAGGGTCTCGGGCGCATAGAGCCAGTCGCACTCCACCCGCGTGCGGTCGGCGGCCAGCGGGAACATGCGGTGCACGATCACGTGGTCGGGCACGAGGTTGACGAACACCTGCGGGGCGACGGTGATCGCGTAGTAGCGGCGGTCCTGGTCCTCGCTCACGCCGTCGAGCCGGCCGAACCCCGCACCGCCGTCGACCGTGAACCCCTCGACCCCGGCACCGAACTCCGCGCCGTGGCCCACGTAGTACTGCGCGGCGTAGCCGTCGGCGAACTCCGGCAGCACCTCGGTCAGCTCGGGGTGGATGGTGCCGCAGTGGTAGCACTCCATGAAGTTCTCGATGATGAGCTTCCAGTTGGCCCGGACGTCGTAGGTGATGCGCCGCCCCAGGTCCAGGCCCTCGACCCGGTAGTTGCCGATGGCCTCCTCCGATCCCAGCCGCTCGGCCACGACGCCCTCGACCGTCTCGGCGAACGACGGCGGCTCCTCGGCCAGGCACACCCACACGTACCCGAGCCATTCGCGCACGTGCACGCCGATCAGGCCGTGCGCGGCGCGGTCCACGCCGGGCATCCCCGCCAGGTTGGGCGCGGCGATGAGCCGGCCGTCGAGGTCGTAGGTCCAGGCGTGGTAGGGGCACTGGAAGGAGCGGCGGACCTCGCCGGCCTCCTGGACGCACAGCTGCGCGCCCCGGTGCCGGCACACGTTGAGGAACGCGCGGACCTCCCCGGACCGGTTGCGGCTGACCAGCACGCTCTCCCGGCCCACCTGGACGGTCCGGAACGCGCCGGGGCGATCGAGGTCGCCGGAGCGCACGGCGCAGAACCACATCGCCTCGAAGACGCGCTCCTGCTCCCGCGCGAACACCGCGGGGTCGGTGTAGTAGTGCCCGGGCAGCGTGGCGATCAGGTCGGACGCTGCGGCGGGGTCAGGGGGCAGGGCCGGGGCGGCGGGGTCGTATGAGGTGGCCATGGTGTGTCGGGCTCCTCCGGTCGGTGCTTCGGGCGCGGTCGTCAGCGGCGGATGCGGGTCATCTTGGGGTCGACCAGGGGTTCGGCGGCGACGGTCGCCGGAACCTTTTCGCTGAAGTAGGCGATGGAGACCGGTGTGCCCGGCACGGCGGCGCGGGCGGGCAGCCAGGCGTAGGCGATCGGCCGGTCGATGGTGTAGCCGTAGGCGGCGCTGGTGACGTACCCGGCGGGGGCGCCGTCGACGAAGACGGGCTCCTTGCCCATGACCATGTGGGCGGGGTCGTCGAGGGTGAGGCAGGTCAGCCGGCGCTCGGGTGTGCGCCCGGCCAGTTCCACGAGTGCGGTGCGGCCGATGAAGTCGCCCTTGTCCAGGCGCACCGCGAACCCCAGGCCCGCCTCGTAGGGGTCGTGCTCGGCGGTCATGTCGGTGCCTGAGGCCCGGTACCCCTTCTCCAGCCGCAGGCTGTTGAAGGCGCTGCGCCCGGCGGCGATCGCGCCCAGCGGGCGGCCCGCCTCCCACAGCGTGTCCCACAGCCGTAGCCCCAGGTCGGCGGTGGTGTACAGCTCCCAGCCGAGTTCGCCGACGTAGGAGACGCGCAGCGCGGTCACGGGGACGTCGCCGATGTGGGCGCGCCGCGCCTTGAAGTACCCGAACCCGGTGTGGGAGAAGTCGTCGCGGGTCAGCGGCTGCACCAGGTGGCGGGCGCGCGGCCCCCACACGCCGATGCAGGTGGTGCCCGAGGTGATGTCGCGGACCACCACCGACCCGTCGCCGGGGGCGTGGCGCAGGAGGTGGTCGAGGTCGAGGGGGCCGTTGGCGCCCACCTGGAAGGTGGTCTCGCCGAGCCGGGCGACGGTGAGGTCGCTGCGCACGCCCCCGGTGTCGTCGAGCAGCAGCGTGTAGGTGACCGCGCCGGGTTTCTTGTCGAGCCGGTTGGTGGTGAGCCGGTCCAGGAACGCCAGGGCGCCCGGGCCCGTGACCTCCAGCCGGGTCAGCGGGGTCATGTCGTAGAGCGCGACGCCTTCGCGGGTGGCGCGGGCCTCGGCGGCGGCGATGGGCGACCAGTAGCGGGCCGACCAGGGGTCGCGCTCGGGCACTTCGGCGCCGGGCAGCCGTGCGTTGGACTCGAACCAGTGGGGGCGCTCCCAGCCCGCCGATTCCAGGAAGTAGGCGCCCAGCCGCTGCTGGCGGACGTGGAAGGGGCTGGTGCGCAGCGGGCGGGGCCGCTCGATGGGCTGGAGGGGGTGGACGACGTCGTAGACCTCCACGAAGCTCTGCCGGCCCCGTTCCTCGATGTAGGCCGGGGACAGCTGGGCGGTGCCGAAGCGGTGGACGTCGCACTCGTGCACGTCGGTGCCGGGCCGGCCGTCGACCAGCCATTCGGCGACGGCCCGCGCGACTCCGGCCGAGTGGGTCACCCACACCGCCTCGGCCAGCCAGAACCCGCGCACCTCCCGGGACTCGCCCAGCAGCGGCATGCCGTCGGGGGTGAAGGAGAACACCCCGTTGAAGCCCTCGGCGACCTCGGCCCCGGCCAGGGCGGGCAGCAGGGCGACGCTGTCGTCCCAGCTGGGCGCGAAGTCATCGGGGGTGAACTCCAGCATGGAGGGCATGACCGGGGCCTGGCCCGGTGCGGCGACGTCGTCCAGCTTCACCGGCATCGGGCGGTGGGCGTAGGTGCCGATGCCCAGGCGGTCCCCGTGCTCGCGGAAGTACAGGTCGCGGTCCTGGTGGCGCAGCAGCGGCATCGACGCCTCCTGCTCCGCGGTGCTGCGGCCGTGCAGCTCGGGCAGCGGGCCGGTGGTGGCGTACTGGTGGGCGAGCGGCAGCAGCGGCACCGTCATCCCCGCCATGGCGCCGATCCGCTGCCCCCAGAACCCGGCGGCGCTGACCACCACGTCGGCGGGGACGTCGCCGCGATCGGTGCGCACCCCGTGGACACGCCCGCCGCTGTGGTCGATGCCGGTGACCGTGTGGTGGGCGCGGAACACCGCGCCGCGCGCCATGGCCGCGCGCGCCTGCGCCTCGGCGGCGCGCAGCGCCTTGGCGATGCCGTCGTCGGGGGTGTGCAGGCCGCCGAGCACGGCGCCGGGGGCCAGCAGCGGCCACAGCCGGCGGCACTCCTCCTCGGAGACCAGCGAGGCGCGGACCCCCCAGGCTTCCGCCCAGCCGTGCTTGCGCTTGAGGTCGGCCCAGCGCTCGGGGGTGGTGGCCACCTCCAGCCCGCCCACCGCCCGGAAGCACCATTGGCCGTCGAGGTCGAGCCGCCCGTATTTGCGTACCGTATAGGCGGCGAACTCGGTCATGGTCTTCGACGCGTTGGTCTGGAACACCAGGCCGGGCGCGTGTGAGCTGGACCCGCCGGTGGCGAACAGCGGGCCCTGGTCCAGCACGGTGACGTCGGTCCAGCCGCGTTCGGTCAGCTCGTCGGCGAGGGCGCAGCCGACGATCCCGGCACCGATGATCACGACGCGCGGACCGGTGCCGGGGGAGGGGGCAGGGGCGGAGGAAGCACTCATCGCGAGGTCCCTTCTCAGGGCGGAGTGAGCACGGAAGAACGGGGGATTGGGGGGTTGCGTATGGCGCTACGAAGTGCGCGACTCCCAACAGTGCAACCCATGTGGAGCGGCGTCAAGCCTCCCGCCGTTACACCTTCTTTACCGCCGGATTGCCGGAGAAAGGCGGAATCCTGGGGCTTGACGGCCGGGCGCGAGCGCCTGAGACTGTTGCGTAATCGACCCGAGGTTGCGCACTAGGGAACACTCAGGCCCGTTGCGGACCCCGTCGACGAGCCGTCCGCACCACAGAATCCGTACCGCCGGACACCGGCCGCGCCCTCCTTCGGCGTGCCCGGAAACCCCCGGCGGCGGTACCCCACGAGGAGGCGTGATGATCTACGCATGTCACCTGGACGAGCTGCCCAAGGGGGAGTCCCTGCGCGTCACCGCCGACGTGCCGATCGCGGTCTTCAACGTCGACGGTGAGGTCTATGCCATCGACGACACCTGCACCCACCAGAACGCCTCGCTGTCCGACGGCTGGCTGGAGGGGTGCTTCATCGAGTGCCCTCTGCACGAGGCCGCCTTCGACCTGCGCACCGGGATGCCCACCTGCCCGCCCGCCAAGCGCGCGGTGCGCACCCACCCGGTGACCGTCCGGCCCGACGGCCACATCTACGTGCACGCCCCCGCAGCCGTGCCCGCCGCCCCCTCCGCGCCCGGCGCCCACGCAGCGCCCCTCGCCTCCTCCGCCGCCGCCGTTCCCGCCGCATCCGCGGAGGGCGCCGCGTGAAGGCCGTGACCGTGGTCGGCGCCTCCCTCGCCGGCCTCGGGGCCGCCCGCGCACTACGCGAACAGGGCTTCGACGGCACCCTCACCGTCGTCGGCGAAGAGCCCCACCCGCCCTACGACCGCCCCCCGCTGTCCAAGGACTTCCTCCTCGGCAAGGCCGGCCCCGCCGACCTCGCACTCCACGACGACCACGGCGACAGCGGCCTGGACATCCGCTGGCGCCTGGGCACCCGCGCCACCGGGCTCGACCCCCGGCGGCGCGCGGTCCTGCTCGCCGACGGCTCCGAGGTGGCCGGCGACGGCGTCGTCATCGCCACCGGCGCCACCCCCCGCCGGCTGCCCGGCCCCGGACCGCAGGCCGGCGTCCACGTGCTGCGCACCCTCGACGACGCCGAGGCGCTGCGCGACGACCTCGCCGCCGGCACCCCCCGGGTCGCGGTGGTCGGCGGCTCCTTCATCGGCGCCGAGATCGCCTCATCGTGCTCGGCGCTGGGCCTGGAGGTGACCGTCATCGAGGCCGCCCCCCTCCCGCTCGCACCGGTCCTGGGCGAGGAGATGGCCGCGCACTGCACGGCCCTGCACGCCGACGCCGGTGTCCGGCTGCTGTGCGGGACCGGCGTGGCCCGGCTGCTGGGCGCCGACCGGGTCACCGGGGTCGAACTGGCCGACGGCCGGCGGATCCCCGCCGATGTGGTGGTCGTGGGGATCGGCGTCCGTCCCGCCACCGGGTGGCTGGCCGGGAGCGGGGTCGACGTCGACGACGGGGTGGTCTGCGATTCCGGGTGCCGGACGTCCGTCCCCGGGGTGGTGGCCGCCGGCGACGTCGCCCGCCTGCCCGCCCCCGGCGGCGGCAGCGCCCGCGCCGAGCACTGGAGCAACGCCAGCGACCAGCCCGCCGTGGCCGTGCGCAACCTCCTGGCCGGCGCCACCGTCCAGGACTACCGCCGGACCCCCTACTTCTGGTCCGACCAGTACGGGGTCCGCATCCAGTTCGCCGGGGCCGCCCGCCCCGGAGACACCGTCCGCGTGGTCGACGGCGCCCCCGCCGACCGCTCCTTCGCCGCCGTCTACGAACGCGACGGAGCGGTCACCGCGGCCATCGCCCTCAACCGCCCCCGCCCCTTCACCCGCCTGCGCCGCACCATCGCCGCGTGATGGCGCGCACCGCCGGAGGCCCCGCGCCAAGGCGAGGCCTCCGGAAACGACGGCGAGGGCGGGGCTACTTCGGCCAGTAGAAGACGTCGGCGGTGGCCGAGGAGATGGTCGCGGGGGCGCCGCCGAACTGGGCGATGCGCACCCGCACCCGGCGGCCCTCGGCGAGGTTGCCCTTCCAGGAGTAGGTGAAGTGGCCGTTGCCGCCCACCTGGACGGGGGAGTCGATCGGGCGGTTGCGGGCGATCTCCCAGCCCCCGCCGCCCTCCTCGTACTCCGTCGCGCGGATCTGCACCTCGGCGCCCGCGGCCAGGCCCTCGATCGTGACGCCCACCGACAGGTCGTACAGCGCGCCATCGGGTTCGTCGACGCCCACCAGCGAGTACAGCTCGCCGGTGGCGCCGTCGTGGCGCCGGTCGAACACCAGCGACGCCCACTGGCCCGAGGCCAGCTCCTGGGCGTCGTCCTTCTCGAAGCGGCGGTGCTTGGGCATGTCATCCTCTCCATCGGGCGGGAAGCTCCCGCTGGGGGCCTTGCGGAACGTGCCGTCGCGCACCATGGCGTAGGCCTTGTCGCCGGGGCACGAGGTGGAGATGAAGTCCCGGTGCCCCTTCACGGTGCGGGAGATGGAGGACTCCGGCTCCACCAGCCACTGGAGGAGCTGGCGCACCGCCTCGATCTGGGCATCGGTGATCGGGTCGGAGGGGCCGGTGGCCAGGGTGACCGAGTAGTAGGTGGAGTTGCCGCCGGGCTGGGCGGCCTGCTGCTTGAACAGCCCCCGCCCCTCGATCACATAGCCGTGCGGGCAGGCCATGAAGGAGTTGCCGGTGAAGTACACCGTGCCCGCGCGCCGCGCCAGCCAGGTGCGGTCGGGGGTCGAGGGGCACCAGATCCGGCCGGTGTAGGTCTCGGTGGTGACGGAGAAGCCGGCGCCGCGGTCGGCGGCCAGCGGCGCGAGGTGGGAGTCGCTGCGCAGGTCCACCCGCCACCCGGCCCGGCCCGAGGGCGACGCCGGCGGCGTGCGGCGCAGCGCGGTGGCGTGCCCGGCGAGGGTCGCGGCGAACTGGAACGCCTCGGCGAGCCGCCGGCCGACCGGCCCGAACGACGACACCGCCCCCGCCGCGCGGCCGCCGCCGGCGGCCTCGACGAACAGCGCCAGCTGCGCCCGGGTGAGGGTGCGCAGGAAGGAATGGCGCGGGACCCCGCCGGGCGCGTGGTCCAGGGTGACCCGGGCCGCCTCGGGCCCCAGCCGGAACCGGGTGAGGACGCCGTCGGCCGATTCCCACCAGCGGGGCATCCCCCGCGACCGCGCCCCGGCTTCGGGATCGTCGGGCGAGGGCGGACCGCACGTGGCGCGCAGCGCCGCCCGGACCCGGGAGGCCAGGCCGGGGTCGGCGACCTCGATGAGGTGGCCGCCCGTCTCGTCGTCGGCGCGGCCCAGCGTGCAGCACCACGCGACCGACTCGACCAGCGGATCGGACCACTTGGCCTCGGCCGGGAGGTCGCCGCACGGGGCGCTCAGCGGGATCCGGTCGCCGGGCCCGAGGTGGGCGGTGGTGGTCCAGCCGCGCCGCGTGGCCGCCGAGGGGCCGTCGGCGGCGGCCCGCCCGTGGGGGCGCACCACCGGCCACCGGTGGGCCGTGGTCGTCAGTGACGAGTGCCCCTCGCCCTCCATGCGGACGAGCTCCCTGCGCATCGCCGGGAACTCGTTCATCGCGCCCAGCGGCTGCCAGCGCGACAGCCCGGTGGTGTGGTCGAGGGTGAGGACGACGTCGCCCGGGGCGATCTGGAGGAAGCTCCGCCAGCCGTCCTCGGTCAGGATCTCGGTCTGCTCGTCGACGCAGTAGCCGATGTCGACCCAGCCGCGGGACGGCCCGGTGTGGAAATTGCGCGTATTGCGCCAGTAGGAGATGCAGGACGAGTGGGCTTTCCCGGCGAGCCCCTGGTCCGAGCTGTCGTAGTGGATGACCAGGCCCGACTTCGGGTCGGCCGAGGAGGCCGGGGAGGCCCCCCAGCCGAGGTCGTTGCGGGAGACATATCGCTGTGGCTTTGGCACGGTCCCTCCTCTGGAGGGAAGATAGCTCACTTCCGGTGCGCTGACGATCTCTGTGGGTGAGAACGGGACGCTCCGCCCCTCTGAGCTGGAGCGGGAGCGAAAAGGAAGATTCGCCCGGGCTCCGCGGCCGCCCGCCCGGCCGGGAATGCCCGCCCGCCGCACCCTCGGGGGGCCGCCGGCGCCGGGCGCCCGCACCGCCGAAAGCGCCGCGCGGGCCCGGCATCTTGCTAACGTTCCGAGTGTCGTCCACGCCGGATCCGGCCGCCTCCGCCGGACCGGCCCGCACCGAGTCGAAAGCCCCCCACCATGCGCCTCCTGCCGTCCCCCGCTCTCCGCCGCGCCCTGCTGGCCTCGGGTGCCGCCCTCGCGACCGGCGCCCTGCTGTCCGGATGCGACTCCGTCCCCTTCGACCTCGGCGACGACTTCAGCGACCTGGAGCTGCCCGACTTCGCCAGCCCTTCGCCCTCCCCGTCGGAGGGCGCCGGGGAAGAGGCGGCGGCGCCCTTCACGCTGCCCGCCTCCTGCGCCGAGGCCGGGGCGGCGGAGATCGTCGGCGGCCTGGCCCCCGCGGGCGCGCAGGTCGACGAGCAGGCCGGCCAGGTCGAGGACGCTGAGGACGCCGAGCAGGTGGCGTGCGTGTGGACCACGGGCGGCGCGGGCACCGGCACCGGAACGGGCGCGCCGGGCGAGGACGGGGCCGGTCAGGCCGCCGAGACCATCGCGCTCGTCTTCACCGTCAACACCGACCCCTCCGACAGCGCCCAGGTGGTGCAGGTGCAGGGGGCCGAGGCCGAGGCCAACTGGGAGGTGGACGTCGACGTGAACAGCGACACCTACCGCACCGCCGCGACCGACTCCCTGGAGGGCGAGTTCGAGTACCTCTCCACCGTCGAGGGCTCCACCCGCCACCTCTACCTCTCGCTGCCCGGCGAGTTCCACATCACCGCCTCCGCGGTGCACTCCGAGGTCACCCAGGAGCAGCTGGAGGAGATCGTGGTCCAGGCCGCCGAGCAGGCCCGGTCCTGACCCGCGCCGCGGCGCCCCGGGACCCTGGTCCCGGGGCGCCCGCGGATCACCCCTCGACCGGGATCTCCTCCAGCTCGCCGAACGGCCCGGCCCGCAGCGTCAGCTCCTCCACACCGGGGGCCGGGGCGGGGAACACCGCCACCACCTCATAGGGGGCGCCGGGCTGCAACTCGTGCACCTCCTCGGCGAACCCGCTGTAGCGGCCCTCACCGAAGTTCATCTGCGCGACGTAGCGCACCAGCCCCGATTCCGGCTCCAGCAGCTGGAACCCGCCCAGGGTCCCCTTGCTGAACTGCTCGGGTCCGCCCGCGGGCAGCGCGTCCAGCCCGCCCATGTCGGGGGTGAGCGGCTCGTCGGTGGTGTTGGTCAGCTCCACCGCGCCGATCACGTAGGCGCCGTCGCGGCGCAGCGGGTACACGTCCAGCCGCACGCCGTCGCGCTCGGCCGACGCCGCCACCGACCCATTGTCCTCGGCGAAGGGGGCCGGCCAGGTGACGCTGCGCTCGGCCACGCCCAGGCCGTCGTCGTTCACCTCCGACTCCTCAGGGTCGGCGGAGCGGTCCACCTGGTAGGAGAACTCCACCCGCCGGTTGCGGGCGCGCGCCTGCTCGTCGTCGGCGCCGCCCTCGCGCGCCACCGGCTCGGTGCTCCCGCGCCCCTCGACGACGTAGTCGTAGTCGTCGCCGATCTCCTCGCGCAGCAGCTCGCGGACGCTCTCGGCGCGCTGCTCCGACAGGGTCTGGTTGTAGTCGTCGGCGCCGATCCCGTCGGTGTGGCCGATGACGGTGATCTCGGGGGTCTCGGGGTCGACGTTGTCGGCCAGCGAGGCCGCGGCGCGCCGGACGACCTCGGCGGCCTCCGCGGTCAGGTCCGACTCGTCGAACTCGAACATCACGTCGGAGTGCAGCGCGATCGTCTCCACGTCGCCGTCGCGGGTGGTGGAGGCGATCTCGGAGTCGACGAAGCTCTCGACCTCGCCCTGGTCGGCGGTCGCGTCCTCGTCGGGCTCGCGGTTGTCGAAGGTCAGGTTCTCCCCGGCGGGCGGCGGGTTGTCCGTGGTCAGGTGGTCGGCGCCGTTGGGGTTCTCCGGGGGCGGCTGCTCCTCCTCCACGTCCTGGATCGGGATGCCCGTCATGGCGCCCAGCCCGCTGCCGATGAAGGTCACCTGCTGCACCTCGTCGGGGATGCGCGGGAAGTAGCGGCGGTACTCGTTGGTCGTGCCGTCGTGCACCGGGTAGAGGCCGTCGCCGTTGGGGCTCACCGAGCCGTACTTGAGGCCCTGCGGGTCGAAGTACTGGCGGTAGACCCGGCCGGTGATCGGGTCGACCAGGGTGTGGGCCATGCTCAGGTTGCGGTTGGCGCCGGTGAAGCCGTCGGGGTAGTCGATCTCGTAGTACATGACGGTGTGGTCCTCGGTGCGCTCCAGCCCGGTGATGGAGAACCGCATCGTCTCGTCCTCGCCGGTGTCCTGGAAGATGCGCCCCTCCTTGGTGTAGGGGAACTCCTCGCGCACCTCCGGCGGACCGCCGTCCCCGAACCAGTCCGACCAGGTGTCGGTGCTACAGCCGCTCGCGAGCAGGCCGAGCGATACCAGCACGGCCGCCGCGGGCAGGGGCGTCTTACCGGACATACGGGGGGTCTCCGATCCTGTGAAGGGTGTGCCGGGTTCATCTTCCGGCAGATCGGGGGGATTGGCGAAACGGCCGCAACCGGCGCGGATCCGGCCCTGCCGGACCGGCCGGGCGGATGGTCAGGAATGGAGAAGCCCCGGCCGAAAAGCCGCAGGTAGTGTGGCCGGGGACGATGAGACGGGAGGCCGGGGGGACGATGGACACGACCACGAGATCGGGCGCGCAGGCGGCTGCGGGGCACGTCGCCGACAGCCACGACGCGATCCGCGTGTACGGCGCGCGCGCGAACAACCTCGCCGACGTCGCCATCGAGATCCCCAAGCGCCGGCTGACGGTGTTCACCGGTGTCTCCGGCTCGGGCAAGACCTCGCTGGTGTTCGCCACGATCGCCGCGGAATCGCAGCGGCTGATCAACGAGACCTACAGCGCCTTCGCGCAGGGGTTCATGGCGACCCCTGCGCGGCCCGACGTCGACGTCCTCGACGGGCTGACGACCGTGATCACGGTCGACCAGGAGCGGATGGGCGCCGACGCCCGCTCCACGGTCGGCACCGCCACCGACGCCAACGCGATGCTGCGCATCCTCTTCAGCCGGCTCGGTGAGCCGCACATCGGACCGCCCGGTGCCTACGCGTTCAACGTCCCCTCGGTCCGGGCCAGCGGCGCGATCACCGTGGAGCGCGGCGGGAAGAAGGCGGTGAAGGCGACCTATTCGCGCACCGGCGGCATGTGCCCGCGCTGCGAGGGGCGGGGCGCGGTCTCCGACATCGACCTCACCCAGCTCTACGACGACTCCAAGTCGCTGGCCGAAGGCGCGTTCACCATCCCCGGCTGGAAGTCGGACAGCTTCTTCACCGTGCGGGTCTACGCCGAGTCGGGCCTGCTCGACCCGCACAAGCCGATCCGCGACTTCACCGAGAAGGAGATGCGGGACTTCCTCTACCACGACCCGGTCAAGGTCAAGGTCGAGGGCGTGAACCTCACCTACGAGGGGCTGATCCCCAAGGTCCGCAAGTCGTTCCTGGCCAAGGACCGGGACGCGCTCCAGCCGCACATCCGGGCGTTCGTGGACCGGGCGGTGACCTTCACGACCTGCCCCGCGTGCGACGGCACCCGGCTCAGCGACGAGGCCCGGTCGTCGAAGATCGGGCAGGTGAGCATCGCCGACGCGTGCGCGATGCAGATCAGCGACCTGGCCGGGTGGATCCGCGGGCTGGACGAGCCGTCGGTGGCGCCGCTGCTCGCGAAGCTGGGGCACACCCTCGACTCGTTCACGGAGATCGGGCTGGGCTACCTCTCGCTCGACCGGCCCTCGGGCACGCTGTCGGGCGGCGAGGCGCAGCGCGTCAAGATGGTCCGCCACCTCGGCTCCCCGCTCACCGACGTCACCTACGTCTTCGACGAGCCCACCACCGGCCTGCACCCCCACGACATCCAGCGGATGAACGACCTGCTGCTGCGGCTGCGGGACAAGGGCAACACGGTGCTGGTCGTGGAGCACAAGCCCGAGGTGATCGCGATCGCCGACCACGTCGTCGACCTCGGGCCCGGCGCCGGCACGGAGGGCGGGCGCGTCTGTTTCGAGGGCACCGCCGAGGGGCTGCGGGCCAGCGGCACCGTCACCGGCCGCCACTTCGACGACCGGGCCGCCCTCAAGGAGAAGGTGCGCACGCCCACCGGGGTGCTGGAGGTCCGCGGCGCGGCGGTGCACAACCTGCGTGACGTCGACGTCGACATCCCGCTGGGGGTGCTGTGCGCGGTCACCGGGGTGGCGGGCTCGGGCAAGAGCTCGCTCGTGCACGGGTCGCTGCCCGCCGGCGAGGGCGTGGTGTCGGTCGACCAGAGCCCGATCCGCGGCTCGCGGCGCAGCAACCCGGCGACCTACACCGGGCTGCTCGACCCGATCCGCAAGGCGTTCGCGAAGGCCAACGGGGTCAAGCCGGCGCTGTTCAGCGCCAACTCCGAGGGCGCCTGCCCCGCCTGCAACGGCGCCGGGGTCGTCTACACCGACCTGGCGATGATGGCCGGTGTCGCCACCACCTGCGAGGAGTGCGAGGGCAGGCGGTTCCAGGCGTCGGTGCTGGAGTACCGCCTCGGCGGCCGCGATATCAGCGAGGTGCTCGCGATGTCGGTGGCCGAGGCCGAGGCGTTCTTCGGCGCCGGCGAGGCGCGCACGCCGGCCGCGCACGCGGTCCTGGGCCGGCTCGCCGATGTGGGGCTGGGCTACCTCCGGCTGGGCCAGCCGCTGACCACCCTGTCGGGCGGCGAGCGCCAGCGGCTCAAGCTGGCCACGCACATGGCGGCGAAGGGCGGGATCTACGTCCTCGACGAGCCGACCGCCGGCCTCCACCTCGCCGATGTCGAGCAGCTGCTCGCCCTGCTGGACCGGCTTGTGGACTCCGGCACGTCGGTCATCGTCGTCGAGCACCACCAGGCGGTCATGGCCCACGCCGATTGGATCATCGACCTCGGCCCCGGCGCCGGCCACGACGGCGGCCGCATCGTCTTCGAGGGCACCCCCGCCGACCTCACCGCGGCCCGCTCCACCCTCACGGGCGAGCACCTGGCGTCCTACATCGGCGCCTGACCGGGGACCGGCCGCGCTCAGGCGCGTGGCCTGCGTGCCCGGGCCCGCGGCCGCTACCTGCGGGGAGCCGTTGGGTCCGGGCTCTCGCCTTGGCCGGTCGCGGCGATGAGGGCGAGCAGGCCGGGGAAGCGCTGTTCCAGGTCGTCGGTGCGCAGGCGGCTGCGGCGTTCCAGGCCGTACTGCCGCTGGTGGATGACGCCGGCCGCGCGCAGGACCTTGAAGTGGTGGGTGAGGCTGGACTTGGGCCGGTCGAAGCCGAACCAGCCGCACGGGTGGTCGAACTCCTCGGAGTCCAGCAGGAGCTTGCGCGCCACGGTCATGCGCAGGGGGTCGGCGAGCGCGCCCATCACGGTCTCCAGGCGCAGGTCCTCGGCCGGCGGTTCCGGCAGGAGCGGCGGCCTCTGGGTCTGGGGCGGGGGTGCTGGCATGGGACCATCCTCGGCTCGGTTGTACGAATAATATCGTACTGCTAACTTCGTTGTACGTATTTTTTCGTACAAGGGGGTCGTTCGATGGTCGGCGGGGGTGCGGCCCCGGCGGGGGCCGGGGCGGGGTGGCGGCTGGTCAGAGCGGCGTGGGCGGTCACCGCCGTGTTCGCCCTGTCCAACTCGCCGACCCCGCTGTACGTGTACTGGCAGCGCGAGATGGGGTTCTCGCCCGGGAGCCTGACGGTCGTCTTCGCGGCCTACATCGCCGCGATGGCGGTGACGCTGCTGATCGCAGGGCGTGCGGCCGACCGGTACGGCCGCAAGCGGGTGGTCGTCCCGGGGATCGTGATCGCGCTGGCGGCCGCGGTGCTGTTCATGACCGCGCAGGGCCTGGCGGCGCTGATCGCGGCGCGGCTGCTCGTGGGGGTCGCGGTGGGGATCGTGGTCTCCGCCGGCATGGCAGCGGTCGTCGACCTCGGCGGGGAGGGCCGCCGGCACACGACGTCGATGCTGGCCTCGATCGCCATGGTCTTCGGCGCCGGCCTCGGGCCACTCGTCGGCGGGATCGTCTACCAGGCCACCGACCGGCCGGTCGTGTGGGTCTTCGCGGTCAACATCGCGCTGCTGGTCATCGCGCTGATCGGCTACGCCGGGCTGCCGCTGGGACGCCCGCCGGCCGCGGCACCGGGCTTCCCGTGGCCGCGCCTTCCACGCGTGCCCGCGCGCAACCGCGGGCACATCGCCAGCGGCGCCGCGGTCTTCGCGCCGGGCCTGACCGCGACCTCCTTCGTGCTGTCCCTCGGCCCCTCACTGCTCGTGCTCGCCGCCGGGAACGCCTCGCCGCTGCTGGCCGGCGGTGCGGCGTGCGTGATGTTCCTGGCCGCGACCGGCTCGCAGCTCGCCCTGGCGCGGCTGACCGTGGCCCGTCTGTTCGCGCTGGGGACCGCGAGCACCGTGCTGTCGATGATCGCCGTGGTGCTCACCATCGTCACCGAGAACCCGGCCCTCTTCGTGGCATCGGCCGTGTTCGCGGGCGGCGCGCAAGGGCTCGGCCAACTGGGCGGCCTGCGGCTCATCGCCCACCATGTCGCGAACGATCGCCGGGCCGAGGCCAACGCCGCACTCAACATCAGCGGCTACCTCCCCGCCGCCGTCCTCACCGTCGCCACCGGATACGCCGTCAGCGCCTGGGGCATGTTCCCGGCGGTCACGGCGCTCGCGGCGACCCTGGCGGTCCTCGGAGGGCTCCTGGGGGCGGCCGCCTACCTGGCCCAAGGCGAGCACCGGACCCGCCCGCCCCGCAACCGGCGCCTCCCGCGGCCGCCGGCCGGCGAGCCCCCGGCTCCCCTTCCGCGCTGATCCCGGGTCAGCGGCCGGCGGCGCCGATGGCCTCGTTCAGCCTCTGGAGGGCGTCGGGGTCGGACAGGGCCGATCCGACGGCGACACCGCGGCAGCCCGCGGCGAGGAAGGCGGCGGCGTTGGTGGCGTCGATGCCGCCGGTCGCGACGAAGCGTGCAGTGGGGAACGGGGCCAGGTGGGCGGTGATCCAGCCGGGTCCCAGCTGGCGTGCGGGGAAGGCCTTCAGCCAGGTCAGGCCGTAGCCGAGGGCCGTGCCGACCTCGGTGGCGGTGGCCACCCCGGGCAGGTGCGGGATCCCGCGGCGCAGCGATTCGGCGACGACGTCGCCGTTGAGGCCGGGCGCGACGGTGAAGGCGGCGCCCAGCTCGCTCACCGCCGCGAGCTGGTCGACCGTGGTCACGGTGCCCGCGCCGACCTTGCGGCCGCGGCGCTCGGCCGCGGCCAGCGCCGCCCGCAGAGCGGGCAGCGCCTCGGGCGACTGGACCGGCACCTCGACGAGTTCGGCCCCGAATTCCCAGGCCTTCTCACACATCTCGACCGTTTCCTCGGGTCCGAGATTGCGGAAGATCCCCAGAACCGGGTTGCGTGCCAAATGGTGATCGAAGAATTCAGCGCTGTCCACTCGGATCCCCTCTCCAGCCCAGTTTCCTGGACACCTGAATGGTCGCCTGCCGGAAGTCGTCGATGTGCGCGCGGAGCTCCGGCAGCGGTGCGACGGCGCTCAGTGCGGTGACCGAGATTGCGTGCGCGACCCTCCCGCGTGCGTCGAAGACCGGCAGGGCGAGGCAGTTGATGTAGTCCTCGTGCTCCCCGCGGTCCTCCGCCCAGCCGCGTTCGCGGGTGAGGTCCAGTTCACGCTCCAGCTCGGAGCGGTCGACGACGGTCGTGGGGGTGTAGCGGTGGAAGGTCGCGCCGTCGAGGATGCGTGCGCGGGTGGCGGCGTCCTGGTGGGCGGTGATGACCTTGGCGACCGCGGCGGTGTGCGTCTTGGCGGGCAGGCCGATGCGCGACCCCATGGCGACGCTGCCGCGCCCCTCGATCTTGTCGACGTAGACGACCTGGTCGCCGACGAGCTCCCCGAGGTGCACGGTGTGCCCGGACCGCTCGCTGAGCCCCTGGAGGACGGGGTGGGCCAGCGACCGCGCCTCGACCTGGTCGAGCGCCATCTGCCCGAGGGCGATGAGCCGGAACCCCATCCCGTAGCCGCCCTCCGGCAGCCGCCGGACGAACCCGCTCTCCTCCAGGGTCTGCAACAGCCGCAGCGCGGTCGATTTGTGCACACCGAGGTGCTCGGCGACGTCGCCCAGGGACCGGCCCTGGCGGGAGACGAAGCCGATGATGTCGATGGCGCGCGCTACGGTCTGTGACACGGGAGATCGCTCCTAGGGTCACGGGCGCGGTCGTCGTCCGCGCCCGGCTGCGGCCCGGTCTCCACGATCTCGGCCACACGGCCGGCCGGCGGCAGTTCGGCGAAATCGGACGGGGACATCAGGACCCGGGAGGCCACATAATGGCCCATCCGCAGGCGCATGCTCTCGGGACGGTCGTCCACCAGGCCGCTCAGCCAGCCCGCGGCGAACGCGTCGCCGGCGCCGACCGGGTCGACGACATCGACCCGGCGCGAGGCGGCCCGGACGGTCCCTTCCGGGGTGAAGGCGACGGCCTCGATGTCGGCGTCCTTGACGACCAGGTAGCGGGGCGCGTCGATGAGGTCGCGCACGCTTTCGGCGTCGGAGGTGCCCCACAGCGCCTCGGCCTCGTCGCGGCCGACGAACACGATGTCGCTGCGCCGGGCGAGCGCCAGCAGCTCGTCGGCGCCGCCGTCGGGGCCCCACAGTGCGGGGCGGCGGTTGACGTCGAAGCTGACGAGCCCGCCCAGCGGCCGGTCGAACACGATGTGGCGGAGCAGGTCGCGGCACTGCTCCGAGAGCGCGGCCGTGATCCCCGAGACGTGCACCACCGCGGCGGGGCGCGAGCGCCATTCGGCGAGGTCGTCGCGGCCGAGCGCGGAGGCGGCCGACCCGGACCGGTAGTAGTGGACGCTGGTCCCCGAGGGGGCCGGGTCCTTGAAGTAGACGGCGGTGGGCCGGTGCGGGTCGCGGCGGACGAGGCCGACGTCCACCCCGTGGCCGCGCAGGGAGCCGACGACGATGTCGCCGAGCGGGTCGTCGCCCACCGCGCTGGCCCACGCGGTGGAGTGGCCGAGCTGGGCCATGAGCGCCGCAACGTTCGATTCCGCGCCCCCCGGGCTCAGGGCGTAGTCGGCGCCGGCGGTCAGCCGGCCGCCGTCGCGGGGGGTGACCATGACCATCGTCTCGCCGATGGCGAGAAGGTCGACGTCGTGCATCGTGCGGTTCCACTCCTGGTCGATGTGGGGGCGGGGGCGCCTGCCGCCGGTGATTGCATATGCTGCAACGGTTTGTCAGTATATGCAAAAGCCAGGTTGCCCGCATCGCCGACGGCCTGTCAACGGCCCAAGCGCGGCCACTCGCGGAAACCAGGAGAGGCGGCACCGCCCGTCCGCCGTGGGCGCGCACCCCGGGCCGCGGGCGCCCGCGGCCTACGATGGTCACCTACGACGGGAGCGGATGAGGCATGGGCAGCTACACGGCACGACGCGGCGCCCGGACCGGCGCCGCGCTGTGGCGGGTGCGCTCCGACGGCCCCGAGCAGCCGGTCGCCCCCGACGGCGCGATGGACCTGATGTGGTTCCAGGGGCGCCTCGTCGTGGCGGGCCCTGATACCCGGGCGATGGTCGCCCAGACCCGGCCCGGGGCGGTGACGTGGGGCCTGCGGCTCGCCCCCGGCGTGGCCCCGGCGCTCCTCGGTGTGCCCGCACACGAGCTGACCGATCGGCGCGTCGACCTGTCGGACCTCGTCGCGCCGCCCGGGCACGACGCGCGGTGGTTCGAGGACGACGCGGCCGACGCGCTCGAACGGGTCTTCATCGCCCTATGGGCGCGGGCCGACCCCGAGCGCTCCGCTCTCCGGACGGCCGCCTCCCTCGACCGCGCCGCGCGCGAGGGCCTGAGCGTCCGCGAGGCGGCGGAGCGCCACGGCCTGCCGGAGCGGTCGCTGCACCGGCTCAGCGACCGGCTCTTCGGCTACGGCCTCAAGACGCTCACGCGCATCCACCGCTTCCAGCACGCCGCCCACATGGCCCGAGCGGGCCTGCCACTGAGCGAGGCGGCGGCACGCGCGGGCTACGCCGACCAGGCCCACTTCAACCGCGAAAGCAAACGGCTCACCGGCCGGACGCCCGCCGCACTGGCACGCGCCGCCTAGCCCGCGCCGCCGGGAGGGCGGCCTCCGGGCCTTCACCGCCCATCCGCCGCGCCTGCTGGCCGTTTCGTCCAAGACCCGCGCAGCCGCAGGTGACAGGGTTGCCCCATGAGTATCGACCTGGGCCGCGCGGAATCGTTCATGGCCGCGCACGCGCGAATCCTCGACCGGCGGCGCTTCGAGGCCGCCATCACCGGTGGCGACGCCGCCCGCCAGGCCATCATCGACGGACTCGACGCCTACCGGAACCCCGACGGCGGCTACGGATGGGGGCTCGAACCCGATCTGCGCGCCCCCGAGAGCCAGCCGGGCGGCGCCCAGCACGCGTTCGAAGCGCTCGCCGACGCCGGACCGGCGGCCTCGCCGCACACGGCCGCCCTGCTCGACTGGCTGGACGCGGTGACGCTGGAGGACGGCGGGCTGCCGTTCGCGCTGCCGATCGCCGACCCCGCGGCGTGCGCCCCGTTCTGGGTCCACGCCGACCCCGCGGAGTCTTCGTTGCAGATCACGGCGGCGGTGGCCACGCAGGCCCATCGCGTCGCGCGCTGGGACGCCACCGTGGGCGGCCATCCGTGGCTGGCAAGGGCGACGCGGTACTGCTTCGACGCGATCGGCCGCCTCGACGAAGCGCCGTTCGCCTACGTGCTCGCCTTCGCGCTCCAGCTCGTCGACATCGCCTCCGACACCCACCCTGAGGCGCTCGACCTCCTCGACCACCTCGGGAAGTTCGTCCCGGACGATGGGGCGCTGCCCGTCGCCGGCGGGGCCGAGGGCGAGACGATCGGCCCGCTCACCTACGCGCCCGAGCCCGGACGTCCGGTCCGCGGCCTGCTCGACCCGGGCGCCGTATCGGACGACCTCGACCGCCTGGAGCGCGGGCAGCGGCCCGACGGGGGATGGGAGGTCGACTTCACCTCCTACTCGCCCGCCGCGTCGCTGGAATGGCGCGGCTACGCCACGGCCGGAGCGGTCGCGGTGCTGCGCCTGAACGGGCGCTGAGGCGCGGACCGCTCCGGGGGCGGGCAGGCGCGCACCGCCCTCCCGGCGGCCCCCGTTGCTACGCGCCGTGGGGGAGCCGGTAGACGGAGACGTGGGAGCGCGACTCGGCGGTGAACTCCGCGCCCCGCCAGTCGGCGTGCCGGGACTCCAGCTCGAACCCGGCCAGCCGGCCCATGAGGTCGAGCTCGGCCGGCCAGATGTAGCGGTGCGGGCTGCGGAATACCCGCGCCTGCCTGCCCTCGCCGAACCGGAAGTGGTGGGAGACGAGGTGCTGGCGCACGACGTCGTAGGTGTCCAGGCCGACGTAGCCGGCGTCGGACGCGAAGAGCGCGCCGTCCTGGCCGGGGGGAAGCTTCCGCAGCTCGGGGACCCCGAGCTCGATGACGAACCGTCCGCCCGGGACGAGGTGGCGCGCGGCGTTGCGGAAGCACGCGACCTGCCCGTCCTGGGTGAGCAGGTTGGAGATCGTGTTGAAGACGAGGTAGACGAGCTGGAACTCGCCCGGGGCGCGGGCGCTCGCCATGTCGCCGGTGACGACCGGGATCGCATCCTCGTCGGCCTTGGTGCGCAGCCGCTCGATCATCGGCCGCGACAGCTCGATGCCGGTGACCGGCACCCCCCGCTGTGCGAGCGGAACCGCCACCCGGCCGGTGCCGATGGCGAACTCCAGTGCCCGCCCGCCGCCGGCGAGTTCGGCCAGGCGGTCCACGGCGGGTTCCAGCACCTCGGGCGCGAACATGCCCACGCCCGGGGTGTCATAGCTCCGGGCGGCTTCGTCGTCCCAGATCTCGTCCTGTCGCATGCCGGTCAACGATCCCCGAAACGCGCGGCGGTGTCGACGGGTTTTCCCGAATCGTGCCCGGGGGCGGCGGGGGAGGGGCCGGATACGTCGACGCCGCCGCCGACCGGCTCGCCGGCTTCTACTCGAACCACCTGTAAATCGACCGATCCGGTGAACCTATGCGGCCGCGGCAATCGCCGCGGCCGGTTCTCGATCGTCTCAGCGCTGGTCAGCTCTAGGTGCGCCGCCGGTTGCCAGGCGCATCAGATCGGTGTCGAAGTCGACGTCGTCGACCGACCGCTGCGAGCGGGTGGCGTTGCCGGCGAAGCGGTGCTGGTAGCCGTCCCATTCCGAGTCGGCGATGGTCGTCCGGATCCCGGCGTCGACCAGGTGGGCCAGTTCCCCCGCGGCGCGTTCGATGCGGCGGGTGAACGCCGGTGAGGCCCAGTCGTCGGGCGTCGCGAACAGCGACGTCGGGACCGGAAGCGCCCGCAGGAAGGCGAACAGCGGGCGCATCTGGTCGTCCACCACCATGGCGTGGCGTTCGCTGCCGGCGGTGGCGGCGAGGACGACCGGGGTCGCGATGACCAGGTCGTCGTCGAGGACGTCGACGAAGGACTTGAACAGGCCGCTGACGCCGGCCTTGTAGACCGGCGTGCTCATGACGAGCACGTCGGCGGCGGCGATCCGGTCGACGGCCTCCTGCACCGGGCCGTCGAGGTGGCCTGCGACGACCGCACGCGCGATGTCGCCGGCGATCGGAGCCAGCTCGATCACGCTCGCCGTCGCGTCGCGGCCGCCGCGGCGCAGGGCCTCGAGGGCCTTGCCCGCGACGCGGTCGGCGAGCATCCTCGTGCTCGAGGGATCGCTCACCCCCGCGCTGACGACGACCAGCCGGACCGGCTCGGGCCCGCCCGCGCGGGGCTGCGTCAGGTGATCGTTCATGACTGTCCTGCCTTCTTCCTACCGGGTCCGGGAGCGTCTGCGGCCGGGTGGGCGGTGGTCATACGGCCGGGTAGCGGGCCGGCGCCTTGGGGTCGCTGTCCTGGTAGGGGGAGTCCCCGGACAGGTTGTCGCCCCGGTTCGGATTGGGCCGCGGCTGACGCGGCTCGGCGTCGCCGTACTTCGCCCGCACGAGCGTGGCGTGCGTGGGCGCGTCGGGGACACCGGGTGCACGGCGGGACTCCAGCTCGCGGCGCAGCACCGGGACGACCTCGGTGGCAAGTAGCTCGACCTGCTCGAGCGCCGTCTCGACCGGAAGGGCCAGACCGTCGAGGTTCCACAGCTGGCGCTGGTAGTCGCCGAACCCCTCCTGGAAGGTCAGGGTCTTGTCGATGACCTCCTGGGGGCTGCCGACGCTGAGCGGCGTCTGGCTCGCGTAGTCGTCAAGGCGGCTCCCGCGGAAGAGACCGTAGTTCTCGAAGTAGGGACGGAACGCGGCGTAGGCGTCCTGGGAGCGGCGGGCGATGAACACCTGCCCTCCGAGCCCCACGATCGCCTGGTCGGCGGTCCCGTGCCCGTAGTGCTCGAAGCGCTTGCGGTAGAGGTCCACCAGGGGCTTGAAGTGGAAGTTGGGCGCCAGGATGTGGTTGGCGAAATAGCCGTTGCCGTAGAAGGCGGCCTGCTCGGCGATCTCCGGGCTCCGGATCGCGCCGTGCCAGACGAACGGCGGCACGTCGTCCAGCGGCCGCGGGGTCGATGTGAACCCCTGGAGCGCCGTGCGGAACCCGCCCTCCCAGTCCACGACGTCCTCGCGCCACAGCCGGTGCAGCAGGTTGTAGTTCTCCAGCGCGAGCGCGACGCCGTCGCGGATGTCCTTGCCGAACCACGGGTAGACCGGCCCGGTGTTGCCCCGCCCGAGCATGAGGTCCAGGCGGCCCTCGGCGAGGTGCTGGACCGTCGCGTAGTCCTCGGCGATCTTGACCGGGTCGTTGGTCGTGATCAGCGTGACCGACGTGCTCAGGACGATGGTGCGGGTGACCGCCGCGACGTGGCCCAGGATCGCCGGTGGCGAGGACGGGATGAAGGGCGGGTTGTGGTGCTCGCCGAGCGCGAAGACGTCGAGGCCGAGCTCGTCGGCGTGCCGGGCGATACGGACGATGTTGCGGATGCGTTCGGCCTCGCTCTGCGTCCGCCCGGTGACCGGGTCGGGGGCGATGTCGCCGATGGTGAAGATGCCGAACTGCACGGTGGGGGTCCTCTCGGTTTAGTTGACCTGTCCACTTCTATCACTGTATAACAGCCACCGGAGCCGGCGGGCGTGCCGGCGGGCGTCTCCGACGTCGCCACCACCACCGCCTCCTCCGTCGGCTTCGGCCTGGAACCCCAGGACGACGGACGGTCGTCCACCCATGACGGAGGCGGGCGACCACGGCGGTTTCCGGTCCGCGGCGTCGGCTCGCCGGACTCGTGGTCCGAGCCGGCGACGGCGACGACCTGGCCGAGCCCATGACCGGCGGCCACTCGGGTAGCTGAACCGCGTTGGCCGGCCGCGTCGCCGGGCGGCCCGGGAGGTCCACTCCTGCGGGCCGTCCACCGGCCTGCCCGCCGACCGCCCACATCCACTACGTCGCAACCGCCCCGGAGGGACACCCATGACCGCATCCGTGACCGACAAGCCCGACTTCACCGGGCTGCGCGCGATGTACATCAACTGCACCCTCAAACGCTCCCCCGAGCGCAGCCACACCCAGGGCGTGGTCGACCGCAGCGTGGCGATCATGGAGGCGAACGGGGTCGGCGTGGATCAGATCCGCGCCGTCGACCACGACATCGCCACCGGAGTCCGCCCCGACATGACCGAGCACGGGTGGGACACCGACGAATGGCCCGCGCTTCTGGACCGGGTCCTTGCCTCCGACATCCTGGTCATCGCCGGACCGATCTGGCTCGGCGACAACAGCTCGGTGACCCGCCGGGTGATCGAGCGGCTCTACGGCTACTCCGGCGTGCTCAACGAGCACGGCCAGTACGCCTACTACGGACGCGTCGGCGGCGCCCTGATCACCGGCAACGAGGACGGCCTCAAGCACTGCGCGATGAGCATCCTCTACAGCCTGCAACACATCGGGTTCACGGTCCCGCCCCAGGCCGACGCGGGCTGGCTCGGCGAGGTCGGCCCCGGCCCCTCCTACCTCGACGAGGGCTCCGGCGGCCCGGACAACGACTTCACCAACCGCAACGTCGCGTTCATGACCTACAACCTGCTCCACGTCGCGTCGATGATCCGGCGTTCCGGTGGGTTCCCGGCCTACGGAAACCAGCGCGCGGCCTGGGACGCCGGCTCCCGCCCCGGCAGCGCCAATCCCGAATACCGCTGAGCGCCGCGAAGGAAGTGCGAACCGATGTCCGTCCCGGCAACGATGAGCTGGCCGAGCCTGCGGGTTTCCGACTGGACCCCTACCCGCGACACCTTGCACATGTGGACGCAGATCGTGGGCAAGATCCGCATGGCCCACGCTCCGCTGATCAACCACTGGTGGCAAGTCACGTTCTACGTCAGCCCGCGCGGGCTGACGACGTCGACCATCCCCTACCGCAACGGGGCCTTCGAGATCGAGTTCGACTTCGTCGGCCACCGGCTCGAGGTCCGCAGCAGTGACGGCGGGGCGCGGAGCCTCCCGCTGCGTCCGATGCCGGTCGCCGAGTTCTACGCCCGGGTCATGGACATGCTCGGCCGGCTGGGGATCGAGGCGCCGATCCGGCCGCACCCCAACGAGGTCGAGCCGGCGATCCCCTTCGCCGAGGACCACGACCACGCCTCCTACGACGGCGAGGCGGTCACCCTGTTCTGGCGTCAGCTGCTCCAGGCGAACCGGGTGATCGGCGAGTTCCGGTCGCACTTCGTCGGCAAGGTCAGCCCGGTGCACTTCTTCTGGGGAGCGATGGATCTCGCCTGCACCCGCTTCTCCGGGCGGCCGGCTCCGCCGCACCCGGGCGGAGCGCCCAACTGCGGCGACTGGGTCATGGTCGAAGGCTACTCCCGGGAACTGTCCAGCTGCGGGTTCTGGCCCGGCGGTGGTGAGGAAGGCGCCTTCTACTCCTACGCCTACCCCGAACCCGACGGGTTCGCCGATCAGCCGGCCGGCCCCGAAGGCGCGTACTTCAGCAGCGAATTCCAGCAGTTCCTGCTGCCCTATGAGGTCGCCCGCGCCGCCCCCGACCCCGACCGCGCGGTCGCCGAATTCCTCCGCACCACCTACGAGGCGGCCGCGGACCGCGGGCACTGGGACCGCTCCGCGCTGGAGGACAATCCCTTCCGGTGGCAGGAGACCCCTGCGTCTTGAGGAAACGACACGGGCAGGCGATCAGTGAGGGCGCGGGTCCTGGTCGCGGGCCTCGGTGATGCAGGCGTGCAGCCGGGTGCGTGCTTGCCGTAGGTCCGTCATCTGCCGGTCGAGGCGGTCGCGCTCGGCCTCGAGCAGGTCCAGCAGTTGCGGTGGCGCTTCGCCGGAGTCGGCGAACGGCAGGACCTCGCGGATGGTTCTGCTGGGCAGGCCCTGGGGGTAGAGCCGTTGGATCAGCCTGACCCTTTCGACGGCACCGGCCGGATACTGACGCTGGCCACCCGGATTCCGGGTGGAGTGCAGCAAGTCCTGCTGTTCGTAGTAGCGCAGCGCCCGGACGCTGACGCCCGCCTTCGCGGCGACCTCTCCGATCCGCACCCGTCCTCCTGATTCGGTGGCACGTCCGACTTGCACCTGACGTTGGCGTCAGCTTTTAGCCTAGCGCCACTCACGTCTCCACCCCCAGGAAGGAACAGCAGTGCGCATCAGGAACACGGCCGTGATCGAGGAGGGCGCCGCGTGGTCGGCATGACCGAAACCAGCGGAACCGTCGTCGTCCTGGGCGCCACGGGACAGCAGGGAGGAGCGGTCGCCGCGGCGCTGCGGGCCGACGGGTGGGCGGTGCGCGCTCTCGTGCGCGATCCCTCCGGCCACCGGGCCCGCTCCCTCGCCGCCGCCGGCGTCGAGACCGTCCGCGGCGACCTCGGCGATCCGGAGTCGTTGCGCGCGGCGTTCTCCGGCGCCCATGGGGTCTTCAGCGTCCAGCCGAACTCCGGCCAGGCCGGCTCCGGCGTGACCGACGAAGACGAGGTCCGCTTCGGCACGACGGTCGCCGACACCGCCGAGCGCTGCGGCGTCGCCCACCTCGTCTACAGCTCGACGGTCGCTGTGGGGCCGACACCGACGGGCGTCGCTCACCTCGACGTCAAGGGCCGCATCGAAGCCCATGTCCGGGACCTGGGCATCGACACCACCATCATCCGGCCGGCCACGTTCATGGAGATCCTGGTGCAACCCGGGACGGGCCTGGACCGGGGACACCTGTCCTTCCTGATGCGGCCCGACCAGGCCATGCAGTTCATCGCGGTATGCGATATCGGCCAGGTCGTCGCCGCGGTCTTCGGCTCACCCGACCGGTACGCCGGCCGAACGACGGAGATCGCCGGTGACGCCCTCACCGGCAACGCCCTGGCCGGGCACCTGACCCGTGCCGCCGGCCGCCCGATCGGCTACAGCCGCCTGCCGGAGACCTTGCTGGCGCAGGATGAGGTCCTCGGCAAGGTGGCGGCGCTCGCCGACAACGGCAGGCTGGCGGGAAACGCCGACCTCGACGCGCTGCGCGCGGAGTTCCCCTTCCTGCTGCGCTTCGAGGACTGGCTGACGGGCCCTGGCGCGCGCCTTCTCGAAGCGGCGCTCCGCTCCACGGACACGGGCTTCTCCCTGCGCTGAAGCAGGCCCTATGGGCGATCGGGCCTGCCCTCAGGGCGGGGCCTGAACTGCGTGGGCTTGGGTACGGCGGACGTTGGCTCGCTGATGGGCGCGTCGCCGTGACGTCGACTTGAATGGATGAGGCGTCAACCATGTCGTTACACTGCGATTATGAACGCGACGCCACGCTGGCTCGATCCGGATCAGAAGGCCGCCTGGGACAGCTTCATCCGCATGCAGGAGACGCTCATGGGGCGGCTGTCCCGGCTCGTCCAGTCGGACTCCGGGATGTCCGCCTCCGACTTCATCGTGCTGCACAATCTCACCGAAACGGGCGGCGGGCGGATGCGCGTTCTGGAGCTGGCCAAGCTCCTGGAGTGGGAGAAGAGCCGCATGTCCCACCAGACCACGCGGATGATGAAGCGCGGGCTCGTGGTCAGGGAGGAGTGCCCGGAGGACGCGCGCGGAGCGTTCATCGTCGTCACTCCGGACGGCTACAAGGCGATCGCAGAGGCCGCGCCCATACACGTCGAGCACGTCCGCCGTCTGTTCATCGACGCCCTGACCCCGAACCAACTCAGCACGTTCGGCCGGCTCTCCCAGCGCGTCTCGGACCACATGCTGAACCAGTTGGACTGAACGGGCGATACGGAGTTCTCGTCGAGGGGCCGTGCCGGCGCCGGCGGTTGCCACGACCGCCGACGCGCGGAACCGTGCCGTTCGCGCCTGCCTGGACGTGCATCGGTGAACTTCGGTTGACCTGTCATCGATCGTAGCGGCGTGAGGCTGTCGCAGATGCTCGCTTGAAGTGGGGTTTCGATGGTGCCGGGAGCGGCGATGGTGCGCGTCGCCTTGCGTGGAATAAGTTGATGGATCAACTGAATCCGGTTAGTGTGGTGGCATGGTCGACCGACCCCGGAGGAGGACGTATGGCGGTCGAAGTGAGCGACGTGCCCGAGGCGAAGCGCTACCAGGCCCGCGTTGACGGAGAGCCCAAGGTCGCGGGCGTCGCGGAGTACATCCGTACGTCAGAACTCGTCGCGTTCGTGCACACCGAGGTCACGCCGGAGTACGAGGGCAGGGGAGTCGGATCCGCTCTGGCCCGCACCGCCCTTGACGAGGCGCGGGCCGCGAACCTGCGGGTGCTGGCGACCTGCCCCTTCTTCTCGGGCTGGATCGCCCGTCATCCCGAATACCAGGACCTGCTCTACCGGTCGCGCAGCAAGGTCAGCGACTGAACGGCCGGAGTCGGACACGATGGTGACGGAGGCCGGTATGAGCGGTGGATCCGAGAAGAAGGCGTACGAGGGGCGGTCGATCACGGTCACCTTCGAGGCCCGGCGCTGTCGGCACGCCGCCGAATGCGTCCGCGGTCTGCCCGAGGTGTTCGACACGGCCCGGCGCCCGTGGATCCAGCCGGACCGCGCCCCTGCCGACCGCCTGGCCGAAGTGGTGCGGCGCTGCCCCTCAGGCGCACTTCAGTACCGGCTCGCGGACGAGGGCATCGACAAGGTCACCTGATGGTGTGACGGCGATGCACCACGGCCCTGATCGCCACCGCCGTTCATCGGATCCGTGTTCCTGATCATCACTGGCTGATGTAGTGGTCGGAGATGAGCCGGCGGAGCGCATTTCTGCTGTATCGAAATGTCCGTGACAGTGAGAAAGGGGTTGCCCGGTGCAGGTGCACGGGTGGCACGACCCCTCATTCCGGCCGGTGCGGGAGATATTCGCGCAGCAGTTGGAGACGGGGAACGAACTGGGTGGTGGCATCGTCGTTGATGTCGACGGGTACGTCGTGGTCGACATCTGGGGCGGTTGGCGCGACGCCGAACACCGCGAGCGGTGGTCGGGGAATACGATCACCAATCTCTGGTCGACCACCAAAATGGTCACCAACCTCGCCGCGCTGATGCTGATCGACCGAGACCGGCTCGACCCGTATTCGCCGGTGGCGCGGTATTGGCCGGAATTCGCCGAGAACGGCAAGGAGCACGTCGAGGTCCGTCACATCCTCAGCCACACCTCCGGAGTCGCCGGCTGGGAGGCGCCGTTTCAGGTGGAGGACATGTACGCCACCGCCACGGCCACCCGCCGGCTGTCCGCGCAGGCACCGTGGTGGGAACCGGGAACGGCATCCGGGTATCACGCCCAGAGCCAGGGCCATCTGGTGGGTGAGCTGGTTCGCCGGGCCAGCGGCAGGTCCCTGACGGATTTCGTTGCCGAGGAGATCTCCGGCCCACTCGGCGCGGACTTTCAGATCGGCGCGACCGAGGCCGACTGGGGCCGGATCGCGGCGATCACGCCTCCACCGCCGCTGGACATGGACCTGGACCGGGACGGCCTGCCGTACAAGGTCCTCATGAGGACGCCCGTCCCCGCCGAAACGGCCAATTCCGCCGCGTGGCGTCGCGCCGAATTGGGTGCGGTCAACGGTCACGGCAACGCGCGCTCGGTGGCCAGGATCCTGAGTTCCCTGGCGCTGGACGGCGTGGTGGACGGGGTGAAACTCCTCTCCCCGGATACCATTTCGCTCATCTTCGACGAGCAGAGCCATGGAATTGATCTCGTCCTCGGTATCCCGCTTCGATTCGGAATCGGCTACGCCCTGCCCGAAACCGCGACACTGCCGTATGTGCCTCAGGGTCGCGCCTGCTACTGGGGAGGTTGGGGCGGGTCGCTCTCCATCATGGATCTCGATACACGCACGACGATCAGCTATGCGATGAACAAGATGGCGCCCGGGATCATCGGATCGGACCGATCCGAGGCCTACGTGCGCGCCATTCACGATTGCCTGCGATAACGGACACGCTGAAAGGCTGAAAGCAGGAGGCGGCTCCACGCCCCTGCCCTCCAAGGCGCACCCACCGGGAAACGACGGGAAAGAGACCATGGGATACATCAATGTCGGAACCGAGAACAGCACGCCGATCGACCTCTACTACGAGGACCAGGGCGCGGGTCAGCCCGTCGTGCTCATCCACGGGTACCCGCTGAACGGTCACAGCTGGGAGCGCCAGACACGGGAGCTGCTCGCCGCCGGATACCGCGTCATCACCTATGACCGCCGCGGCTTCGGCAGATCATCGAAGGTCGGCACCGGCTACGACTACGACACCTTCGCCGCCGACCTGAACACCGTGCTCACCACCCTCGACCTGAGCGACGTCGTCCTCGTGGGGTTCTCGATGGGCACGGGCGAGCTCGCCCGCTATGTGTCCCGCTACGGCCACGAGCGCGTCGCCAAGCTCGCCTTCCTCGCTTCGCTGGAGCCCTTCCTGGTCGCCCGCGACGACAACCCCGAGGGGGTGCCGCAGAAGGTCTTCGACGGCATCGAGGCCGCGGCCAAGGGCGACCGCTACGCCTGGTACACGCAGTTCTTCTCCGACTTCTACAACCTTGACGAGAACCTCGGCGTCCGGATCAGCGCGGAAGTGGTCACCGGCAGCTGGAACGTGGCGGTCTCCAGCGCTCCGGTGGCGGCCTACGCCGTCGTCTCCTCCTGGATCGAGGACTTCCGCGCCGATGTCGAGGCGGTGCGCGCCAGCGGCAAGCCGGCCCTGATCCTGCACGGCACCGCCGACAACATCCTCCCGATCGATGCCACGGCCCGCCGCTTCCGCACGCTCCTGCCCGAAGCGCGGTACGTGGAGGTCGACAACGCCCCGCACGGGCTGCTCTGGACGCACGCCGAGGAGGTCAACACCGCGCTTCTCGACTTCCTCGGCTAGATCGACGAGGCCGGCGGGGCGGCCACCGCCCGCTGACCGAGAGGCGCGGGCCGGCCCCGTCCGTCCCCGCCGCTCGGCCTGATGCCCGAGCGGCCCCCGCACGACGCTGAAGACACCCCCCGGACGAGCACGCTGGAGCCCGGATGCCGACACGACCCCGAGAACCGGACCCCGACCATGGCCATACGGGCTCCGGCCGTGTGCGGCGCCGGCGGCGATGGCCCTGGATCACCGCGACGGCCGCCGTCGTGTTCATGGTCACCGCCGGGCTCCTCACGGCGGCCTTCCAGTTCGGCCTTCCCACGGGGATGGGGGAGGGGGACCGCAATCACGTGTATGTGAGCGACGAGGGTGACCAGCGGTACCAGGTGCACCTGCCGCCGCAGCACGACGGGACGACCCGGCTGCCGGTCGTCATGGCGATCCACGGCTGCGGGATGACCGGCTACGGCTGGAACTCGATGAAGGCCACGACCCGGTTCAACCGGCTGGCCGATCGTGCGGGATTCATCGTCGTCTACCCCACCCAGCGGCTCTTCCGCAACGCGATCAACTGCTGGAACTCCTCCGATCCGCACCAGCAGCGGCGCGGCTCCGGTGAGCCCGCGCTCCTCGCGGGTGTCGCCCGAGAGGTGGTCGAGGAGTACGACGCCGACCCGGCGCAGGTGCACGTCGCCGGCGCCTCGTCAGGCGCGGGGACCGCCGTCATCCTCGGTGCCACCTATCCCGACGTCTTCGCGACGGTGACGTCGGTGGCGGGCGGTGAGTACGGGCTGAACCAGGTGGACCCGGACTCCCCGGACCTCACTCCGCCGACCTCCACCGCGCGTCAGGCGTGGTCCCAGATGGGCGAACACGCGCGAGTGGTCCCGCTGCTCGTCGTCCAGGGCGGGGACGACGAGGTCGTGCCGCCCCTTGTCGGTGAGCGGCTGGTCGCGCACTGGACGGCCGTGAGCGACCTGGCCGACGACGGCATGATCAACGACAGCCTCGGCCTGCGCGAGGAGACCACGGAGGTCGCGCCGGCCGGCGGCAGGTACGGCGGTACGCACACCACGGTGTCCACGGCGGAGGGGACCTCCGTCGTCGAGGCGCACGTCGTCGACGGTCTGGGGCACGCATGGCCGGGACCGCACGGGGCCGGCGTGTACACCGACCACGCGGGGCCCGACGCCACCGCCCTCGTCTGGGACTTCGCGCAGCGCCACCCGATGCACGAGGCGCGCGGCAACGGCTGAGCCGGACGTCTGATCCGCGCATCCGGCGCGGTGCGCCGGGATGGGCGACGCGGTGCCGCTCAGTGCCGTCGCCACATGCGGGACGGGGCCGGGCCACCCCGTGTGCCGTCCGGGCCGTGTGCGCGGGCGAGCGCCCGGCCGGTCATCCTCCCTGACGGTGCACGAACTCCTCCACCGTGCCAACGACGACCACGCGGCCACCGTCGCCGGGATCGGGATCGGGCACCACCGTTTCCGGGTCGACCAGATAGACCTCGTGGCCGTCGAGGGTGAGCCGCCGCACGACCTCCAACAGCATCCTGCGAGCCACGTCGTCGATGGAGTGGACGTGTGTGAGGTCCAGGGCCACCCCGGGCTCGCTGGGTGCGATGGACACGATTTCGCGCACGAGCCGCTCGGCACCGGTGAAGCGGATCGCGCCCTGGAGCTCCACGACCCGGCCCGCGGCCGCCCCGGTACCGACGACGCGTGTGCCGCGTACGACCGCGCGCGCCGATGCCGGAACGTCCATCAGATGCAACCCCATGTCAGAGGAGAAGCGTTTGAACAGTGAGACCCCGCGGACACTGTTGCCGTGTGCGTCGAGCCGTGGGGAGAACGTGGCTATACCGACCTGCCCGGGAAGGGACCCGATCAGCCCTCCGGCCACACCGCTCTTGGCGGGGATGCCGACCTGGGTCGCCCAGTCTCCGGCGGCGTCGTACATCCCGCAGGTGGACATCACGCTCAGGACCTGTCGTACCACCGGACCCGGCACCACCTGCTGCCCGGAGACCGGGTGGACGCCGTTGTTGGCCAAGGTCGCGGCCATGACGGCGAGGTCGCGCACGGTGACCAGGACCGAGCACTGCCGGGTATAGCCCTCGACCACCTTTTCGGGGTCCTCGGTGAGGATGTCGTGGGTCCGGAGCATGTGCGCGATCGCGAGGTTGCGGTGGGCGTGCGCCATCTCCGAGGCGAACACCGACTCATCGGTCTCCAGGCTGCGCCCGGCGAACGCGGACAGCCCGTCGATCACCCGTTGCACCCGGTCGCCGGCCCCCATCTGCCCGGTGCCGGCGAGGGCGTGCGTGGCGATCGCGCCCGCGTTGATCATGGGGTTGAGCGGGCGGCCGGTCCCCGGTTCCAGGGAGATCTGGTTGAAGGCCTCTCCCGAGGGTTCCACCCCGATCTTGTCCAGCACGGTGTCGAAACCGCGGTCCGCCAGCGCGAGCGCGTAGACGAACGGCTTGGAGATCGATTGGATGGTGAACGCCTGATCGGCGTCGCCGCAGGCGTGGACTTCGCCGTCCAGCATGGCGAAGGCCATGCCCAGGCGCTCGGGGTCGGCTGCGGCGAGCTCGGGGATGTAGCCCGCGGGCGCGCCGGAGCGGTCGGGTTCGACGGCTTCGCGCACCTCAGCGAGATAGTCGGGTATCGGTGATCGCATGGCGCGCTCCTTGGGACCGGGACACGACGACGCGTGAGCGGCCCTCACAACGGCGGTCGGCCCCTGCGCGTCACGGTCCGATGTCGGCAAAGTGAGACGCCGAGGGCGGGCAGCCCCGGCGGTGAGGCGCGCCATCGCGAGACGGCGTGCCCCGGACCTGCCGCCGCAGCACGGTTCATTGAACCCGGTGGCCACGGCGGCAGGGCCATTCTCCTGTCTCCTACGATGTCAGCGCAGGGTGGCCACTGGCGATCGAGACGCGGTTGAACGCGTTGATCATGGTGGTGATCCACTCCACCGCGGAGATCTGGTCCTTGGTCAGGTGGACGGCCGCACGCGCGTTGACGAAGTCCCGGTCGATCGTGGGATCGATCACCGTGAGGGACTCCGCCAGGAGGAGCGCGGCCTTCTGCTCATCGGTGAAGACGCCGGCCTCCCGCCACGCGGGCAGCAGGTCCAGGGTGCTCTGCTGCACCCCGGCCTTGAGCGCCTTGGGGAAATGGACGCTCAGGCAGGTCGGGCACCCGTTGATCTGCGACACGCGGATGTTGATGATCTCGATCGTGTCGTCGCCGAGGCCGGCCTCGTGTGCCGCGGTCCGGGAGGCCGCAGCCGCCTTGACGGCTGCCTTGTACACCTCGGGGTGCTGCTTGTCGATGTAGGGCCGCTCCGCGCTCATGCCCCGACCTCGGTCGCCTGCCGGACGGTGGAGAGGTCGGCCGGCCGCGGCCGGCGGAACCGTCCGCCTTCGGCCGCGTAGGCCTCGCCGTGCTTGTCCAGGTGGCTGCGGAAGAGCGGGCACACGGGCACGACGGTGAGGTCCTTGCGGATGCTGTCGGCCAGCGCCTCGCGGACGAGGAGCCCCGCCAGGCCACGACCGCCGAACTCCTCGGCGATCTCGGTGTGGAAGAAGATGCGCTCGCCGTCGGCCCCCGGCGGGTCGACGAAGGCCGCACGGCCGGCGAGGGTCCCGTCGTCCAGGCTCACGGTGTAGGCGCTGATGGCGTCGGTCTCATCGAGCTTGATCTGCACGGGGGCGCCGGTTCTGTCGGTCCGTTCGGTCACTTCGACTACCTCTCTGTGGGGATGGTGTCCAACTCGGTGGGTGGGCACAGCGGTTCGCGGCGCCCCGGCGGGGCGAGCGGCAGCGGGGTCTGTCAGGCGTCGAACCGTGCGTGTGGTGGGGGGTTCTTCCTCGGCAGCATCGGGACCTGGGGCAGCTCGGGGGCCGGTATTCTCGCCATCTGCTCGCGGTTGCGTCCCGGGCCGCCGTGTCCCACGTAGCCTTCGACACGCCCGAACCGTTCGCCGTGGTTCTCCCACTCCTGCCGGAATCGCCGGATCTCCTCGGTCGAGCGGCCCAGGAAGTTCCACCACATGAGAACCTCCTCGCCGAAGGGGGCACCTCCCAGGAGCACGAGCCGGGCCGGTTCGCCGCCACGGTTGGCGATGCGCAGCGTCTGCGACCCCACCCCGGTGTAGCCCACGGCGTCCTTGGGCACGTGCACGCCTTCGAGCGTGACGGAGTCGCCCGCGTCCACCAGGAGGCCGTGTTCGAACCCGGGATCGGCCTCGACATCGATCTCGGCGCCGGGGGCGAGCCGGAGTTCGGCGCCCACGACCGGCGTGTACGTCTTCACCGGCGACCGCGAACCCAGGAGCGAACCGAGGAAGACGAGCGCGTCCCCTCCGGGAAACGCGACGGGTTCGGGCACGAAGCGCTCGAATCGGCGTTCGGTGGTGTGACGGGCCTCCTCCGGCAGGGCGAGCCACAGCTGCACCCCGTGGAGCCGGCCTGAGGCCGGGTCAGAGGTCTCGGAGTGGCAGATGCCGGCCCCGGCCGTCATGAGGTTCATCTGCCCGGGGAGGACGTCCGCGCTGTGGCCGCCGGAGTCGAGGTGGGCGACGGCCCCCTCGAAGAGCCACGTGACGGTCTGCAGCCCGGTGTGGGGGTGCGGCGCCACATCCATCCCGCCGGTGGCCGCCACGTCGTCGGGCCCGTAGTGGTCGACGAAGCACCAGGCTCCGATCAGCGAACGCTGCCGTTGGGGCAGTGTGCGGCGCACGTTCATCGCGCGCGGCCCGCCCAGCGGAACGTCACGGGCGCTGATGATCTCGACCGGGGCTCGGCCCGCATGTTCCGCCCACGGCCCCGGGAGACCGCCTTCGGTGCACACGTGGGGAGCCGGGCGGGCCTCTGCGTTGGTCATTGCGGTGTCCCTTCTGCCTCGCGGGCGCGACTGCGAACCGTCCGTCCCGGCTCATCCTCGACCAAGGAGGGGATGCCGGCCTACGGCGGGACCGCCTCTCATCCCTTGTCGGCGCACGGCCCCAAGCTGCTCTCGATGGATGATAGATGATGTATCAACTCTTGGCTCCAGGGTGCGCCCGTGGGGGCGGACATAGGGTTGGCCTGCATGGTTGACACATCATGTATCTGCCCTAATGTAGGTGAAGTATCAACTACTTGGCCGGGCCGTCACCGACGCGAAGGCCGTGCTGGTCGCCGGAGCCGGCAACCGGCACGGCGCGATGTTCCACCGATTCGGCTCAGGTGCGTCGGCGTGGACGCACACGGCCCTATCTCCCGCGCCGAGAACGACGGTGTCCCGCCAAAGCCCCCAGAACACCAACCCCTGGAGAGGGATCCATGAGCGCTGCAGCGAAGTCCGGACTCGAGGCACTGCTGACGCCCGAGGAGAGCGTCCTCGTGCTGATCGACCACCAGCCGTTCCAGTTCGCCAACCTCCACAGCCACGAACCGTCGATGGTCGTCAACAACGTCCTCGGCCTCGCCAAGACCGCGAAGGTCTTCGACGTCCCGACCATCCTGACGACCGTGCTGGAGGAGCGCGGCGGCTACCTCATCCAGGCACTGCAGGACGTGTTCCCGGATCAGAAGCCGATCAACCGCACGCTCGTCAACACCTGGCAGGACCCCAACGTCGTCGACGTCGTCAAGGCCACCGGCCGCAAGAAGCTGATCATCGCCGGCCTGTGGACGGAGGTCTGTGTGGCCATGCCGGCGATTCAGGCGGCGGGCGAGGGCTTCGAGGTCTTCGTCGTCACCGACGCGTCGGGCGGGGCCTCGGCCGAGACCCACGACATGGCCGTGCGGCGCATGGTCCAGGCCGGCGTGGTGCCCATCACCTGGCTGGCGGTGGCCAGTGAGTTGCAGCGCGACTACGCCCGCGAGAAGACCTTGCCGGGCCTGTCCGAGATGCTGATGCAGCACGCCGGTGGCTCCGGCATCGCCCTCACATGGGAGACGCAGCTGCTGGGAACCCACCTGGGAAGCGGCGCCTGACGTGAGCGGGGGACAGGCTCCTATCCGCATCGGGTACTGCCTGTCCCTGACAGGCCCCCTCGCGGACAACGGCCGGTCGGCCCTCCTCGCCCACGACATCTGGCGCGAGGACGTCAACGCCCGCGGCGGCCTGCTCGGCCGCCGGGTCGAGTTCGTCCGCCACGACGACCAGGGGAATGCCTCCCTGGTGCCCGGTATCTACGAGCGGCTGATCGACAAGGACGAGGTCGATCTCGTCATCGGTGGTTACGGCACCAACACCCTGCTGGCGGCCATGGGGTTGATAGCGGAGCGGGAGCGCTTCTTCGTCGGGCTCATGGGCCTCGGCGTCAACAACGCGCTCGCCTATCCGAACTACTTCGCCATGATCCCGACCGGACCGGATCCCAACGCCGCGCTCACCGAGGGGTTCTTCGAACTCGCCGCGCGACAGGACCCGCGGGCGGCGACCGTGGCGCTCGTATCGGCCGACGCCGAGTTCTCACGCAATCCGGTTCTCGGCGCCCGCTCCAATGCGGAGAAGTACGGGATCCAGGTCGTCCACGAGGCCACGTATCCGCTCTCGACCGAGGACTTCACGCCCGTCATCGACGCCGTCGCCGAAAGCGGCGCTGATCTGCTGTTCCTGTGTTCCTACCTGGCCGACTCCATCGGCCTGGCGCGGACACTGCGGTCGCACCGCTACCGTCCGCAGATGGTCGGCGGTGCCATGATCGGCCCGCAGAACACGGCGGTGAAGACGACACTCGGGCCGCTGCTCAACGGCTTCGTCAACTACGAGTACTGGGCTCCGGTCCCCACGATGATGTTCCCGGGCGTCGGGGAACTGCTGGACACCTACCAGGCACGGGCCGGCGAAGCCGGCGTCGACCTCCTGGGGCATTACATGGCGCCGCTCGCCTACGCCCAGATGCAGGTGGTCGCCCAAGCCGTCGAGGCGACCGGCGGTTTCGACGACGCGAGCCTCGCGGCCTACGCACGCAAGGAGACCTTCCCGACCGTCATGGGCGATGTCCGGTTCGGTGCCAAGGGGGAGTGGTCGCAGCCGCGGGTCCTCCAGGTCCAGTTCCAGGGCATCTCCGGCCATGAGGTCGGGCAGTTCCGGGACGGGTCGCGGCAGATCGTGGTATCGCCGCGGGAATCGTCCTCCGGAGAGCTGGTCTTTCCCTACGCGCAAGCCCTCACTGCCGGCCGGTGTGAACGAGGAGAGATGTCGTGGCATGGAGCACCCGTGAACTCGCCGAACTGGCGAACATCAAGGTGAGCGCCATCCGGCACTATCATCGGATCGGGCTGCTCAAGGAACCCGCGCGCCAATACAACGGATACAAGAAGTACGGCGTACTGGATCTCGTGCGCGTTCTCCACATCCGCCGGCTCGCCGACCTCGGAGTCCCCCTCTCCCAGATCGACGAGTTGACCGACGACCGCGCCAGAGCCCCGGATGTGCTGCGGGGGATCGACGCCGAGCTGGCGCTGGCCATCGAGCGCATTCAGCGGACCCGCGCCGATATCGCGGCCATGCTGCCCGACAGCGCCTCGGTCGACGTGCCCGCAGGATTCGAGCCCATCGCGTCGCGCCTGTCGGCGGCCGACCGGGCGCTGCTCCACATCTACACGCAGCTCTACGACGACGCCGCGATGTCGGACCTGCTGCAGATGATGAAGACCGGCGCCGGCTCCGTCGATGACGACATCGAGGCCTTGCCGGCCGACGCCGACGAGGCGACCCGGCAGAGCCTCGCGAAGCGGCTCGCACCGATCATCGCCGAGAGTCTCAACGACTATCCGTGGCTGAGCGACCCGGCGACGCACCTCTTGAAGAGCGAGCAGGTCACACGGGAGACCTTCATCAAGGCGATCCTCGAGCTGTACAACCCCGCCCAGCTCGACGTGCTCAAGCGCGGCAGCATCCTGGCGCACGAGCAGGTGCGCGCCATGCGGGAAGCCAATGAGGACGCCGAATGACGCGCCGTCAGCCCTTCCCCTTCACCCCGTGGCCGGTGGGCGCCTGGTCGGCAAGCAAAGCGCGGGCGTCGGTGTCGCTGACCAGGATGCGTCCTGTGGGGGTACGGAGGTGGGGCACGCGCCGTTGCTGGACTATCCACCTCCACACCGTGATCCGGCGCACGTTGCAGGCTTCGGCGATCTCACCCGTGCCCCACCACCGGTTCCGTTCCGGGGCCGAGTAGCGCCGGTCCTCGCCGGGCGCGTCGGCCAGCCGTGCCGGTGCGATCGGTGGGGCGGGGTGTACACCCGGGCGGAACGTGTTCGTGCCGCGGTCTCGGCGCGGCAGGGGCTCTGTGGTGTCGGCGTCGGTCATGCCGCCGGCCTCGACGGTGCGGGCGGCTGGGGGAGCTGCTGCCATGACCACCCTCCCAGACACACCGCGGGGGCGTGGCTGCGGGCGCACGTGCAGTGGGAGAAGGGCTTGTTGCACCCCGTGCAGATGTTGGTCGGGGGGTACTCTGACATGCGAGAGATCCGTTCGTGTGAGCGAATGGGCGTCGCGTGTCCCGGTCCTGGTCAGGTGTGGGACACGCTCGTGAGGGACCGTCCGGCGGCAACCGCGACGGTCCCTTCGTCGTGTGCGCTTCCGTCCCCTGCCGGGGCCTGGAACAGGACGGAAACGGCCGTCCGGCACACGGGGGTACCGGTCCGACGGAGAGAGCCGTGTGTTTCTGCCCCTGCCTCTCCTGCTGCCGGGTCGGGACACGCGGGGTCAGGTACGGGCATCAGGGCCGCGACGTTCCTCGTCGGCGCGTTCGGCCATCGCGCGGATCTCGGCGCTGTAGAAGCGGCGCGTGTGGGTGAGGGGCCAGCGGATGGACCGGATGATGCCCTGGTTGGCCACCCGGTGCACGAAGCTGCTGCTCCTGCCCAGTAGGCGCGCGGCTTCCTCAACGCCCATGTCCGGCACCACCCACGGTCGACCGGTGGCGGTGGGCGTCGCCGGGGCGAGCCACTGTGCCTCCAGCTCGTGCACGGCATCGGCCACGATGCGAAAGCGCCTGTACAGGGACCGGACCGGAAGAACCCCGTTGTGCACCCAGCGGCGTATGACGCTCTCACCGGCTGCGAGGATGCGCGCGGCCTCGGCAACCGTGTAGGTGTCGTCCCGGGTGCCCTCGGCCGTCACCCGGGTTTCGAGCCGTCGGCTCACAATGCCGGCGAGGTCGGACTCCCGGTAGCAGCGCGGCGTCTGCCCGGGGATGCCGACGCCGGGAAGTGCGCCGCTCACCGCCCAGCGGCGGATGGTCGCGATGGTGACCCCGGCGATCTCCGCGGCCTCGCCGGTGGACACCTCGTCGATGGCGGTGGGCGCCACGGCTGTCGGTCCGGGGTGCACGGCCGCCACGCGCATGACATCGGAGCGCCGGTAGCGACGCAGCGAGCTTGCGGGGCTGCGGACGACGGGGAGAACGCCTTGATCGGCCCACCTGCGGATGTCGATGGTGTCCACCCACGCGAGATCCGCGGCTTCCCCGACCCACAGCAGGTCATCGCTCTCGGTGGTGAGGGCTTCGAGATCGGCGGCCAGGCGGAAGATGGCTTCGCGGTCGAACCAGCGGCGCCCGTCCGGGGCCTGTTCGGTGGGGATGTGGCCCTTGAGAGCCTTGGCTCTGACGGTGCATGGGGCGAGATGCAGGATGCGGGCGACCTCTTCGGGGTGGATGGCGTTGGGGGGAAGGGGCCGCATGGGGGAGGGGGCGGCCACGCTGCGTGCTGCGGTGCGCGCCTGTGATGTGTCGAACACGGGGGGCTTTCCATCTCGGGGGCTTGGGGGTGCCCCCTCCCGCGACCGGGGTCGGGCACGGGAAGGGGTTGCGGTCGGGCGATCGGCGACCCGGCCCGATGGGCTCCTTGGAGTCAGGTCTGCCAGTTGAGGAGGAAGTACCGGCCTTCGTCGGGGAGCGCCCCCCACTGGGTGGTGAACGCCTCCATGAGCGCGGTCGCGTACATCCGGGTGTCGGCGTCGGCGACGGTCCGGGGCGCGCGGGTGCGCACGCCGGTGGTGGGGCGGGACTCGACGTAGAGGTGGTCGGCGCCCACCGAGACCGACAGCTTGGCCGCGCCGGTGCGGGCCGTGGTGGCGGTCATGACCTCCGACAGGCACAGCGCCGCCGCGGCGGCCATGTCGTCGGGCATCCCTGCCTCGATGGGCAGGAGCGCGGTGAGCCACGCGCGGGCCTCGGCGATCTCGGCTCCGGCGTGGAAGGTGCGGGCGTGCGTGCTCGCATGATGGGGTGCGTGGGTCGCCATCACGCGCCCACCAGTTCCCCGACGCTGAAGGCCCCGGTCTCCCACGCGATGAGTCCTCCGCGCACGACTTCGGCGGGCGGCGAGACCTTGTCGGGGTCCACGACCGGCGCGGGCCGGCGCTGGACACCGGGGCGGATCGGGTCGGGCTGGGGCGGTGGGGAGGAAAGGCGGTGCCGGGCCGCATACCTCTGGTTTCGGGTCCTGGTCCCGGTATGCGGGGGCCATGCGAACCGGACGATCAGCCACAATATGGCGGTAATCTGCATGACGTCATCAGCTCCGAACTGGTGGCCACGCCCCCGGGTGATTCGCCGTCACCGCGGGGGCCTCGCGTTCAGAATTGTTCATGAGCGGGAAGAGGCGCTACCGACATCAGAGGCTCCCGTTATTTTCGAGATTCGCTGTTCGTTTCCGAACGCTTACTGAATACTTCTGGCTATGAGTGACTTCACGAGTGCGCTCCGCTCTCTGGTTCGGCAGTCCGGGATCAGTCAGGCGAAGCTTGCGCGAACGGTCGGTTGGTCCCCTGCTCAGATATCGGCGCTGGTGAACGGCAAGGCGAACCCCAAGAGGGATCACGCGGAAGCACTGGACAGGGCGCTTGGCGCTGAGGGCCTGTTGGTGCGCCGCTGGCTTGAGCAGAAGCGGCGCGAGGCCGAGCCGGAATGGATGCAACGGATCTCTGATGTGGAAGACCACGCGGTTGAGATCCGGATCTGCCAGCCGTTCCTCATGCCGTTCATTCTCCAGAGCCCCGACTACACGCGAGCAATTGTGCGCATGGGCCGTCCGCTGGACACAGATGAGCAGGTGGGAACGATTGTGGACCAGCGCATGCGACGCAATAAGCACCTGCTACGAGAAGACGGCCCCAAGATCTCTGTGATGCTGCCCGACGCCGTGGTCAGGGCCGCTCCGCAGATAGCCCCCGATGCGCTGTCCCACGTGCTCGACCTGACAGAATCATCCGTGTGCTTGCAGCTCATCCCCGACGCTGTGCACCTGGCTGCCGCAACAGGAGCGTTCCGCCTCATCAGCTTCGAAGACCGCCTGCCCGTGCTGTTCGCCGAACATGCCATGGGAGGAACGCCCTTCGATCTTCCCCGAGAGGTAGCCGCGTTCAACGCGGCGGCCAACCAGTTGCAGGCATGGGCGCTCAGTCCTGAGGAATCCCGCAAGAGGATCGAGGAACTAACGTGAACGACTTCCACAAATCCAGCTACTCCACCGCATCCGGTGAGTGCGTAGAGGTTGCAGAGGGCCCGACGACCCTTGTGCGGGACACGAAGCACCGCGACGGCGTGGTCCTCGCCGTGCCCGCGGCGGAGTGGCGCGCGTTGCTGGCCGACCTCGACTCCCTGTAGCGCCTGCGCCCCCTGGCCTCCTCTCCCGTCGACGGCGAATTCCAGGGGGCGTTGCAACACGAGTGATCCACTGGCTGTCGCCAGGAGCTTAGCGAGACGCTCGGCTGGGGTTTCCCAGCCGAGCGTTCTGCGTGGCCGGCTGTTCATCTCCGCCGTGACGGCGCCCCAAGCCACCGTCCACGACCCGCGCTCCACGGGCCACAGCATCCGCTCGCTCCGACGTCGGCCGCGCGTGGGCACCGGCACCGTGCCCCGCTGCATCCGCGCGCGCTTCTGTGCTCACGTTGGGTAACCGCTCCATGGAAACCGGGCGAGAGCAGCTAAAACGCGAATAACACCGACTGGATCTCCGCGGCGGCTTGACCATGCTCTAGGAGCATGGTTTTGGCTATCCGTGCGCCCGCGGTTTCGGGGGAACGGAGTAGACGCCGGATCGCGCGTCCTGGTCGCGCGCTCGCATGCGCGTAGTCGGCTCGATCCAACCGGTCTGTGACCACCTCCCCGCCCGGGCAGCGCTGCCCCATATGTCGCGAGGAGGAGCGGACATGAGTCTGACTACCAGTACCGAATACGGGATGACGACCGGCCGGGACGCCATGGAGGAGGCCCACGGCGAGTGCAATGCCGTCTACACCAAGGTGGACTTCCTGCGCGACTCGCTGAAGTCGAGCTGGCAGGGCGGCGCGGAGGCGGGCTATGAGACCGCGCTGGTGAAGTGGCTGGAGGAGCTGCGGCTCATCGTCAACGGCATGAACAACATGATCGGCACCTTCGGCGGCACCACGAAGGGCATGTTGAACCTGGAGGACGAAAACCTCGTCACCTCCAACGCCTGGATGAGCCAGCTCAACCCCAACCAGAGCGCCTGACCGCCACCTCCTCCCCCTTTTACGTTCTGAATCCGGCCGTCCTCTGGGGTGCCTCCGGGAAACGAAACGAGGCAGCAGCAAATGAGCGATTTTTCCGTCAAGTATTCGGGCATGGACGATTCCGCGTTCGACCTGCGTGCGCGCACGCAGGAGATCCGCGAATCCCTCGACAAGCTGGCCTCGAAGATGGCCCGGGTCCGCGGCGAGCTCGACGGTGCCACGGCCGAGAACTACGACAACAGCATGGCGCAGTGGCAGCTCAACGTGCAGGACATGGAGTTCCTGCTCACCAGGGCGGAGCAGGCGCTGATCCTGATCCGCGACAACTACCAGAACACCGACAACAAGCTGTCGCTCGAATGGGTCTCGCGGACCATGTAGCCGCCGCCCGCCGGTGACGGGTGCGACCGGCCGGCGGGTTGAGGAGTGAGGAGGTTGAGCAATGGCGGAGAAGACCGAGATCACCTTCGGCTACCTGCGCAAGTTCCGTGAGGAGCACATCACGCAGATACTGAAGGACCTCGAGGAACAGAAGTTGGCCCTGCAGAAGTACATCGACGATGACGTCGGCGAGGATGCGCCGATCATCAACGGCATCAGGGCCGGTAATTCGACCATTTTCCCCTCGGCGGGCACCTTTGCCAACACGCTGAATAACAATGTACGCGCGATGCGCGATCAGATCAACGGTCTGATCAAAGAGTTCGAGACGCTCGACTCCCAGTTGGAGAATTCGCACAGACTCTTTGACGACGCCGAGAACGACGCCGTGGTGACCGTCAATGACCTCGCATTCATCATCGACCCCGAGAACGCTGGGCCAGGCGGATCCGGCGGGGAGGACAAGGACGAGGGCTGACAGGGCCGGGGTGCCACGGGCCGTAGACGTCACGGTCCGGTGGCCGAGCGAATGGCGGTTCCGAGGGAGAGCGAGTGAGGAGGAGATATGCCAAAAAAAGCTGAGGGGGATATCGAGCTTGGGCACGATGGGCTGGAAAATAAACCGGCCGATCGCGATCTTGAAGGCGCTCCGCTCCCCACGGAACTTCACGACATCATCAACATCTTCGCCGATCGGGAAATGGAATCATCCGTACCTCCGATGATCTCCATTGACGCGATGATGAAAGCCGACTGGTTCGAAAGCTTCAAGTCCGACCAGAAAAGCCCGGGCGGACTCACTCATTGGCTGGAATCGCATCTCGCACCGACCGAAGCGACATGGGTCCCGCATCCCTCGGGTGGCGGAAGTTTTGTCGGGGGCTCCGACGAGAAGACGTACTACTCCGGTATCACCTACGCCAACTCCAACGTGGAGACGGGTGCCGTCGGAAAGGCGTTCTTCGACCACATGATCAACATCCTCAACGGGCCGTGGAGAGGGGACGACAGCAAGACCTTCAGCCCGAGAAGGATGGCGGGGCTCGCCGAGACCCTCGACGATCTGGTGGCCATGGTGAACGGCGCCGGGGACCGCGTCGGGGAGTGGCGCGCCACCGCCGACGACGCCCTGGAAGGAGCGACCGCCGATGTTTTCCGGGAGCACCTGCGCAACATCCAGACTCGCTTCTACACCCTCAGTGACCAGGTCGGCCCCTACCCTGAGGCCATACGAAACGTCAGGGACACGGTCGTCTGGACGGCCGCACCGGCCCTGACCGGTCTCAACAACGAATGGGCGGGAAACGGGCTAGCGGACCCGTCCGATGTCGTCACCCACTGGTTTGAGCAGAACAAGGACATCGCGCGCCTCGAACATGGAGACGAGACCACCCAAATCGGCGATGTCGGCAAGGCCAACGATGTTAATACCTGGAAGGAGATCCAGGAGCGAGTCAAACAGATATGGCGTGACGGACTGAACGATTTCGTCGCCGGTGCCAACGAGACCATGAGGACGGTCTCCGACTCCTACATCAGCAACAGACACAAGTTCGAAGAGATCGTGGAGCCGATCCCGCGACCGCTCGACTGGTCCGGCGTGGGCGGCGGGGGTGGCGGCTTCGGACCCGACGACGATGACGAGAGTGAGGACAACGACAAATCCGACACTCAGAAGGAGTATGAGGAGCTACTCGAGGATTATTACGAGAATGAGATCGAAAACCTCAAGGATCTCATGAACGACGATGACGGCGATGGCGAGGGAGATGAGAACGATGACGACGGGGGGCCGTCCGACTCCCAGAAAGAGTACGAAGAGGCGCTCGATAAGTACTACCAGGACCTGCTAAAGGATCTGGAGAGTGGTCCCGAGAGCAGCGAGGACGACCTCACGGAGGACGGTGGCGGGGGAAATAACGATGGCCCCGACATGGAGGACGAGTACAACAACGCGCTCGACGACTACTACCAGAACGCCATCAACGATCTGAACTCCGGTCCCGAGGGCGGCGGTGGCGACCTCGACGAGGACGGCGGTGGCAACGGCGGTGACGGCCCGGCCTCGGAGGACCGGTTCAACCGGACGCTGGACGACTACTACAACCGGCAGTCCGACGACCTTGAATCGGAGATGAACAGTGGACCGCCTCCGCCGGTCGGTGGCGGCGGGTCTCTGGGCGGTGGCGGAGGCGGGAACAACGGCAACCGCCGGTCGTCGGAAGATCGCTACAACCGGCAGCTGGACGAGTACTACGACCAGGCCGCCCGCGACCTCGACCGGGAGCTGGACTCCGGCCCGAACGGT
>NZ_JBHSBH010000008.1:137414-209616 GCF_042650565.1 Nocardiopsis sediminis
GCCGGCGGCCTGGGCGGCGACGGTACCGGAGAGCCGCCCACGGCCGAGGAGTACGAGCGCCGCCTCAACGAGTACTACGAGGAGCAGACCGGGGGCCTCGACCGGCTCATGTCGGAGTCGCCCGACCCCGACGGCGACGGCCGCAACGACGACGGCCAGGCGCTGACCCCGGCGGAGCAGGAGTACCAGCAGGCACTGGACGAGTACTCCAAGAATCAGCGCGAGGACCTCGAACAGCTCCGGTCGGGTCCCGAAGGGGGCGGCGGCGACCTCGGTGGCGGGGGCGACGCCGCCGAGTACGAGCAGCACGTCCAGGAGTACGCCGACCAGGAGAAGGCCAACCTCGACCGGCTGCGGGACGACGTCAACGGCATCACCGACGAGAACGGGAACCCCGCGCCGGAGCTGGAGGAGTACCGGCAGCAGCTCAACGACTACTACGACCGGCGCTCCCAGGAGCTGGACGACCTCGTGTCGGGACCGGACTCCGGCGGGGGCGACCTCGGTGGTTCCGGCGGGGATGGCTCGTCGGCCGATGAGTACCAGGACCGCCTGAACGAGTACTACGACCAGCAGGCCGCGGACCTCGAGGAGCGGATGAACTCCGGCCCCGAGGGGGGCGGTGGCGACCTCGGTGGTTCCGGCGGGGACGGTTCGTCGGCGGATGACTATCAGGACCGGCTGAACGAGTACTACGACCGGCAGACGGCCGACCTCGAAGAGCGCATGAACGCCGGCCCTGATGGCGGTGGCGGTGGGCTCGGCGACTCCCTGGGGCGCGACAACGGCGGGGACCAGGAGGGCTCACCTCCGCCGTCGTACTCCATCGGCAACGGGTGGGACAGCCCGGGGTCCAGCGAGGACCCCGACGAGCAGGGCGGCCGGCCCGACGCCAACGGCATCAGGGGCGGCGGCGGCGACCTGCGCAGCAACCCGCCCGCCGACGAACCCGACGCGTTCACCGGCGGGGTCGACAACGGCAATGGCAATGGCCAGGGCGGGGGCAACTTCAGCGGCCTCGGCGGCGCCGGGATGGGCGGCATGGGCGGCGGGATGCCGCCCATGATGCCGCCGATGGGCGGCATGGGCGGGGGTATGGGCGGCGGCGCCGGTCAGGGCGAGAACGCGCGCACCCGTGCCGCCTGGATGTCGGAGGACGAACGCGTCTGGGGCACCAGCGCGGGCGAGCGGATCTCGGTGCTGGGCCGCCCCGGCGCCGACGGGAACACGAAGGGAAGTCCTGATGAGTACGTACCCGGAGGAGATCGAGCAGGCGCTCGCACGTCTACGGGAGGACCAGGAGAAACTCACGCAGGCAAGCGCAAGCCTGGCCTCGGCAACCGAAGAGGCCGTCTCCAAGGATCGGGCGATCAGCGCGAAGATCGACGCTGAGGGCCAATTGGTCGAACTGAAGTTCCGCACCAACGCCTACAAGTCGATGGCGCCGGCCGAACTGTCCGCGGCCGTCATGGACGTCGTCAAGCGCGCCCGCGACCGTATGCAGGACCGGGTGATGGAGGCCTACGCCCCCTTCGCCCCCAAGGGGATCGACATGGAGGCCGCCCGGACTGGCGGGTTCGACCCCACCAAGATGATGGCCGATCTCGGCCTGGACAAGTTCGACTTCCCCGACCCGGGCCGCACCGGCCGCTGACACGCGCGGCACGCCGGCACCGACCACCGAAACCCGAGCCCCCTGAGAGGAGCCCTGCCATGTCCAGTAACTCCATTGACGTGAAACCCGATCCGATGGCCATTGCGGCCGCGAACATGAACGAGGCGACCGACCTCGTCCACAAGATCATGGGGGACTTCAACGAGCAAGTAGCGGCCCTTCGCAACCGCGCCTGGGGGGAAGGCGACAAGATCGCCGAGATCGGCGGGGAGCAGTTCGACCCCGGCGCTGAGCAGATCCGCGAAGGTGGGACCGCGCTTGAGGGAGCACTCCGGAAGACGACCGAAAGCACCATCAACTCCTCCCGGATACTCGGCGGCATGGAGGAGGACAACATCGTCATCTCCAACGACCTCGTCAACGGCATGCCCGGTGGCGGGTCCAGGCGATAGCGGGTAGACGGTCATGGCGGGCATGCAACTTCCGGAGGGTCTGCGGCACCTCTTACTCGGGCTCGGCTTCGAGTGGTTCACCGCGGACGAGGTGCTGCTGCACGCGCTCGCCGATGTCTTTGAAGGCACGGGTTCGCGCCTCGAAAAGGAAGTTCCTCCCGTCATCGACGCCGTCAAGCGGCGGGTGCGCTCCACCTTCGATAGCCGGGCCGCCGAATACTACGAAGAATCGATCAACAAGTTCACCACGGGGGACACCAACTACGTACAGATCACGGCCGACGCGTGCTACCAGATGGCCGACTTCCTGCGGAAAGTGGCCGCGCAGGTCGCCTACTCAAAAAGAATGATCATCGGGCAGCTCTTCCAGCTCGCGGGGGAGATCGCCTGGGCCATCTACAGTGCCAAGTTCAGTTTCGGCGCCTCCTTGCTGATGATCCCCATCTTCGAGCGGATCGCCAGCCTGGCCATCCAGCGGATCCTCAACTTCCTGTTCAGCACGCTGCTGGCCCACGTCACGATCAACGTCGCCCTCGCGATGATGAACGACCAGCTCGTCCAGCTGAGCCTGATCGAGGACGACTACCAGGACAAGAACGACGACACGTTCAGCAGGGACGCGGTGGTCGGCGGTGCGGCCGAAGGCGTCTTCGGGGCGGTCCTCAGCGCGGCCGGCAGGGGGCTCAGCGACTGGATCAGCAACAACTTCGGCGATATCCTCAAGCTCAACCTGCGCGACGGCGGGCCAGACCCGGCGCCGACCCCGAACGCCGCCAGAGGACTCGGGGACGACACCCCGGTTCCGCCCCCGCGCAACGATGTCGATGCGCCGACCAGCAGCCCGTTGCCGAACGGCGCCCCCCCGCCCAAGGGGGACCGCGACGTCGAGACCGGTCCATTGGGCGGCCACGGGCGCAACCCCGACGAGGTCCCGGGCACCGGGCCGACCCCTGTTCCGCCGCCGGTGCGCGGTGCCGACGGGGCCCCGCCGCCTCCGGTGCGCGACGCTCCGCCTCCGCCGACGCGGGATGCTCCGGCTCCGCCCGGCGGGGGCGGGAGGAGCCTTCCGCCGAACCTTACCGACGATGTGTCCCGAGTGTTCGCCCGCAATGTCGAGGACCTGATGCGGCCGTTCGGGCGCCATCCGCGCCCGTGGGACAACGTGGCCACCGTGAACCGGTTCCGCGACGACATGGGCACGGTCTTCGCGAACAACTTCGGCGACCAGATCGGCCGCGACGCCGCCCGCGACCTGGGGCGCGACTACGCCGGCACCTTCGCCGCCAACTGGGGCCGGCGCGACATCGGCGACGCCCTGGCGCGGGTACTCGACGACGTCCCCGGCGGCCCGGCAGGCCGACTGTCGCCGGAGGTGAACCTGTTCCTGGCCCGGGACCTGCCCGAGGGGATCGGCCAGAGCCTCTCCGAGTTCGCCGGGAACTGGCGGCGCATGGCGGCGGAGCTCGCCATCAACCCCGTTGAGGGGGCGGCGTCCAACTTCCTGGGCGATTTTGTCACCAGCGTGATCCTCTATAACGACCCCGCGGCGAACCCCTGGGCGGCCCTCGGCGGGGCCACGAACGCGGGGCTCACCGTGGCCGGCGCGATCGGCGGGGTCAAGGCGCTGGACGGGCTGGAGAACCTGCTCGCGTCCAAGCCCGACGGGCCCATCGCCGCCACACCGCCGCCGGCCATGGAGTCCGACCCCGTGACGGGCACCGGCGCTCAGGGAGCGTCCGGCGACGGCGGCGGGCCCGCCGACCGTAACGGTTGGGGAGGCAATGGCGGGCAGGGCGGGGACCGCGGCAATGGGCCGCACGACCGGCAGGGCCCGGCCGACGATGAGGGCATCGGCGAAGCCCCGGGCCGACTCGACCTCCGTGAGAGCGACGACCTCGCCGACGACGCCCCCGACGCGGGCCCCGGGCACAGGGACCTGCCGGGCACCGGCGACAACGCGCGCCCTGCCCCGCCGCCGGAGACCCCCGAGCACCCGGCCCCGCCGCCCGGCGACCCCGCGGCCCAGGACATCCCGAGCCGGCCTCCCGGCCCGCAGGACTCGCCCACACCCGTGCGCGAGAACGACCCCGGCGTGGCCGTGACCCCGCCCGCCGGCCTACCGGGAGACGCGGATACCCGCGGCGTGGACACCCCTGCCGCCCCGCCCCGGACGTCCACCGAGTCCCCGGCGCCGCCGCGGAGCGAGGACCCTCTCGCGGACGAGGCCCTCGCAGAGGGCCCCGACGAGGTCGCCGGGGCGCCGCAGGGCAACGGCGACGGGGTGCAGCGTCCCGTCGGTGACGTCCCCATCGCCCCGGTCGGATTCGCGGGCACCCCGCCCCCCGCGGCGACGGCCCCGCCCGCGCAGGGCGGCGGGGACGGCGCGGGAGCCCCGCGGTCCAACGCCGCCGCCCCGCGCGCCGGCGCCGACAACGGCGCGCCGCGTGGTGAGGGCGCGTCGGCTACCGCGCCCCGGCCCGCGCCGGGCGAGGACGGTGCGCCCGGCGTCGCGGACGACGCCGCCGCCGTGACCACGGAGAAGGAGCAGAACGGGACGCCCCTCCCGGAGGGCTCGCCGACCCCCGAGACGGCCCCCATCCCGTTGGTGAAGACCTTCACCGACGCCCTGACCCCTCCGGTCACGGAGAGCACCGACCAGCCCCGGACGGACACCGACGCGGATCAGCAGGTCCCGGATCTGGCTGCGCACGATGCCGTGGCCGATGCCCGCGAAGAGGCGGCCCGGTTGCGGGCCGTGGCCGATGCCGCGAGGACGCGTGCGCAGGAGGTGGCCGCTGGGGCCGAGTCCGAATCCGTCGCGCAGGAGGCGCAGGCCGCCGCGCACGCCGCTGCGGTCGCGGCCGATGATGCGGAGTACTTCGCCGATCTGGCCGAGGTGGAAGCGCGCACCGCCGAAGAGCGCGCCGAGAACGCCCACCGGGCGGCGCAGACCGCCGAGCGGCACGCCGCCGACCTCGCCCGGGAATCGTCCCCCGAAGCCGAGGCCGACGAGCGGGCAGTTGTCGACGGCGCCGCCGACGATGCCGGGAGCCCGTATGACAGCCTGTCGGCGAAGTCGCCGGCCGTCGCCAAGGCGGCTGATCCTGATGATTCGTGGCGCGGGAATCCGCCGACGTCGTTGGAGCTTTCGGCCCTCATCGGTCCCAAGAAGGCATCGGGAGACGTGCCGGTCCTCCCGGGTGGGCTCGCCGATCCCTATGGTCTGTTCTCCGGGGGGCAGCCGCCGCTTCAGGTCTTCATGGCGGGCCAGCGTCGGCGCCGCCCTCGCCGCTACGCCGACGCCACGCAATACATGCAGCCCGGAGCTTCGTCCCAGGAAACCGGATACCCGGCGACCTTCCCTGCTGAGACGCAGATCCCCCAGAACACGGAACCCGAGTACTCCGAGCAATCCCAGTACCCCCAGCAATCGCCGTATTCCCAAGACACCGGGCAATCCCAGTACTCCCAGTACTCCGCTGGGTCCTACGACGCCTCGGCGGTAATGCATGACCAGCAGCCCGAAGCTTCGTCCGGGGAAACCGCGCAGGCCCAGGTCGATCGGTCCGAAGTGCTTGAGTGGTGGAACGGGACCTTCGAGGGCATCGAGGACCTCTCCGCCGGCATCCAGGATCTCGTCGCCGCCGCCGCATCGGAGCCTGTGCACCGGCAGGTGTTCGACGACCAAGGTGACGACGGCCGCACCGAACTCGTGTACTTCGGCGACGGCACGCAGGCGGTCTACAAGGACATCGCGTCGAGGTGGGACCGCAGCAACCGCGCCGATGCCGAACACCTCGCCTCCCTGGTCGGCCGCTCCATCGGCGCCAACGTCCCCGGTGTCCTCCGCCTCGGCGAGAACGACCTCTACATGCACTTCATGGACGGCGTATCGGGGTTCACCCACTTCGGCAACCCGGAGTCCCCCCTCACCCACACGCGCGACGGGCATGTTCTGGGCCTGCTCGACCTGCTGATCGCCAACGGCGACCGCAGCCCCGGGAACTGGCTGGACCAGGGCAACGGCCGCGTCGGGGGTATCGACCATGCCAGGGCGTGGCTCTTCACGCCCGAAGACCCCACCGACCTGGAGGGAATGCGCCACACCGACTCCATGCGGCCGTTCTACGACTTCGACCAGAACAGGTGGATCGCCAACCCGCTGGCCCAAGCCGACATCGAGTGGCTGCGGCCGCGGCTGGACCGGCTGCGTCCGGAGTTCGAGCGCCTGGGCCGGAGCGCGTGGTTCGACGAGATGATGGCGCGCTTGGACATGCTTGCCCGCAACGCGCGGGGGACCACCAGTCTGCTCGTGGAGGACAGCGGTCTTCCCCGTTCTCGCCGTGATGACGACCCGCCCGCGCCCGGGGGCGGGCAGGGCGGGTCCTCTTCGGGCCGGGGCGCGTCGGCTTCCGGGGAAGGTACCCGGCGGCCGGACCACAGTTCGGGCCATGGGGGCGACTCCCGGCATTGGCACTCGGGTCCGAGCGGGCATCGCAGGCACGATGTCAGTGAAGCACCGCTTCAGGACTCCACTACCGCGGATCAGCAGGTCCCGGACCTGGTTGCGCACGACGCCGTGGCCGCCGCCCATGCCGCTGCGGTCGCGGCCGATGATGCGGAGTACTTCGCCGATTTGGCCGAGGTGGAGGCGCGCACCGCCGAAGAGCGTGTGGAGAACGCCCGCCGGGCGGCGCAGGCCGCCGAGCGGCACGCCGCCGACCTCGCCCGGGACTCGTTCCCCCGAGCCGAGGCCGATGAGCGGGCAGTTGTCGACGGCGCCGCCGACGATGCCGGGAGCCCGTATGACGGCCTGTCGGTGAAGTCGCCGTTCGTCTCCGAGCCTGTTGATCCCGATGCTCCGTTGCGCGGGAAGCCGTTCACACTGCTGGATCTTTCGGCCCCCTTCGATCCCAAGCAGGCGTCGGGGGACGTGCCGGTCCTCCCGGGTGGGCTCGCCGACCCCTATGGTCTGTTCTCCGGGGGGCAGTCGCCGCTTCAGGTCTTCATGGCGGACCCTCACCGCTACGGCTACGGCTACGGCGCCGATGGCTACGGCGCGGACCCCGGCCCCTCCGGCCAATACCAAGGTACGGACGGATACGACAACCCCGCTGAAGCCTCGGGCCCGCAGTATCCGGAGGGGACGCAGGTCTCCCAGTTCACAGCCCCTCAGTACTCCCAGTACTCCACGCAAGACCAGTACTCCCAGTACCCGACGGCAGACCAGTACACCCCACACTCCACTGGGCCTTACGACGCCTCAGCACTGACGCACTACCAGCAGCCCGCGGCTTCGACCGCGGAAACCGTACAGGCCCCCTACCCCGCGTACTCCGGCGCCCCTGACCAAGGCCACGCGCCCACGGCGCCCGCGCAGTCCCGGCAACCCGCGGGCAGCCACACCCAGGCGGGACCCGCCAGATGGCACGGGTCCTACAACGGGATCGACGACCTGATCGCCTCCGCGCACACCGGAATCGCCCAACGATGGGCGTTCGGCGAGGGAGGAGGCGAGGGCGAACTCACCGAACTCGTGCAGTTCGCAGATCGGGATGGCTCGCTGGCGGTCCACAAGGTCACCGAGAACACCGAACTCACCGCGGACCCCGAAGCCGACCCCGAGGACGTCGCCAACGAGTCGGCGTCGGCCCGCCAGCGCGCCGACGCCGAACAGCTCGCCTCACTGGTCGGCCGCGCCATCGGCGCCGACGTTCCCGGTGTCTACCGGGTCGGCCCCTACGAGTTGTACATGCACTACATGGCCGGCAGGTCAGGGGAGGAGCTGGGCGACCGGCTCGGCCCCCTGCTGACCGAGACGGCGTCCGGGCGCAGATTGGGGCTGCTGGACATCCTCATCGGCAACAGCGACCGCAACCCCGGAAACGTGCTGTACACCGACCACGGGACGGTCATCGGCATCGACCACGGCGGTGGCTGGACCCTCGTGGACGACGAACCCTACGATCCCAGCGATCCACCGGACCTGAGCGAGACTCGCCACACGACGGCGATGGAGACCTTCTACGACTTCGCGAACGACCAGTGGATCGCCAACCCGCTGACCCGGGCCGACATCCAGTGGCTGGGTACCCGGCTCGCCTCGCTGCGTCCCGAGTTCGAGCGCCTGGGCCGGATGGACTGGTTCGACGGGATGATGGCGCGCTTCGGCATGCTGGCCCGCAACGCGCGGGGGACCGCGGGCCTGCTCGTGGAGGACAGCGGTCCTCCCCGTTCTCGCCGTGATGACGACCCGTCCGGGGGCGGGCAGGGTGGGTCCTCTTCGGGCCGGGGCGCGTCGGGTTCCGGGGGAGGTACCCGGCGGCGGGACCACGGTTCGGGCCATGGGGGCGACTCCCGGCATTGGCACTCGGGTTCGGGCGGGCATCGCAGGCACGATGTCAGCGAGGCACCCCTTCAGGACTCCACGACCGCGAATCAGCGGGTTCCGGACTTGGCTGTGCACGACGATGCCGCCGATGCCCGTCGGGAGGCGGTGGAGCTGCGGGCGGTTGCCGATGCCGCTCAGGAGCGTGCGCAGGAGGTGGCCGCTGGGGCCGAGGCCGAATCCGTCCGGGGGGAGGCGCAGGCCGCCGCCCATGCTGCCGAGATCGCGGCTGATGATGCGGAGTACTTCGCCGATTTGGCCGAGGTGGAGGCGCGCACCGCCGAAGAGCGCGTGGAGAACGCCCGCCGGGCGGCGCAGGCCGCCGAGCTGCACGCCGCCGACCTCGCCCGGGAATCGTCCCCCGAAGCCGAGGCCGACGAGCGGGCAGTTATCGACGGCGCCGCCGACGATCCGGGGGGCCCGTATGACAGCCTGTCGGTGAAGTCGCCGGCCGTCGCCAAGGCGGCTGATCATGATGGTTCGTGGCGCGGGAATCCGCCGACGTCGTTGGAGCTTTCGGCCCTCATCGGTCCCGAGAAGGCATCGGGAGACGCTCCGGTTCTTCCGGGTGGGCTCGCCGATCCCTATGGTCTGTTCTCCGGGGGGCAGCCGCCGCTTCAGGTGTTCATGGCGCTCGGCGGCGAGGGGGCGTCCTCTCCCTTCCAGCTGACCCGGCCGCTCCCCGGCGCCTCTGGCGATGACTCCGGTGGTCAGGCGCGGCCATCAGCTGGTGACGACAGCACGAGGATCTCTGTGACGGCCCTGGAAGGGGAGGATCGCACCATTGTCGCCCTCATCGGGGAGCAGGGTGAGGGGGAGCGCGACCCCATCAATAGCGTCTTTCGGCAGATGGCCAGAATAACGGAGACCCAGGTCGACAGCCGTCTTGGCAACATCCGTAGCAGGGTGGGGGCGCAGGACAACGCCGCCCTGGGGCGGATGGCCCGCGAGAGCGGGCTCAAGCCCGAGGCCCGCTATCTCCGCGCTACGCCCATTGTCCTTGTCACGGACCTGGATGGGGAGGATCGCACCATGGCCGCCCTCCTCGGGCAGCAGCAGGGCGAGGGGGGGCGCGTCTCCGTCAACAGCGTCTTTCGGCAGATGGCCGGAGTGTCGTTGAGTACGGTCCATAGGCGCCTTGGCAACATCCGTAGCAGGGTGGGGGCGCAGGACAACGAGGCCCTGGGGCGGATGGCCCACGCGGCCGAGCTGGTGCCCGAGGCCCGCTACCTCCGTGTCCCCACCGGCGGCCAGACCACTACCGCGGGCGCGGTCCCCGAGTCCGCGTCCCACGAGGTCACCAGCCCCGATCCTGAGAACCTGCCTGATGCCGGCGATGTCGTGAGTGGTCCCGGTGATGGCGAGGTCGGCCGTGTCCTGGTGGCCCCGCCTGCGCAATGGTTCGGCCGTGACCCGGACCAGGATCCCGGCGGGGGCATGGGCAACAACGTCCGTGCAAGGGACGACGAGGCGGCCGATCAGTGGGCGCGGATGCACCTGCCGATCGTGGAGACCGTGGCGGGGGCGGTGTCTGGGGTGGAGGGTGCCCACGTCCTGGGTATCACCGCCAACCAGGCCGGATCCTTCCTGGAGTACACCGGTTATGTCGGCGGCATGGTCGATGAGGGGCTGGCCGGCGGCTATGTCGTACCCGATGACCGCGACGATTTCGCGTGGATCGTCGGCGATATCGATACGGTTCTGGGGTCGGCGGCGCTGCCGGTGGCGGTCACCGTGCACCTGGGGGCCGGGGCGGGGTTGCTAGAGCGATTGGGTATCGACCCCCACCGTCCCCTTGATGCCGCCGTGGGCACGGTGGCGGATGTTCCGCACTACCTCGCCGGCACGTTCGGTTCACGCGCGGTCGAGGATGCGTGGGCCTATGTGATGGTCCGCGTCCCTGGGGGGTTCCCGGCCGTCCACGTGGCCGGGGAGCCGGCCGACGGGCCAGGGCGTGTGCTGGTGGCGCGGGGGTCGCGTCTTGTCGTCCATGCCGTCTACCGGCATGCCGGTGAGCGTGTCCCGGGTGGGGGTGTGGGGGATTTGTTGTTCGTGGAGGCCGAGGTCGTGCCCGCGGGGTGGGTGCCTATGCCGGGCTGGGTGCCCAGCCCTTCCGGCGATGCCTACCACGGCTACCAGGTGGTCGCTGATACCACTTCGCGGGAGCAGGACGCTTTCAGCGGCGGCTTCGGTGACTGGGGGACAGCGGGCGAATCCGGCGTCGGTGGTGACATTGACCGTGCCATTAGCGAGGACCCTTTTGCTGTCCTGGATGCAGCGGGCGTATTGGATGACGCGGAGGACATTTTCGGCGGTGCCGGCCGGGGGCAGGTGTCCGGCTCCCTTCCCCCTGCCGTCGACGACCTTTACGGCTTCTTGGGCGATGCGGGCGCTGGTGCGCGCCATACCACGGACTTAGGAGACCTGCCCGATGCGCCTGACGATGCGGACCGCGGCTCCTCCGATGCCAGCGACAGCGACGACCTCTATGGCGTCTCCGACGACGAGGGTCGCGATGGCATCCGGTCCCGGGCACCGGAACCGGCCCGATCCGCCGACTATGCCCTCGGCCGTGGTGGCGATCCCGAAAGCCTTCCCGACGCCCCTGCCGCCCTGGCCCCGGTCAGGGAACTCACCGCCGAGCAACTAGAGCGGGCTCTCGTCGGCATCAGTAAGCTGAGCAACCGCGAATTCGACTTCTTCGTGGCTTTGGGGGCCGGGCGCACCGACGAGGACATCAGGACCGGACTCGATATCCGGACGCGCCAAGCTTTCTTCGCCCTCATGGAGGGGGTCACGGGTTCTCTCGGTGTGGAGGGCCGCGAACAGGTGGTCGCCGTAGCTCGTGCCGCCGGACTGACCGATGACTCCGTCCCCACCGATCTGACACCCCAGAAGCGACAGGAACGGGCCCTCATACGGGTCGGCACCCTGGACGACGACGGGCGTCGGCTCTTGAACCTCCTGCCCAAGAGAGACAGGGATATCGCCCAGGAGTTCCGCTCGACCCGCATCGGGGCCAAAGACCGCGTCAGCAAGCTCGTTCACCGCCTTGGGGTGCTGGACCGCGCCGAAGCGATCTCCGTCTCCCACGCCGCCGGACTGGCTCAACTCACCGCCGAGCAAATAAGCCGGGCTTCGGACAAGATTAACGACCTGAACGACAGGGATGTCGAAGTCTTGCGGGATCTGGGGGCCCGGCGGGATATCGACAAGATCCACAAGCGCCTGAAGAAGCGCGGAGGCTCAGCCCTCAAGAAGGAGTCGGTCGCCAGATACGTCCGGGAGGTCGTCCGTACCTTGGGGGTGAACAACGCCGCCGAGGCGGGCGCCGTCGCCCGCGCCGCCGGCCTTGCCCCTGCCACCGCCGACAGCGGCCAGGCGTCCGCCACAGCCGCAGCAGCCGACCCCGAGCCCATCGTCGTCGACGACGATTCCGACTCCGATTCCGACGATGACGACGGGGACTTCGGTGATTTCCTCGGCGGTGAGGGTGGTCCCGGCCCCGGGCGTGGCCCGGATGATGACGGTCCTCCGGCTCCCGCGGCGGCGGGCGGACAGGGCGGATCCTCCTCAGCCGCCGGCCGGCGCACCGGTCCTACAGGCGGCGGCGGTGGCCGCACGGGCGGCGCTGGCTCGGGTCGAGGCGGCTCCTCCGCCGATCACCGTAAGGACGACGTCCGCGGCACCTCCGACGGCCTCTCCGACGGGCGGGGCCCGGTCGGCGCCGAGGCGGGCGCCGTCTCCTTCGCGTTGGAGCGGCAGGTGCCGTTGCCTCCGTCTCCCGCCCCCGCCCGGTCGGTATCAGGGTCTGCCACCACCGCTGGCGAGTTCCCGCATCCCCCAGAGGTGTCGCGGTCGGCGCACGGCCAGGGCCTTGCTGAGCTGTTCAGCAGCGAGCTCAATCGTGAGGCCGCCACGTCGCGGGGCCCGGCCACCGAGCCGGAGGCACGGGCTGAGGTGACCGGTGCCGCGTCCGAGGGGAGCGATAACCGCGCCGTGCCCCCGGCACACCAGACCCCGCTCCTCGCCGATGACCCGCGAGACGGTCACGACCCCGACGACTCCAGCCACGACGACCTGTTCGCCCCTTCGCAGGCCGCCGCGCGCGCCGCGGAGGTCGCGGCTGATGATGCGGAGTACTTCGCCGATTTGGCCGAGGTGGAGGCGCGTACCGCCGAGGAGCGCGCCGAGAATGCCCGCCGGGCGGCGCAGGCCGCCGAGCGGCACGCCCACGACCTGACTCGGGACGTGTTCCCCGAAGCCGCGGTCGAGGAGCGGGCCGGTATCGACGGTGCTGCCGACGATGTGGGGGGCGCGAATGTCAGCCTGTCGGTGAAGTCGCCGTTCATCTCCGAGCCTGTTGATCCCGATGCCCCGTTGCACGGGAAGCCGTTCACACCGCTGGATCTTTCGGCCCCCTTCGATCCCAAGAAGGCATCGGGGGACTCTCCGGTTCTTCCGGGTGGGCTCGTCGATCCGTTCGGTCTGTTCTCCGGGGGGCAGTCGCCGCTTCAGGTGTTCACGGCGCTCGGCGGCGAGGGGTCGTCCTCCCCTCTCCAGCCGACCCGGCCGCCCGGAGCGGCCTCTGCCCAGGCGGGACCGACTCAGGGGCGAGGGCCCTCCCAGGCAACAGGAGCACCTGCTCCCTTCGGGGTTCCTTCCCAGATCCGTCCGGCGGAGTTCAGGCCGAGCCAGGACACGGGCGAGGGGGATGGTGAGGGGCAGAACCCGGCGGTGGCCTCCGCCGATCCTGCCGCGTTCCCCCGCGCTCTAGCGGAGTCGGCCGCCGCGACGGCCGGAACGGACCTGTCCGAGAGCGGTCCGGTCGAGGCGGACCCGGACCTGCCTCGGCCCGGCGTCGACGGTGGCGCCCCGCCACCCCGTCCCCAGGACACAGGGCCAGACGGAGTCGATCCCGTGACTCGGGCGGCCGAGGCCCGGGGCGAGGCGGACGCGGCGCGCGTCGAGGCCATACGGCTGCGAGACGAGGCCGCCGATGCCGGCGAGGAGGCGGAACAGACGCGGGCCGAGGCCCGGCGGCTGGACGACGCGGCCGAGGCCGCCCAGCAGGACGCGCGGAAAGCCGACGACGCGGCCGAGCAGGCGCACGCCGCGGTGGCGCCGCGGCGCAGGGCGTCGCAGGAGGCCGCCCAGGCGGCATCGGAGACCGCCGATCGCGCGGACGAGCTGGAAACCACCGCAGACGCTGCCGAGGCCGAGGCCGACCGCCTACAGGAGGCGGCCGAGGACGCCGACGCCCACGCCGACGAACTGCGCACCGAGGCCGACGGCGCCCATGCCGCGGCGGCCCAGCGCGCGGCGGAACTGGAGGACATCCTCGCCACCGCCACCGGTGCCCAGCGGTCCGGCCTTGAGGCCGAGCAGGCCCGTGCCGACGCCGCCGATCTGACCCGGCGGGCCGAGCGGATCGACGGCGAGGGGAGGGGGTTACGGCGGGAGCTGTCCGCGCTGCGGGCGCAACCCGAGGGGGATCGGTCCGCGCCGGACGCGGATCCCGCGCAGGACACGCCCGATCACGTCGCGCGGATCACCGGCCTCGGAGCCGACATCGCCGAGGCCGCCGCACAGGCGGCCCGCCTGCGCGAGNNCCCCGCCCGGTCCGGTGCCGCTGAGCAGGCCGACCTCCGTGCCGCGGACCTGTGGGAGCGCTCGGGCATCGGGCCCGATGAGGTCGAGGGCCTCCGCACCGAGTCCGAGACCGTCTTCGACCATGCGACCGAGCTCGACCGGGCCGCCGACGCCGCACGCGAATCCGCCGACCGGGCTCAGGACGACGCCGACGCGGCCTGGGACACCGCGGACGGTGCGCGCGAGGCGGCCGATGCCGCATGGCGCGCCGCCGAGACGGCCACCGAGGAGGCCGACATCGCGCGGCACCGCCTGCACCAGGCCGAGCAGGACGCAGTCGACGCCGAGACCGCCCGGACGGAGGCGCGGGCCGCCGCCCATACCGCGAAGGTCGCCGCCGACGACGCGGACTACTTCGCCACCGCCGACGAGCAGCGTGCGCGCGACGCCGACGAGGTCGCCGAGACCGCCCGGGCCGAGGCGCAGGCCGCCGCCCACCGGGCCGACGACCTGGCCCGCGATGTGTTCCCGGAGACGGCGCGGCTGGGGTGGATGCTGCTGTCGTCCTGGTTCGGCACCCATCCCGTGGACACCACCGGCCTGCTGCAGGACCTTGAAGACCGCATCAACGGCAGCACCGTCCCGGGCCTCACCCCGCGGATGCGCGCCGACATCCTGGACCAGGTCCGCGCCCAGGCGAGGCAGGACATCCGGCCGTTCTTCCGCAAGGGCGGATTCACCGTCACGGTCCAGGGGCCCGGTGGGGAGTGGAAGGTGCGGTTGCACGTCGATCCCGACGCCGAGTACCACCGCGTCCCCGCGGCCTCACAGCTGCCGCCGCCGGGGCGTCGTCCCCGGCCCGTGTTGATGCACGGGGTGGGCGACCCCGCCTACGCCTACGATTTCGGTGGCGGCCACGGCGGCAACAAGTCGGTCTCGCTCGGCGTCCTCGTCACCCCGTTCTACATCGCCCCCATCGGCCCCGGCATACCCGAGGTGGACATGGTCGGCGCCCGCCTGGTGTTCCGCGGGGGGATCGGCTACCGGGTGCGCACCAGCGCGCTGGGGGTGGACGGTTCCAGCGGCGATTTCACCTACACCGAGGTCGCCGGGACGCCCGTGCCCTACGACGCCGATCTCCTTGCCACCCTGACGGTCACCCCGCCGCAAGCACCGCCGCTGGTTCAGTCATGGCCGTTGCCGGTGCGGTTGTTCGTTCCGGGTGGGCCGGGCACCAACCCGCCGGATGCCCCCGAGCGCATCACCCTGGCCGACCCGCGTTCCCCGGACGAGGCAGGGGTGCCCGGGCCCGGTGCCCGGGCGGTCGACCGCAGCTACCCGCTCTATGTCGGGGACATCTCCTCGGCCACGCCAGAGGGGCGTATGAGCCTGGCCGACTGGGTCCGGGACCGCCTGCTGGGCTACTCCTCGGCGGCCGTGAAGGACCGCCCCAACCCCTCTCCCGACGCCTCGGGGCGCAACCGCCTGGTCAAACAGCCCCCGAAGCCGTCCGCGGCGTTCACCCGGCACAACGAGACCACCCTCAACGGGTTGCGGAACGGAAGCACCGTCCGGCACCGCCTGGGCGCCATGACGACCGGCCACGCGGACCTGCCGTTCGTCGACTACGCGGGCCGCCACCGGCGGTTGCGCCTCACGTCTTCGCCGACGTCGTACCGGCGGCTGCCCACCCCGCCGAAGGCGGCCGAGTTCTCCAACATGACCCGGGTGGACGCCTCGGTTGCGCAGACCGCGAGCAAGAGGTCGTGGTGGACCGTGCTGTTCGGGGGCGGGGCCGATTTCCGTATCTCCGACCGCATCTTCCGGTTCGCGCCCGCGGTCGTGGAGTATGCCTACCGCAGGGTCATGCGCCAGACGCACGACACGCTGCAGGACGACGCCGGGCGCTATCCGCTGATGTGGGGGGCGACGGACACGGTGGCTTATGAGGTGGAGCGGACCTACTACGTCCAGTTCGACGGTGACCCGGTGCCCAGGGTGTTCCGCGGGACGACCATCGAACTCTTCACCCTTGAGGACGCCCGGCTTCTGCACACCGCCGACACCTCCGCCCCCGCGCCCGAGATTCCCACCGGGACGGGCACCCCGCCGGTTCCGCAGGACACCACTGTCCCGGCGGAGCCGCCCTTCCCGCACCTGCGCGGGCCCCGCCCCAAGAACTTCCATGGCGCCGTGCCGCGGTCGTTCGCCTACCCGGACGGTTCCCCCTTCTTCACCGGGGGCCCCGCCACCCAGCGCGAGGACGCCACCGGCGCACCGGTCGCTGAGCCCGGGAACAGCACCGAGGGGGGAGGCGCCGCCGACGGCGTGAACACGCGCGACGGACAGACGGATGGCACCGTGGCCGTCCCTGCGCGGGGTACGCCCTTCACCGAATGGCTCGCTGACCGATTGGTGCAGGCGGTCGCCCGGCGCTTTCCCGGGCTGGTCGTCCCGGAGACGTCGCGCGGCGAGTCGGACTTCGCCCACCGGCCCGACGGTCCGACCTCGCGGGTGGGCCGGGAGCACCGCCCCTTGAGGCGGGACTACGCCACCGCCCTGGAGAACACCCACCGCATCCGCACCGCGGTCGCACAGGCCGTCCTCAAGAGCAACCTGGACAAGCTCACCCACGACGGCCTGCCTGTGCACCTGGAGGACACGGCCAGTGTGGACGTCAAGGACCTGTTCCGCAGCGGGAAGAAGTTCATCCGCCCCGAACTGGTCACGGTGCGGCTCTTCGCCGTTGTCGGCGAACTGCACCACAGCGGGACCAGCGACCGGATGACCGGCGTCTACGTGAGCGGTAGCTCACAGCGGGGGGCCTCCCACGGGTCCGGGGACTCCCACACCCTGGCCGCGCGGTTCGTGGGGGGCTACGCCGGGCAGGGGGACCCGGACGCCTCCGGGACGCCCACGGGCGGCGCAGTCCAGCAGCAGCTGCGAGCGGCGCTCGTCGGCGAATCCACCACCGGCCAGGGCAATTCCACCGGGTTCGGGACCGACGCGTTCCTGCTCTACACCGGCGCGACCGACACGTGGTCCAGTGACGTGATGTTCTACGCCGTGATCGACGACTCCCAGCGCTACCATGGCACCGACCTGCTGCGCGATCGGGGTGACCTCCTGGACCAGGGCATCCAGGCCCGCATGGAGATCTCGACACCGCGTCTGGAGCGGCCCCTGCCCGCCGACGTCACCCCCCTCACCATCGACGGCGGCCCCGGCTCCACCACCGGTGACCGGCCTGGACCGGCTTACGAGCGGCTCACCTCCGAGCAGGCCCGGGCCATCATCACCGGCCGCGGGATCACCCCACCGGTGCCGGTCGCGGAGGACGGCGACGCCGCCATCGGCGATGGCGGCGATGGCGCCATCGCGAGGGTCAACGGCCGCTCGCTCAATGACCGGCTGGACGGCGCGGTGTTCATCGACTGGGTGAACACCGGCGGTGAGACGCCCGGGCAGCCGTCCCTGCTCGACCTGATCCGCAGCATGTTCTCCGCGGAGTTCATCGGTGCCCGCTACGCCGGCCAGCGGGACGGCTTGGCGCGCAAGGTCGATTACTTCACCGGCGAGGACAAGGCGGGCCGGGAGCTCTTCCCGCAGGTGCTGGAGAACCTCGCCAACCACTTGTTCAACGGGATCGTCATCCGGCCGGAGTTCGACGGCGGGATCTGGTCGCCCCACACCATCCGGCCCACGGTGGTCACCGACAGCGTGGTGGAATCCCTGACGGCGGTACCGGTGGACATGGTGATGTACTTCGAGGGCACCGCTAAGACCGCCCTCAACCACATCCGGGAACGCATCTGGCGGGTGGCCCTGGGCGGCGTCTTCCTTCCCGTCGGCAACACCAACCCCTCCAACGCCGACCCCGCCTCGACCCGCGGTGATGCCGCCGCGCCGACGATCTTCACCGGGCCCAGCGCCGGGTGGATCCGGATTCTCAGCTCCGACTCGGCGACCACCGCCCGCAACTACAGCATCCGCACCACCTTCATCCACGCGGCGGCCATCTCCTTCCTGATCCGGGGGTCCGGGATCATCCGCCAGATCGCGGAGATCGCCCGGGAACTGGACATGGTGGCGACGTTTTACCGCTCACCGGTCTACACCGGGTGGCAGATGCGCATGGACGAGTTGTTCACCGGGTTCACCCACGCCTGGGACGCCATCGCCAACCGCCTCGTCCTGGACCGTTTCACCGGAACCGACGGCACCAGCCGTCTGACCACCCGGCCCCTCCCTCCGATCCCCATCTCCGTCGACACGCGCCCCGGCCTGGCCGGAACCGGCGACACCCTGCGCCCCATCGACGCCGAAGCCGCGATCACCGACCTCGACACCAAACTCAGGGAACAGGGCCTGGAGCTGACCGCCGGCAGCCGCAACCGGCTGAACCACACCCTCAACTCCCGCCTGGCCAAGAACCCCGACTCCGGAGTCCCCGTCTCGGTCAGCATCCGCCGCATCGTCAAACGGACCGACTTCCCGAAAACCCCGGTGGAGCCGCCCTCGATCGCCGCGGTCATCCACATCGGGGTGGCCACGCGGCAGGGCGCACCCGAGGTGGGCTATGTGGGGGGCCAGAGCGAGTTCCGCGAGACCCGCTCGTGGACCGTCTCCACCACCACCTCCGGCACCCGCGGCGGGCTGACGACCACAGGCGTGGGCGGATTCGGGACCCTGGTGCCCAACAGCACCTCCACCAACCCCGACGCCGGCGCCCACCACTCCCAGGATGCCTCACCCGCCGTACTGTCCACGCTGGCCACCCCGCACGACACCACCGTGGGGTCCTCCGAGACCACCACGGCGGCGACGACCGACGCGCGCACGCGCACGATCACCCTGTTCGCGCCCGGCCCCTTCGCCCGCCTGGGCACCGACAGCGACCTCACCCTGACCCTGGAGATCGTGGGAGACGGCCTCTCCCCGCGGGTGGAGCTGCCGCGGAACGTGCGCACCGACGGGATCACCGCCAGCGGCGACGGGGGACGGGTGCAAACTCTCTACCCCGCTGCCTACCTCCACCTCGGCCCCGACGCCCCCGACACCGGCACCCCCCAGACCTCCAGTGGGGGACCGGAACCGTCCGCGCAGAGCGGTCGCCCCCCCTCGATCGTCGTGCCCGATCCCGGTGCCGCCACCCCCGAGGTCGCGCTGGCCGGGTGGAAGCACCCCGCGACCGGCAACGGCCCCGCACCCGATGCGCACAACGCGGGCGACCTCGTGCTCCCCGTGGCCATCGAGAACGGCGGCAAGGCGATCCTGGACCTCGCCCACACCGTGCTCGCCGCCGCCAGGGGATGGAAGCCCGACGCCGGCGCCGTCGCCGAGGGCCGCTACACCGACGCCGCCATCGCCGCCGCCCGTGGCCACGCCGTCCGGGAACTGGGCCTCAACCCCCGCTCCGACGCGGTGCGCCAGGAACTCGCCGCCTCCGTGCTGCCCTCCCACTTCATCAGCGCCAACACCAGCGGCGGCATCGGCTTCGACGACATCTCCCGCACGTCGTGGGCCATGGCGGTGCGCCCCGACTACACCTCGGCGCGGGTGCTGTACGTGGCGCCCACCGGCAGCATCACCGACACCGACTCCCAGGGGACGGCGACCTCCATCACCTCCGACCACAGCGGCGGAGTGAGCGCCTCGGGTGGTGTCGCCCTGGCCGACACCACCACCGGCGGGTTCAGCGAGCACCACTCGGGAACCCAGTACACCTCCGGCGAGGCCAACCGGACCTCGCACAGTGGCGGATCACACGGCGAGACCGTCGCGCCCAAGCGGCCCTACAAACTCCACGGGGTTCATGAGGGGCCGCTGTATTTGGTGGAGTTCGACTCCGACTGGGCGATCGCCGCCCAGCACACCCCGGGCGCCGTATCCAGGTTGGTCGGACGGGGCGCGACATCTGGCCCGCACCTGGGCCAGGCGCGGGCCAAGGTCACGGCGTGGGTTTCCCAGGACGTCGCCATACGGCTGGGCATCCTCGACGGCGGGCGGGCAGCGGCCGCCGCGGGACTCGTCGACGATGTCGCCGTGAAGCAGCAGGCGCTGGCCGAGGCCGAGACGGACTACCTCAAGGCGCGCCGCGACCTGTGGTGGGCCGCCCACGAAGCCAACGGGCAGCCCGCCGGCAGCGACGCGTTCAGCGCCTACCAGCGGCTCGACAAGACGGTCGAGCGCCGCGGCGCGGACTACAACCAGGCGTTCACCGACTGGCTGACCGCCCAGAACACAGCGGTCGCCGCGTTCACCGGCGGGGCCGCGCCGGCCGCCGGCACTTCCCCAGGGACGGACGACGCCCCCGGCGGCGGCCGCGGTCGCTTCGAGCGCGGCGGTGAGGACCGCGGAGCCGGCGGCGGCCGAGGAGACGCCCGCGAACGGGACGGTCATGGCGACGGTCCCGGTGCCCGGAGAGGCGGAGGCGGCACGACCGGCGACGGCTTCAGGGGATGGGGAGGCCGCGGATCCCGGGGCAGCGGATCGCAGGATTTCGACGTCGCGCCGCCGCTGCGGACCGAAAGCGCCGGTGTCCCCACCGCGGGGAGCGACGCTGCGCAGCGCCACGCACCTATGGACGCGGACGCGGGGACCGTTCACCCCCTCGACGCCGACGACCGCGGGCCGGCCGGTATCGAGGCCGGTGGTGGTCACCGCGTGCCGGAGCGGCAGGCGCCGGCACAGCCGTCCTCCCCCCGGAGCACGTCGCTGCCGGAGCCGGCCACGAGCGCCGAGGACCTCCCGGGATCACCTCCGCCGGCGCAGCCGGCGGCGCCCCGCAAAAGCCTCGACGATCTCTTCGGAGCTGCGCTCAACCCCGCGGCCACACCGCGGTCTCCGCGCACCCAGGAACGGGAAGCGGCCGAGGCCACCGGTGCCGGCACCCGCTCCGGCAGCGAAACGCAGGCGGCCGCACGACCGAGCGAGACCGACACGTTCTCCGACGGGTTCCCGGACCCCGCGCCCCCCGTGCCGGAATCGGCCCGGTCCGACGATCCCGGCGGTCAGTGGGACGGTAACGCCCCGGCCTCGCTGGATCTCAGCGCCCTGGCCGGTGGCGAGGCCAAGGATCCGGAGACGTTCAGGTCCACCGACGAACGCTACGAGAACCAGCTCAAGGAGCTCGGGATCTCCCCGGCCGAATATGCGCGGCCCTGGGAGTTCATGGTGGGCACCGACGACGCCGAGCAACCCATGGACCCCTACGCCTACGCCGACCTCGACGCCGCCGCCAACCTGAACTTCGACCACTTCCCTGACCCCAACGATCTCCGATTCAGGGCCGACTCCGACGAGGAGATCCCCGACGCCGATCCGAACCAGAACCCCCCTGACGACCCCGACGGGATCTTCGGCGGCTTGGACGACCTCCCCGGCGGGGAGTATGTCGGCTCCGGCGGCGGATTCGACTCCTTGGATCCCGGCAGCCTCGGCGGCCTCGGATACGACCCGGCCGGGCTGGACGAGGGTCCCGTTGAACTTGGGGGCTGGGGGGAGGCATCCGCGGAGAGCGGGAGGGGCGCCCCCATGGGCGATGACGTCGTCTCCGGTTTCCCTTCTCGCGCTCCCGTCGAGGCGCAGAACGCCGATCCTGGTGCTCTTCCCGATGATCCCGACGTCGGTCCGGGAGGGGCGGTCGACCGTCTTTGGGCCGACGACGATGGTCGTTCTTCCGCTCCCGCGGCGGACGCGGAGCCTGGCCCGGGCCAGCGGGCCGGCGCATCCGGCGGTGTCGCCCCCACGGCCGGGTCTGCTGGTACCGGGAGTGGTGGTCGTGCCGTGCCTCCGGCGCGCGAGAATGCGCTTCCGCCGGGCCCTCCGCGGCCTGCCCCCCGGTCGGCGGCCGCCGCGGAACTCACTCCCGCCCAGCGAACCGCCGCTCTTGCGAAGGCGAAGGACCTGACCCTCGAGCAGCGTCGGGCCCTTGCCCTGCGCCATAGCGGTCTGAGGTTCGGCGAGATCGGTAGGCTCCCCGGCTTCACTGTCAACTCGGCCATGGATCTCGTGGCGCGTGCCGCCCGCCGTATGGGAGTGAGTAGGGCACAGGCCGTTGACCTCGTCGGCGACCCTCGATTCCCGTCCCTGCCCGGCCCGTTGTTGTCCCGCGCGCCCGAAACGTCCAGGGGAGACCTCACCCCCGCCCAGCGAACCCACGCATACGCCAAGATGGATTCACTCACCGACCGCCAACACACCGCCTTCGGCCTCCTCGGCGCCAAGCTGAGCAAGGCCGAGATCATCACAATGATCCAGGAGCGATACGGGGTGGAGCGCAGAACGGCCGAAAATGACATCTGGTACGCCCTTCACCATCTGGGGCTGAACCGCGACCAAGCGGTCAACCTCGCCAGCGGGGCCCTGCCGGACTACCGGGACACCGCCCTCGCCGACTCCAGCGGGGAAATCGATGCTCGCGCACTCGTGCAGCGGCTCGAGCCCCGCCAGCGCCGGACCCTGGCTCTCCTCCTGCGAACAGACCTTTCACCGGCCGACATCGGTGAGGGCGTCGGCGCGCACCAGGGGCAGTTGGAGTCGGAGGCGGAGGGTGTTTACCGCCGCTTGGGCGTGGACCGCGACGGCGCGGTCGGCATCGCCCGCGCGGCCGGGCTGAGACTGGTGCCGGAGCAGGACTTCCCGCCGGCCCGGGCCCGCGAACTCTTGGAGCAAGCGGGCCTGTCAACCGTCCAGCGCGAGATCCTGCGCCTCCTCGTCCAGGGGCAGACCCGCTCCCAGATCGTCGAAAATACGCCGTGGGCAGAAGGAACCGTCAAGAAAAACCTGGTCAGGCTCTATAACCGATTGGGGGTGTTCAGCAGCGCCGAAGCGGTAGCCATCGCCCGCGCGGCCGAGCGCACCGTCGACCCTCAGGCCCTGCCCGACGCCCTCGGCGAGATCTTCCTTGACGTGCGTGACGACACGTTCCTTCTCGACGGTGCCCCGGCTGCCCGCAGTGGCCTGGCCGCCGGTGAGCCGGGCACGGCACAGACCGACCGGGACCGCGCACGCGAACACGTCGGTGAACTCGCCCGCAGATACCTGGAGGGGCTTAAGCCACTCCAGCGCAAGATTGTGAACCTTCTGAGACAGAGAGTGGACAAGAAGGACATCGGCGCCAGACTCACGCCGAAGCTGGCGCAATCCACGGTCGTCAACAACATCCACCACATCCGCAGCCACCTGGGTGTGCCCTCCACCGACCATGTGACCACCATCGCCCGCGCGGCCCAGGGAGACATGGATCCCGACGTCCAGAGCAGCACGCTGGCCCTCATCAAGAGGGGCTTGGCGGACAGCGCCCGGCCCGACATCCGGCGCAGGCTCGATGACCGCAGCCCAGGCTCGGCTCAGTTGCTCGTTGAGGACATCGATCGCCATCTGGAGGCGGCCGAGCGCGCTGAAGCCGACGACTCCGGCAGCGAGGACGGGTCTGTTTCCGACGCCGACGATATGGACGTCGACTCTTCGGATTCCGATGATGATGACGACCCCGCGCCCGCTCCCGTGGCGGTCAGCACTGAGCAGATGCTCAGGGCTAAAATCGGCGAGCTGGACCTTAGGCAGCGCGAGGTTCTGTGGTATCTGGGGGACGGGCTGGGCGACCAGGAGATCGCCAGGAGCGTCAGGCCGCCTATTGGCGCTGCCGTTGGGGACTTCCCGGTCGCCGTGTACGTCGGCCAGATCATCGACACCCTGGGGGTGAACAGCCGCGCCCAGGCCGGTGCTGTCGCCCGCGCGGCCGTCGCCGTCGGCGTGCTCTCCGCTGCCTCCACCGCCGGCGGCGGCCCGGAGCGCACCTCGGTCCCGCGAGCCGGCAACGAGGCCATGGTCGATGATGACCGCGGTCATCTTCCCGACGCCCCCGATCTCCCCGCTGGTCCCCGTCCCGCCCTGGAGCAGGCTGCTGGATACCTGTTCGTGGGTCCCCAAGGCGGCCCCCTCCTTGGTTTCCGGAGGGACGCAGGCCCCTTCGATGACCCCGGTCAGGAACACGCCGTCGGCCACAACGACGCCGACGACCTGTATCGCTACTCCGGTGACGAGGGCGGTGCGGGGGATCGTTCCGGCGGGCCCGCCACCCCTCTGGAGCTTCCTGGTGATTCCCGCGGTGAGGATGGCGACTCCTCCGATTCCGACTCCGAGGGCGAGGACGGGAATCTTTCCGACGCCGACGACATGGACGTCGACTCTTCGGGTTCCGACGGTCATGACGACCCTCCCGCACCCGCTCCTTCCGCGTCGGGTGGGCAGGACGGGGCCTCTTCGGCTCCGCGCCCGTCGCGCTCGGGAGGAGATACCCGGCGGGACGGCACCGGTGGTACCGGCGGCGCCGGCTCGGGCCGGGGCTCAGGGGAGTGGGGGACGCGTGGCCCGGCTGTGGACGACGGCGAGCAGGACGGCTCCAACAGTGACGCGGACGGTTTCAGCGACCTCCCCGATGCTTCCCACCCTGGCCAGGGTGAACCGAGCTCTTCGCTGACCGGGGAGGACGGTGTTCGCGAACTCATCGGTGAACTCGCCGGTATATTCCTGAACGTACTCACGCCCGGCCAGCGCGAGGCCCTGGACCTCATGAAGCGGGGGCGGAGCAACAAGGACATCCCGGCTTCCGCGAGCACCATCAGCAATATGTACGATCGCCTGGGCGCGGGCGATCGTGACGATGCGGAGGCCATTGCCCGCGCGGCCGATGCGACCAGCGACCTCGAGCCCGGCGGTCTTCTCGGGCCCGACCCCGGGATCGGCGACGGACGTCTGAGTGTGCTGTCGCCTTACCAGCGCCGACTCCTCCAGCTTCTCGACAGGGATGATCGACCTCCGGGGCAGATTCTCCGGGCCCTCGGCAACAAGACGCAGACCTCCGAGGTTGTCGGGGCCGAAAGGATCTTCGGGCGCCTAAACGTAAACAGCCGGGAGCAGGCGACCGGCGTCTTCCGTGAGTCCATGGAAGCGGCTATGGAAGCCGCTGATCGCGCAGCGGTCGCACCCGGCCGCGCTACCGCCCGGGAACTCGCGAGCGGGCTGACCCCCTACACGCGCAGGGTGCTTTACCTCATCGAGCGGGGCTTGGCGCACCCCGGCATCGCCGGCAAGCTCAAGGACGGAGAGCGACGCTCGGCCGCCGACCTCATCGACGAAATCCATCGCCGTGTGCAGGTGACCGCCCGCGTTGACGCAGACGCCGTCGGTCGTACGGCTGTCGCCGCCGGCGTGCTCTCCACTGCCTCCACCGCCGGCGGCGGCCCGGAGCGCACCTCGGTCCCGCGAGCCGGAGACGAGGCCATGGCCGACGACGACCGCGGTGACCTTCCCGACGCCCCCGATCTCCCCGCTGCTCCCCGCCCCGCCCTGGAGCAGGCTGCCGGAAACCTTTTCGTGGGTCCCCAAGGCGACCCCCTCCTTGATTTCCGGAGGGACGCAGGCCCCTTCGATGACCCCGGTCCGGAAAACGCCGTCGGCCACAACGGCGCCGACGACCTGTATCGCTACTCCGGTGACGAGGGCGGTGCGGGGGATCGTTCCGGCGGGCCCGCCACCCCTCTGGCGCTGCCTGATGATTCCCGTGGTGAGGACGGCGACTCCTCCGATTCCGGCTCCGACAGTGACGCGGACGGTTTCAGCGACCTCCCCGATGCTTCCGACCCTGGCCAGGGTGAACCGAGCTCTTCGCTGACCGGGGAGGACGGTGTTCGCGAACTCATCGGTGAACTCGCCGGTATATTCCTGAAGGTACTCACGCCCCCCCAGCGCAACGCCCTGGACCTCATGAAGCAGGGGCGGAGCAACAAGGACATCCCGGGCTCCGGGAACTTCTCCAAAATCTACGATCGCCTGGGCGCGGGCGATCGCGACGATGCGGAGGCCATTGCCCGCGCGGCCGATGCGACCAGCGACCTCGAGCCCGGCGGTCTTCTCGGGCCCGACCCCGGCTTCGGCGACGGACGTCTGAGTGTGCTGTCGCCTCACCAGCGCCGACTCCTCCAGCTTCTCGACAAGGATGATCGACCTCCGGAGCAGATTCTCTGGGACCTCGGCGCGTCCGGGACCGCCGTCTCCGGGGCCAACGGGATCTACAGGCGCCTAAACGTAAACAGCCGGGAGCAGGCGACCTACATCTTCCGTGAGTCCATGGATGCCGCGATGGACGCCGCTGATCGCGCAGCGGTCGCACCCGACCGCGCTACCGCCCGGGAACTCGCGAGCGGGCTGACCCCCTACACGCGCAGGGTGCTGTACCTCATCGAGCGGGGCTTGGCGCACCCCGGCATCGCCGCCAAGCTCAAGGACGGAGATCGACGCTCGGCCGCCGGCCTGATCGACGAAATCCATCGCCGTGTGCAGGTGACCGCCCGCGTTGACGCAGACGCCGTCGGTCGTGCGGCGGAACAGGACTCCGACTCCGAGGGAGACCTCTACGACGTCTCCGACGTTGAGGAGGGACACGGCCGTGGCCATGGCGGGCGTGGGCGTGGGCCCGATGATCCTCCGCCTCCGGGCGGCGGTGCGGGTGCCCTGTCCGGTGGCAGCGGCGGCGCTTCCTTCTCTGGGCAGGGACCCACCGCTTCTGGGGGTGGGAGCGGTGGGCCCGGTAGCCGTGGCTATGGCCACGCCGGTGGCTCGGGGTCCCGGACCCGGCAAGGCGCACCCCCGGCCGGCCTTCGCGAGAACGACGTCCACGACACCTCCGATGGGCGGGGCCGGGACGCCACCGAGGGTGTCGCCGTCTCTGTTGCGCCGGAGCGGCAGGCTCCTCCGCCGTCGTCGCCCGGGGAGAGCTTGGCCGACGTGTTCAGTAACGCGCTCAATCGCGAGGCCGCACCGCAGGCACCGCGCGGGCAGGAAGAGGTCCGGGACGGGGCGGATTCTGACGGTGGCCGGGGTGGCGTGCAGAGGGATCGTGGCCGGGCCGTGGACGATGAGTCCGACTCTGATGGCGATGTGGACGGTTTCTATCCTCCTGGCCCGGTGCGGTCGCGGGAAGCCGCCGGTGTCGGTGGTCCGTGGGGTGGCGACCGTCCGGTCGCACCGGGTTCGAGCGCTTCGGGTGATCCCAAGTCGGGCGGGGAGCGGGGGCCGGAGTTCGAGGGGTTCGTTGATGGCCTCGTCCGCCGGTACCGGCTTGAGGAGTTCGGTGATGTGGACGGTGTCCGTGGTGCGGACGTGGGTGTTCATGGGGAGGGGGGTGCCCAGGAGGGGTCTGATGCCGGGGTTGGAGGTGTTAGCGGCGTCGTGGGTGGTGATGGGTTGCTTCCCGGCGTTGCTTCTCGTGCTGTCGGCGCTGGCGGTGGTGCGGTTGAGGGTTCTGGTGCGTCGGGCCGTGAAGGGCTGTCCGGCGGTGAGGGGGTGTCTCGCGGTGATGTTTCGGGTGATTGGGTCTTTGACCGTTTTTACGATCCCGCGCCTGGCTCGGAGCCGGTACGGTCGGCCGATGCCGATGCCGATGCCGATGCCGATGCCGATGCCGATGCCGGTGATCGGGGGGCGGGTGTCCCCCTGAAGGGTATTGATCTGTCTGGGCTGGCAGCTGGCAAGGACGGCAAGCACAGTGAGGATGCCCGCACGTTTGAGGAGTTCCTCGCCGACCTGGTCTACCGGTACCGGCTGGAGGACATCGGGTACCACTCCGCCGAAGACGCGGAGCTCCAGGTCTTCCCGGCCCGTCCCGGCAATCCTGGACAGCGCTCGGACGCCCTCAACGATCCCCCCGCCTACGCCCCCGGTACCCGAATCATCCCGGTCACGGCGCTCGAGGGTGACGACCGCAACATCGCCTTCCTCGCCGGGAAGGGAAAGACCATCAAACAAATCCAAGCACTGACAGGAATAGCGCAGGGCACGATCGGGCATCGCCTTGTCGAGATCTACGCCCGCGTGGGAGTGGACGGCAAAAGCGGACTGGCCCACGAGGCCCGCGTCAACAACCTCCAGCCCGACCTCCGCCACCTCAACCCCGGGGCCGTCCGTCGTCTCATCGCCGGCTTCGAGCCTGCCTCCCACGCCGACACCGGCACGCCCCGTATCGGCTCCTCGGCGACGAGTGACACTGGACAGTTCCCCGACGCCCCCCGCCCCCAGGGCGGTTCTGTCGATGGCCAGATCGGCCGTACCCCGTTGCCTGCGCCTGCGCTTTGGGATGGCGTTGACCGGCACCAGGATCCCGGCGGGGGCATGGGTAACACTGTCCGTGCGCGGGTCGATGATGTGGCCGCTGATGAGTGGGCGCGGATGTACCTGCCGATCGTGGAGACCGTGGAGGGGGCGGTGGCTTCGGTGGAGGGCGCCCACGCCCTGCACACCACCGAACTCCAGGCCGATTCCTTCAGGAAGTACATCGACCATCTCCGGGACATGGTCGATGAGGGGCTGGCCGGCGGCGATGTCGTACCCGATGACCGCGACGATTTCGGGTGGATCGTCGGCGACGTCGACACTGTTCTGGGGTTGGCGGTGCTGCCGGTGGCGGTCACCGTGCACCTGGGGGCCGGGGCGGGATTGCTGGGCCGGTTGGGTATCAACCCCGGCCATCCCCGCGATGCTGTGGGCACGGTGGTGGACGTCCCGCACTACCTCGCCGGCACGTTCGGTACGCGCGCCGCCGACGACGCCCCCGCCCATGTGATGGTCCGTGTCCCTCAGGGCTTCCCGGCCGTCTACGTGGCCGGGGAGCCCGAAGACGGGCCGGGCCGTGTACTGGTGGCGCGGGGGGCACGTCTTGTCGTTCACGCCGCCTACCGGCACCCCGCCGAGCGGGTGCCGGGCGCGGGTGTGGAGGATTTGTTGTTCGTGGAGGCCGAGATCGTGCCCGCGGGATGGGTGCCGATCCCGGGCTGGGCGCCCAGCCCTTCCGGCGATGCCTACCACGGCTACCAGGCGACCGCTGATACCGCTTCGCGGGAGGAGGACGCTTTCGGCGATGGCGACCTCATCGGCGCCTTGGATGCGGAGGGCACGTTCGGCGGTGGCTTCGACACCGACATGTTCATTGACGGGGGGGTCGGCGCCCAGGGGGCGCCCACCGCCGAGGCGGCCGAGCGGACCGTCGACTCCGAGGTCCTGCCAGACGCTCCTGGCGACGTCTTCCTTGGCATTCCTGAGGTGGCCGGCGAGGACCGCGCTCGCGAACGCATCCGTGAACTCGCCCGTAGATACCTGGCCGGGTTGACGTTTCGCCAGCGCGGGATCCTGAACCTCATGAGGCAAGGGTTGGATGACGAGGCCATCTCCGAAACGTTCAAGCCCCGGATGTCGCCAAAAACGGTCGGGGGTCACGTAAGGGACATCAGCAGGCACCTGCACCTGCACTCCCGAGACGATGTGATCGCCATCGCCCGCGCGGCCGAGCTGGGCACGGATCTCGCTGCCGGCCAGGGGCCGGGGACCGCGAGCGGATCCGGCCGCGGTACCGCCGGGGCAGGCGGGAGGGGGCTGACCGACGACCACCGCAGGGCGCTGGACCTCATCGAGGAAAACTTGAGGAATCCCGTCATCGTCAGCAGGCTCGATGTCGGTGAGTCGGGCTCGGCCGCGGGCCTTGTCAATGACATCCGTCGCCTTCTGGGGGAGGCTGACCGCGTGGACCTCGATGCCGTCGTTCGAGCGGTACAACAGGACACCGGCGGGCAGGACCAGGATCCCGGCGGGGGCACGGGCAGCACCATCATCGACGCCTTGGATGCGGCGGGCACGTTCGACGGTGAGGGGTTCTCCTTCGACTTCGACGGTACTTTCCAGGAAGGGGCATCCGACCCGGAGCCCATGTTCGTCGATGACGATGATTCCGGCTCCGACTCAGAAGGTGGCGACGACGGGGATCTCTACGTTTACTCCGGCGGTGGTGGGCGGAGGCCCGACCCCGGGCCTGGCACCGGCGCTACAGGCGGCGGCGATGGCCGCACCGGCGGCGCTGGCTCGGGTCGACGCGGTGCCGCTACCGACGACATCCGCGACACCTCCGACGGCCTCTCCGACGGCCGGGGCCCGGTCGGGACCGAGGACGGCGTCGGCTCCTCCGGGCCGGAGCGGCAGGTGCCTGTGCCGCCGTCTTCCGCCCCCGCTCGGTTGGCATCAGGGCCTCCCACCCCCGACCGCGACCTCCCACGACCCCCGGCGCCCTCGCAGTCGTCGCCCGGCCAGAGCCTTGCCGAGCTGTTCGGCGGCGCGCTCAACCGTGAGGCCGCACCGCGAGAACCGCGTATACCGGGAGAGGGCCGGGACGAGGTGGATTCCGACGGTGGCCAAGGTGGCGTGCAAAGGGATCGTGTCCGGGCCGTGGAGGGCGAGTCCGACTCCGGTGGTGCTGTGGACGGCTTCTACGCCTCTGCTCCGGTGCGGTCGCGGGAAGCCGCCGACGCCGACCGCGATGCCTCCGATGCCAGCGACAGCGACGACCTCTATGGCGTCTCCGACGACGAGGGTCGCGATGGCATCCGGTCCCGGGCACCGGAACCGGCCCGATCCGCCGACCCCGGCTATGCCCCCGGCCGTGGTGGGGATCCCGAAAGCCTTCCCGACGCCCCCGCCGCCCTGGCCCCGGCCAGGGAACTCACCGCCGAGCAACTAACCCGGGCTAAGGGAAACATCAGCAGACTGAGCGACCGCGAATTCGACTTCCTCGTCGCTCTGGGGGCCGAGCGCACCGACGGGGAGATCTTCACCAGACTCGATATCCGACCGGGCCCCGCATTCTCCGCCCTCATGGAAGGGGTCACGGGTTCCCTCGGTGTGGAGGGCCGCGAACAGGCGGTCGCCGTAGCCCGTGCCGCCGAACTGACCGACGACTCCGCCCCCGGTGACATGGGGCACGGGGCTCTAATGGAACGGGCCCTCACCCGGGTCGGCGTCCTGGACAACGCCCGGCGGCAGCTCCTCGGCCTCCTGCCTAAGCAAAACGGCGACATCGGGGAAGAGCTCCGCATGAGTGTCTCCCGAGTCACACAGGGTGTCAGGAGCCTCGTTCACCGCCTGGGGGTGCGAGACCGCGGCGAGGCGATTGCGGTCGCCCGCGCCGCCGAGCTGGCCCCGGCTGAAGGACCCGCCGGCGAGCGCCTCGCCCAGGCTGCGGACAGGATCAACAAACTGACGGATCAGCAATACGAGGTCTTCGTCCATTTGGGAGCCGAACGGGATAATGGCCAGATCGCCCGGCATGTCAAGACGCGAAAGGGCACATTCATCAGTGAAGACCGGGCCGCTCGTCTGGTCAGCGCGGTCGTCGACACCCTGAAGGTCCACAACCGTGCCGAGGCGGGAGTCGTTGCCCGCCGCGCCGGCCTCGCCCGTGCCACCGCCGACAGCGGCCAGGCGCCCCCCACGGCCTCGGCAGCCGGCCCGGAGGTCCCGGAGGCCATTGCCGTCAGTTCCGATGAGACTGACAGCGATGCCTCCGATTCCAGCGACCGTGAGGACCTCCATGTTGTCCCCGGCGACCATGACGGAGGCCCCGACGCGCCCGACGACCGCGGGTTCCTTCCGGACGCCCCAGCGCCCGGCTCGGAGCGGACCGTCGACTCCGAGGCCCGGCCCGACATCCCTGGCGATGTCTTCCTTGGCGCCCCTGAGCCGAGCAGCGAGGACCGTGCTCGCGAACGCATCCATGAACTCGCCCGTAGATACCTGGCCGGGTTGACGGTCGGCCAGCTCGACGTCCTGAACCTCATGAGGCGAGGGCTGGACGACGAGGCCATCGCCAATGCGTCCGATCGATCGCCGGCAACGGTCAGGCGCCGCGTAAACGACATCAGCCGGCACCTGCACCTGTACTACCGCGACGATGTGATCGCCATCGCCGAGGCGGCCGTGGCCGAGCCGGGCGAGGATCGACCTACCGGCCGGCTCACCGACTTCCACCGCACGACACTGGCCCTCATCACGGAACGCTTGGGCGACCCCGAAATCGTCGGCAGGCTCGATGGCGGCGAGCCGGGCTCTGCGGCGGGCCTCGTCAATGAGATCCATCGCCTTCTGAGGGAGGCCGATCGCGTTGACGCCGGCGCCGTCGTTCGAGCGGCCTACCAGGACACCGGCGGTCAGGAATAGGCCCAGGGGAGGGAAACCCTTGATGCTGTGGGCACGGTGGTGGACGTCCCGCACTACCTCACCGGCACGTTCGGTACGCGCGCCGCCGAGGACGCCCCTGCCTATGCGATGGTCCGTGTCCCTGGGGGGTTCCCGGCCGGAACACACCCCTCCCCGCGGAGATCGCACGAATCCATGGGCGACGAGCCTGTCTCGTCGGCTCTCGCCCATCCCCACGACCGAAAAGGAACCGATGTCCTCTCACCCAGTACTTGCCGTCCTTGACGACCTGGCGCGCGTGATCGGTGCGACGCCCCCCGATCAGGACACGGCGCCGACGCCGTGCGCCGGCCTCGACGTGGTCTCGTTGCGCCGGCACCTGCTCGGCGGGATCGGGTACTTCACCGTCGTCCTAGCCGACCCCGACGGCGACCAGCGGCCCGACCCGCGCAACTACACCGGCCCCGACGATACCGACGTCCTGGTCGCGGCGATCGGTGAACTGTCGGGGGCCGTGCGTGCCGCACTCGCCGACGGCATCGAGACGGCTTCGGTGCGGGTGCCCGCGCTGGGCGGTACTTTCCGCGGCGACTACGTGCTGAGCATGCTGGTCGCCGAGGTTGTGGTGCACGGCTGGGACATCGCCCGCGCCACCGGTCAGGCATGGGACCCCGATCCCGCCGCGTCGGAGCAGGCGCACACGCTGCTCGCCGACCAGATCAAGCCGGAATTCCGGGGCGAAGGCATGCCCTTCGCCCCTGAAGTGCCCGTGAGCGTGGACGCCACGGCGCTGGACCGGCTGCTGGGCTTCGCGGGCCGATCGCCGGAGTGGACACCGGCACCCGTCACCCAGCGTGGGTGAGCGGTGCGGCGGACCAGGAGGGTCCCGCCGCACCGCTCACCGCGGTATCGACTCCTTCAGCGCGGTGCCCCCTCGCGCGTGGACGTGCCGGTCTGCGGAGACGATCCCACGGCCAAGGCGGTGGCGATCGGGCTGACGCGCGCGATCTGCGGCCACGACGGTAGCGACGTCGGCGTCGGCCTGCCGGGCACCTCGCAGGCGACCGTCGCGCCGGCGCCGAAGACCACCGGGACCTGGCCTTCGGCGACGGCCGTTCGCGGCGATGGCGTGGCCGGGCGCGCGCTGGGCGAGCTTGGGCATGTGGCGCCGCGCCGGTTCCGGCGGGGCGCCGCGTGTGTCGGGCTCTGCGCGTCCGGGCCCGGCGGGGTCAGCCCGCGAGCTGCTTCTTCAGGGCCTCGGCGTCGTGGACGGCCGACATCTGCGCGAACTTGCCGTCGCGGATCCGGTAGATGGCGAATTCGTCGATCTCGATCGCAGCGCCCGTGGGGGCCACCCCGAGCCATTCCTTGGTGGGGGTGCCGTGGTTGACGGAGTGGCAGGCCAGGGTTTCTCCGTTGATCGCCACCTCCTTGATCTCCCAGTGGAAGTCGGGAACCGCGTCGGTGATGCTCTTAAGTGCCGCAACGACGTCGGCGCGAGTGGCCGGCTCTCCGTGCGAGAGGATGGACTCGTGGACGAACTCGTCCATGCGGTCGAACTCATGCGCGTTGAGCGCCTCGCAGTAGCGGTCGTAGAACTCGCGCATGTCGAAGTCGGACATGATCGCCCTTCTCGCCCGGTGGCCGGGCTGTATTCGTGTGCTCATGGTTCACGTGCGACATCCGTCGCGATCTCGTCGGCCGTCTTGGTCCGCACGTAGCGTTCGGGGTCGGTGGTCCAGGTCGTCATCCCGTCACGGATGTGCTTCTCCGGGGCCTGGACCGATGTGTGGGCCCCGCGACGCGGCCCGTAGATGGGGGTGTGCGCGTCGGCGGCGGTCGTCCGGAACCCGTTCGGGCAGGCTCCATCCGATCGCCTCCAGCGCGGTCGCGTCCGGGGCCGCGAGTTCGACCGGCACCTGGCCGTCGTCGCCGAGCCCCCTCGTGCGGGGTGGGAGGGCGACGTGGAGGCGCGGGGGAGCGCCGCGGAGGTCTCGACGTGGGGAGTCGTTCGCGCACCACCCCACGGCCATGACCGCCCGCATCGCCACGGCCCGCGCCGTCGCCGAGCGAGTGCGCCCGGGCGATGGTGGCGGCATGGAACCTGGGACGCTTCGGGTGCCACGCAGCGTGGGGTGCCTGCTCAGATCTGGTTCTCTCCGCCGTCGACGTAGAGGTTCGCGCCGACGACGTAGCTGCTCTGTTCCGAGGCCAGGAAGGCAATGGCCGCGGCGGCCTCCTCGGGCTGGCCCATGCGGCCCTTGGCCACGGTCGCGGCGACATTCTCCTTGACGGCCCGGGCGGTCTCCTCGTCGCCGAACGCGGCGGTGCCCCCGGGAGTCTCGATCCATGCCGGCGAGACCACGTTGACCCGGATGCCGCGGCCCTTGAGCTCGGTGGACCACGTGCGCGCGAAGGACCGGACGGCCGCCTTCGACGCCGCGTACGCGCCGAACGCCTCCACGCCGCGGTCGGCGGCCGTGGAGCCGGTGAGGATCACCGAGGCTCCGTCGTTGAGCAGCGGGAGCGCCTTCTGCACGGTGAACAGCGTGCCGCGGGTGTTGACCGCGAAGGTGTGGTCGAAGTGCTCCTCGGTGGTCTGCTCCAGCGTCACGAACGCACCGACCGCCGCGTTGGCCACGAGCACGTCCAGCCCCTTGCCCCGGGCCCGGACCGCGTCATAGAGCCGGTCCAGGTCGGCCTTCTTGGCGATGTCGCCGGCCACCCCCGTCGCCCGGTCGGTTCCGATGGTCTTGACGGCGGCCTCAAGTTCGGATTCGCGTCGGCCGGTGACGAACACGTAGGCGCCCTCGTCCGCCAGCCGTAGGGCGGTGGCCAGGCCGATACCGGTGCTGCCCCCGGTGACCACCGACGTCTTGCCTTCCAGCTGTCCCATGTGGGTGTCTCCATCACTGTCTCGATGCCGATCCGTTCGGTATCGATACTGCGGGAAATCGGCGATACTATCCATGATGCAGAATCCGCCATTCTTTACGTATCGTCCAGGAGGTGTCGTTGGTGCTCGGCTTTCGGGATCCCGTGGCCGACGCGATCAGCCTGCTCCGGCCCCGCACGGTGATCGGGCCCAGCCTCCTGGCCGCGGGGGAGTGGGCGTTGCGCTTCGACACGTTCCTGCACGTGCGGATCGGCGGGCTCGTGCGCGGCACGTGCTGGTTGATCCTCGACGGGCACGAGCCGGTGCTCCTGCACGAGGGGGACACCTTCATGCTCGGCAACCCGCCGCCCTACGTGCTGGCCAGCACGCCCGACGCACGCCCGCGCCCTGCGCAGCCGGTGTTGGCGGGTGCCGAAGACGGGTTCGTGCGGATCGGCCCGCAGGCCGAGGAGGACCTCTACCTCTGCGTCGGGCACATCGCGTTCGACGACAGGAACGCGGCCCTGCTGACCGATCTCCTTCCGCCGCTCGTGATCGTCCGCGTGGCCGATCCTCACGGCAATCGACTCGCGCAGCTGATCGACCTCCTGGCCACCGAGGTCGGAGTCACCGCCGCCGGCGGCCCGCTGGTGCAGAACCACCTCGCACAGATCCTGCTCGTGCACATGCTGCGCGCTCACGCCGGTCAAACGGACCGGCCCACCGGCTGGCTGGGCGCCCTGAACGAGGACGGCATCGGTGCCGCCCTGCGCGCCGTGCACGCCGACGTGGCCCACTCCTGGAGCCTCAAGGAGCTCGCCGACATCAGCCACATGTCGCGTTCCGCCTTCGCCCAGTCCTTCAAGAGCCACGTCGGGGTCCCGCCGTTGGAGTACCTGATCCAATGGCGCATGAGCCTCGCCCGCGACGCCCTCGCCCGCGACACGCTGTCGATCTCCGAGCTCGCACAAGCGACGGGCTACCTGTCCGAAAGCGCGTTCAGCACCGCGTTCCGCCGCGTGGTCGGCTCATCGCCCGCACAGTTCCGCAACCAGGCACGTCAGCCATCGCGCTCGGCCGCGAACGGAAGCTGAGGCAGGCGCGCCGGTGCCCGGCTGCGCCGCGCCCATTAGCCGCTCAGGACGCTGTCAACGGCGGCGAACAAGGTCGCGTTCTCGGATATGAGGGCTGATTCCGAGCCGGGTAGCGCCCTTTCCAGGGTGAGGCCGTTGATGACAGTGAGCAGGAACTTCGCGCGTTGAGCGTTGTCGCCCTCGGGGAGTGATCCTTCGTCGGCGAGGACGGACAGCCAGTGCTCCACGCGGTGCTGCATCTGCCGCTCAATGGCGAGGTACGCCTGTCGCGTGTCCTCGGTCGGCTCGGCGGCGATGAGCATCCGGTAGGTCGTGCCCAAAGCCTCTCTCGCCTGCTGTCCGGTCCCGACGGGCGCGATGATCTGCCGCAGGCAGCCGACCAGCCGGTCCCGCGCGGGCGTGTCCGTGTCGTGGATGGGGTCGCTCGGGAAGGCCAGGCCGTAGATGCCGGCGAGCACCGCGTCCTGAAGGGCGCGCTGCGTCGGGAAGTGGTGCCGGAGTGAGCCTGTACTCACGCCGGCCCTGGCGGCGACCGCCCGCACGCTCAATCGTGCGGTGGGGTTCTCACTCACCATCGTCGCGGCCGCAACGAGGATCCTCTCGCGAGAGCTCGGCTTCGAGTCGGCTGATTCGGTCATGGGCAATTCCACCTCCTCCCCAACTCTACTAGCACACCGTACTAGCACGGTGTGTTAGTCTCTGCTGTCGCTAGCACAGTGTGTTGGAAACCGGACGGTTCAGGACGGGGAGAGGGCATGCTCGATCAGTGGCGCCGTCGGCGGGCGGCAGCACGCGTCAAGGACGGGGACGGACGCCAACTGAAGCGCTTCCGTTGGTGGCACCTACTCGGCCGCTCCCTCTTCTACATCCGCCTCCCCGGCGACGACGGGCGCGAAATGGAGTACGCGGTCGACGTCTCGCACTGGGGCGAGCAAGAGGACGGTGACGTCAGGGCGCACCTGTACCGCGACGGCAGACACCGCGCCCAGTCCAAGATGCCCGCGGCCTTCCCCGTCCCGGGCGGTCGCATCGAGGTCGCGATGAGCGCCTTCGGGCTCAGACGCTGCCACTACGTCACCACCGGCGGCGCAGAGCAACAGCTCACCCCCGACCCGAGATCCCCCGAGGGACGCCGCGCCCGCCTCCACCGCGAGCACCCGAATCTGAGCCGCTGCATCGGGCTCGTCTCGGTGGTCGTGCTCATCGTCGGAATCGGCCTGAACCTGCTGCAGGCTCTCGGACCGATCTCGCAGATCCCCCCGGTCAACGAGGTGACCGGAACCTTCACACCGCCCATCCTGCTGCCGTTCTGGCTCAACATCACGCTCGTTCTCGCCGCCGCGCTGGGCAGCACGGAACGTGCACTCCGGCTGCGCCACTCCTGGCTACTCGACGGCGCAGGCAACTGACCCCCCACCGAAAGGACGACATGACCATCCGCAACCCCCATCCCGCGCCGGCCCCGTCGGCCGGCGGCCCGGTGCGCTCGACTCCGCTGTCCGAGCGGTCCCTGGCCCCCGACCTGGCACGGGGGATGATGCTGCTGCTGATCGCCCTGGCCCACGTGCCGTGGTTCATCTACGACGCCCCTGCCGGCCTGGCCCTGCTTCACCCCGCCGACGGCAACCTCGCCGACAGGATCGCCCAGGCGTTCACCGTGATCATCGTCGATGCCCGCGCCTACACGATGTTCGGCTTCCTCTTCGCCTACGGGGTCGGGCAGCTCTACGCCCGGCAGATGTCCCGGGGCGCCGGCCCTGCCGACGCTCGCCGCCTGCTGCGCCGGCGGCACCTGTGGATGCTGCTGTTCGGCGCGGTCCACGCCCTCCTGCTGTGGCAGGGCGACATCATCGGCACCTATGGCCTGATCGGTCTGATCATGGTCCCCCTCTTCCTCAACCGCAGCGACCGCACCCTCAAGGCCTGGATCGCCGTCCTGCTGGCGGCCGGGGCCCTGTACAGCGCCGCGACGGCGGCGGCCGGCCTGGTGGCCCCGGCGGCCGACGCGGTCCCCGTCGCCGACGTCCAACGCATGAGCATCGCCGAGACCGGCTACCTCCCCTCCGCCGCCATCCGCCTGTCGGACTGGGGGGCGGTGCTGGTCTCCGGCCTGTTCACCTTCGCGCTGCCCACGGCGTTCCTGATCGGGCTGCTGGCCGCCCGCCACCGCCTGCTCGACGAGCCCGCGCGCCACCTGCCGCTGCTGCGCCGCCTCGCCGTGGCCGGCATCTCCGTCGGCTGGCTGGCCGGGCTGCCGCTGGCCCTCCAGCACATCGGCGCCATAGCGCCGGCCTATGTGCCGGTGTTCTCCGGGTTGCACCTGTACGCCGGGATCTTCACCGGAGTGGGCTATGCCGCGCTGTTCGGCCTCATCGCGCACTGGATCGCCACCCGCGGCCGGCAGCGGTCGCTGCCGGTGCGGGCGCTGGTCTCCCTGGGCCGCCGGTCGATGAGCGGCTACCTGGCGCAGTCGCTGGTGTGGGGGCCGGTGCTGGCCGCCTGGGGGCTGGGTCTGGGGGTGTACCTGTCGAGCTGGTCGGCGATGCTGGTGGCCGTGGCCACCTGGCTGGTGACCGTCGCCGTGGCGTATGCGCTCGACCGCACCGGCAGGCGGGGCCCGGCGGAGGTGCTGCTGCGTGGGTTGACCTACCGGGCGGTGCGGTCGGGCAACGACTGAGAGGGCGCGTATCGAGTCGTGATCAATCCCCGGGTTCGGCCCCGCTCCGAGGCTCTGAGCCGGTAGATCGTCGTGTGTGACTCGAGTGCAACTGACGGACGATAAGGGGGAGTTCATCGCGCGGTACCTGCCGATTGGCGAGTGGGCGCGGCCGCACGCGTTGCGGCCTTGCCCGGCCACGCAGCGGCTACGTGATCGGACCCGAACGGGACGCGGCCGCGTAGCCGCCGCAGGTGAGTCCCGCCTCCGGCGGCCGCTTCGACACCGAGGGCGATGGGGGAACCGCCCAACGACGGCGTCAGGTGATCGTCGGCATGTCCGGTACCGGCCATGCGATGGCGATCATGTTGCGTGCTCGCCAGGGTGCAGAGAGGAACAACCCTCGAAGGAAACCATGAAGACGACCCGACTGCGCCAGAAGATCACGGTCGGCCGCGAGGCCGGGTCCGGCCGGTTCGGGGCGGGCTGCAACCAGTGGCGCCCAGGCGCGATGGACCACATCATGCCGACGACACCGGCTGCTGCCCCTTACTGCTGCGCCTGACGAATCTCGGGAGACGATCAGCGATGCGGTTTTGGCCGAAGCGCAATCCTGACACCAGGTGGAGATTCACTGGCGCCAGTATCTCGGCGACCGGTGTGGGCTTCAACTGGCAGCACGAAAAGAGCGACCATTGGCGGGCGCGGGAGATCGTGCATCGGCTGGAAGACCACCGGATGCTTTACGACCCTTACGAAGCCGAGCGTATCCAGCCGGTCATCGAATCCGCGGAGCGGTTGCGCGACTATTTGGCCGAGCAGATCCCGCAATGTGAGTCCGCCGCGTTGCGTGACCACCTGCGTGACATGCAGGCCGCCGTGCGCAGATGTCTCACCCGGATTCACCGCGCGCAAAGCCGAATCGATGAGCTCTGGCCGGCGGTGAGCGAGTTGCGGAGCCGGGTGGGTACAACTGCGGAGGCGATCGCGGACAGATTTGATATCCCCGTGAACGGCGATCTCGCCCGGATCGTCTACAACGGTGAGTCCGCAGTGGCAGCCCGAGCGGCCGCCTTCGTCCGGGGCTCACCCCGGACGCCCGACGGCGCCCCGTTCCCGACCTGTCCGTCCTGTGGCGTTCACGACTCGCGCATCAGATGGACCGCCGACTCTCCCCCCGGCCGGTCCTGGTGGTGCACCGTGTGCGACACCCACTGGACCATCCGGTGGCCGACCACCTGAAGCGCGCCAAGGATCACCCCAAAGTGGACATACGGCTCGGCGGAGGCGCGGGCGTGCAGGTGAGCAGGGAGATCAGGCGTGTACGGTGTCGGTCCCGTCGGCGGAGCCCAGGCCTGAGGCGCAGGCGGTGAGTGCGCGGCGGAGGGCCGCGGCGTCGTCCGGGGAGACGTCGCGGAGCATCAGTTCTTCGATGCGGTCGGCGCCGCGGTCGCAGGCGTTCAGGGCGGTGTGCCCGGTGTCGGTCAGGTGGGCGCGCAGGACGCGGCGGTTGGCGGCGTCGGGCTCACGGGTGATCATCCCTTTGGCCTCCAAGGCGCCCACCATTTCGGTCGCGGCCTGGGGGCTCACGAAGGAGCGGCGGGACAGCTGGGCGGCGGACAGCCCCGGCTGGGCCCGCAGGACGCTCAGGGCGGTGTACTGCAACGTGGTCAGCCCGTGCTCGCGGGTGATCTGGTCCAGCTGCGCGCGTGCGATGAGTTCGACTCGCTTGACCAGGTAGATGATGCGCGGGCCGGCGTCGCGCGGGGCATGTCCCGGGTCGTCGGCCGCACGGGCGGGTTCCGTCATGGTTGACAGGGTATCAAGGCCCTTGTTACACATTATCAAAATCCTTTATATAAAGGAGTTTGCTATGGATCCTGGTGCCGAAGCCCCGCCGGGCGATGCGCCCGGACCCTGGGGGAGGACGGTCCTCGTCACGTTCGACGAGGGCATCGCCTGGGTCGCACTCAACCGCCCCCACAAGCGCAACGCGATGAACCCCGAACTGAACGACGAGATGGTTCGAACCCTGGACGCCCTGGAGGGCGACGAGCGCTGCCGCGTGCTCGTCCTCACCGGGGCCGGCGACGCCTGGACGGCGGGCATGGATCTCCAGGAGTACTTCCGCGACGTCGACGCGGCCGACGACCCGGCACTACAGAATCGGGTCCGCCGCGCCGCCGCGGACTGGCAGTGGCGACGGCTGGCCGCCTACCACAAGCCCACGATCGCCATGGTCAACGGCTGGTGCTTCGGCGGAGCCTTCACGCCGCTGATCGCCTGCGACCTGGCCATCGCCGACGAGGAGGCCCGCTTCGGCCTGTCCGAGATCAACTGGGGGATCCCGCCCGGAGGGGTCGTCAGCCGGGCGCTGGCCTCCGTCGTGCCCCAGCGCGACGCCCTCTACCACATCATGACGGGCGAGACCTTCGACGGCCGCGCCGCAGCCCGGATGCGCCTGGTCAACGAGGCAGTTCCCGCCGACTCCCTGCGCGCACGCACCCGGGAACTCGCCCTGCGCCTCGCCGGCATGAACCCCGTTGTGTTGCGGGCCGCCAAGACCGGCTACAAGGTCGCCGCCGCGATGCCCTGGGACCAGGCCGAGGACTACCTCTACGCCAAGCTCGAGCAGTCGCAGTTCCGGGATCCGGAGCAGGGGCGCAGCCGCGGCATGAAGCAGTTCCTCGACGATAAGAGCTTCCGCCCCGGCCTCGGCCACTACACGCGCGGCTGAGCAGGCGCGCGCACGGCCCGGCAGGAGGCGCGGCACCGGGCATCCCTCCACCGCTCAGGGGCACCCCCGGAACGGAGAACACCGTGGCCAGCCCTTCCCGACCCCCCACCACCGCCGCCCACCGCGAGGCCCGCAAGGTCGCCGTCGCCAGCTTCATCGGTACCAGCATCGAGTGGTACGACTTCTTCCTCTACGGGGCCGCGGCGGCGCTCGTCTTCGGTCCCCAGTTCTTCCCCTCCGAAAGCACGGTCGCCAGCCAGTTGGCCGCCCTGTCCACGTTCGCCGTCGGATTCGCCGCCCGCCCGCTCGGCGGCATCGTCGCCGGCCACCTGGGCGACCGCATCGGGCGCAAGCACATGCTGGTGGTGTCGCTGCTCGTCATGGGCGGGGCGACGGTCCTGGTGGGGCTGCTGCCGCCCTATGCCCAGATCGGCGTCGCCGCGCCGATCCTGCTCGTGCTCCTGCGGCTGGCCCAAGGGCTCGGCGTGGGCGCGGAGTGGGGCGGGGCCGCCCTCATGGCCGTCGAGCACGCGCCCCAGGGGCGCCGCGGGCTGTACGGCGCAGCCCCACAGCTCGGCGTGCCCGCCGGAGCGATCGCGGCGAACCTTGTCATGCTGGCCGCCTCCACCACCACGGCCGAGGCGTTCGCCGCGTGGGGATGGCGGCTCGGCTTCGTCGCCAGCATCGTCCTCATCGGCGTCGGCTACGTGATCCGCCGCCGTATCAGCGAGAGCCCGCTGTTCGAGGAGAACCGGCGCACACCCGGCGCCCTGCGCCCCGCCCCGCTCGTCGAGGTCCTGCGCAGCCACCCGCTCAACGTCCTGCGCGCCGCGTTCGCCACGGCCGCGTGCACCGGGCTCGGCTACATCGTCCTCACCTACACCCTGTCCTACGGCACAACGGAGCTGTCGTACTCCCGGAACACCCTCCTGGTGATCGTCACGCTCGCCAGCGCCGTGCAGCTCGGAGCCATCCTGGGCTGGTCGGCGCTGACCGACGTGCTGGGACGGCGCCGCGTGTTCATCGGCGGCGGCCTCGCCCAGATCGCGATCGGCCTGCTGTTCTTCCCGATGTTCGACCGCGGCTCGTTCGGCTGGGCACTCCTGGCGTGCGGCTTCGCGGTCATCATCGTCTCCGCCCAGTACGGTCCGCTGCCCGCGCTGCTGGCGGAGCTGTTCCCCACCCGTGTGCGCTACAGCGGCATCTCCGTCGGCTACCAGATCGGCAACGTGATCGGCGGCGGACTCGCACCCATCGCCGCCACCGCGCTCTTCGCCACCTCAGGCGGATCGAGCGCCGTGGGGATCTACCTCGCCGGGATGGCCCTGCTGGCCACGCTGGCGATCATCCTCACCCCGGAAACCTCCGCACGCGACCTGCGGACCATCTGACATCGGGTCGAAGGGACCGCCATGCGCAACCACGGCGTCGGATCATGGCCCGGCCGCAGGAGCCGCGCTGCCGGCACGCTCACCGCCCTCGTGCACGCGGGACGCGCCGCCACCTACCGCGAACTCGACCAGCGCTCCCAACGGCTGGCCCACGCCTTGGAGGTGCGCGGGGTGGCACGCGGCGACCGCGTCGCCTACCTGGGCCCGAACCAGCCCGAATTCCTTGAGGCCATGTTCGCCACCGCGCTGCTGGGCGCGGTGTTCACCCCATTCAACACCCGCCTAGCGCCGGCCGAGCTGGCGGCCCTCGCGCGCGACAGCTCGCCCGCTGTCCTCGTCGCCGACGCCCGCCGCGCCGCCGACGCCACCGCCCTGCGCGACGCCGGCCTGGTGGGCGGGCTCCTCATCGCCGGTGGTGGTGACGCCGACGACGACCTGGACCGTGCGGTCGCCGCCGCCCGGCCCGAGCCGATCGACCGGCCCGTCGAGCACGCCGACCCCTTCCTCCTGCTCTACACCTCCGGCTCCACCGGCCGCCCCAAGGGCGTGGTGCTCACCCACGGCAACGTCACCTGGAACTGCCTGAACACGCTGGTCGACACCGACCTGACCGGCACCGACACCGCACTGGTCAGCGCGCCGATGTTCCACACAGCGGCGCTGAACATGCTGTGCCTGCCCACCCTGCTCAAGGGCGGGCGGCTGATCCTGGAGGAGGGCTTCGACCCCGAGCGCACCCTGGACCTCGTGGAGCACGACGGCGTGACCGTGATGTTCGGCGTCCCCACGATGTACGACCGGATCGCCCACTCGCCGCGCTGGGAGTCGGCGGACCTCTCCGGCCTGCGGCTGCTGCTGTGCGGCGGTGCCCCTGTTCCTCCGGCGCTCATCGAGCGCTACACCGGTCGCGGGCTCGCGTTCGTGCAGGGATACGGCATGACCGAGTCCGCCCCGGGAGCCCTGCTGCTGCCCGCGGCCGACTGCCGGCGCAAGGCCGGCAGCGCCGGAGTGGCGGCGTTCTTCACCGATGTGCGCATCGCGGGTTCCGGTCCCGGCCCGGCCGAGGTCCTGGTGGAGGGCCCCAACGTCACCCCGGGCTACTGGAACCGGCCTGAGGAGACAGCGGCGGCGTTGCGCGAGGGCTGGCTGCACACCGGCGACGCCGCCGAGGTCGACGACGAGGGCTACTTCCGCATCGTGGACCGGTTGAAGGACATGTACGTCACCGGCGGTGAGAACGTCTACCCGTCCGAAGTCGAGGCCGCCCTGTCCGACCACCCCGCCGTGCGCGAGTGCGCAGTGGTCGGAGTGCCGGACCCGGCCTGGGGGGAGGCCGGCGCGGCCCTGGTCGCGCCCGTTGCCGGTCGGCGGCCCGGCACCGACGAACTGTACGCGTTCTTGGCACAGAGGCTGGCCCGGTACAAACTCCCTGCGACCATCACGTTCGCCGACGAGCTTCCGCGCAATGGGGTCGGCAAGATCGACAAGCCGGCGCTTCGCAGCCGCCTCGCCCCCGCGGACAAGGGCCGGGCACCGGACGGATCGACGGGAGCGTAGGGCTCTCCCTTCCTCGCCGAACGCTCGGCTGTCTGGGGACTTCGAGGAGATCCCGCTCCGTACGGGCGGCGACCGCCTCAGGTAGTGCGTGCCGGTCATCCGGGGGGCCGGATGGAGAACCCCGCCTGCGCGAGGAGCCGGCGCAGGTACTGCGTTGCATCCTCCTGGGTGATCGGCTCGGGGTCGAGCAGGAGCCGATGGATGATCGCCCCTTCCATCATGTCGATGAGGATGTCGACATCGGCCGCCGGTTCGAGCTGCTCGTCGAGTTGCGCCTGGAGCATGATCGCCCGGGCTCGCTCGCGGCGCGGCAGGACATGGTGGGTCCGGTAGGCCTTGAGCAGGGTCGGGTGGCTGGTGCCGGCGGCGAGGAGGCGGGCCGACAAGGCGCGGAAGCGCGGATCGGCGATCGCCTTGCCCCACTGCGGCAGGAGCTGCTCGATCACCTCCGTCAACGGGACCCCCGGCGCAAGGCGGGGGGCGACATTGGGCAGCTCAGCACGGACCGACTCGATGGCCTGGGCGAGCAGGTCCTCCTTCGTGCGCCAGCGGCGGTAGACGGTCACCTTGGTGACCCCGGCGCGTTTGGCGACGTGCTCGATGCTGGTCTGGTCGACACCCCGTTCGATGAGCGATTCGACGGCGGCCCGCAGGATCGCCGTGTCGGCCTCCGGATCACGCGGACGGCCGGGGCTGCGCCGCGCCGGAGTCCCATCGGCGGTCATACCGGCGCCTGCCGACGGCCCAGCGCTCCGGTCAGCCAGCGTGTCAGGTCGGCGACCGCGGCAGGGCCCTGCCAGCCGAGGTGGCCATCGGGTCGCACGAGCATCACGATGCCCTCACCTGCGGGTTTCTGTGGACGCAGCACGGTGACATGCTCGCCAAGATACCCGCGCGCCGCTGCGATGAGTTCGCCGGGATCGGCCGCGGTGGGCGGTACGAGGAGCGCCCAAGCGCGGCCGAGTTCGGCGTGGAGCCGGGTCGGTGTCCCGTCGGCGCGCCGGCAGTCGAGGTCCTGGACGCGATCGCCGGCGTGTGGCCCGTGGCCTCTGCGGGCTTCGCCCAGCGGCCCCTTGCGGTAGGTGACCCAGAGCTGGGAGGCGGTCCTGGTCGCGCTGCGCTGAACGGCGGGCAGGTTGAGCAGCGGGACGAACAGGTGATCGCGCACCATGCGTGTCACGGCCCGCTCTCCCACCAGGATCTTGGTGTTGGCGGTGGTGTTGGCGAGCACTTCGGTGGCCAGCGGCCGCCGTTCGGCGGTGTAGGTGTCGAGCAGTCCGGTGTCGGCGCGGCCCGCGGCGACCAGGGCCAGCTTCCAACCGAGGTTCTCTGCGTCGCCGATGCCGGTGTTCATCCCCTGCCCGCCGATCGGACTGTGGATGTGGGCGGCGTCTCCGGCCAGGAGGACGCGTCCGCGCCGGTAGTCCGCCGCCAACCGGCGGTGGATGCGAAAGACCGAGGTCCACTGCGCGTCACGGATCTCCACGCCGCCATCGCCGGAGCGGACGGGGATGATCTGCTCGAACCGATCGATGATCTGTTGCTCGTTCAGGCGCTCGTCGGCGGACAGTGCGGGGACGTCGGCCATCAGGCGCCACAGGTCCCCGTCCTCGCGTTCCTCCTCGCCGGTGCCCCGCATCGGGATCGCGAGAAGGATCCCGTCGCGGTGGAACCACCCGGCCGACGTCGAGCGGTCCCGGTCCCAGCTCGCGTGTACGTCCGCGAGCAGGAACTGCTCGACCACGGGCACGCCGGGGAATTCGATGCCGGTGAGGCCGCGCACGGTACTGTGAGCGCCGTCGCAGCCCACCGCCCAGGCCGCGCGCAGCGGCGTCCCGGATGCGAACCGGGCGGTGAGGCCGTCGTCGTCCTGTTCGAGGTCCGTCAGCCGGGTACCCCATTCGACCTCGGTCCCCAGTTCGTGCAGCCGGCGCCGCAGTTCGCTCTCCACGCTCGCTTGGGAGACGAACAACGCCTGCACCGACTCGCCGTCGACGGGTGCGAAGCGCATCGTGGTGAGCGGGCGGCCCTGTACGTGCATCTCCATCCCCAGGGGGGCGAGGGCCTGCTCGGGCAGGCTGCCCAGCGCTCCCAGCCGGTCGAGTACCTCGACCCCGCGCGCGTGGAGGATGTTCGCGCGGGAGGTGACGGCGGGCCTTGGGGCGCCGTCGACCACGCGGACCGGGACGTTGTGTGCGGCGAGGGAGCAGGCCAGTGTCAGCCCTGTCGGCCCTGCCCCGATGATCAGCACTTCGGTCGACTGCATCATCGCTCCTTTGTATACGTGAACGTATCCGTATACTAACGTGCGCCGCTGGAGTGGTGGAGCGGTGGGGGGCGGCCGCTCCCCACGGCGATCCGGGGAACGGGTCTCTAGGTGGACTCCCGCCGGATCAGGGCGACGTCCACGGGAATGTGGCCCTGCGTGTACGGACGCCCCAGTGCCTCATCCAGCGCGCGCTGGGCCAGGGCCCTTCCCAGTGCACCGGTGTCGACCCGGACGCTGGTGAGGGAGGGGAGGAACACCGAGGCCAGCGGGCTGTCATCGTGCCCGATCACGGCGAGTTCCTTGGGCACGCGGATTCCCGACCGCAGGGCGGCGCCGACGACGGTGGCCGCGGTGTCGTCGTTGTAGGCGAGTACCCCCGTGATCCCCTCTGCGTGCCATCCCGGGACCAAGGCGCCGGCGTTCTCCCCGTCGATGACGTGGAGGCCGCGCCATTCCAGGCCCAGCTCCGCACAGGCGCCGTGTGCAGCGTCCGCGCGCTGGTGGACGAGGGGCGTCAGGCGGGGGTCGCCGGAGGCCGCGAAGAGCATCCGCCGGTGCCCTTGCTCGTGCAGGTGCCGGACCTGGAGCGCGGGCCCCGAAGTGAGTGCAGGGGCGTTCTGGAACCCCGAGCCCGGCTCCTCCGCCGAGGGGATGATCCGGGTGACGCCGCTGGCGTGCAGCGAGTCGAGATCCTCGGGGGAGAAGGACGTGAAGCCGACGACGACGTCGGGGTGCAGCGACTCCCACAGGGGGCGTGACCGGCCACTGGGATGGGGGGTGTAGGTCACCATGCTGTATCCGGCCTCGTCCAGGAGGAGGGACGCCTCCTCCAGGTAGCGGCGCATGCTGTAGTCGACCGGCCAGTCGGGGGTGACGAAGAGGATGATGCGGCTGTGCCCGCTGGCGAGTGCCTGGGCGGCCCGGTGCGGGCGGTAGCCCATCCGGCGCGCGGCCGCCAGGACGCGGTCGCGGGTGCCGGCCGAGATGGTCTGGCCCGGAGTGTCGTTCAGCACGAAGCCGACGGTCGCCCTGGAAACCCCCACCTCCCTGGCGATGTCCGCGGCCGTCACCCTCTGCCGTGCACCACGCCCTGCCATCGGTTCGGGATCTCCTTTGTAGCGGACAGAATCGCGGCTTGCGCGCTCTAGCAAACGAAGGCTACCAGTACCACGGGCCTCCGATCCGGTAGTGGCGCCACCGCGTGGCGCGCATCTCGACTTGCGCGCGCTAGTTACGTGTGTTTACGATCACGACACAAAACTAGCGCGCGTTAGCTCGTAGGGCGGCGCGCTGATGCACGTACCGGAGCAGCCGCCATGACCTTGGACCCCAGCGACACCCGCTCCTCGCAGCCTCCAACCGGCGGTGCCTCGCCATCCCCGCCGACGGTCCCCGCCATTCCCGAGGGGGCGGCCGTCGAGGATCCGCCCCCGGTCGGTCCCCGCTACATATGGCTGATGGTGCTCGCCCAGTTCGGTGTGTTCGTCGCCTTCATCACCCCGATCGCGATCAGCCTGGCCATCCGGGTCGAGCAGCTCGCACCCGGCAACGAGGAGTACCTCGGCTACATCACCGGGGCCGGCGCCTCCGTGGTCATGGTCTTCGGCCCCCTGCTGGGCGTCCTCAGCGACCGCACCCGCACCCGCTTCGGGAGACGCCGCCCCTTCATGGTCGCCGGCCTGCTGCTCGGAGTCGTGTCCCTCATCGTCATGGCCCAGGCCCCCACCGTCCCCCTGCTGGGCCTCGGGTGGATCCTCGCCCAGCTCGGCTGGGGGCAGGTCCTGGGCAACCTCCAGTTCTCCACCGCCGACCGGCTCCCGGAGTCCCAGCGCGGCAAGGTCGCCGGGCTCATCGGGTTCGCCACCCAGGTCGCCCCCGTTCTGGGCGTGGCCGTAGCCGGCGGGCTTTCGCGGAACAACCTGCTGCTCTTCCTGGTCCCGGGTGTCGTCGGGGTCGTCCTGGTGCTGCTCTTCGTGCTCTTGGTCCACGAGGACGACAGCCGCGCCCGGACCTTCGCCGAGCCACTCACGCCGCGCACCCTGCTGGGCAAGTACCTCTTCGACCCGCGCCGCTACCCCGACTACTCGCTCGCCTGGCTGGGAAGGTTCCTCTTCTACTTCGGGCTGACACTCAACACCACGTTCACGGCGTTCTTCTTCGCCTCGCGCCTGGGGATCGGTGTCCAGGAGGTCTCCGGGATCATCGCAGTGCTCGCGCTGGCCGGCGTCGTCGCCACCACTGTCGGTGCCCTCGGGGGCGGCTTCCTCTCCGACCGGCTGCGCCGGCGCAGGGTCTTCGTGTCCGCCTCGGGCGCCCTGTTCGCCGCGGGAGCGGTCACCATGGCCTTTGCCGCGGACCTGCCCTTGCTCATCGCCGGGTCCCTCCTGAGCTCCGTGGGCATCGGCGGCTTCGCAGCGGTCGACCAGGCCCTGCTGCTGGACGTGCTCCCCGAACGCGAGACCGACGCCGGGCGCTTCATGGCCATCATCGGGTTCGCCACCTCCATCCCCCAGGCCTTCGCGCCCTTGATCGCCCCGCTGATCCTCGCCATCGGAACCGGTCCGGGCGAGGACAAGAACTACCTGCTGCTGTACACCGTCGCCGGATTGTGCACCTTCCTGGGCGGCCTCGTCGCCCTGCGCATCCGCTCGGTGCGCTGAGCCGCCGCCCCATGAGAACCGACCACCGAGGAAGTCCCTGAACATGAGCATCACCGTGTCCCCGGTCCGCTTCGAGCACCACCGTGAGGCGCTCGGCATCGGAGAACCCGCCCCGCGACTGAGCTGGATCATCACCGACGCCTCGCCCGGGTGGCGCCAAGCACGCTACGAACTCCAGGAACGCGACGGCGGTACCGTCGCGGTGGACGGCGGCGAGAGCGTGCTCGTCGCCTGGCCCTTCACACCACTGGCGTCGGGCGCGCGGCGCGAGGTACGGGTCCGGGTCACCGGCGAGGACGGGACCGCGTCGCCGTGGAGTCCCTGGGCGGCCGTTGAGGCCGGCCTGCTGGCCCCTGGCGACTGGACCGCGCGCATGGTCGGCCCCGACGCCACGGCAGAGATCGAGGGCGCGCCCCTGCTGCGCGGCTCCTTCGAGCTGCGCGACGCCCCCATCGAGCGTGCCCGGGCCTACGCCTCCGGCCACGGGGTCTTCGAACTGGAGCTCAACGGCGCCCGGATCGGCCGCGATGAACTCGCACCCGGGTGGACCGCCTACGAGTCGCGCCTGCGCTACATGACCTACGACGTCACCGACGCTCTGCGCCCCGGCGCCAACGCCGTGGGCGCCTGGCTCGGTGACGGCTGGTGGCGCGGCCACCTCGGATGGGACGGCCGCAGCGCGCTGTACGGCACCGAGCTGGGGGTGCTGGTCCAGATCGAGGTCCACTACACCGACGGAGAGCGCCAGACGATCTGCTCCGGCCCGGGATGGAGCGCCGGATCAGGCCCGATCCGCGCCTCCGACCTCTACGACGGCGAGGAGTTCGACGCCCGCCTCCACGACGCGGCGTGGTCCATGCCCGGCTTCGACGACACCGGCTGGGCACCGGTCGCCGAGCGCCCCTTCGACCCCGCCGTCCTGGCCGCGCCCGACGGCCCCCCGGTGCGCTGTGTCGAAACACTGCCGGTCGCGGAGGTCCTCACCTCCCCGTCGGGCCGGACCATCCTCGACTTCGGCCAGAACCTCGTCGGGCGCCTGCGCATCACCGTCCGCGGAGCGGCCGGCGACACGGTCGTCCTGCGCCACGCCGAAGTACTCGAACACGGCGAACTCGCCGTCGGGCCCCTGCGCGCGGCAAAGGCCACCGACACCTACACCCTGCGCGGGGGCGGCGAGGAGGAATGGGCGCCCCGGTTCACCTTCCACGGCTTCCGCTACGCCGAGGTCTCCGGGTGGCCGGGGAATCTCGATCCCTCCCGCGTCGTCGCCGAGGTGCTGCACACCGATATGGAGCGCACCGGCCGGTTCTCCACCTCGGACCCGCGCGTGGAGCGCCTGCATGCCAACGTGGTGTGGGGCATGCGCGGCAACTTCGTGGACGTGCCCACCGACTGCCCGCAGCGCGACGAACGGCTCGGCTGGACCGGCGACCTCCAAGTGTTCGCGCCCACCGCCGCCTACCTCTACGACGCCTCGGGCATGCTCGTCTCGTGGCTGCGGGACCTGGCGGCCGAACAGCGCCGCTACAACGGCACCCCCATGCTCGTGCCCGCCGTGACGGTCGGCTACAACGGGCCCATGGCCGGGTGGGCCGACGCCGCCGCGGTCGTCCCGTGGACCCTCTACCAGGCCTACGGGGACGCCCGCATCCTGGAGCGCCAGTTCGACAGCATGGCCGCCTGGGTGGACGAGGCCGCCGCTGCGGCGGGAGAGACCAGGATCTGGTCCGCCGGCTTCCAGTACGGGGACTGGCTCGACCCCACCGCCCCCGCCGGCCGGCCCGAGGCGGCACAGACCTACCCCGAGATCGTGGCCACCGCCTACCTGGCCCGCTCCGCCGCGATCGTCGCCGAGGCCGCCACCGTCCTCGGCCGTGCAGCGGACGCCGCACGGTACGCGGCGCTGGCCGACGAGGTCCGCGCCGCCTTCCACCGCGAGTACGTCTCCCGCTCCGGGCGCCTGCTGTCGGACTCCGCGACCGCCTACGCCCTCGCCCTGCGGTTCGACCTCGTCGAAGACGACACCGAGCGCCGCCGCGCCGCCGACCGGCTCGCCGAGATCGTCAAGGGCAACGGCTACAAGATGTCCACCGGGTTCATCGGCACCCCGATCATCTGCGACGCCCTCTCCGGCAACGGCCACGCCGATACCGCCTACCGCCTCCTCCTCCAGACCGAGAGCCCCTCCTGGCTCTATGCCGTGGAACACGGGGCCACCACGATCTGGGAGCGCTGGGACTCGCTGCTGCCCGACGGCACGGTCAACCCCAGCGGGATGACCTCGTTCAACCACTACGCCTTCGGCTCCGTCGCCGACTGGATGCACCGCGTCGTCGCCGGGCTCGCCCCCGCCGAGCCCGGCTACCGGCGCATCCGCGTCGCGCCCCTTCCCCCGCGCCGCGGCCTGACCGAGGCATCGGCCTCCCTGACCACGCCCTACGGCCCGGCCGCCACCGAGTGGACCCTGACGGCAGGGCTCCTGCGCGTGACGGTGACCGTGCCCGTCGGCGCCACCGCCGAGGTGGTGCTGCCCTCCGGGCAGGAGCGGACCGTGGAGCACGGCACCTACACCTTCGAGGAACCCTTCGAGATCGACAGCGCGGAACCCCGTGTCTTCACCGTCGACTCCACCCTGGGCGAGATCGTCGACGACACCGAGGCGATGCGAGTCCTGACCGGCGTCATCACCAAGTACATTCCCGAAGCCGCCGGGCACCTGTCGGCCGGCATGCGCGGCCAGGAGGCCGTCACCCCCCGCCAGATCGCCGGTATGCTCCCCCGCACCGACGGGGTCCTCGGCGACCTCGAACGCGGCTTCGCGGCGGTCTCGGCCGGCGAGGAGATCCCGCTCGACGCCATCACCGCCCCCGAAACCACGCAGGGGGGCGACGACGGACTGGCGCATCGGGCCGCGCTCCTGAGCGGCCGCGACTTCTGGTCCACCCGGGAGGGCGAAGGCATCCGCTCCATCGTCCTGGCCGACGGCCCCCACGGCGTGCGGCGCCAAGATGGTACGGTCGACAACCTCGGATTCCACCAGAGCCGCCCCTCGACGTGCTTCCCCACCGGCGCGGCCATGGGATCGACCTGGAACCCGGCGCTCATCCGCGAGATCGGGGAGGCCCTGGGCCGCGAGGCCCGCGCGCTGGACGTCGACGTACTCCTGGGCCCGGCGATCAACATCAAGCGTTCCCCCCTCGGCGGGCGCACCTTCGAATACCTCTCCGAAGACCCCCACCTCACCGGTGCGCTCGCGACCGAATACGTCCACGGGGTGCAGTCGACCGGAGTGGGGACATCGGTCAAGCACTTCGCGGTCAACAGCCAGGAAACCGACCGGATGCGGATCGACGCCCGGGTCGACGCGCGCGCCCTGCGCGAGATCTACCTCCCGGCGTTCGAACGGGTCGTCACCGAGGCGCGGCCCACCACGGTCATGAGCGCCTACAACGCGATCAACGGCGCGTTCTCTTCGGAGAACCGGTGGCTGCTCACCGAACTCCTGCGCGGCGAATGGGGGTTCGACGGCCTCGTCGTCTCCGACTGGGGCGCGATCAAGGACCGGGTCGCGGCCCTGCACGCCGGTCTGGACCTGGAGATGCCCGGAACGGGGGACGACGGCGCCCGCGAGATCACCGCCGCTGTGGGCGACGGACGGCTCGACCGATCCCTCGTCGAGCAGAGCCTTGCCCGGCTCGCGCACCTCGCAGAGCGCACCGCCCCCCGAGACCCGGCCCCCGCCGCCTTCGACGCCGACGCCCACCACGCCCTGGCCCGCCGGGCGGCCGCGGAGGCGGTCGTCCTGCTGCGCAACGAGGGCGCCGCGCTGCCGCTGCGGCAGGGCGAGCAGGTCGCCGTCATCGGCGAGTTCGCCGTGGCGCCGCAGTTCCAGGGCGGCGGTAGCTCCCACGTCAACCCGACCCGCCTGGACATCCCGCTCACCCTGCTGCGCGCGGAGCTCGGGAACGACCGCGTGAGCTACGCCGCAGGCTACTCCAGCGCCCCCGGGACCGACGCGGACCGGCTCGTGGCCGAGGCGGTCGAGGCCGCCCGCGCCGCCGATGTCGCGGTCGTCTTCGCGGGGGTGCACGAGGCCGACCAGTCGGAGGGCTTCGACAGGACCGACATCGACCTTCCGGCTCCCCACGTCGCGCTCATCCGGGCGGTGGCGGCGGTGGCCCGGCGGACCGTGGTCGTGCTCATGAACGGCGGCGTGGTGTCGCTGGAGCCCTGGCACGACGAGGCCGACGCCATCGTCGAAGGCTGGGCGCTGGGCCAGGCCGTGGGCGGGGCGCTGGCCGATGTGCTCACCGGAGCGGTCAGCCCCTCCGGGCGCCTCGCGGAGTCGGTCCCGCTGCGGCTGGCGGACACGCCCTCCTATCTCACCTTCCCGGGGGAGAACGAGGTCGTCCGCTACGGCGAGGGCGTCTTCGTCGGCTACCGCCACTACACCACGGTCGGCCGGGCCGTCCGCTACCCCTTCGGCCACGGGCTCGCCTACACCTCCTTCGCCTACGAGTCACTCGAAGCGCGGGCCACCGGTGCCGACACCGCGACCGTGACCGCCACCGTGCGCAACACAGGCGAACGGGCCGGGGCCGAGGTCGTCCAGATCTACATCGCCCCCGCGCCCTCCCGGGTCCGGCGTCCCGTCCGCGAACTGGCCGGCTTCGCCAAGGTGCACCTGGAGCCGGGGGCGACGGCCACGGTCGAGATCCCCTTGGGGCGGCGGGCCTTCGCCCACTGGGACACCACCGGCGACCGCTGGTGGGTGGAGCCGGGGACCTACACCGTCGAGCTGGGCCGTTCGTCCGAAGACATCGTCGACACCCGCGCGGTCGATCTCGGCGGCGACGAAGAGGCGCCCGCGCCACTGGCCCCGGATTCGACCGTCAAGGACTGGTTCGGGCACCCCGTCGTGGGCCCTGCCCTCATGGAGGCGATGCTGGCCGGAGCCACCGATGAACAGCTCGCGGCGGCCGAGAACAACGCCGACATGCTCAAGATGGTCGAGTCCATGCCCATGGACCAGTTCGCCCGCTTCCCGGGCGTCGACATCCCTGACGCGACGCTCCAGCGGCTCATCGACATGAGCATCGAGGCCGCCCGCCCCGCCGGAGCCGACCGGTGAGACGCGGCCACCGTGCGGCGTTCATCGCCGCCCTGACCGACGGACTCGACGTTCGCGACGGCACAGTGGCCGGAGAGCACGCGGACGTGCCCGTCCGCCGCTACCGGGCGGCCGACGGACGGGCCGGGGAGCGCCTCGTGTGGGTCCATGGCGGCGCGTTCTCGCACGGGGGCCTCGACCAGCTCGAATCCCATGCGGTATCTGCCGCGCTCGCCCGCCGCGGCATCGAGGTCGTGGCCGTTGACTACCGGCGTGTTCCCGCGTGGAGCCGGTTCCGCGACGCGCCCGCGGGGCCTCTGCCCGGGGTGCGCTTCCCGGTTCCCCTCGACGATGTCATGACCGTCCTGCGCGAGCATCCGCACGCCTGGCTCGGCGGGGCCAGTGCCGGCGCCTGTCTCAGCGCGGCCGCCGCCGCACGGCTGGCCGCAGGCGGCGAACACGGGCCCCGCGGGCTGGTGCTGGCCTACGGGACCTTCCACGCCCACCTGCCGCCGGTACCCCCGCACATCCGCCGCCGTGTGCGCGGGAGGCACCGGTTCACGCAGTTCCGCCCGGAGACCGTCCGGCGCATGAACCACAACTACGCCGGATCCAGGCAGGCCATGGACGACCCCTTCGCGTTCCCCGGCGGGCACGCGCCGCGAGGGCTGCCGCGCACCCTCATGGTCGACGCCGACCACGACACCCTACGAGCCTCAGGCGAGGCATTCGCCGCGGAACTGGCCGCGGCCGGGGTCCCCGTCGAGCACCATGTCGTCCCCGGATCGGCCCACGGATTCCTCGATCGCCCGCACACCCCCCACTTCACCTCGGCGACGGCCCTTATCGCCGACCGCCTCACCCGCCATCAGAAAGGACGGTGACCCATGGCCGCTCCCGACGGACGCCGCCGCATCCTGCTCACCGGGGCCACCGGCAACTGGGGCAGAGCCACCCTGCGCGCCTTCCGGGACCACCCGCGGACGCAGGTGGTCGCCTTCGCCCTGCCCACCGACGCCGACCGGGCTGCACTGGCGGAGTTCTCCGGGATGGAGAACCTGGAGACCGTGTGGGGCGATCTCACCCGGTATGCCGATGTCGAACGGGCCCTTGACGGCGTGGACGTCGTCCTGCACGTCGGTGCCGTCGTCTCCCCTCTGGCCGACCAGCATCCGGAACTGGCGTACCGCGTCAACATCGGCGGCATGCGCAACATCGTCCGCGCCGTCAAAGCGGCCCCTGACCCTGGTGCGATCGCGGTCGTCGGCGTCGGCTCGGTGGCCGAGACCGGCGACCGCAACCCGCCCCACCACTGGGGACGCGTGGGCGATCCCGTCCGCGTGTCGCGGTTCGACGCCTACGGCCAGACCAAGGTGGTCGCCGAACGGCTCCTGGTCGACTCGGGGCTGCCCCGATGGGCCTGGCTGCGCCAGACCGGCATCTTCCACCCCGGGATGCTGGAAATCCGCGACCCGATCATGACCCACTCCCCGTTCGCCGGCGTGATGGAATGGGCCTCCGTCGAGGACTCCGCACGCCTCCTCGTCAGGGTGAGCGACAGCGACGTACCCGAGGAGTTCTGGGGCGGCATCTACAACATCGGCGGCGGCGAGGCCTGGCGCCTGACCAACTGGCAGCTCCAGCTCGCGATCGGCGCGGCCATGGGGGTTGCGGACATCCGCCGCTGGTACGACCGCAACTGGTTCGCCACCCGCAACTTCCACGGCCAGTGGTACACCGACAGCGACCGCCTCCACGAACTCGTCCCCTTCCGGCAGGACACCTTCGACGACGCCCTGGACCGGGCCATCGCCGCCGCCCCGCCCTCCGTGCGCTCCGCCGGCCGGGTCCCGCCCTGGATCGTCAAACACCTCGTAATGAAACCGCTCGCTCGCAAGCAGCGGGGGACGATGCACGCGATCCGCACCGGCGACAGCGCGGCGATCACCGCCCACTTCGGGTCCCGCGAGGACTGGGAGCGGATCGGCGGCTGGTCGACCTTCACCCCGCCGGAGCCCAGCCGCACCCCGACACTGCTCGACCACGGTTACGACGAGTCGCTGCCGCCGAAGCAGTGGGGGAGCGCCGTCTATCGGGAGGCCGCCGCCTTCCGCGGGGGCGTACTGCTCTCCGACGACGCGCGAACCGGGGACACGGCAACGCCATTGGCGTGGCGGTGCGCGGAAGAACACGTCTTCGCCGCCAGCCCCCGCCTCATCCTCAGCGCAGGCCACTGGTGCCCCGAATGCGTGCGCGACAGTGCCGGCTACGCGGAACAGGCGCAGCGCAACCCCTTCCTCGCGCAACTGGAGTCGACGGAGGGGACGATGGCCCACGCAACGCTGTCGCCAGCGGACTGATCCGTCCTTGGGCTCATAGAGATCCTCTGGCACCGCCGCACCCGTGCCTGTTCCGTGGCGGCGCCGGTGACACCACGTCATGCGTCCACGTTGACGAATGTCATGGCGAGGTCGTGACACGGTCGACTACCGTCCGGGCGCGGCGGCCGATGGAATCGATGACATGACGACCGCCCCCCATCCCGACGGTCCGCAGCACGGGCCCTCCGGTGCCGCCGGCGCGCCGGTGCTGTCCACGCCGGTCACCGAGCGCGTCCTCGCCCCCGATCTCGCGCGCGGCATGATGCTGCTGCTGATCGCGCTGGCTCATGTGCCGTGGTTCATCTACGACGCCCCTGCCGGCCTGGCCCCGCTGCACCCCGCCGACGGCAACCTCGCCGACAGGATCGCCCAGGCCGCGACCCTGATCTTCGTGGACGCCCGGACGTACACGATGTTCGGGTTCCTGTTCGCCTACGGGGTCGTGCAGATGCACACCCGGCAGATAGCGCGCGGCACGAGCCCGGAGGAGGCCGGCCGGCTCCTGCGCACGCGCCACCTGTGGATGATCCTCTTCGGCGCGGTGCATGCCCTGCTCTTGTGGCACGGCGACATCATCGGGACCTACGGCCTGATCGGCCTCATCATGGTCCCGCTGTTCCTGAACCGCAGCGACCGCACCCTCAAAATCTGGGTGTTCATCCTGCTGGGCGCGGGAGCCCTGATCACCATCGGCCCCGCGCTCGCGGCGGGCGCAGAGGCCGCGGCCTCAGCGGCCGACTTCCAGCGGATGAGCATCGCCGAGACGGGCTACCTGGCCTCGGCCGCGATCCGCCTGCCCACCTGGGTCCTCGGCCTGTTCTCCGGGGTGGCGGGCCTGGCCCTGCCGACGGCGTTTCTGATCGGCATGCTCGCGGCCCGCCACCGGCTCCTCGACGACCCCTCCCGCCACCTCCCCCTGCTGCGCAGGATCGCCCTCGTGGGCATCCCCATCGGGTGGATCGCCGGAGCCGTCCAGGCCCTCCAGCACATCGGCGTCCTCGACCTCCCCTACAACGCGGCCATCTCCGCCGTGCACCTCTACACGGGGATCTTCACCGGGGTGGGATACGCCGCGCTCTTCGGGCTCATCGCCCACGGGATCGCCACCCGGGGGGCGCAGCGGGCGCTGCCGGTCCGGGCGCTGGCGGCGCTGGGCCGCCGGTCCCTCAGCGGCTATGTGGCCCAGTCGCTGGTGTGGGGGCCGGTCCTGGCGGCGTGGGGGCTGGGGCTGGGCGCGTACCTGTCCAGCTGGTCGGCGGTGCTGGTGGCAGTGGCCGCCTGGATGGCGACCGTGGCCGGGGCACTGCTGCTCGACCGGGCCGGCAGACGCGGACCGGCCGAGACCCTGCTGCGCAACCTCACCTACCGGAGGATGACCCGCCGGTAGGTCAGGTCTCAGCCGAGGTCGATGAGGGGTTCACCCGCCAGTGCGCGGCGCCCGCCGCCGCACCGCCGGCCCGCCCTCACCCGCCGGGTGATTCCCACGCGCCGGTCAGGGGGTTCCACATCCCCGTGGCCGTCCCGTCGAGGAGCGGGTCGATGAACGGGCCGACGACCGCGTGGGCCTCGCGCAGGGTCGTCGCCGGCAGGGCGAGTGCGCGGCGGGCTTCGGCGGCGAAGCCGCGTTCCCACAGTTCACGGTCGGGCACGGCGAACCGGGGCGGGAGGGGCAGGTTCCGGCGCCCGGCCTCGGAGACCGGCGCCGCGCGGTCGGCCTCGAAGCGGAACCAGTCGCCGAGGTCGTGTGCGGCCGCGTCCCGGAGGTCGCGTTCGGCCTGGTCGCGCCCGGCGGAGCGGTAGATATCGATGTCGATGGTGCGGCGCACCGCGAGTTCCCGGGCCAGGAGTGCGGTGGCGCCTTTGACGATCCACCCGCTGTCGAGGCGGTACAGGCGTGCCAGCAGCCGGTCATAGGCGAACTGGCGCTGGAGTTCGGCCAGCGGCCAGGGGCCGTGGGGCTGGGCCGCCGAGCGCAGGCGGTCGGTGAGCGCGCGGCGGAACGCCGCTGGGGTTGCGTAGGGGGAAGTCACGGCGGGAGCGTGTTGCCTCTCGGATCGGTTGCCTCATCGAGCCATCGCTGCTGTTCGGGAGCGCCGGTGAGGTCGAGCAGCCAGCGCAGCAGGGCATGGCCATCGCCACGGCGCAGGCCGAAGCGGGTGGCGTGGGGGGACAGGGCGCGGGTGACGGTGGCCGGATGGTCGTGGCCCGCCCGGAGCGCGTCGGCGACGACGTGGGCGACGGCGCCAGGGTCTTCGCGATCGGCGAGGAGGTCGGCGGCGGTGCGGGCGGGGCGGGTGACCGGCAGGCCGTGCAGGGCGGTCCGGTCCGCTTCGGCCAGGTGGCCGCGGTGCAGGCGGACGTCGGGGCGGCGGGTCTGGCGGCGTGCGGGCAGGGTGAACTCGTGGACATCAGCGGGCAGGTGGCCCAGCCCGTGGAGGGCGGCCGCGGAACGGTGGGAGACCACGCCGGTGTCGGGTGTGCGTTCCCAGACGGGGGTGCCGGGCGCGAGCTGGAGCCAGGCGGCACGCAGATCGAGGTGGTCGGCGGGGGGAGCGCCGCGCAGGCGGTAGACCCCGTGGGCGACGCGTTCGACGGTGGCCTCATCGGCGGCCAGGCGCGAGAGGGTGCTCCAGGCCATCCCCGCGGCCTCGGCCTGGCGACGGGTGAACAGCCCCCACTGCTCCTCCGCCAGATCGGCGAGGGAGGTGAGAGCCGTTGACCGGAGCATAACTGCATTGTATAGCGATGACGCGATGAAACGCAGCTCTCCTTTACATCAGATGCTGCAAAGTGTCCGTATGCGCTATACAACGCAGCAACACGCGTCGTCGGTCGCGGGTGGCGGCGGCGGGGTGATGGTCGCCCAGGTCCTCGAACCTCAGGCGTGGGGCTGCCGGGAGCACTACCTTGTGCTACTTTATAGCGGTACTCAGTGCTACGAAGTACCGGCGGGAGGCTGACGAGGATCCGCGATGGACGATCTGACGGAAATGCTCAAGGGCACGCTCGAGGGCTGCGTGCTCGAGATCATCGGCGGCGAGGAGACCTACGGGTACGCCATCACGCGACGGCTGAACGACCTCGGCTTCGCCGACGTCGTCGAAGGGACGGTCTACACCATCCTGTTGCGCCTGGAGAGGAACGGCCTCGTTCAGGTGACCAAACGGCCGTCCGGCATGGGGCCGCCGCGCAAGTTCTATGCGCTCAACGACGCGGGACGCGCGGAACTCGCAACGTTCTGGGCGAAATGGGAGTACATCTCATCGCGAATCGACAAGCTCAAGGAGGGCGGGGGATGAACCTCTGGGAGACCATGACGGGCAGCGACCTCACCAGGGAATGGAAGGCGTTCGAAGCCCGGGCCGGGGCACTGCCCGCCGACCACCGGGCGGCGTGGGAACAGATCAAGGGCCATCTCTATCCCTACTCGGACTTCACCGGTCGCAACCTGATGCCGATCCTCGACGGCGCCCTGGGGCTGCTCGAAGAAACAGCGGCGGACGGGCAGAGCATTGACGACGTCCTGAGCGACGACATCGCCTGCTTCTGCGCGGCCCTGGCCGGCGGCGAAGGGGCCCGGAGCCATCGCGACCGCTGGCGCGAGCAGCTGAACCGCAACGTCGCACGGAAACTGGCCCGGCTGGGAGGCTGACATGGGCGTCCAGGACATCATCGAGGGCAAGAAGCAGTGGCGGGCGCACGTGGCGCGGGTCAAGGCGCTTCCGCCGGACTACCGGATCGTCTACAAGGAGATCCAGAGGTACCTCTTCAAGGTCGGACCGGTCGACCTGGCCGACGGGCACCTGCTCTCAGGAATCGTCGACTTCTTCGAGGAAGGCGCCGCGGCCGGCAAGGGGGTCCTGGAACTCATCGGCGACGATGTCGCCGCCTTCTGCGACAACCTGGTCAAGGACTCGCGCACCTACGCGGACGTCTATCAGGAGTCCATCAGCCGGAAGCCCGGCACGGCCGGGAAGTAGCACCCGTCGTTGCCGAGCCGGTGGACGCGAGCCCTGCCGCCCTGCGGGGCGCCGGCGCGACGTCGGCGCCCCACCGCCACAGGTGTGCCGTACGCTCCGCCCGACTGGCCGGCCGCCGGCCCGCTCATCTAGTGTCATACCAGTTCAGCGGCGACGGGCCTTGGTGGCTCGAACCGCGTGACCGGAGGAGTCGATGCCGGGATGACGGCAAGGCGACCGATGCCCACACAGGACGACGTGCTCGGGTACTTCAGCACGCTGTCGAACTGGGGGCGGTGGGGCGACGACGACGAGCGCGGCACGCTCAACCACATCACCGACGACGTCCGGCTGGCGGCGGCGCGGGCCGTGCGCCACGGCAGGAGCGTGTCGTGCGCATGGGAGGTCGCCGTTCCGGACGACATGGAGCGGTCGACGACGACGTGCCCGTGCGCCGCCGACATGCCGGGTGCCGAGCACATGCCGGCGCCCGGATTCCGCAACGACCGGCGCTGGGGCTTTTCGACCGAGCGGCTCGGTATCACGTTCCACGGCAACACCCTCACCCACGTCGACTCGCCGTGCCACATCTTCTGGGACGGCATGATGTACAACGGGCGGTCGCACTCGATGGTCGGCGCCGCAACGGGATCGGCGTGGGCGGCGGTCACGGCGGCGGCGAACGGGATCGTCACGCGTGGTGTCCTGCTGGACGTCGCGAAAGCCCGCGATGTGCCGTGGCTGGAACCGGGGCAGGGTGTGTTCCCCGAGGATCTCGAGGAGGCCGAGCGCCGCCAGGGTGTGCGGGTGCGGCCCGGAGACGCGGTACTGCTGCGGACGGGCTATGGCCGCGTCCGGCACGAGGCCGGTGAGGCAGGCGGTTTCACGCAGGCCGGCTGGCACGCGTCCTGCCTGCCGTGGCTGCATGAACGGGAGGTCGCGCTGATCGGCGCCGACACCCCCCAGGACGTTCAGCCGTCGGGCTATGAAGACGTGTTGATGCCGGTTCACGCCGTGAGCCTCGTGGCGATGGGCCTGTGGCTGCTCGACAACTGCGACCTGGAGGCGTGCGCGACGGCGGCCGCCGAACTCGGCCAATGGGACTTCCACCTCGCAGTCGCGCCGGTCCGCTTCGCCGGCACGTCCGGCAGCCCGGTCAACCCGATCGCCACATTCTGACCGAGGGACGCCTGGGGCCCACGCCCCACACGGCCCCGGCGCCGCCGCTGATCGAATCGGACGGCAGGCCCCCAGCAATGAGTCCGCCCGGCCGTCACAGGTGCGGGCTACCCTGCCCGCATGGATCTTGATCTCGGGGGACGGCGCGCACTGGTGACGGCGAGCAGCGGAGGCATCGGTGCGGAGGTGGCGCGGCGGCTGGCCGGTGAAGGATGCGCGGTACTGGTGCACGGCCGCGACCCGGTGCGTGCCGACGAGGTCGCGCGGGAACTGCGCGCCGCCGGGGGGACGTCCGACGTCGTCCTGGGTGATCTCACCGACGACGAGGCCGCGGGGAAGGTCACCGAGCGGGCTTGTTCGTGGGGGGTCGACGTGCTGGTCAACAACGCCGGCCCGTTCGTCGAGCACGATTGGGCGAGCGCGGAGCCGGAGGCATGGCTGGCTGCGGTGAACGGAAACGTCGTCTCCGCGGTGCGGATGGTCCGGGCCCTGGTACCGCCCATGCGCGAGCGCGGCTGGGGCCGGGTCGTCAACGTGGGCAGCCGGGCGGCGACGACCCCGCTGCCCAACATGGTCGAGTACTCGGCGGCGAAGGCGGCGGTGGTCAACATGACCACCTCCCTGGCCCGGCACCTGTCCGGGTCCGGGATCACCGCGAACACCGTGAGTCCCGGGGTGATCGTCACCGAGGGGATGCGGCGGATGTTCGAAGAGGGGGCGCCCGAGCGCGGCTGGCCGCAGGAATGGTCGCGGCTGGAGCCGCGTGTGGTGGCGGAGTACGCCCCGAACCCCTCGGGGCGGCTGGGCACCGGGAAGGACATCGCGGCGGCGGTGGCGTTCCTGGCCAGCCCGCTGGCCGGCTACATCAACGGGATCGACCTGCGCGTCGACGGGGGCATCGCGATGGTGCCATGACAGCAGGCCGACCCGAATGGCCGTGAGAGGACGCCGCCTTCACCAGCCAGGACCGCATACGTTCACCGGATCGGTCGATTTACAGGTTGTTGGAGTAGAAGTCGGCGAGCCGGTCGACGGCGGCGTCGACGTACTCGGGGACGTCGTACATTTCGTAGTGGCCGGCGCCGTCGATCACCATGAGGTCGACCGGGTTGGGTGCCAGCTTCCACAGCTGCATGCCGGACTCGTAGGAGCCGGTGGTGCCGATGCGCCCGGCGAGGATGACCTGGAGCGGCTGGGTCATGAGCTGGTCGGCCAGGTGGTAGGCGTCGTAGCCCAGCAGGAGCGCGTCGCCGCGCGTGAGGCGGCGGTTGGTGGAGTGGTCGTTCCTGCCGCGCTCGGTGCGGTAGTAGGTGATCGCCTGGGTCGTGTCGATGTCGGTCAGCCCGAGTGCCGCGGCGTCTTCCAGGGTGTCGGGCAGCCAGTTCACGCGGGCCGGCTCGCCGGAGCGGGTCTCTTCGGTGCGGGCGTCGGCCAAGGTGTCGAGTGCCGCCGGTGCGCCGTCGGGCTGGAAACTGCGGAACGACGTGCCGATGTTGCCGGGGACGACCGTGCCGACCGCCTTGATGCGGTGGTCGGTGCGGGCGGTGTGCACGGCATATCCTCCGCCGGCACAGATGCCGAGCACGCCGATGCGTCCGGGGTCGATGCCGCGGATGGTGCTGAGCGCGTCGATCGCGTAGGAGATGTCCTCGCCGCGGCGGTAGGGGTCTTCGAGGTCGCGGGGTTCTCCGCCGCTCTGGCCTTGATGGGCGGGGTCGAACACGAGTGCCGCGATGCCGCGGGCGGAGAGCCGAGATGCGTAGTTCGCGCCGATCTGCTCCTGTACCACCCGGATGGAGGGGCTCGCGTGGCGGTTGACGGGGCGCAGCTGTGGACGCTGAACCACCGCCTGCTGAGCGTCGTGATGGACGCGTGCAGCGCCGAACTGGCCGAACTCGGGCTGGAGACGAAGGAGTTCTTCGTGCTGGCCGAGGCGGCCGCGTCGCCCTACCCCGCCGAACTCGCGGCGGCGCTGATGATCCCCAAGGCGAGCGTGACGGTCTATGTCCGCAACCTCGTCGCGAAGGGGTTCATGCGGCGCGAGATCGACGACGAGGACCTGCGGCGGCACCGGCTCACACTGACCGCCGAGGGCGAGACGGCGCGGGACCGCGCGCTCTCGGCGCTCGCGGGGGAGTTCGACCGCAGGCTGGCGAAAATCACCCCGCGGGACCGCACCGAGCTACAGCGCATCCTGCTGGAGATGCTCAAGTCCCCGGACTAAGGCTGTGACGACGAGCGGTCGGCGACGCTCAGCTCGGCTCGGCTCAGCTTGGTCCCGGGCGGGTGGCTTATCGGGAACCGGCGCGACGTGCGCCGCGTCCAAGCGCCGGAGTCGGGCATGAGGGGTGCCCGGGGAGCGGGAAGCGGTACCGGTCATGATCATGCTGGTGATCATCGGACTCCTCGGGGTCGTGTTCGTGGTCCACGCGGGGCGGGTGACGTCCCTTGCGAGCGAGGCGGAGGGACTGGCCGTGCGCGGAGTGGGCGCGACCCTCGACCTCGCCGATAGCGATACCGAGACCGAGACCGACCCTTCGTCCCGGAGGTGTGCGGTACTCGGCCGGGCCGTGTCGGCCGACGTCGACGGGCCCGACAAGGCCCCGCTCAGCGAGGAGGACTCGGCGTGGTGGCGCGTGCAGGTCCACCCCCGCACTCCGCGTTTCGCCCGCGGGTTCTACGTGCCGCAGACCGAGACGTCCCGGCGCCCTTTCGATCTGGTCGAGGGCGACCGCCGGATCCGTGTCGAGCCCGATCCGGCGATGGACCACGTGCACACGGTCACCCGATCCCACAAGGAGCGGTACCCCCAGGCGTTCATCGACCGCAAGACCCCCCTGACCGACCGGGTGAAGGCGCGGTTCCCGGCCATGCGCAAGGAACTGTCGGAGCTGGTCATCCGCCGGGTCGACCTCACCGAGTGGCGGGTGCCCGAGGGCGCCGAGACCACCGTTGTGGGTCGGCTGACCCACGACCCCGCCACGCACGAACCGGTGATCCGCGCCCGCCGCGCTCCCGACGACGACCTGCTGTTGTCCATCTCCATCGGATCCGACACCGGCGCGGACGAGATTCGCCGGCGGGCCCGCAGAGCGCTCTGGGTCGGCTGGGCGTTCATCGTCTTCGGCTTCGGCTTCCTTCTCCTGGGTCTGCCGACGTTCCTGTTCGACCACGAGGGTTAGGACGCCCGATCACCCCGGCACACGCCGGCCGGCCCGCCGCGAAGGCACCTGGCCGGCGTGCCACGCCACCGAGCCGACCCGGACGGTGGCGAGCAGTGGAAGCGCGACGCCACGGCCCTGCCGGGGAGCGGTCGGGCCGTGGCGCGCGGATCGGGGGGCGGGTGGGCTAGAGCAGGTACAGCCACACCGTGAGGGACAGGCCGGCGATGGCGACCACCCAGGTGTAGGGGAGCGTCGAGAGCATGGACCTCTCGGGGCGGACCCCCGCGTACTGGGCGCTCCAGACGGTCTGGGTGCTGGTGGGGTCGGAGACGCCCAGAACCTGGCCGTAGGACGCCATCATGCCCAGGACCGCGGGCGGCGGGTAGATGCCGCCGGAGATCAGGACCCCCGCCACCCCGGCGCCCAGACCGAAGATGTTCATCGGTCCGCGGTACAGGCACAGCGGCACCAGGACCGCGAAGACCGCGACGAACAGCAGCGGGTGGCTCGGGCTGATCGCGGTGACGATCGGGCTGAGGGCGTCGACCGCGCCGGGCAGGCCGACCGCCGCCAGCAGCATGCCGATCGCGATGAACAGCACGATCGGCGGCGCCGCCACGTCGAAGGAGCGGTAGAGGGTGCGCAGCGCCGTCGTCGCCATATCGCGCCAGCGCACCGCGGTGACCAGCGCGTACACCAGGCCGACCAGGAGCGCCGGCACGATCGGGATCTCCAGGCCCAGGGCGAGCCCGATCGGCACGATGGGCGTGAGCAGCGCGTACCAGGGGGCGTCGCCGCGGCGCTCCCGGCGCCGCGCCGCGCGGGCGAGGGCGCCCGTGCGGCCCCCGTCGGCCCCCGATCCGCGGGCGTCACCGTCGGATCCCGAGCCGGAGCCGCCGTCCGCCCCTGAGCCGGAGCCGCTGCCCGCGCCCCCCGCCGGGACGCGCACCGCCCAGGTGTGGCGGGCGCCGCGGCGGCGCATCTCGATCAGGATGTAGGCCAGGCCGCCGGCCACCGCGATCGGGAACATCCGCAGCTGGAAGTGCTGCACCGTCGAGACGGGGACACCGATGGCGTCGGAGAGGAACTGCCAGTTGATCAGCTCCAGCGGCAGCCCCGCCGCGATGCCGACGAGCACCGTCCCCGCCGCCACCACCGGTGGCACCCCGACCGCGATCATCGCGGGGATGCCCACCACGCCGGCGAGCATGGCCGCCGGTGCCGAGCCGGTGATGCTGCCGCACAGGATCGCGACGGCGAACACGCCGACCGCCACCACCGACGGCCGCTCCCCGCCGAACTCCACGATCTTGCGGACGAGCGTGGAGGCGATGCCCGCCTCCGACATCAGGGTGCCCAGCCAGCAGCCGAGCAGGATGGCGACCATGGTGGACGCCAGCATCGGGGCGCCCTCCTGGAGGACGGTGACGGTGACGCTGCCCTCCTCGCCCGTCAACGGCGCGCCCGCGAGGAGCGCGATGGCGACGGACAGCAGGACGAGGGCGAATGCGGTCGGCAGGCGGCGCGTGAGCATCAGCCCCACGCCCACCGCCATCACCGCGAGGATGGCGAACGCGGTCATGCTGAGCCTCCGGGGAACGGGACGGGCGCCGGCGCCGCCGAGGCGGGCGGACCGGCGTGGGCAAGGGTCTCGGCGATGGCGGCGGTGAGCAGCAGCGGGCTGCGCCGCATCCGGCCGCGCCGGCGGGCGTAGGCGTGCGCGGCGATCTCGTCGGCGCCGACCACGTGCCCGCGGATGCGCAGCCGCCCGATCGCGGCCGCCGTGTGGTCGAGCCGGCGCCGCAGCTCGCGGCCGCGGGAGCCGTGCAGCAGCCGGTGCGCGCGCTCGTGGTCCAGGGCGGCGGCGCGGACGGCTTCGGGCGGGAAGTCCGCCGCCCAGCCCGCGGCCTCGGCGACGCCGCTCGCATAGTCGAGGGCGTCGGTGTAGAGGACGACCGTGCCGCCGCGCGCCCGGTGCCGGTACTCCGCCAGCAGCACCTCACCGCGGCCGAGCCCACCGGTGGATTTGACGACCTGCGGATCGGCCCCGTTGCCGCCCGGGCCGGCCCCTCGGGCCGGGGTCACTTCCCTGCCGAGCGCCATGGGACCGTGGGTCGTTTCCGCGCCGACCACGGTGGCATCGTCGGCCATCTCCGTGCCGACCGCGATCGCAATGCGCGCCCACGCGCGCAGCCGCTCGGGGTCTCTGCCCTCGTGGGTGGGCGTGTCCGCGAGTAGCCGGGCGCCGAGTTCGACGTCGTCCAGCGCGGCGAGCTCCGCGTAGCGTTCCGCCGGGGCGATGCCTCGCTGGGCGGCGACATCACCGCCACCTCCCTCAGGCGCGGGGGTGGCAGGGCCGCGGCCATGTTGCGTGCCATCCCCCGGTGCGAAACCGCGCGCCGCGGCGGGGTCCACGGCGATCCCCCCTGTCCCCCCGGTCCCGGGAGCCGGCGCGGTCATCGGCGTTCCTCCATGATCGCGACCAGGTCCTCGCCGGGCAGGCGCCCGCCGGTCTCGGTCGCCGCCAGGGCGAGCAGGTGGCCGGCGTCAAGCACCCCGGAGAGGTCTACGAGCTTGGGGCCCAGCAGCAGCCACACGGCCGGGGCGCGGGAGCCGCCGTCGCCGTAGGAGGTGCGCTCCTCCACCAGCTCCTTGAGGCGGGCCTCGGCCTCGCCCGCGGTCATGGTGTCGACGTGGGCGTCGGCGCTGTGCAGCCGCACCACACCTTCGGTGTCGACCACGCGGACCTGGGTGCGTTCGCGGGTGAACCGGCGCATCAGGCCGGTGGGCTTGCGGGTATGGCCGAGTACGCGGTATTGGGCGGTGGCGGCCAGTTCCCGGACCTCCCCGGGCGGCGCTCCCAGGCTCGCGGCCGCCGTCAGGCGGGCATCCTCAGGCCCGACGGCACGTGCGCGGTCCTTGGTGCGCAGCTCGGTGGCGCCGCTGGCGACCGCGGAGACGAGGTTGCGCTGCGGGTCGACGGTGACGTCCACCTCGACCGCCGCGGGGTCGGCCCCCTGGCGCAGCACCGCCTGCTCGGCCTCGGTGCGCACCGCCAGCACATCGGCGTGGCCGGCGCCGGGGATGATGCGCTCCACCGACTCCCGCACCAGCGCCAGCGCGACCCCCAGCGGGCTGATCACCTCGCTGTGCGCGGCGATGCGCGCCGCCAGCCCCATGCGCGTGCCCAGGTAGGGGGTGACGGTGGCCGCGCCGCCGCCCCCGCCCACCAGCGTGGACACGTCCCGGTCGAGCCCGTGGTCGTCGATGAGCCCGGCCACCGTGGACTCGATCCGGTCGGTCGCCTTCTGGAGCACGGCCCGGGCGGCGCCGTCGACGTCGGTGCCCAGGAGGCGCGCCAGCGGCTCCAGCGCCGCGCGGGCGGTGGCGGGGTCGGCGCGCGCGTAGTCGTCCTCGCCGACCAGGCCCGCGGCGTTGGCCGCGCAGGTGAGGGTGAGGGCGAACCGCCCGCCCACCGCCTCGATGACGGCGTAGTCGGCCGGATCGCCCTCCCGCGGGCTGATGCGGACGAGCTCGGCGTCGCGCAGATCGTCGGCCGCGGCGAAGCAGGCGTAGGGCAGCCCCGCGATGTGCGCGCTGCGCGGCCCCACGTCGGTCACCCCGGTGCTGCCGCCGCGCACCGCACCGAGCCGCACCAGCGACCCGCCGCCGATGCCGACGGTGCGCACGTCCAGCGCCGACAGGTAGGTCTCCTTGCCGCCGAGGCGCGCGTGGCGGATCTGCACCCGGCCGCGGCGGATCACGCTGATGTCGGTGGAGGTGCCGCCGGTCTCCAGGAACACGCCCTCACTGACCTTCTCGCTCATGAGCGCGCCGGCCACCCCGGCGGCCGGGCCTGAGAGCACGGTCAGCAGCGGGCGGGAGCGCATCTCGGCCAGCGACATGACCCCGCCGTCGCAGCGCATCACCATGAGCGGCGCGCCGACGCCGGTCTTGGTGATGCTGCGCTCGACCAGGTCGGCGGTCTCCAGCATGCGCGGCATCACCCCGGCGTTGAGGACGGCGGTGCGGGCGCGCTTGGCGAGCCCGTAGAGCCGGGTGATCTCGTGGGTGGCCGTGACGGGCACGCCCGCCTCCTCCGCCGCGGCGGCCACCGCGTCCTCCCCCTCGGGGGAGTCGACGCTGAACGGCTCGACCGCCACCAGCACCTCGGCGCCTTCCGCGCACAGCTTGTCGACCGCGGCGCGCGCCTCGCCCGGCCGCTCGGGGTGCTTGAGGCCGGTGTAGCGGATGGGCAGGGGGCGGCCGGAGTCGAGCCGGAGCCGGCCCAGCGACCGCAGCCGCCCGGTGGCGAAGGCGTCGTAGCCGGTGCCGATGCCGACGATCCCGACCGTGGCGACGTCGCCCTCCAGCAGCGCGTTGGTGGCCTGGGTGGTGCCGTGGGCGAGGAAGGCGACGTCGTCGGCGCCGACGCCGATGTCGGTGAGCAGGCGATCCAGCGCGGCCATGATGCCGTGGGCGACGCCGTCGGCGTGGTCGTGGCTGGTGGGCACCTTGGCCTGGCCGAGCAGCTCGAAGGTGTCCGCGCTGACGGCGACGGCGTCGGTGAAGGTGCCGCCGACGTCGATGCCGATGCGCACGGTCGCACCCGAGGGTTCGGCCGGCTCGGCGGGTCGGGAAGGGGGGTGGGGTTCGGTCGTCATGTCCGCGCCTTTCGTAGGGCGGGGGCGGAGGGGTGGAGGGGGCGGCCGCCCCGGGGGCGGTCAGTAGCCGCGCACGTCGGGCCAGCGCCGCTCGACGCCGGTGCGGTCCAGCAGCGCGCAGAAGCGCTCCAGCAGCTCGTCCTTCTCGCGGACCGCGTGCGGGCGGGTGCCGTTGTCCAGGCAGAACGCGGCCAGGCGCCCGGCGGTCTCGCCGATGTTCCACTCGACGGGGTGCAGCCGGAAGCACCCGTTGGTGATGTGGGTGGTGCCGGCGTTCTTGCCGGCGGGCAGCAGGTTGCGCATGCGCACCGGAAGCAGCGCGCCCAGCGGGATCTCGAAGGGCACGCTGGGGATGTCGATGTAGGTGTCGCCGCCGGTGGAGGGGTGCAGGTCGATGCGGTAGCTGCCGATACCCACCGCGTCGTGGCGGCGCGTGATGCCGTGGGGGCCGACGATGTCCATGGCCACGTCGTGCTCGGTGACGGTCGTGACGGCCTTGATGCGCCGCGACTCGCGCACGTAGGCGGCCTTGGCCAGGCCGTGCTCGGCCCCGGTCACATCGGCGCGGGGCCGCAGGCCCGGGAACCCGGTGCCGCCGTCGGGGCGGGGCGCCTCGGTCTGGAGCCAGTAGAGCACCGACAGCGACAGCTGGCGCGCCTCCTCGTGGGCCTGGCGCACGGTGTCGGCGTCGGCGTGGCCCTCGATCTCCAGGGCGGGCTTGAGCCAGTAGTCGTTCAGCGGCCAGTTGGCCAGCGTGATGTCGGAGTCGAAGGACCCGGGCAGGTGCAGCCCGCGCGCGAGGATGCGGCGGAACCCCCACAGCTCCTTGTCGCCGGCGTCGGCGCTCTGGTCGGCGGCCACGTCCAGGGGGTCGACGTCGGGGTTGGGGTGGAAGGTGCGGGCGACGGGTTCGAGGGTGCGGGGGTCGGGGGCCGAGAAGCCCACCAGCGGGCCGGGCCAGAAGTCGGGCCGGTAGGAGCGCCAGAAGTCGTAGAGGGCCGGGCGCTCGATGGTGTGGTCCTCGCCGTCGTGGTGGGAGACGGCGAAGCAGTAGGTGATGCCCTGGAGGTTGGCGGGGTCGGCCGTCGTGGGGGCGTGCGGCTCGCCGTATTCGGCGCGCGACTCCGCCCCGGTCACGAACTCGGCCCCCGCCAGCGGCAGCACGTCCCCGTTCTCGGTGGCGTCGAGCACGTAGTCCGCCCACACCGTGTGCCGCCCGCCCTCGGCGTCTTCGAGCTCGACGGCGCGCACGTCGTCGCCGTCGGTGTGCGCGGCGACGGGCCGGTGCTCCGTGAGCAGGGTGATGCGGCCGGCGGCGCGGTGCGGGGCCAGCAGCTCCTCCAGCACCGCCAGGGCCACCCGGGGTTCGTGGCAGAGCTTGCTGACCCGCCCGGCACCCGGGTTGAGGGTGGGCGAGGCGGCGGCCTCGGCGCGCAGGGGGTAGGCGCGGCGGTAGTAGGAGCGGATGCCCTCGCGCACCTCCCGGTAGGAGGCGGTGCTGCCGAACCGCTCGATCCAGGGGTTCTCGTCGGGCGGGACGGCTTGCGAGGTGAGCTGGCCGCCGATCCAGTCGGTCTCCTCCGAGAGGACGACCCGGCGCCCGGACCGGGCGGCGGCCAGAGCGGCGGCGACACCGCCCAGCCCGCCTCCGACGACCAGGATCTCGGTACTGCTCTCCGTCATTGCGCGCCTTTCCGTGGGGGTTGCGTTGCAGTGCGGTGGGGGGCGTGGGGGTGGTTCAGGGTGCGCCGGTCAGCGTGCCGGGGGCGGCGGGCCGATGGTCGCGCCGGGCACCGGCGCGCAGGCCAGCAGGGCATGCCGCGGCGGGGCTGGGGCGGTGCCCTCGATGAGGTCGAGCAGCAGGCGCACGGCGGCCCGGCCCATCTCGCGCATGGGCACGCTGAACCCGCTGATCTCACCGGCGAGCGCGGGGACCGCTCCGGCGGGGGTTGCGGGGCGGCCCAGCAGGGCCAGCGACAGGTCGCCGGGGCAGCTCAGGCCGGCGCGGGCGATGGCGGCGGTGAGCCCGGACAGCGCCGCGCCGGTGTCGGTCTCCTCGGTGATGACCGCGGTGACCCCTTCGCCGAGCCAGCGCGCCAGCCGCGCGTCCACGTCGGCCCCGTCCGTGCGCTCGACCAGCCCGGCGGTGTCCAGCCCCGCGCCGCGGGCGCCGTCGACGACACCGCGCTCGCGATCGGTGGAGGCCGGAGCGTCGTCGTTCTCGCGCAGGTAGCGGATGCGGTGGTGCCCCTGCGCGGCGATGCGCACGGCCACCTCGGCCGACGCCGCGACGTAGTCGGCGCCGATGTAGCTGATGCCGGGCTCCTCGCGGCGGCCTATGTAGACGAAGGGGAACCCGTCCTCGCTCAGCCGGCGGATCGCGTCATCGGGCACATGCCGGCCGAAGAACAGGCAGCCGTCGGCCGCGCGGACACGGC
>NZ_JBHSBH010000008.1:209651-243345 GCF_042650565.1 Nocardiopsis sediminis
GCGTCGCCGCCGGTCCCGGCGGCGCGGCTCGCGCCGGTGAACAGGATCAGGTCCTGGCCCTGCGCGGCGGCCTCCTCCTCGACCCCCACGAGAACGGGGTAGTAGGAGTGCGCCACGTCGGTGGGGAAGGTCGTGCTGAACGTGTAGAGCCCGAGCATGCCGTTGCGCGCCGACGCCAGCCGGGTGGCGACCGGGTCGGGCACGTAGCCCAGGTCCTCGGCGGCGCGCAGCACCCGCCGGCGCGTCTCGGGGGACAGGGCCACGCCGCTGGCCGCGTTGCGGAGCACCAGGGAGACCGTCGCCTGGGAGACGCCCGCCGCCCGGGCGATGTCGGACTGGCGGGGCCGCGCCCGGCGGGCCGGGCCCGGCGTCGTCGGCGGCGGCGCGGCGGTGTCGGACACCAGCGGACTCCTCTGTGCACGGGCTAATGCGGATTAGTGCACGACTTTGGGGTGTGTCCGTGGCGTTCGTCAAGGGTTTCCGGAGGATTTCCCCGACGAAGGCGACAATCACGCATTAATACGTATTAGGCCCTTGACCGACGCATCGTCGCCGGTCAAAGCTCATGACCCGCGATACCCGGACGCGCCGCCCCGGCGCACTCCGCAAGGGAGCCCCTCATGCCCGAGACATCCTCCGAGGTCCCCGCCCCGACACCCGCCGACCCCGCACGCGCGATCGGCCGCCGCACCCTGCTCACCGGAGCAGTGGCGGCCACCGCCGTCGCCGCACTCGGCGAGCTGCCCGCCCCTCCCGCCGCCGCGTCCACGGCCGCCGCGTCCGCGCCGCCCACCGCGGCCGCCGTGCTGCCGGAGTACACGTACCTGCGCAGGGCCCTGGACACCGCGAACCTGGCCTACAACCCCACCGGCGAGTTCATCTTCCCCTGCCTGCGCGGGACCGCGGGGCGCCTGCCCGACGCGCCCGGCCGCTTCCTGCTCTACTACGCCCCCCACGAGCGGCCCGGGGGTATCTGCGTGGCCTACGCCGACACCCCCGAAGGCCCCTACACCGAGCACCCGGGCAACCCGATCGTCGCGCGCGACTGGGCCCCGCACTACTCGGTCAGCCACGTCTCCTCGCCGCACGTCCTGTGGAACGCGCAGGAGCGCGAGATGTGGCTGTACTTCCACGGCGAGAACACCACCACCCGGCTGGCCCGCTCGCGCAACGGCATCGACTTCACCTACGAGGGCGCGGTGCTGACGACGTCGATGCTGCCCGAGGGCACCACCGAGGCCTCCTACGCCCGCGTGTTCGAGCACCCGCTGGCCGACCGGGGCTCCCGCTACGTGATGGTGTTCATGCGCAACGACACCACCGACCGGCGCTCCATCGGCTGGGGGTGGTCGCGCGACGGGATCTCCTTCGACTTCGACCCCGAACCGCTGATCGATCACGCGGCGGTGGGCGCCGACAACGTGTCGGGCGCACACCTGGTGGAACGCAACAACAGCACCTACGTCGCCTACCACACCGGCGAGGGCGACATCCGGCTCACCGAGGTCGGGCGCGACTTCTCCCTGCGCCGCCACCTCGGCACCATTCACCGGCCCCTGGCCGGCCCGCCGGACAACGGCCGCTCGGCCGCGCCCTCCTACAGCGTCCACCAGGGCACGGAGTACATGGTCTACGAGGCGGGCCACCGCCTGGAGGCCACCATCGCCATCGCCCGGGCCTGAGCCGGGCGGGCGGTCACAGGCTCGTCCAGAACGTCTCGATGTCGAGCACCCGGTTGCTCCGCAGCGTCAGGACCCTCTCCACCGCGGCGGCCGCGGCGGCGAGGGTCAGGCTGATGTTGAGCCACGCCGGCAGCGCGATGGGGGAGGTGAAGGAGCCGACGCTGTCGGCGATCTTGGGGATCTCCGTGATCATCTGGAGGGCCTGGGGAGCGGTCAGGGTCAGGTCGACGACCAGGATCGCGATCGCCAGCCAGCCGATCGCCCGGCTCAGCCGGGGATGACGGCGGTGCAGGCCACCGCGCATGTCCTCAAGGGTGCCGGCCACGGGGGCCAGGCGCTGCTCCCGGCCGCCGTCGAGGACCAGGTGCACGCGCCGCACCCCGGACAACGCGAGGTCGACCTCGATCACCCCGCCGGCGACGGGGAACGAGGCCGGCATGTCGGCCGTCGCCTGTTGCACCCCGTCGGCGTAGAGCTCGGCGTGCCCGTCGTCCCTGCGCGCGTCGATCTGGACCGTGTAGGTGACCAGGCCGCCGTCCGGACCGGGGTGCTCGATGGTGTAGAGCGCGCGGATGAGCGCCTCGCGGCGCCTGAACGGCCGCAGGCGCTTCGCCCCCGCCGCCCGGCGCGCGCTCACTCCGCCACCCGGCGGCGGCGCTCCGGCCGCGGATCTGCGCACGCGGTCGCCGGCACGATCGTCCACTGTCTCCTCCGTAGGTCGGGTCCGGCCACGGGCCGGGCGCACGGTGCCCGGTCCGTCGCCGCGCACCTGCGCGGCGGGTCAGGGCACGCGGACCGGACCGGGATCCTTCGCCAGCGCGCGCCCGATGCGCCTGAGGACATCGCGCTGGGCGGGGTTGTACAGGTCGTCCATGGCCGTGGTGAGCGTCTGGGCGGTCCGCCGAGGGCCCTCCGGTGCCAGGGCCTCGGGATCGCGCAGCTCTGGGTGGTCGGCCAGCATGGCTCGGGCGGTGGGCAGCAGCCGGTCCACGAGCTCGCGCCGCATCTCCTCGTCGGCGTCGGCCGGCAGCGCGTCGAACGCCTCGTCGTCGGGGCCGCGCGCAACGTTTTGCAGCGCCTCCGTATAGGCCGCCTGCGCCTCCGGAGCGAACACCCGCGTCATGACCACGGCCAGCGAGCGGTCGGCCTCGTTCAGGTCGGCGTCGGCGGCGGCCAGCGCCATCTCGGGCGGCAGCTCGGGCATCAGCTCGGTCGGGGAGGACCCGTGCAGCACCACCGTCAGATCCGTGCGCATCCGCTCCAGGCGCTCGATGGTGTCGGCCAGCTCGGCGTCGAGGGTCCGCAGCGCCTGCTCCGGGTACTCCTCCGCCTCGTCCATCTCCGCGATCTGGGACAGCGAGAACCCCAGTTCCGACAGCCGCTTGATACGCATCACCTGTACCAGGTGCGCCACCCCGTAGGACTTGTAGCCGTTCGCGCGGCGCTCCGGCTCCTCCAGCAGCCCCACATCGTGGTAGTGGCGCACCGTCCGCAGGGTCGTCCCCGCCAACTCGGCCAGTTTGCTGGTGCTCCACGCCATGACCCGCCCCCTTCTCGGCGTTGCGGCCGATCGCCTCTCCGTAGCGATCATTGCAGACCATGCCGTAACGGCATGGTCAAGCGCTCGCGAGCGGGATCCGGTCGGGTGACCTACCCCACCCTCCCGCGCCCGTCATCAGGGCCGCGCAAGGGTGGGGCGGTCGCCGTGCGGCGGGTCAGATCTCGCACCCGGCGTCGGCGGGCGGCGGGGTGAGGTCGATCAGGTACTCGGCGACGATGTCGTCGACACACGTGTTCCCGGTGACGAGGGAGACGCCGTGCTGAGAGCCCTCCACGGGGAGCAGGTGCCCGCCCAGCTTCTCGGCGAGGCTGATGCCGCCTTCGTGCGGGGTGGCGGGGTCGCGGGTGACCGAGACGACCAGGGGAGCGGGGAGGTCCTCGTCGATGTCGGTGGCGTAGGGGTAGTCGAGGGTCGGCTCGACCGGCCAGGCCTCACACGTATTGCGGGCCTCGACGGGCCGGCCGGTGTCCATGAACGGAGCCACCTCGAAGACCTCGCGCTTCATCGCGGTCTCCTCCTCGGGGGTGTGGCGCTGCTCGTCGAGGCAGTCGATCGCCAGCAGGGCCTCGGAGAAGTTGGTGTAGACGCCGTCGGCGCCGCGCTGGTGGTACTGGTCGCGTGTGACCATCAGGAGGTCACCGCGGCCCTCCCGCACCTGGGCGATGGCGTCCAGGAGCGAGGGCCAGTTCTGCTGGGCGTAGAGCCCGGCGATGACCCCGTCGATGGCGGCGGTGTGGGTCAGCTCGCGCCCGTCCTCGGTGGGCACGGGCTCGTCGAGCAGCGGCTGCATGATCTGCTGGAATTCCTCGGTCGCCCGGTCGGGGTCGGTGCCCAGCGGGCAGTCCGCGCCCTGCTCCTCGGCGCAGAAGGCGGCCATCTCCTCGAACGTGCGCTGGAAGCCCGAGTACTGGACCGCGCGCCGCTCGGCGGTGCCGGTGTCCGGGTCCATCGCGCCGTCGAGGACCAGCGCGCGGACCTTGCCCGGGAAGGTCTCGGCGTAGATCGTGCCCAGCCGGGTGCCGTAGCTGGTTCCGGCGAAGTTCAGCCCCTCGTCGCCCAGCACCGCCCGCAGCACGTCCATGTCGCGCGCCACGTCGCGGGTGCCGATGTTGGCCAGTACGTCGGCGCCCTCGGAGCGTTGCGCGCAGGCCTCGTACACCTGCTGTGTCTCCTCCTCGGTCCAGGAGTCGGCCCCGGAGGACAGCGTGGTGGTCATCACCCCCTCATCGCGCTCGGCGTCGGTGAAGCAGTCCAGGGACGGGGTGGAGGCCCCGACCCCGCGGGGGTCGAACCCGATGAGGTCGAACTCCTCGGTGATCGGGTTGTCGCCCAGCATGTCGGCCACGGCGGTGGCGTAGCCCATCCCGGCGACGCCGGGCCCGCCGGGGTTGAGCAGCAGCGAGCCTTGTGCCTCGCCCTCACCCCGGGCCGGCACCCGCAGCAGCGCGATCTGCGCGGTCCGCCCCTCCGGGTCGTCATAGTCCAGCGGCACCTCCAGCCGGGCGCACTCGAAGCGCTCATCGGCGAAGGTCTCGGCCTGGGTATCGGTGGCGGCGTAGGGCGCGCACGGCTCGAACGCGAGTTGCTGGGTGTAGAAATCCTCCAGCCCCTCCGGTGCTTCGCCGGCCGGCGCGGACGGTTCGGAGGCCGTGGAGGGGGCGCAGCCGGCGAGCGCGGCCAGCACCGTCAGGGCCAGTGAGGATCTGACCAGGGTGGAAGGGGCGTGCAACGTGTGCTCCTTGAGCCGAAGCCGTGACCGGCGACGGCCCCTAGTGGCGAGATGGTCGGACGGGCCACACCCCACACTCGGCCGTCGGGGCACACTCAAGCCGACGTCAATGAGACGTGGGTCACGCGACGCCGGTTGGGTGACGTGGAGGACGCGCCGAGCGGTTTGAGTGTGCCGCCGCGGCATGGTTTCTACTTCTCCAAGAAGCCGCACCCTGATCGACGGCCCATCGCGGAGGAACCATGGACCGGACCCTGCCCCAACGCCTCTACCTGCTCAACTTCGACCTCGACAAGAACAAGCTCGACTCCAACACCGCGCTGGTCCGCGGCCAGCTGATGCGCGGCGCGGCAGTGGCCGAGCTGGCCATCGCCGGGCTGCTCCGCGACCAGGACGGCAAGGTCGTGCGCAGCGCCGAGGCCGCACAGCCGGACGACTCATTCCTCGCCGAGGTACTCGACGCCGCGTCCTCGACCCAGCCGCGCCGCTGGTTCACGGTCGTGGACCGCAACTGGCACCGGGCCGAGGAGGTGGTGCGCGACCAGCTCGAAGAGCAGGGAGCGATCACGGTGGAGCGAGGGCGGGCCCTGGGGATCTTCCCGACCCGCAAGCCCAGCCTCTGCGATCCCGGCCAGGTGGCCGACCTGCGGGAGACCACGAGGACCACGGCGTTCCTCGGCGGCGACCTGGCCGACGTCCCGGTGGAGGACGCGGTGCTGGCCGTGCTCTCCGCCGACGGCGACGTCTGCTGCACGATCTCCCGCAAGGAGCGCCGCGAACACAAGCCCGCACTCACCGCGCTGCGCGAGCACATCGACACCGTCCTGCCCGGATGGCGCAAGGCCGTCGGCCTGTCCATGACGGCCCGCCGCACCGCCGCGGCCTGAAGCGTTCCGTCGGCGGACTCCGCTCCCTCAGCGCAGTCCGCCGGCGTCGGTCCGGGACGGGGGACGGCCACAGAGCCGGGAGCCGCAAGGGAGCTCCGCGGCTGCCTACCCGATCCGGCCGACGCCGCCGAACAGGTACACCTCGAACGGGTCACCCACATCGGTGGTGTCGGGGCGCCAGAGCGAGCAGGACACCACACCCGGATCCAGCAGCTGCGTCCCCGCGAAATACCCTTCGATCTGCTTGCGGCTGCGGGCCGTGATCGGGGTGCCTCCGCGTTCGTTGATCTCCCGCATCGCCTCGCGCATCGGCTCGCCGTGGATCTCCGCGGTCGAATGCGTCAAGACGAGGTAACTGCCACGGGGGAGTGCCGCCACGAGATCGGCGACGGCGGAATAGGACTCCGCGTCATCGACGACGTGGTTGACCACGCCCAGCAGCATCAAACCGATCGGTTCGGCGAAATCGAGCGTCCGGGCGCTCTCGGCGAGAATGGTCCCGGGATCGCGCAGGTCGGCGTGGATATAGTCGGTCGCGCCTTCGGGGGTGCTGGTCAGCAACGCGCGGGCGTGCGCCAGCACGAGCGGGTCGTTGTCCACGTACACGATGCGGGACTGCGGCGCCAGCCGCTGGGCCACCTCGTGCGTATTGTTCATCGTCGGCAGTCCCGTGCCGACATCCAGGAATTGCCGGATTCCCATCTCGTCCACGAGATGGCGGACCGCCCGCACGAGGAAATCCCGCTCGGCCCGCGCCCCGTGGACGATATCGGGGATGCGGGCGAGCACCTCATCGCCCGCGGCGCGGTCGGCGGCGTAGTGGTCCTTCCCGCCCAGCCAGTAATTCCATATCCGGGCGGAATGCGGCACCGACGTATCGATCCGGGAAGAGGCGTCACGGGGGCCGGCAGAGGTGGGGGCGTGCTCGCCCACAGGGAAATCCGCAGTCATTTGGGCGCCAGACTACACGAGATCATTTCGCGCCATTTCACCTCCGGCCGACCGTCGATTCGTCACCGCCCCGGGTGTCGGCCAGGGGCCGGACGGGTCCCCTCGTCCTCGGGCCGCCCCCGGGGACCCTCCGCCCGGCCGTCGTCCGTCCCACCGGCCTCGGCGACATCCGGGTGCGCGTCTGCGTGCCGGGATGCGCCCCGGCGGACGTCGTCGTCACGGCCGAACCGACCCGGGAGGGGTGACCGCGCCCAGCAGGCGCGGATGGACGCCCGATCCGCGCGGCGTCCATCAGACCAGGTACTCCTCGTCGGTGACGTGCTCCAGCCACGTGGTGGTCGCCGCCGGGTCCTCGGCGTTCTCGAGCATCGCCAGGTGCTCCATGAACGAATCGGCGGAGGCGCCGTGCCAGTGCTCCTCATCGGGCGGGCAGTACAGGGTCTGGCCGGCATGGGCCTCGATCTTCGGCCCGCCTCTCGACTGCACCCAGGCGACGCCCTGGGTGATGTGCAGCGTCTGCCCGCGGGCGTGGGTGTGCCAGGCGGTACGGGCTCCGGGCGCGAAGCGCACCTTGGCCACGACCATCCGCTGGCCGTCCTCGCGCGGGAACGCTATCGGGTCCAGCCAGACGTCGCCGGTGAACTGCTCGGGCGGGTTCTTGGCGGTGGCGGTGCGCGGGTCGATACGCACAGGGTGCTCCTAGGTCTGCTCGGGCGGGGTCCGGTGGACACCCGAGCCCGGGGCCGGCATACGGACACCGGAGTTCGGGTTCAGGTGCGCAACGGTCATGCCGCCAACGTTAGGACCGCGTTTCCCCAGGAGGAAGGTACTGCCGGTACCCCGTGTCGCGGCACCGGGCCCCCGGTGCGAGGACCGGTGACCGGTCGCGGCGGGATCGCCGTGCCGCGCCCGCCCGGGGCACGGGTGCACCGGGCGGGGCGCCGGGCGTCAGGACTCCGGGTGGGCCCAGCGGCCGCGGGTCTGGCGGATGTGGGTGAGCATGATCTGCTCGACGGCCTCGGGGTCGCGGCTTTCCAGGGCGTCGACGATGGCGAAGTGCTCCCGCGCGACCTCCTCCAGCTCCCCGTGCTCGAGCAGGGAGGCCAGCCCGAACAGCCGGGTGCGGGCCCGCAGGTCGGAGACGAGGGCGAGGATCCTGCTGTTGTCGGCGTAGGACAGCAGGCGCAGGTGGAAGATGCGGTCGGCCTCGGTGTAGGCGATCAGGTCCCCGGCGGCGGCTCCGTCGACGATGGCCTGGGCGAGCCGCCGCAGCTCCGGGAAGTCCGTGTCGGGGATGAGGCCGGTGACCTGGCGGACGACCGGGGGTTCCAGGAGGAGGCGGACCTGGGTGATCTCGTCGAGGTCGGCCTCCTTGACCTCGGTGACCCGGAAGCCCTTGTTGGGGACGATCTCCACGAGGTCCTCGCGGACGAGGTCGAGCATGGCCTCGCGGACCGGGGTGGCCGAGACGCCGAACTTGGCGCCCAGCGAGGGCGCGGAGTAGACGACCCCGGGCTCCATCTGGCCGGAGACGATGGCGGCGCGCAGCGCACGCGCGATGCGATCCCGTGCCGGGACCTTCTCCACCTGGGCGAAACCGGCGGACGTCATGGGGGTCACCTCGTGTGTCACGGTCTGATGCTATGTGACGTGACACCTGGCCTCGGCGGACCGCGTGGTTTCCGGACGGCCGCCGGCCCCGGTTCCCGCCCCGGCCACCGCCCCGTGAGCACGTGACCCCGGCGAACCCTTGCGGAAATCAGTGCAATGTCACATGATATTGAGTGCCGATCGCAGACTGCCGAGGAGAACGATGACCCTCTCAAGCCGGACGCCGTGGCGCGGCCTCTACACCGCGACCGCCTTGCCGTTCAACGACGACCTGAGCGTCGACTACGACGCCTACGCCGAACACGTGAGGTGGCTGGCCGACAACGGCACCGACGGGGTGTGCCCCTCCGGGTCGCTGGGGGAGTACCAGACCCTGACCGCCGAGGAGCGCGCCCGCGTGGTCGAGGTCGCCGTCGCAGCATCCCCCGACGGATTCGGCGTCATGCCGGGCGTGGCCGCCTACGGCTCCCTCGAAACGGTGCGCTGGATCGAGCAGGCCGCCGAAGCCGGCGCCCGATCGGTGCTCCTGCTCCCGCCCAACGCCTTCCGCGCCGACCGCGGCGCCGTCCTGGCCCACTACCGCGCCGCCGCCAAGGTCGGCCTGCCGATCGTCGCCTACAACAACCCCTACGACACCAAGGTCGACCTGACCCCCGCGCTCCTGGCCGAGCTGCACGCCGAGGGCCTGATCAGCGCCGTCAAGGAGTTCTCCGGCGACGTGCGCCGCGCCTACGAGCTGCGCGAACTGGCCCCGGAACTGGACCTGCTGATCGGCGCCGACGACGTCGTCGTCGAACTCGGCCTGGCCGGCGCGGTCGGGTGGATCGCGGGCTACCCCAACGCCCTGCCCGAGGTCTCCACCCGCCTGTACCGGCTGGCCACCTCCGGCGACGTCGAGGACCTCCGCGAGGCGCTGCCGCTCTACCGCGACCTGCACCCGCTGCTGCGGTGGGACTCGCGCACCGAGTTCGTCCAGGCCATCAAGCTGTCGATGGACATTGCCGGCCGCAAGGGCGGCGCCTGCCGCCCGCCCCGCTCGCCCCTCTCGCTCGAGCACGCCGAGACCGTCCGCCGCGACACCGAGAAGGCCCTGGCCAAGGGCTACCGCTGAGTCGCCGGTGGCGCCCGCAACCCGCCCCCCGGACCCGGGTTCCACCCGCCACCCTGCCACCCGCCGTGCACCGCCACCACCGCCGACCAGCCGAGGAACCGCGTTGAGCCCTACCGCATCGGACCGGCCCGGACCCGGGCCCACCCCGCCGGCGCCCGCCGCCCCGGCCTACCTGGACGCCGCCACCCTGGCGCGCCTCATCGACGCCCCCCGCGCGGTCGACGTGCTGGCCCGCGCGCTGGCCGCCGGCGAGGTCGACCCGGAGGACGACACCCCGCGGCTGTTCGCCCCCGCCCGCGCGGGCGCGGAGTTCCTGATGATGCCCTCAGCGGGGCGCAGCACCGCCGGGGTCAAGGTCCTCACCTTGACACCCGGCAACCCCCGGGCCGGCCACCCCACGGTCCAGGGCCTCTACATTCTCTTCGACGCCGACACCATGGCGCCCGTGGCCCTGGTGGAGGCCGCCGAACTCACCCTCATCCGCACATCGGCCACCACCGTCATGGCCGCCCGCCACCTCCTCGCCGCCAAACGCCACCCCGCCGGCGAGGCCCCGGAACGCCCCACAACCGACCTGCCCACGGCCACCGCCCGGCGGGTCGTGGTGTTCGGCACCGGCCCCCAGGCCCGGCGCCACATCTCCTGCCTCACCGCGGTCCTGGCACCCGAGGACATCGCCGTGGCCGGGCGCCGGCCCGAGGCCGTGGAGGCGGTGGCCGCCCAGGCCCGCGCCGACGGCGCCCCCGCCCGCCCGGCCCGCGGCGACGTCGCCGCCGAGGTGGCAGCGGCCGACCTCGTCATCTGCGTCACCTCCTCACCCACCCCCCTCTTCGACGGCGCCGCGGTCGCCGACGACGCCGTGGTGTGCGCGGTCGGCGTCCACGGCCCCGGTAAACGCGAACTGCCCGCCGACCTCATCCTGCGCTCCGACCTCGTGGTCGAAGGCCGCGCCTCGGCCATGCGCGAATCGGGCAACCTCCTGGCCGCCCGCACCGCACAGCAATGGGCCGAGGACCCGCGCCCCCTCGCCAACCTCGCCGACCTGGCCGCGGGCCGCTTCACCCCCCGGCCCGGGTGCCCCGCGGTCTTCTCCGGCGTGGGCATGGCCTGGGAGGACCTGGTGCTCGTCACCCACGCCCACCACCAGTACCGGCGCAGCCGGCCCGCCCCGTGACCGCCGACGGAGAATCGATGCACGACACCCCGCCCGAGCGGGGCGAAGAACCGCGCGCGGACACCGGCGTGCCGCGCCGGGCCGGTGGAAAACGCACCTGACGGTCTCGGACCGGCACGACCTTCCAAGGAGAGCCATGAGGACAACCCGGGTCATCCACGCCGTTGACTCCCACACCGAGGGCATGCCCACCCGGGTCATCACCGGGGGAGTGGGCGTCTTCCCCGGCGCGACGATGGCCGAGCGGCGCCAGTGGTTCATCGACAACAACGACGACCTGCGCACCCTGCTCATGTACGAACCGCGCGGACACGCCTCGATGTCGGGCAGCATCCTCCAGCCCCCCACCCGCCCCGACGCCGACTACGGGGTGCTGTTCATCGAGGTGTCCGGTCTGCTGCCGATGTGCGGCCACGGCACCATCGGCACCGCGACGGTCCTGGTGGAGACCGGGATGGTCCCCGTCGTCGAACCCGTCACCACCGTGCGCCTGGACACCCCCGCCGGCCTGGTGGTCGCCGAGGTCGCCGTCAGCGACGGCCACGCCGACGCCGTCACGATCTGCAACGTCCCCTCCTTCAGCCTCGCCCTGGACCAGGCCGTCAAGGTCGAGGGCTTCGGCGAGGTCCGCTACGACATCGCCTTCGGCGGCAACTTCTACGCCATCGTCGACCTGGACGACCTCGGCCTGCCCTTCGACCGCGCCGCAGCCCAGCGGCTCAACCAGGCCGGCCTGGCCATCATGGCCGCCATCAACGACCAGGCCCGCCCCCACCACCCCCAGCGCCCCGACATCCACGGCTGCCACCACGTCTACCTCAAGGCACCCGGCTCGACCGCGCGCCACTCCCGCCACGCCATGTCGATCCACCCGGGCTGGTTCGACCGCTCCCCGTGCGGCACCGGCACCAGCGCCCGCATGGCCCAGCTGCACGCACGCGGCGAACTGGACCTGCACACCGACTTCGTCAACGAGTCCTTCATCGGCACCACCTTCACCGGCCGCCTCGTCGACGAAGTCGAGATCCCCGGCGCCGGACCCGATGCGCCCATCCGCGCGGTGGTCCCCACGATCACCGGCCGCGCCTGGGTGACCGGCACCGCCCAGTACATGCTCGACCCCACCGACCCCTTCCCCGCCGGTTTCCTGCTGTGAGAAGGCGACGCGCGACCGTGGGGAGCACATGAGCACACCTGACACGCACAGCGCCGACGTGGTGGTGATCGGCGCCGGAGCCCTGGGCGCCGCCTGCGCCTACTTCCTGGCCCGGGCCGGGTTCGGCGTCCACGTCGTCGAGCGCGGCCGGGTCGCCTCCGGCACCACCAGCGCCTGCGAGGGCAACCTGCTGGTGTCGGACAAGGAAGTGGGGCCCGAACTCGACCTCGCCCTGTACTCCCACCGCGTCTGGCGCGAGGACCTCGCCGAGTTCGGGCACCTGTGGGAGTTCGAGGCCAAGGGCGGCTTCGTTGTCTCCGCCACCGCCCACGGCGCCGCGGGGCTGCGCGAGCTGACCCGGCGCCAGCGCGCCGCCGGGATCGAGGTCACCGACGTGGCCGCCGCGGACATCGGCGCCTACGAACCCCATATCCGCCCCGGGTTGGCCGGGGCCGCCTACTACCCGCAGGACTGCCAGGTCCAGCCGATGCTGCTCGCCGCGCACCTGCTCCGGCTGGCCGAGGGCATGGGCGCCCGGGTCTCCACCGGCGTCACCGTCACCGGGTTCCGGCGCCGCGGCGAACGGGTGGTGGGGGTGCGCACCGACCAGGGCACCATCGCCTGCGGCCAGGTGGTCAACGCGGCCGGGACTTGGGCCGGCCACATCGCCGAGCTGGCCGGGGTGGCGGTGCCGATCCTGCCGCGCCGCGGCTTCGTGCTGGTCACCGAGCCCCTGCCGCCCACCATCAACCGCAAGGTCTACGCCGGCGAGTACGTGGCCTCCACGCTCTCCTCCGACGAGGGCCTCCAGACCTCCACCGTGATCGAGGGGACCCGCGCGGGCACCGTGCTCATCGGCTCCTCGCGCGAGCGGGTCGGGTTCGACCGCACCGTCTCGCTCCCCGCCCTGAGCGAGATCGCCGGCAAGGCGCTCGCGCTGTTCCCGTCCCTGGCACAGGTGAAGATCATGCGCTCCTACCTGGGCTTCCGCCCCTACTGCCCCGACCACCTCCCGGTGATCGGCCACGACCCGCGCGCCCCGGGCCTGTGGCACGCCAGCGGGCACGAGGGCGCCGGGATCGGGCTGTCGGTGGGGTCGGCCAAGCTCCTCGCCCAGGCGATGGCCGGCGACGCACCCGACCTGGACCCGGCCCCCTTCGCACCGGAGCGCTTCTCGGAGGTGACACCGCATGTCCCCCACTGACCGCCCGCGACCGGGCGACCACCGCGACCCGGCCACGCCGGGCGCCGACCGCGCGCAGGCCGCGCCGCCCGCCCTGGAGCTCACCTTCGAGGGCCGGCGCATCCCGGCGCACCCGGGGCAGAGCGTCGGCGCCGCCCTGGTGGAGGAAGGGGTGCGCTCCTGGCGCAGCACCCGCCACCAGGGCCGTCCCCGCGGCCTCTTCTGCGGTATCGGCGTCTGCTACGACTGCCTGATCACAGTGGACGGCGTCCCCGGCCAGCGGGCATGCCTGGTGCCGGCCGAGGACGGCATGGTGCTGGGACCCGGCGAGCCCACCCGGGCGGCCCCCGCCGACGACACGAAGGGAGGGGACCGATGAGCGACCTGTTCGACGTGGCCGTGGTCGGTGCGGGACCCGCAGGCCTGGCCGCGGCCACCGCCGCGGCCGACCGCGGCAGGACGGTCGTCTGCGTCGACGCCGGGGTGCAGCCCGGCGGCCAGTACTGGCGCCACCCCGACGAGCGGTGGCCGCGGGGCGACGAGGCCAAGGGCCACCACGACTGGCGGCGCTTCACTGGCCTGCGCCGACGCTTCAACGGCCACCGCGACCGCGGCCGCATCACCCATGTGGGCTCCCACCAGGTGTGGTTCATCGAGCGCCGCTCGCCCGGCGACGACTCCCGCGTCCTGCACCTGACGCCCACGACCTCGGTGGCACCGCCGGCCGCCCCCGCGACCGTGGCCGCGCGCACCCTGGTGCTGTGCCCGGGCGGATACGACCGGCAGCTGCCGGTGCCCGGGTGGGACCTGCCCGGTGCCATGGCTGCCGGGGGCGTGCAGGCGCTGCTGAAGGGGCACCGGACCCTGGCCGGGCGCCGCGCCGTGGTCGCCGGCACCGGTCCGTTCCTGCTGCCGGTGGCCCGGCAGCTGGCCGAGGCCGGCGCCCGGGTGCTGGCGGTGTGCGAGGCCAATAGCGTCACGGGCTGGGCCCGCCACCCCACGGCGGTCGCGCAGGTGCCGGCCAAGGCCGTCGAGGCCGCCGGCTACGCGGCGGCGCTCGCCCGGCACCGGATCCCCTACCGCACGCGCACCGCCGTGTCGCGCATCCTGCCCGATGCGGCGGGCGAGGGGGTCGGCGGCGTCCGGCTGGCCCGCCTGGACCAACGGGGCAGCATCGTGCGGGAGCTGGAGACCCTCACGGTCGACCTGGTCGCGCTGGGGTGGGGGTTCACGCCCTCCCTGGAGCTGGTCACGGCGGTGGGGGCGCGCACGCGCATCGACGCCGACCGCTCCCTGGTGGCGGTGGTGGACGCCGACCAGCGCAGCAGCGTCGCCGGGGTGTACGTGGCCGGGGAGGCGACCGGGGTGGGCGGCGCCCTGCTGGCCGTCGCCGAGGGCGAGCTCGCCGGCGCCGCGGCAGCGGGGGAGACCGGCGCCCCGGAGGCCGGGCGCGGGACGGCGGCGCTGCGGCGCCGGGTCCGCCGCCTGCGCCGCTTCGCCGTCGCCATGCACCTGGCCCACCCGGTCCCGCCGCTGTGGCACGAGTGGCTGACCGACGAGACCACGCTGTGCCGGTGCGAGGAGGTCGACTACGGCACGGTGCGCCGGGCGCGCGAGGAGCTGCACGCCGGCGACATGCGCACCGTCAAGCTGATGGCGCGCCCCGGGATGGGCTGGTGCCAGGGGCGCGTGTGCGGGTTCGCGTCGGCCTGTGTCGCGGCGGCGGGGGAGGGGCGCGAGCCGAGCGCCGAGGACCTGCGGCCGGCGGCCAGGCAGCCGCTGGGCGCTCCGGTCACCTTGCAGCGGCTGGCCGAGGCGGGGCAGCCGGGAACGGGCGGCGGGGACCGGGACGCCCCGCTGTAGCTTCCAGCGAAGTACGAGCCGGACTGGAAAGACCAGAAGCGGCCGCCCCACAGATATGTCGTACGCCTTGCGTAACAGCCGGGTGGAGACGCCATTGAGGGAGTTGACCAGCTTGGAGATTTTAACCTTCGGCGGGTGCGTTCATCGAGTTTCAGGTTTCAGCGTGGCGATAGGACCCGAGTGTGTATGGTGATCGTCATGCAGCTCAGGTACAGGTTTCGCCTGTACCCGAACGGTCCTCAGCGCGCCGCGCTGGCCAGGGCATTCGGGTGCGCTCGGGTGGTCTTCAACGACGCGCTCCGCGTTCGTGAGGACGCCCGCGCCGCCGGGCTGCCGTTCGTCTCCCCGGCCGAGCTGTCCAAGAAGCTCACAGGCGCGAAGAAGATCCCCGAGCGGGCATGGCTGGCTGAGGTGTCCTCGGTGATCCTCCAGCAGTCCCTTCGGGATCTGGACACCGCGTACCGGAACTTTTTCGACTCCCTCAAGGGCAGGCGACCGAAGATGGGGCCACCCCGTTTGAAGTCCAAGCGGGACACCCGCCAGGCCATCCGCTTCACCGCGAACGCCGGATGGAAGATCACCAATGGCGGGAAACTCCGGCTTCCCAAGGTCGGCGACGTGACTGTGAAGTGGTCGCGCACACTGCCGTCCGCCCCGTTCACTGTGACCGTCATCAAGGACAGCGCCGACCGTTACTTTGCCTCGTTCGTCGTGGAGACCAGCCCGGAAGAAGTCCTGCCACCCACCACGCCCGAGGTCGGCATAGATCTCGGCCTGGGGCACTACGCCGTCCTGTCGGACGGCCGGAAGATCAACAGCCCACGCTTCCTGCGCAGAGCCAAGAAACAGCTCAAGAAGGCACACCGTGCCCTTTCCCGCAAGGAGAAGGGCAGCGCCAACCGGAACAAGGCCCGGATCAAGCTCGCCCGCGCCCATGCGCGGGTTGCCGATGCCCGGCGAGAATTCCACCACCAGCTCTCCACCACGCTGATCCGCGAAAACCAAGCCATCGCAGTGGAAAACCTGGCGGTCAAGGGACTCGCCCGCACACGCCTGGCCAAGTCCGTACACGACGCCGGGTGGTCGCGGTTCACGGCCATGCTGGAGTACAAGGCCACCCGGTACGGACGCACTTTCGTGCGCGTCGGCCGTTTCGAGCCGACCTCTCAGGTCTGCTCGGCTTGCGGCGTCAAAGACGGCCCCAAGCCCCTCCACGTCCGCGCGTGGGCATGCGGGGCGTGCGGCACCTTCTTGGACAGAGACATCAACGCGGCGGTCAATATCGCCAAGGCGGCCGGACTGGCCGTGACAGCCCGTGGAGCGCAGATAAGACCGGGACTCGTCCCGGCACAGCGCGATGAAGCAGGAACCCACCCGAAGCCGCACCCGACAACGGCACGGCAGGCGGGAATCGTCCTCCTATAGCTGGGCGAGGATGTCAAAAGCGCGATGTCGACGGATGCGTGGTTGGCGAGGGTAAGTGCGACGCCCGCCACCGCGCCCAATAGCCGAACCGCGCAACGTTGCAGGCCACCGGAAAACACATGGCGCCCCCGCACAGCCCGGGAGCGCCCGCACCGGAGACGGCGGGGATTCCCTCACTCCCTGAGCCCGCGGATCGGCCGCCTTCGATGCCGGGCCGCGCAACATCGCCGGCCGCCGGACACCGCGTGCTCGTGCTGGAAGCCGGCCCCGACACGGTCGTCGACCCCACGTGCCGGGTCCTGGGCATCGAAGGGCTGCATGTTATCGACGCCTCCGTACTGCCCTCGTGCCCACGCGCCAACACCAACCTCGCGGTGATCATGGCCGCGGAACTGATGGCCGAACGGCTCTTCTGACCCCGGGCCGGGTCCGGCGCCGGACCCGGCCCGGCCTCCTGTGTCGCGTCGGCCCCAAGGGGTACGAATCAGCCCGGGCGCCCGGGCGGCGTTCCCGAGCGAGGTGCGGACCTGCCGCATCCAGCCCCCCTGCGCCGGACGTCTTCGCCCCCGCGTGCCCTTGGGCCTCATGGAGCCCGAGGACACCGTTACGCGGGCGATTATTCGCCGGTGGGCCGGAGGAGGAGCCGCAGTGGTCGAGTCGAGGTTCGACAGCGAGGACTTCCCGGAGGACGAACGGTTCGACCGGTGGCGGGCCTGGCTGGCCGGGACCTACGCGCCGATGAGCCTACCCACCGACCGTCCCGATTTCGTCATCCGCCAGCGGCACCTGGCCCTCGGCCCGGTGCTGGTGTGGCCGTCGGCCGTGCCCGGCATGGACATCCGTCGGACCGCGGCGCAGATCCGCGCGTCCGACCCCGGTTTCTACCACGTCGGGATGGTCCACAGCGGTTCCTGCGCCATCGATTGGGGCGATCGGCAGACCGTGCACCGTCCCGGTCAGTTGCAGATCTTCGACTCCTCGCGCCCCTTCGGCTCCCGATTCTCCGCGGACGGCGGCGTGTACGCGGGCATCGGCATCAAGGTGCCGAGCGGCCTCGTCGGGCTGCCTCGCGATCTGGTCGCCAAGGCCCTCACCGCGCCGATCTCCTACCGAGAAGGCGCAGGCGCGCTGCTGACCGGCTTCGTCACCCACCTCACCGCGAACGCCGACGCCCTGGACCCCGGAGACGCTCCGCGGCTCGGCTCCGTGCTGGCCGATCTGGTCGCGGCGATGTTCGCCCACGTCGTGGAGGAGGAGAGCGCGCTCACCCCCGAGACCCGCCGACGCAGCCTGCTGCTGCGCGCGCAGGCGTTCCTGCTGAAGAACCTGCACGACCCCGGACTCGGCCCCGAGGCCGCCGCCGCGGCCCTTCACATTTCCGTCAGCCACCTGCACCAGCTGTTCCGGGCCACCGGGACCACGGCCGGCGCGTGGATCCGCGCGCAGCGCCTCGATCGTGCCCGGTGCGACCTCACCGACCCCGCCCTGGCCCACCTGCCCGTCCGTGCCATCGGTCACCGCTGGGGCTTCACCCACCCCGCGACGTTCAGCCGCGCCTTCCGCGCCGCCTACGACACCTCGCCCGCCGACCACCGTCACCAGAGCGGACTCCCGGCCGCGGCGGGACTCGCGGCGCGGCCTACTTCCCCAGCTGGGCGTACATCGACTCCAAGTCACCCGAGAGCCGGGACTTGACCCAGCGCGTGGCGTCGTCGGCCAGCACCTCGTGTGCGCCGGACTCGATGCCGTCGAGTGCGGCGGTGGCGACGTCGTGCGGGGCGCTCTTGGGGGCGTCGATGCCCGACGCCATCTCGGTGTCGACGTAGGCCACGTGGAGCCCGGTCACCGCGATGCCGCGCGGCTGCAACTGGAGACGCAGGGAGTTGGTCTGCGACCACAGGGCCGCCTTGGAGGCGCTGTAGGGCGTGCCGTCGGCCAGCCAGGACAGGGCGGAGTGGACGTTGAGGATGCGGCCCCCGCCGTTGCGCTCGAGGACCGGGAGGAACGCCCGGGTGACCAGTAGCGGCCCATAGAAGTTGGTGTCCAGGTCGCGCCGCACGTCCTCGATGGGGGAGTCGAGGTAGGAGGCCCGGGCGGCGGCGCCGGCGTTGTTGATCAGGAGGGTGACGTCGGGCGCCTGTTCGGCTGCGGCCGCCACGGACGCGGGGTCGGTGACCTCCAGTGCCACCGGGACGGCATCGGGGTGCGCCACCGTGCGCGGGTCGCGGGCCGTGGCGTAGACCTTGGCGGCGCCGCGCGCGTACAGCCCTTCCACCAGCGCCTTGCCGATCCCGCGGGCGCCGCCCGTGACGAACGCGGTCGTGCCCTTGATTGCCGTCATGTTTGCCTCCACACTGAGAAACCGATCGGTTTCCGCTCACCGTAAACCGATCGGTTTTCACCTGCAACATCGGGGAGGCCCATTGACCGGCGAACGGACACCCGACCGACCGCGGACGACCGCCCGGCTCCCGGCGAAACTGGCCGCGCACCCCTCGGTGCAGGCCGTGCTCGCCCGGCGCGAAACCGACCAAGACGCCGCCGGCCCGCCGCAGGTGATCGACGCGGCCCGGCTGCGCGACCTGTGCCTGGCCGCCGGAGCCGACGACGCGGCCGCGGTGAGCCTGGACCACCCCGACCTGGCCGGCGAGCGCGCACACGCGCTGGCCGCGCTGCCGGGCACCCGCACCCTGATCTCCCTGGTGTTCCGGATGAACCGCGACAACACCCGCTCCCCGGCCCGCAGCGTGGCCAACCAGGAGTTCCACCAGACCGACGACCAGGCCAACCACACCGCCCGCACCGTCACCCGGGCGCTCCAGGACGCCGGCCACCGCGCGCTCAACCCGTCGTCCGGCTTCCCCCAGGAGATGGACCGCTTCCCCGGCCGGATCTGGGTCGTGGCCCACAAGACGGTCGCGGTCGCCGCCGGGCTCGGCGTGATGGGCCTGCACCGCAACGTCATCCACCCGAAGTTCGGCAACTTCGTGCTCCTGGCCACCGTCCTGGTCGACGCCGAGGTGAGCGAGTACGGCGAGCCGCTGGACTACACCCCCTGCATTGACTGCAAGCTGTGCGTCGCGGCCTGTCCGGTCGGCGCCATCGGCAAGGACGGCGCGTTCGACGCCCTCGCGTGCGCGACCCACAACTACCGCGAGTTCATGAGCGGCTTCACGGACTGGGTGCAGACCGTGGCCGACAGCGGGGACGCCGCCGATTTCCGCTCCCGGGTCACCGATGCGGAGAACGCGTCCATGTGGCAGAGCCTGGCGTTCCACCCCGGCTACAAGTCCGGCTACTGCGTGGCGGTCTGCCCCGGCGGCGAGGACGTCCTCGGCCCCTACCTTGAGGACCGCAAGGGGTTCATGGACACCGTCCTGCGGCCGCTCCAGGACAAGGAGGAGACCCTCTACGTCCTGCCGGATTCGCCTGCGCAGGGGTACGCCCGGCGCCGGTTCCCGCACAAGCCGGTCAAGGAGGTCACGGGCGGCTGGCGGGCACCGGCGGCGGGCCCGGGATCCGCGTGACCGACGCGTCGGGCCGGGGTCAGCGTGAGTCGGCGGCGGGCCGTGACCGTCCGCCCTCAGCGCACCCCGGCGGCGTCGAGGAGGGTGGCCGCGGTCGCGACGGCCAGACCGGACAGGGAATCGGCGCCGACCCCCGCGCGGGCGCTCGCCCCGTCGAAGACCAGGACCAGCTGCCGGGCGAGCAGGCCGGGGTCGGCGGCCCCGCCCCGGTCGGCCTCGGTGCGGAAGTAGGCCGTCAGGTTCTGCTTGATCTCGCGTGAGACGCGGCTCGCCGGATGGTCGGCGTCCTTGAGCTCCACCTGAGCCGCCAGGAAGGGGCAGCCCCGGTAGTCCGGCGCGGCCGCGTCCTCCTCCAGCCGTTCGAAGACGTGCAGGATCCGCCCCCGCGGCGGGCGCGGATCATCGGCCGCGGGCCGCAGCCGGGCCGCGACGGCGGACTCGCGCCGCTTCAGGCTCGCCGCCACGAGTTCGTCCTTGCTCCCGAACAGCTGGTACATCGAGCGCTTCGACACCCCCGCCGCCTTGCACAGCGCCTCGACACCGATGACGACGCCCTCGCGGTAGGTCAGTTCGGCCGCCGCCTCCAGCAGCCGGTCGCGGGAGCCCGGCTTCGCCTCTGTGGTCATGACGACGAGGCTAACGCGCTCCCCGCCCGGTGAAAACCGATCGGTTCGCGGCCGCCGGCCACGGACCGCGGCCGCGGGTGCGCGGAGGCCGTGCCGCCGCGCCGGGTTGACCCTGACGCAGGGTCAACCGTCCACCATGGCCGCCATGACGAACACGACGACCACCACCACACCCACCGACGGCGAACACAACGGCGGAAGCGACGGCGCCCTGCGCCGCTTCGCGGTCCACCACGACGGCGTCACCATCCCGGTATCCCGCGGCGGACGGGGACGGCCGCTGGTCCTGTGCCCGGGGCTCAACTCGACCCAGGCCGACCTGCGCGAACTGGCCGGGATCCTGCGGAGCGACCACGACGTGGTGACCTTCGACCTCCGAGGCCACGGCCTCGCCTCGGCCGCCGGCACCTACTCCTTCGCGGCTTTCCTCGGCGACCTCACCGCCGTGCTGGCCGATCCCGACCGCCTCGGCCTGCCCGCGCCGCCCGTGCTCGTGGGCTACTCGCTCGGCGCCGACCTCGCCGTGCACTACGCCGCCGAGCACCCCGGCAGCATCGCCGGGCTCGTCCTCATCGACGGGGCGAACCCGCTGCCCGAACCCTTCATCACAGAGGCCGACCTGCCGCAATTCCGCGTACTCGCACAGGACCAGGCGGCGCGCAACAAAGCCGCGTCCGCCAGCGGCCCCGAACATCAGGTGCTGCTCACCGCGCAGGACGTCTTCGCCCTCCAGCTGGAGATCGACGTCGTCCGGTCCGCGATCCTCGACCGCTACCGCAGGATCGACCGTCCCATCACCATGATCATGTCCGCCTCCATCGCCGGAGACAGCACCGAAGGACGCGCACCGCGCCACAACCGCCTCTGGCACTCCGGCATCGAACGGCTCCGCCGGGAACGGCCATCGACCTCCGCGATCCGGCTCGACGCCGACCACCGGCTCCCCTTCACTCACGCCCCCGACATCGCCCGCATCATCCGCGCCGCACACGGGTCGGCGGGCACTGCCGACGTCCCCACGACGCCCTAGCGAGGTTCCTTCGGAAGCCGCTTCACGCCCGGCCCGGGCCCGGCTCCGCGTCGGCGAGGCCGATGAACGCCGCCGCCGATGGGCTGAGCCGCTCGTGGCGCCACACCAGCGCGACGTCGAGGCGCTCCTCGACGGCCAGCCGCCGCACCCGCAGGCCGGCGGCCTCGGCGAGCGCGCCCCAGGAGTCGGCCACGACGGCGACACCGACACCACTGCGCACCAGCGGAAGCAGCCCTTCCCGGTGCTCGATCTCCACCGCGATCCGGCAATCGGTCGCCGCGACGATGGCGTCGGCGACCCGGCGGCTACCGGTTCCGGGCTGGCCGGCGACCAGCCGCAGCCCCTGGAGCTCGGCCGGCGCGAGGGCGCCCTCACCCGGCGGCAGCGCCGCGTCGTCGCCCGCCACCAGCACGAACGACTGCGACTCCAGCGGCACACGGTGGAGGTCCGCCAGCGAGTCGGCCCCGCCGGCCGAGGCGACGACACCGATCTCGGCGACGCCGCGGTGCAGCGCGTCGCGGACGTCGTCGGGGCGCTCGGCGGCGGCGACCGCCACGTCGACGTGCGGATGGCGCGCGGCGAACTCCGACAGCAGCCCCGTCAGCGGACTGACCACCTGCGAGGGCATGGAGACGATGCGCAGGCGCCCGCCGCGCAGGCCCTCCACCGCGGTGACGGTCTCCCGTGCGACCTCCATGGCCCGCACGACCGTGCGCGCCGGGTCCACCAGTGCCGCACCCGACGGGCTCAGCACGAGTCCGCGCCCCTGCCGGATGAACAGCGCGGTCCCGAGCTCGGCCTCGAGGCGGCGGATCGACTGGGTCAGCGACGGCTGGGCCACGAAGAGGTGGTCGGCGGCTCTGCGGACTCCTCCGTGGTCGATCACGGCCAGGAAGTACCGCAGCTGGCGGATGTCCATTCCCCACCACCCCTCCGGCCTGCGGGACCGGTCGCCGCGGAGGGGCGCCGGGACTCCGCGGGTGCGGTCATCGATAGGCGCACGTTATCAATCGGGCTGCAACCGCATCTTGGACATCGACCATGAAGATCGCCACGATGTGGACAGCGCGAACGACAGCGAAGGAGCCCGGCCGATGAAGATCACCTCCGTGCACGAGGGCGTCGTCCCGATCAGCTCGTCCATCCGCAACGCCTGGATCGACTTCAGCACCATGGACTGCTCGATCGTGGCGGTCGTCTCCGACGTCGTGCGCGACGGGCGACCGGTGGTCGGGTACGGGTTCAACTCCAACGGGCGCTACAGCGCCGGCGAGATCCTGCGGCGGCGGATCATTCCCCGGCTGCTCGGCGCCGACCCCGACGCGCTGCTCACCGAGGACGGCGAGCTCGACCCCACCCGGGCGTGGGACGTGATGATGACCAACGAGAAGCCGGGCGGGCACGGCGAGCGCTCCGTCGCGGTCGGCGTCGTGGACATGGCGCTGTTCGACCTCGCCGCCAAGATCGCCGGCCGGCCGCTGTACCGGTGGCTGTCGGAGCGCTACGGCGACGGACACCCCGACGACAAGGTCTTCGTCTACGCGGCGGGCGGCTACTACGCGCCGGGCAAGACCCTGCGCGACCTCCAGGACGAGATGAAGGGCTTCCTCGACCAGGGCTACCGCGTCGTCAAGATGAAGATCGGCGGCGCCGATCTCGCCGAGGACCTCGAGCGCATCGAGGCCGTCCTGGAGGTCCTCGACGGCGACGGATCGCGGCTGGCCGTCGACGTCAACGGCCGCTTCGACCTCACCACCGCCCTGGACTACGCCCGCGCGATCGAGCCCTACGGCCTGTTCTGGTACGAGGAGATCGGCGACCCGCTCGACTACCGGCTCAACGCCATCGTCTCCGAGCAGTACCGCGGCCCGATCGCCACCGGCGAGAACCTGTTCTCCCTCCAGGATGCCCGCAACCTCATCCGCTATGGCGGGATGCGCCCCGACCGCGACTACATTCAGGTCGACCCCGCCCTGAGTTACGGCCTGACCGAGTACCTGCGCATCCAGGACATGCTCGCCCGGCACGGCTGGTCGTCGCGGCGCTGCGTCCCCCACGGCGGCCACCAGTTCTCGCTGCACATCGCCGCCGCGCTCAAGCTGGGCGGCAACGAGTCCTACCCCGGCGAGTTCCAGCCCACCGGCGGGTTCGCCGACGGCGCCGTCGTCGAGGACGGCCACGTCGGCCTCACCGACACCCCCGGAATCGGGTTCGAGCACAAGGCGGAGTTCTACAAGGTCCTGCGCGCGCTGCACCCCTGATCGGCACGGCCGCGTGTCGATGGCGCATTCGCGCGCCCGGGTGGCCGAACATTTTCGGGAGCGGGTGGCGCGGGGACGTCCGGATCGATGAGGCCGCTCCGGCGTCGCAGGTGAACGCCGACCCGAGGAGGACACACGTGAACGACCTCAAGCCCGCCTGCCGCCGCATGACCGGCCTGCTGGCGGCCGTCGCCGACGAACAGCTCGCCGACCCCACCCCCTGCACGCGCTACACCGTCGGCGACCTGATCGACCACGTCGACGCCGCCTCGCGGGCGTTCACCGACGTCGCCCGCAAGCACCACGACGAGACCACCGACACCGGCCTCGGCCCCGCCGCCGCCCGCCTCGGCGACCGGTGGCGCGAGACCGTCGCCCGCCACGTCCGAGAGCTCGGCGAGGCGTGGGACGACCCGGCGGCCTGGCAGGGCACCGCCCACGCCGCGGGGGTGGAGCTGCCCAGCCGCGTCTGGGGCGACATCGCACTCACAGAGATCGTCGTGCACGGCTGGGACCTCGCCCAGGCCACCGGCCAGGGCTTCGACCTGCCCGAGGAGACGCTGCGCGCCTGCCTCGACCACGTGTCCTGGTTCGTCCCCGACGCCCCCGTCCCGGAACTGTGGGGCCCCGCCGTCGAGGTTCCCGCCGACGCCCCGCTGCTGGACCGGGTGGTGGCCATCACCGGCCGCACCCCGTAGCGGGCCGCCGCACGTGCTGCGGGGCGGGCCCGCGTGCCGACCGGTCTCCTGCCGCCATGGGCTCCGAGACCGAGCGGTACGGCCGCACGCCTATCTTGTTGTGGGCCGACCGCCCGGCCGCACCGGGCAGGGACCGGCCACGTCCCACCCCCGATCCGAGAGGCCAGCACCCCGTTGGACGCCGGTAGCTACTACGAACCCGTCGACGAGCACCGCTACAAGCCCACACCCCACACCGGGGGTGCCTGGGATCCCGGCGAGCAGCACTTCAGCCCGCTCGGTGGCCTCATCGTCCACGCCATCGAGCGCTACCTGGCCGCGCGGCCAGGCGGCGGGCCGGCCCTGGCCCGGATCTCCTTCGACATCCTTGGGCGCCCCACCCTCGCCGAGTGCGAGATCCGCGTCGAGACGATCCGGCCCGGCCGCACCATCGAACTCATCGAAGCCGTCGCGCTCATCGCCGACCGCCCGGTGGTCCGGGCGCGGGCGTGGCTCCTCGGCTCCTTCGACACCGCCTCCGTCGCCGGCGGCGCCCCCGAGGCCCTCACCCCGCCCGACGCGCTCACCCCCTGGCCCGCGACCTCCGTGTGGCCCGGCGGCTACATCGCCTCCCTGGACATCCGCCCCCTCGCCGCCCCGCAGCTCGGCCGGGCAACGGCCTGGATCTCCACCCGCCTCGACCTCGTCGCCGGACAGACCGCCGGCCCGCTCGCGTCCTACATCGCCCTGGTCGACACCGCCAACGGCATCGCCGCGCGCCAGCATCCCACCGAATGGATGTTCCCCAACGTCGACCTGACGATCCACCTCCACCGCCACCCCGAAGGCCGCTGGACCGGACTCGACACAACGGTCACCTTCGGCCCCACCGGCCAGGGCGTCACCAGCACCGTCCTCCACGACACCGCCGGCCCGGTCGGATACGCCCACCAGATGCTCACCGTCCGCCCCGCACCGAAACCCTCGTAGGACCTGGTTGGCGCCCATCGCGACCGCCGTCGGATGGGGACAGTGGGCACAGCGATCGCCGTCCGTGATCCGGCGGCCTCAGCCGTTCGAGGAGAGGCCGGCCTCGACCGCGGCCGCCAGGCGCAGGGCGTCCTTCTCGTCGTGGTCGCCGGCAGGGAGGGCGAGTTTGGCCGCGCCGCGGTAGGCGGCCCGGCCCGGCTCCGGGGCGTCGATGAGGTGGATGATCGGCCGGACGGCGGACTCCGAGGGCTGGCCCAGCAGGGTCCCGAGAACAGCGGCGGTGACCCTCATGCCCGTGCCGACCTCACCGGCGAAGCCGGAGCGGACCAGTCTGGCGGGGCCCCAGGTCACGTAGGAGAGGCCAGGATTGTCGCCGGTGGCGAGAATGCCCAGGAGCTCGTTGGCGCGACGCTGCTGGGCGTTGGATCTCTTGAACGTGAACCCGCTGGTCATTTCGGGGTCGGCGAAGTCGATGGCATCGGGCCGGGCGCCGGGAACGGCGGTGTTCACGATGACCGGCCGCTCGGCCGCACGCAGCAGCGGGGCGAGTCCGGTGACGAACAGGTACTTGCTGAGGAAGAAGAGCGCCCAGGACGCTTCATGCCCCTCGGCGGTGGCATGGCGGCGCTGCCGGATGAACGATGCGGCGAGGGCCAGGGCGTCGATGCGCTCGTATCCGGCCGACAGCCGGTCGACCACTCGGCGGGCGTCGCCGACCAGGGACAGGTCCGCTGCGATGAACTCCGCCCGCGCCGCCGCCGACGGATCCTCGCCCGACACCGTCGCGATCAGCGCCTCGAACTTGGTGCGGCTCCTGCCGATCACCGCGACGCGGTCGCCCCCTCGCAGGTAGTGGCGCGCCAGCGCCGCGCCCATCCCGTCGGTGCCGCCCGTGATCACGATCGTTCTCATCCGTGCCCGCCTTCGTTCCGGAACGCATGTTCCGGAACAGGCTAGCACCAACCGGAACTTCGGTTCCGTATCGCTATAGTGAACACATGGCAGAGGACCGCAGGCAGCGGCGGGACGCCGCCGCGAACAGGGAACGGATCCTGGCCGCCGCGGGCGAGGCGTTCCGGCGCACCGGCATGGCCGTGGACATGCGGGCCGTCGCCGCGGCGGCCGGTGTCGGCATCGGCACCCTCTACCGGCACTTCCCCACTCGCGAGCACCTCGTGCAGGCCGTGACGGGAACCGACCTCAGCGAACTCGCCGAGGCCGCCCTGCCCGAAGGGGTGTCGGCGCTCGTCGGCCTCCGGGGGTTCTTCACCGCGACCATCACCCGGCTCATCACCAACAAGGCCATGGTCGACGTCCTCGCGGGCGGATCACCGTCGGACGCGGACCTCCAACGGTGCGTCGCCCACCTCACCGAGGTCGGCCAGGCGGCCGTCGACCGCTCCCGCACCGACCGCACCCTCGCCACCGACGTGACCGCCGCCGACATCGCCTACCAGCTCCTCGGCCTCATCCGCATCGCGCAGCTGATCCCCGGCTCCGACCCGGGCACGGTCGACCACCAGGTGGAACTCGCACTGCGCGGCCTGGCCGCGCACTGACGGCGCCGACCCACGATCGCGCGGGCTCACCTGTCGTCGACACTCTCCGCAACGGCTGGCCGCCGTGCGCCCCGGCCCGGCGGGTGACTGCGGGCCGCAGAAAGGTGCCGAGCGGGCATTCCTCCTTTATAAGGGCATTTCGGTGAATGTGAACAATCCTGATGGGCGTTCCGAGGGTCCTTGGATTCCGAGAGAGGGGCCCTTCGCCGCATTCTCGCGCAGGTGTGCGAGATGAGCCAGGATACGCCACCGGTTCCCACGCAGGCTGGTCGCAGGAGCCCCACTTTGAGGTCGTTGCGGGGAGGATGGATCATTGCACGATCCGACTATGAGTTGCAATGGCTGAGGTGGTCGACGGTCGCGGGGCCGAGCCTTCCTTGGCCATTGACGCTGTTCACAGCGGTATGGTCGCCTTCCGCATCCCCAGTCGCCCTTTTTCGGTGCGGTGGGCACCCTTCGGCGCAATGTGAAAAATCCCGCCCGATTGCGCCAGGGGGTTCCGATCCGGGCTCTGTTTCCGCCACCCTGGAGGCGGAGGTCTCTATCGATGCCAGAACCGCAGAAGTACGTCACCCGCTCGGATCTCGGCTGGGGGGCATCCCCGGCCTCTTCTGCCGACCCGAAATCCGGACTGGTCATCCACTACGACTCCGGCGACCAGGGGCTCGCCGACAAAGACCATTCGGAGTGCATCACCTACTGGAAGAACACCCGCAACTTCCACACCGGCCCGTCCCGCGGCTGGGTCGACATCGGCTACTGCGTGGACGAAGCCACCGAAATCCTCACCGAGGACGGCTGGAAGACATTCCAGCAGATCAACGAGGGCGACATCGTTCTCACGCTCGACCACGAGACCGGGTGCTCCCAATGGCAGCCGATCCTGGCGATGAACGTCTTCCCCGCAATGCCGCGCGACCTCGTCCGCATGGAGGGACGCTCCCACTCGTCGCTCACCACGCCCGCCCACCGCTGGCCGGTCGAGCGCTTCTACCGGCGCACCGGGACCGAGCGGCAGAGGACGCCTAACGGCAGGTGGGCCGCCACCGGGAGTGCGGAGCGCACCCAGCAGGGACGGGAACGCGTCTGGGCGACCACCGAGTCGTTGAAGTACGCGGACCGCATACCGCTCTCGGCTCCCTGCGACGATCTGCCCGTCGAACCCAAGTGGTCGGACGCCCTCGTGGAACTGGTGGCCTGGTTCTGGACCGAAGGCCACATCAAGCCCCCAAGCAGGAGCCGTCTCCCCAGCACCGGTGTGGTCATCTACCAGTCGGAGCAGAAGAACCCCCACAACGTCGCCCGGATCAGGGCGGCTCTGCGAACCCTCTTCGGGCCGCCCAGCGATCAGTTCCCCCGTGCGGGATCCGCGTCGGACGGCGACCCCCGGTGGAGGGAGGCACGCAACCGCCACCTTGCGGAGTTCCACCTCTCGGTCGACGCGGGGAAGGTCCTGATCGAGCACGCACCGCAACGCGTGCCCGGCCACGCGTTCCTGCGCGCCCTCACCCGTGCCCAGCTCGAACTGTTCATCCAGGTCTCTCTGGCGGCCGATGGCACCGTCGTCCCGACGACCGGCGCCCGGTCGCTCAGCCAGAAGAGCAGGGCGGCCGCCGAGGCGTTCCAGTTCGCCGCCATCCTGGCCGGACATGCGACGTCGCTGCGCCGCCGACCGCCCACCTCGACCACGCCCTATGACATGTGGAAGGTCGAGCTGCGCCGCCAGACACACTTCGCACCCAAGGCCACGGCCGCGCACCGGACGTCGGCGTTCGCCATCACCCAGGAGCGCTACGAAGGTCGGATCTGGTGCCCGACCACGCCGAACGGCACATGGCTGGCGCGGCGTGAGGGCACGGTGTACTTCACCGGCAACTCCTTCATGGCGTGCCCGCACGGATATGTCCTGGAAGGTCGTGGTCTGTACAAGCAGCAGGCCGCGCAGCCCGGGGGGAATTCGACCTATTATTCGTGCACACTGGCGACCGGGCCGTCTGATCCGATCACCGAGGAGCAGATCGACGCCGTGCGCGAGTTGCGCAGGTGGCTCATGGAGCCCGACACCTCGATCTCGGGGACGGTCAAGGGGCACCGCGACTTCATTTCGACGTCGTGCCCCGGTGACGCGGCTTACGCCATGGTCAAAGACGGAACATTCGCACAGCCGCCCGGGAGCGGCGGAGGGAGTCTGGAGGACGACATGGTCGGACTGCGCGAAGGTGACAGCGGGGAACGCGTGAAATTCCTCCAGGAGGTGCTGACGAAGGCGGGCCACTCGGTCGGTAGCTCCGGCATCGACGGCGACTACGGCCCCAACACCTCCAAGGCGGTGCTCGCCGCCCGCAAGGCCGAGGGCAGCAAGCAGGACTTCGGCGACCGCATCACCGGCGCCGCCGCCAAGCAGATCATGAGCCAGTTCATCAAGGCCCACCTCTAGCCTCCAACGGGCCGTCCCTCATCCTCTCCGCCCCGGCCCCACCGGCCGGGGCGTTTCCATGGCCCCGGTCGGACGGGTCCGTTCCGCCTACGTCGACGCGGACGTGCCGGAACCCGTGCCGGGCGCGCCCCCGGAAATGCCGCGTGGGCCGGGGGGCGGTTCGGTACGCTCGCCTGGGTGAACCGGTTCAGTGGAGGGCGGCGCGCCGGTGGGCGCGGCCGGGGGGCAGGGGCATGAGACGTCCGACCATCGTCGACATCGCCAAGACCGCGGGGGTGTCCAAGGGGGCGGTCTCGTGTGCGCTGAACGGGCGCCCGGGCGTCTCCGAATCCACGCGGAGCCGGATCCTGGAGATCGCCGGCCGGCTCGGCTGGGCGCCGAGCAGCGCCGCGCGGGCGCTCTCCGACGGCCGCGCGGGGGCCATCGGGCTCATCGTCGACCGCCCCGCCCTGGTGCTGGGCACCGAGTCCTTCTTCATGCGGCTGATCGCCGGCGTCCAGGACGAGCTGCGCGACGGCACCACCGCCCTGATGCTCCAGGCGGTCGACGACCCCGAGCTCGAACTCACCACGCACAAGCGCTGGCACGCCGAGCGCCGCGTCGACGGTGTGCTGCTCGTGGACCTGCGCCGCGACGACCCCCGCATCCCCGCGCTGGCCGACCTCGGGCTGCCCGCCGTCGTCGTCGGCGGGCCGATGGCGCCCGGGGGACCGCCGTGCGTGTGGTCCGATGACGCCGGCGCCATGCGCGACGCCGTGGGCCACCTGGCCGGGCTGGGCCACCGGCGCATCGCCCGGGTCGCGGGGCCCGAGGACTTCGTGCACACCGAGCAGCGCTCCGCCGCCTTCGCCGCGGCGGCGCGCGGCTTCGCGCTGGAACGCGCCGACGTCGTCCACGCCGACTACAGCGGCGACCAGGGCGCGGCCGTCACCCGGCGGCTGCTCAGCGCCGCGGACCCGCCCACCGCCCTGGTGTTCGACAACGACCTGATGGCGGTGGCCGGCCTGGGCGTGGCCCAGGAGCTGGGCATCCCCGTGCCCGGGCGGCTGTCCATCGTGGCGTGGGACGATTCCCCGCTGTGCCAGGCGGTGCGGCCGGAGCTGACCGCTGTCGGGCGCGACATCACCGAGCACGGCCGCCTGGCCACGGCGCTGCTGCTCGGCCACATCGCCACCGGGGCGGCCGCCGGTCTGGAGACGCCCGGGGCCGCGCTGGTGCCGCGCGCGAGTACGGGGCCGGTACCGGCGCGCTGACTCCGGTCGCCTGGGGCGGGTGCCCGTGTGTCTGAGTGTCCGTGCGTCGGGGTGGGCCAGGCCGGCCCGGTCGGCCCGGCCCACCCGCGCGGTCAGCGTCCGCAGCCGGGGGTGTCCGGCCGTGGGCCGGCCTCAGTGCCCGCCGGCCAGGTGCCGGCGACAGGCGCCGGCGCCGTTGCCGGCTGGGAGTAGTGCTCCTCGACGACGATGCGCATCGCCTCGGCGGCGTTGGTGCGCAGCCGGACGGCGCTGAAGAAGACGTCGCCGCCGACGTTGGGGTAGTCGCGGTTGAGGGTGAGGTGGTCGCTCAGCTCCCGAGGGTCCTCCCAGCCGGGCTGTTCGCCGACCTTGTAGGCCGCCTGCCCGATGTAGAGGTCGACCCCGGTGCCCTCGACGACGTCGTTCCACCACGGGACGAGGACGGCGTAATCGGCGGCCGGGTGGCCGATCTCCCAGTAGACCTGCGGGTTGATGTAGTTGACCCAGCCCTCGGTGACCCACCGGCGGCTGTCGGCGAAGATCCCGTCGTAGGACTGGAAGCCGTTGGTGTCGGAGCCCGCGGGGTCGGTCGCGGCGTTGCGCCAGATCCCGAAGGGGCTGATCCCGAACTCCACGTCGGGCTTGGCGGCGTGGATGCGGCCGTCGATCTCCTCGATCAGCCGGTTGACGTTGTCGCGCCGCCAGGCGCCGATGTCGTCGAAGGACCCGCCGTAGCGGTCGAAGGTGGCGCCGTCGGGGACCGCCTGGCCGTCGGCCGGGTAGGGGTAGAAGTAGTCGTCGAAGTGGACGCCGTCGAGGTCGTAGTTCTCGACCGCGTCCATGATGGCGTCCTGCACGAAGGTGCGGACCTCGGGGACGCCGGGGTCGTAGTAGAGGCGGCCGTTGTAGCTGAAGACCCAGTCGGGGTTCACGCGTGCGGGGTGGTCGGCGGTGAGCCGGGTGGGGTCGTCGTGCATGGCCACGCGGTAGGGGTTGAACCAGCCGTGGAATTCGAGGCCGCGCGCGTGGGCTTCGCGGACGGCGAAGGCGAGGGGGTCGTAGCCGGGGTCGCGGCCCTGGGTTCCGGTGAGCCATTCCGACCAGGGCTCATGGGGCGAGGGCCAGAAGGCGTCGGCGGTGGGGCGGATCTGGACGAAGACGGCGTTGAGGCCGTTGGAGACGGCTTCGTCGTAGTAGTCGGTGAGTTCCTGCTGCTGGGCTGCGGGGTCGAGGCCGCGGGTGCTGGGCCAGTCGATGTTGGTGACGCTGGAGATCCACATGGCGCGCATCTGGCGATCATCCACGTGGCCGGTCGCGGGTGGGCAGGGCTGGGCTGCGGTGGTGCCGGGGGAGGCCGGCTGGGCCGCGTTCGCGGGTGCGGCGGCGACCAGTGACCCGGTGACCAGTGCCGCCACTGCGCCGGAGAGTATCCGGAGCAGGGGGCGGCGCGGAGCGGCCGTCCGGGGGATCCGCCGGCGGGGGGCGCCGGGGGCGGGCATTGCTGCCGGGTCGGGTCTGGACAACGTCTCTCCCTTCTGAGCCGTGGGGCTCGGGGAAAGGCGGGCGGCGGTGTGTCGCCTGCGTCTTGTAGAAAACTTTCACACACCGCGTCAGGTGTTGCAATATCCCTACCTGCCACGCCGTGTCGCCGCAGGCGGGGCGCGTGGGTGCGGGGGAGTGCCGCCCGGCTCGGGCGGGCGGCGCCGTCCCAGCGCATGATTTCGGAGAGTTTCGAGGGCATCTCCTATTGTTGTCGTTTGACGATCCTGTTAATTTTGTCGCACGTGATATGGGAGCGCTCCCAAAGCTTCGGGGGCGTCGGTGGCCGGTACCTGTACGGATGACGACAGGAAGGGACATGCCTCGTGCACCGACAACGCCGCGTGGCCGCCCCCGGCCGCGCCCTCCGCTGGGGTGCGGTCCTCGCCGCGGCCGCCGCCTGCCTGGCCATGGGCGCGGCCCCCGCCTCGGCCCAGGCCGATGACCGCACCCTCCGCGAGCTCGCCGATGCCCAAGGGTTCCGGATCGGCTCCGGGGTCGAAGCCTGGCTGATCGACGGCGAACAGCGCTACCGCGACACCTCGGCCGCCCAGTTCAACTCCCTCACCCCCGGCAACGAGATGAAGTGGGGCTCGGTCGAACCCTCCCGAGGCCAGTTCAACTGGTCCGGCGCCGACACCATCGTCGCGACGGCACAGGCCAACGGCCAGCTGGTCTACGGCCACACCCTGGTCTGGCACAGCCAGCTGCCCTCGTGGTTCAGCAACGGCGGATTCTCCCCCGAGGAGGTCCGCACCCTGATGACCGACCACATCGCCACCACCGCCGGGCGCTACGCCGGCGACATCTACGCCTGGGACGTGGTCAACGAGCCGTTCAACGAGGACGGCTCCATGCGCAGCAGCATCTTCTACGACAACCTCGGAACGGGCTACATCGCCGAGGCGCTGCGGGCCGCGCGCGCCGCCGACCCCGAGGCCAAGCTGTACCTGAACGACTACAACATCGAGGGGATCAACGCCAAGAGCGACGCCATGTACGAACTGGCCCGCTCGCTGCTGGAGCAGGGCGTCCCGCTCGACGGCATCGGCCTCCAGAGCCACCTGATCCTCGGCCAGGTCCCCGCCGACATGCAGCAGAACATCCAGCGCTTCGCCGACCTCGGGCTGGAGGTGACCATCACCGAGCTCGACGTCCGCATCCAGCTGCCCGCCGACCAGGCGGAGCTCGCCACCCAGGCCGAGGACTACCGCAAGGTGGTCACCGCCTGCCTCAACGTCGACGGCTGCACCGGAGTCACCATCTGGGGCATCACCGACGCCCACTCCTGGATCCCCGACACCTTCCCGGGATACGGCGCCGCCCTGCCCTACGACGAGAACTACGCCGCCAAGCCGGCCTACCAGGCGACCCACGAGGCCCTGGGCGGCGACCCCGCCGCCTCCCGCCGCTGACCCCGCCACCCCCCGCACCCCCACCCGCCGCACCCCCCGCTCGCCCTCGCGCGCATCCCCTACGCGCG